>DASXDF010000016.1:0-2212 GCA_036490815.1 Acidobacteriaceae bacterium
AAACTCGGGATTGCAGCGGCCAGCGGCACCGGCTACGGGGAGGATTATCCTCTGTCAGGTCTAGTCATGACTAGCGGGCGGACCGGTATACGGCTCATGCAGAGCTCCATGCTCCCCCATTCCGTGCTCCGCGCGACGCTCGTCCTTGCCCTCCAGAATGTCCGCGCACCGCTCCACCCACAGCGAAGGCACCGCATAGACCAGCGCCACCAGAAACGTCAGCCCCAGAGAGATGCCGGTGCGGTAATAAGCAATCGGAATTGCCACCGCGTAGATCAAGATCGCGATCAGGTTCTTGCGCAGCGCCGCCCGTTCCAGCAGCACCAGCTCCGGGTTGGCGATCGAGTGCCGTCCCACGGCGCGGTTCAGCAACGAGAACGCCACGCCGTTCAGCAGCATCGTCGCAGCATAGATCGCGGTCGGAAACGGGCTCAGCCGCGTGCTCTCCATCCATTCGGTAAAGAAGGGAATCAGCGACATGCAGAAGAGCACGGCAATGTTCGCCCACAGGATCGGCACGTCCACCCGATTCACGCGATGAAAGAGATGATGGTGGTTGATCCAGTACACGGCGACGTAGAAGTAGCTGATGACATAGCTGACGAAGATCGGCCACTCGTGCAGCAGCGTCTTCGGATCGGCGCTGGCCGGCGCCTTCAGCTCCAGCACCATGATGGTAAGGATGATGGCGATCACGCCATCGGAAAAGGCCTCCAGCCGTCCCGGTGACAGCGGCTCGTCCCCCACCAACCGGTTTCTGGCTCTCCCGCGGCTCATGCCCGTCAGTAGAGCATTTTTTCCGCCGTTTGTGAGCCGTCAAATCCGCCGGGCGTGGCCTTTCCGCAACGAAACAGTCGCTGATTCGCCGTCTTTTCCCGTCCCACAGCGCCGAATGGCACCAAAAGTCTGGGCAATGTCGTCTTTCGGTGATTGGTCGGCTTCACCGCGCTCGGTGCAGATCCTTCGCCAGCAGTTGATGAAACAGATGCTCTCCACCCTCGCGCCGCACCGATAGCCGCCCTGCGCCATACGCCCGCGAGCGCAGCCCCCGCTGTACGCTCTCGCAAATGTCCACATCCTCGTCCTGGATGGCATCGCTTACCGCAATGCTTTCCTGATTCGCGATTCGCGCGCCATCGCTCACATCCCTGAAGAAAAAGTCGAACTGCACAAGGCAGCGGTCCGTGGTCAGCGGCAGCACAAGGTTCGTATCCATCACGCCCTCATAAATATTGATCATGAAGTTGGGATAGAGCCAGTAGTAGTAGGCGCGGTCGCCGGTGCGCGTCGCGGCAAACGATTCATGTTCCTGTGAGCGGACCATTGGACTCGATTGCAGGGAATAACGCCCGCCAATTTCAATCGTGTACTCCTTGTAATCCAGCACACTGCTAAGGCCCTTGTGCAGATGCGGCACGTGGTAACCGCCGTCGAGATAGTTGTCCACGTAAACCTTCCAGTTGCATTCCAGTGAGTATGTCTTGCGCGCGAAAAAACGAAGATCGTCCAGCCCAAGCGTCGCGACGCGGCCAGGCAGGTCGCCGAGGGAGGTCATGAGGCCCGACGCGCCGGCGTCGAGAGTGACAAAGATGAACTGCTCCCAGGTCTCCACGCGCACAGGCACAAGCCCATTGGCTCCGCGATCGAAGTTGCACACCCCGGCGAATTCGGGAGCGCCTTTGAGCGACCCATCGAGCCCGTAGGTCCAGCCGTGATAAGGACAGCGTAGGTGTTGTACAGTTCCGCACGGCACATTGGCTACAGCAGCCGCGTGATGGCGGCAGACGTTGAAGAAGGCGCGCAGCTTGCCATCCGACCCGCGCACCACGACGAGCGGCTCGCCGGCGATTTCGACCGTAAAAAACTGGCCTTCCATTTCGACCTGGTCTATCCGGCCTACTGCGATCCAGTTTGCACCAAAGACCTCTTCGCGCTCCGCCTGTTCGATCCGCCGATCCAGATACCAGGGGGCGGGAATCGTAAACGCCTCATTAAGGGAAGCTGAGGCGTCATACAAGTTCAGCAGGTCTGCGAGAGATTGACTCATACGGTGGTCCTTTCAGCCGAACCGAAAAAAGGAACGGCCTTTTCATTTCATCGACTGGCGATATCCGGTTGGTGCGCGCGGCGGCTTGAGCGATAGATTGCAACGCCGGCGATCAGCAGCACAAGCGTCATGATCACAACTTTTGAAAGGGTAAGGGCCGGATGC
>DASXDF010000017.1:0-1906 GCA_036490815.1 Acidobacteriaceae bacterium
GGGCGCCGAGGTGTCGCGCCAGACGATATCGAAGTGGGCAGAGGCAGGCATGCCGGGTCCGGGCTTCCAGCGCAGGGTGCTGTTGTTGTCGAGGTTGCTGGTGACAATGCGCACCTCTTCCGGTGCAGCCGGCGCGGAGGCGAGTGTGGCCAGCGTGGCCGCGTTCAGCCGGGCCACGTTCGCTACATAGTTGAAATCGACATACTTGAGCAGGTCGCCATACTGTTTGCCGTTCTCGACCCGGACGTCCTGGTGCTGATGATCGAAGTTCTCGCGCCACTCGGTGAAGCGGATGGCGGCAAAGCCCTGCTGATTGAAGGAGAGGTGGTCGCCGCCGCGAAGAAAGCGGTCAAGCCGGAACTCCAGCACGGGACGGAACCCGGTTGAGCTGGTGTGAAAATAGGTTCGGCCGACACCGGCGACGACGCGGGCGAGTTCGCGCGAGGGCCCGTCGCTTTCGAGGCCGAGTGCGAGGGTGCGCTTGATCTCCTCCGGCGTTGCCGTGGCGGGAATGCCCTGGGAGAAGACCCGGACGCGGGTCTTGTCCTGCAATGTGTCGCCCGGCGTTGTGTCGCCGCCCACGATGTCGTTGTTCAGCACGCCTGCAAGCTGCCAGCCCTGCTCTTTGGCCAGCGTCGCCAGGTGTTTGCTGCCATAGAGCCCCTCCTCCTCACCGGCAACCGCGACGAAGACGATGGTGGCGGGCCAGCGGTGCCGGCTCAAAACGCGCGCACATTCGATGCTCACGGCGGTGCCACTTGCATCGTCATTTGCACCAGGGGCATCGCCGGAAGTATCTGCCCAGTTGCGAAACACATGGGAATTGATCGAATCGTAGTGGCCGGTGACCAGATACATGCGGCTGGCCTGCGTGGGATCGCTGCCGCGCAGGATGGCGTAGACATTCGTAATCGTTGTAGGCACCTTTATACGGCTGCGCGGACCGGAATCCGCGGGCTCGGTGAAGGTGTCGGTCTTTACTTCGAGGCAGCCGTGGCAGGCATCCGAGATCTGCGTGAACTGTTGCTCAATCCACTTCGCCGCCGCGCTCACGCCCGTATTCGGCGGACGGTCCGTATCCATGCTGGAGATGGTGTTGCGGGTATGAAAGTCGACCAGCGTGCTGATGGTCTGGCGGATTTGCGCGGCGGAAACGCCGGCGAGCGCGTGCGCGATGACCGGATCGGCAGCGGCGGTAGGGATGGGATGTGCGGTGTCGGCCGGCTTGGCTGGAGCGGCCAGGCCGGGGCAAACGGCCAGCGATGCGAAAACCGCGCTGCATACGACGGCGGCGACGGATTTCGAGGCTGTAGCGGGCTGACGCGAAGCCCTCCCGCTACAAAAGCGATGCACTCCGTGGATAGAATTCACACGCGCATGGTCTCATATCCGACATTCGTAACCCATCAGCATCTTGACGCCCCGGGGGGTTGCCTCTAAAACTAGCCGTAAGGCGGATGCCTGAGAGAGGGTTCGCCGGCAGGGTATCTGTTCTATCCGGGCACTGACGATGCGATGACGCGTGCTTGCGATGAATCTAGATTTATGAGGAAAATGAACGGAGTTGGCACCCTTGGCGCCAGCGCCGTCATCATCAATCCGTAAGTGATCGTACTGGAACGTTTTCACTGTTGCGGTGCAGCAGCAAGACTCGCGAAGGTGGCTTCTCCTGGTGGAGAGCCATACAAACAGTGGCGCTCCGGCGTACATCTACAGTGAACGTCCTAGCCTGGAGGGCAGGAAATGCCAGCATGTCCGGAATGTGAAAGCGCACTCGATATTGACGCCGACGATGTGGAAGAAGGCGACGTGGTCTCGTGTGAAGAGTGCGGGACCGAATTCGAAATCGTAGCCACCGAGCCGTTGCAGCTCTCCCAAGTGGAAGATGGCTATGATGATGAAGACG
>DASXDF010000018.1:0-311653 GCA_036490815.1 Acidobacteriaceae bacterium
CGGCGACGGTGGTGATGAAATAGGTGCGGAGTTCGGGCGGGAAGAGTTCCACGCGGGAAGATTAGCGCGTGGGATTGGGCGTCGATCGATGACGATGGTGCCGGGGCGTGTCGTTGGTGATGGGCGGGTTTCGTTTCGGGAAAGGCCCTGGGCTAAAGCCCGGGTCTTTTAGAGGCCTTTATTCCACGGCCTGAAGGCCGTGGCTTTCTCCGTCGCCTCGCTTTGCGAGGCCTGATGTGCTCTAATCACATGCCAACCGTATGCGCTATCGAAGAATAAATGGCCCCTCGCAACAGATTGAAAATTCTCCCGGCCCAGTTTCCTCTGTCTTGAAATCGGTCAGCGAATGAGATCCGTCCTCTGCGGAGCGGATCCTCACTCCTCGATTCAGTTCTTGGCATTTGATGTCAGCGTCGACTTCGTCATTCCAATACATCGCGTTGGACGGACGGGAATCGAAGCCTACATCTTCGCGCCAACCCTCTCGATCTCTAACCATTCTCAATAACTGCACGTACCCCTTCATTCTTTCTACCCCCCTCAAGAGCAAGCTGCAGGTGCTCTCCTTCCTTCTTCTTCTTTCCCAATTCTGATCAGCTTTTAGCTGCAGCCGCTGGTGCTGCCGCAGCTCATGCATCTGTAGCAGCTGCCGTTTCTTACCATGATGGCTCCGCAGGTATGGCAGCTGGGGGCGTCGCCCATGTCGTACATGCTGCGCATGGCGTCGGAGGCGTGGTAGATACCGCGATCCTCCATCGAACCAGGAGACAGCGAATAAGGTGTAGGCGAACCTGGTTCCGGAGCGATGCGGCCTTGAGGGGCACTCGCTGCTCCCATGCCTCGGGTTGGGGAGTGCTGGTCGGCGGACAACCGCTGATCCCTCGTGTCTCCTTCGCCTTCGCCAGGGACGACAGCATCCGAGGCGGCCGGCAAAGCTGCCTGCGGCGCCAACGCTGCAAAGAGCTGCAGTTGCTGGCCGGAGAGGAAGCGGAGCTGGAGCCAGCGGAAGATGTAATCCATGATCGATTTGGCGTAGCCGATGTGTTCGTTGCCGGTCCAGCCGGAGGGCTCGAAGCGGGAGTGCGCGAATTTCTCGCACAGAACTTTGAGCGGCACTCCATGCTGAAGGGCGAGCGACGCTGCGGTAGCGAAGCTGTCCATGAGGCCGGAGACGGTGGAACCTTCTTTGGCCATGCGGATGAAGATTTCGCCGGGCTGACCATTGGGATACAGGCCGACGGTGATGTAGCCTTCGTGGCCGGCGATGGCGAACTTATGCGTGAGCGAAGCGCGCTCGTCGGGGAGACGATGGCGAATCGCGCGGGGCGGTCCTTCCTGATGATCTAAGTCAGGTCGAATGGCGGCCTGGGCTGCGGAGGCGAGCGCTGCGGTGAAAGCATTGCTCGCGGCAACGATGGACTTCGAAGCGATCTCGACCTTCTCCGCCACTTTGGCTTCGAGGGTTTTCAGGTCGGCCTCAGCGGGCTTGTGGCCGGAGGAAAGCGCGGCAAGCACGCGATCGGCGGCGGCAGAATGTTCGGGGGAGGACTGCTTGATCTCCTTGGCCTTGGCGCCGTCAGAGACATTGAGGGGTTGTGCGCCCTTCGATCCATCGCGATAGACGGCAACGGCTTTAAGGCCGAGGCGCCAGCTTTCGAGGTAAGCTTCCGCGATGTCGTCGAGGGTGCAGTCGTGCGGCAGATTGACCGTCTTCGAGATAGCCCCGGAGAGGAACGGCTGGGTTGCGGCCATCATGCGAACGTGGCCCATGTAGTGGATGGAACGGGTGCCCTTGGAGGGCTTGAAAGAGCAATCGAACACAGCGAGGTGTTCGGGCTTAAGCGAGGGCGCGCCTTCGATGGTGCCGGTCGCGTCGATGTAGCTGACGATGGCGTCGACCTGAGCGTTGTTGTAACCGAGCTTAAAGAGCGCTGTGGGCACGGTGTTGTTGACGATTTTGATCATGCCGCCGCCGACCAGCTTCTTGTACTTGACGAGGGCGAGATCGGGCTCGATGCCGGTAGTGTCGCAGTCCATCATGAAACCGATGGTTCCCGTAGGCGCGAGGACGGTGACCTGAGAGTTGCGGTAGCCGTGCTTTTCACCGTGGGCGAGGGCCTGGTCCCAGCAGTCTTTGGAAGCCTGCATGAGGTCGTCGAACTGGGGGACGGCGAAAGTCTTGTCGCCGATGGTGCGCGACTTACCGATGTTGTTGACCTCGGCGCGATGCATGCGGATGACGTCGAGAAAAGGCTCGCGGTTGACGTAGTAGCCGGGGCACGCGCCTCCATTGTGATCGACGGAGGCGGTGAGGGGCGTGGCGGAGGCGAGGGGAGGGCAACTTTCTGCGATGCGGGCGGACTGCAGGTAAGCTTCGCCGCACATGATGGCGGTGAGGGTAGCGGCAAAGTCGCGGCCGGCATCGGAGTCGTAAGGAAGGCCGAAGGCCATGAGCAGTGCGCCTAAGTTGGCATAGCCCAGGCCCAGCGGACGGTAGTCGTGCGAGTTACGCGCGATGTTCTCGGTGGGATAGCCGGAGTTATCGACGAGGATCTCCATGGCGGTGATCATGATGTCGATGGCGGCGCGGTATGCCGGGATATCAAAGGTGCCGGCCGGACTTACAAACTTGAGTAAGTTGAAGCTGGCGAGGTTGCAGGCGGAGTTATCGAGGAACATGTACTCCGAGCAGGGATTGGACGCGTTGATGCGGCCGGTATTCTTGGAGGTGTGCCAGCGGTTGATGGTGGAGTCGTACTGCATGCCGGGATCGCCGCACTGCCAGGTAGCTTCGGCGATCTTCTTCATGATGTCGCGAGCCTTGTAGGTTGCGATCGGCTTCTGGTCCTTCACGCTGCGAGTGATGAAGTCGGCATCTTTTTCCACCGCGCGCATGAACTCGTCGTTGACGCGGACGGAGTTGTTGGCGTTCTGGAAGAAGATGGAGCTGTAGGCCTCGGAGTCGGGTCCGCTGGAGCCGTCGTAGCCTTCGCGCATGAGAGCCCAGGCCTTGGCTTCTTCTTTTGACTTGCACTCGATGAAGTCGACGATGTCGGGATGGTCGACGTTGAGGATAACCATCTTCGCGGCGCGGCGCGTTTTGCCTCCGGACTTGATGACGCCGGCGAAGGCGTCAAACCCGCGCATGAAGCTGAGCGGGCCGGATGCCGTGCCGCCGCCGGAGAGGGTTTCGTTTGAACCACGGATTGAAGACAGATTGGTCCCGGTACCAGAGCCCCATTTGAAGAGCATGCCCTCAGTCTTGGCGAGGGTCAGGATGGAGTCGAGGGAGTCCTCGACCGCGTTGATGAAGCAAGCCGAGCACTGCGGCTTGCGATAGCCGGTAACGGAAAACTCGACCGCGCAGCTGTGCGCGTTCCAGTGCCAGTTCTGCGCGTCGGAATTGGGCTCGAGGCGGTCGCAGCCGACGTTGAACCACACAGGTGAATTGAACGCGACCTTCTGCGTGACGAGCAGGTGGACGAGCTCATCGTGAAAGAGGGCTGCGTCTTCGGAGCTGGCAAAGTAGCCGCCGGCGAGACCCCAGTCGCGGATGGTTTCTGCGACGCGGCCGACAAGCTGGCGAACGCCGGTCTCGCGCTCGGGGGTGTCGATCTGCCCGTGGAGGTATTTGCTGGCGACGATGTTGGTCGCGGTCATCGACCAGTCGACGGGGACCTCGACCTCTTTCTGCTCGAAGATGGTCTTGCCACCGGCGTCGGTAATAGCGGCGGTGCGGGTCTCCCACTGAATCTCGTCGTAGGGGGAGGCATTGGCGCGGGAAAATAAGCGCGGGAAGCGAAGGGCTTTCGCCGTGGCGGAGGCGGCGGATGTTGGGGGATGGCCGGCGTCCTCTACGGACGTCGATGGGGTGGCTAGAGTAACGGATTTCCTGGTAGCCTCGGCCATTGGTATTCCTCTCTCGTGAGTGATGACGCTTGACGCGTGGGTTCTGCTTGCCGTGCTGATCGTCGTGGCTTAGGCCGGCGGATGGACGCCGGGGAAAAACTGGAAGCACCGCGGATCGAGGCTGTCATGACCCGATCACGGCAGGACAAAAGCTGCTAACCAAAGGCGGACAGAAAAACCGCAGGATCTCAGGCGAGTGAGCTTCCAGTGAACGGGGGAGGCTACGAGCGCTTTACAGAACCTTCACGGATATTTGGTGCCGCAGACGAGAAAGTACCTCTGTTAATGGTGTGTGTCAAGCCAAAACCACAACATCTAGTATTTCAGATGGTAAAGGGGGAATCAAGGTTCATAATTCCCGGAATTTGCTTGTGGAGAATGGCGGGAGGCCGCATCCGAAGCGGGTTTGGGGGCGATCGCGGGCCTGTTCAGGAGGCTGGCTTCAGCCGGGTGTTTCGAGGGATCTTTCTGCCACTCCACGAGGCTACGCGCCGGGGGTGCGGGTCACAAGGCGCGGAAATGGTGCAGTTTCGGTGGATGGGTGTGGGAGGTGTGGAGAACGGGCCTGAAATGGAGTGCCAATGGCGAAGTGCAAATCCGGTCGGGGACGGGCGGGCCGTCTCCCGTCCGCAGGCCCCGGCTACGCGCGCCTCAAAAGGTGGTCAATGCGGCAGGTTGAGGCGGTCCTGCAGTGACAAATAATGCGGGTCGTGGCGGAAGGGGTCCAGACGCGGGTCGGCCGCCAGGCTCGTCTCGAACACGCAATGCTCGTCCACTTCGCGCTCAAACCATCGGAAAGCCTCCGGAACCTGTCCCAGGCGCAAATAGCTCATCGCCAGTTCGCCGGAGATACAGGGGTCGGTGCTGTGGGGAAGGAGGAAGTGGATGAGGGTTTGCTGATAGGCCTTCCATCCTCCTGTGGCGAACGCGGAGCGGAGGGCACTCACTTCATGCGGCGAAGCATCTGTCATACCGCGAAGATCTGCGGCCACGGCATCGGCGTAGCGGCCCTCGACCTCGGCGATGGCCGAATTCCATCCTTCCACCAAAGAGGGCAGGTCGGGTGCGATTTCCGTGGCGCGGCGCAGGGCGGCGAGCGATGCATCGTAGCGCCGGTCGTAAAAGAGAGCAGCGCCGAGGTTGCGGTTGGTCCAGAAGCCGAGCGGGTCCAGTTCCATGGCGCGACGCGCCTCCGCCACCGCTTCGTCAGGACGATTTACGGCGATGAGATAGAACGAAAGGTAGATGTGCCCCAGGGGATTCCCGGGGCTGAGCACGATTCCGTGCCGCAGGTCGCGCTCTGCCGCGGCCCAGTCTTCGAGATAGCTCAATTCGATGAAGCCGAGCCCGATGTAAGCATCGCCGCTGTCAGGATCGATCTGGACCGCGCGCCTTGCTGCGTCGACTGCGGACGGCATCACGTCCCGGGCATGGGCGCGATCCATGGCCACCTCGGTCGCGAGTGCCTGGGCGAGGCCGGACCAGGCGGGCGCGTAGTTGGGCTCGATATCGAGAGCGTTGCGAAAATAGCCAGCAGCCCGCTCTCCTTCGCGCCGCTCGATGAAGTACAAGCCACGCAGATAGTCGTCGTACGCTTCCGGTCGAATGGTCCGCGATTTGCTGAGCCGTGCGCGATCCGCAGGTGTCAGCAGGGCCCGGGTTTGCGTTGCGATCTCGCGCGCCACCGTGTCCTGTAGAGAGAGGATGTCACCCAGCGGCCCCTCAAAAGTTTGCGCCCACAGATGGCGGTCGCTGCGCGCATCGATCAGCTCCGCGGTGATGCGCACACGATCGCCGGAGCGTAGGACGGAGCCGTCCACGATAGCCTCAACCCCCAGTTCGTGCGCGATTGCACCTACCGATTTGCGCTGTCCTTTTTCCCGCATGACCGAGGTGCGCGATACCACGCGCAGGGCTGGAATTTGTGCCAGCTCCGCGATCAGTTCGTCGGTCAGTCCATCGGCGAAGTAGCTCTCCCCCTTGTCCGGAGAGAGATCGTCGAGCGGCAGCACGGCGAGCGAGTGAATGGGACCGTAGTGAGCGAGCCGCAGCTGGCGGATGACGAATGCCGCCACTAGGAGCAGACTGGCCGCCGCTGCTCCGAGCGCCCACCAGCGCCAGCGGGCACGCGGACGGGCGGGGGGACTGGCGCGCAGGCCTGTGGTTGCGCCCGTGGAGACCGCAACGGACCGTGGCTCCAGGTCGCGCATCACCCGCCGCAGATCCGTCGCAAACTCGTGCGCCCACTGATAACGCAGCTCCGGATCCTGCTCCAGCGCCCGCGCAACAATCTGCTCCACCAGCGCCGGAACATCCCGTTCCATCGCGGGCACCGGCTCCGTGGTGATCGCCTGCAGGATCGCCAGGTGGCTGCTTCCCCGGAACGGCAAACGCCCGGTCAGGCACTCGTAATACAGCACCCCCAGACTCCACAGGTCCGTGCGCGCATCGAGGCGCTTGCCCAGCGCCTGCTCGGGCGACATGTAGGAGGGAGTGCCAAACACGCCACGCGTATCCGATGTGGCCGGGGCGGGGCTCCGAGCCAGCACCTTCGCAATGCCGAAGTCCAGAATCTTGGCGTTGGACTTCGGCGTGATCATCACGTTCCCCGGTTTCAGGTCGCGATGGATCACTCCGTGTTCGTGAGCGTCCTCCAGGGCTTCGGCCACCTGCAGGGCAATGGCCGTCGCGTCCTTTACCGGCAGCGCGCCGCCGCGGAGCTTCGCCGCCAGTGACTCGCCCTCCACAAGTTCCATTGCAATGTAGCTGGTGCCGTCCTGCTCGTCGGCGTCGTACACCGCGGCAATGTGCGCATGGTTTAATTTGGCCAGCGCCAGCGCCTCCTGCCGAAATCGCCGCTGCGCGTCCTCGCCGGTCAGCACACCGGGAGTGAGGATCTTGATGGCGACCATGCGCTCGAGCTTCTCGTCGCGGGCGCGATACACCACTCCCATGCCGCCGGCGCCCAGCTTATCCAGAATGGAATAGCGCCCCAGATGCATCCCCGATGCCAGGGATGGCGCTACCTCCGAGGCGGCGTCCTCATGCGCCGGGTGAAAGGGAGAGTCTGACAGAAATCCACTCAGGCGGTCGTTTTCATCCAGCAGGTCCTCGAGCCTGCGTCGCAGAGCCGGCTGGCCCGCACACTCTCGATCCAGGAACGCAGGCCGCTGTTCGCGAGGCAACTCCAGAATCTCGCCGAAGAGCTGTTCGGCATGCTCGATTCTGTCCATCGGACGGTCCTTGCTCAGCGTAACGGATGGCGAAGGGTAAAACTGGCTTCCACAATACCATTGAAGGTGAGCGACCCGTCATAAACCAGACGCACTCCACCGGCCCCGGGGTTTGGTTCGGCGCAGGGACTTTCCCACCAATCAGGTTCGACAACGGTGCTGTTCCGCATCCTGTCTGAGCGGCCGAATGTGCTACTGGCCGGCGGTTTCGTTCCAGAGAAAGGCCATTTCGTCGGCGTAGTCGTCGACTAACTGCGTCATGGAAACGCCGGCCGAGTGTCCGCCCTTGAGCGAGTAGTGGAGGAGGATGGGGCGGTCGCCGCCGCTGGAGGCCTGCATGAGCGCGGTCATCTTGCGGGCGTTCATGGGGTCGACGCGGGTATCGTTGTCGCCGGTGAAGAACATGATGGCGGGATATTTTTCGCCCTTATGGACGTTTTGATACGGCGAGTATTTGACGATGTAGGGGAAGTCTTTGGGGTTTTCCGCGTTGCCGTATTCGGTGGTCCACAGGCGGCCGAATTCGAAGCGCTGGTAGCGAAGCATATCAAGGAGCGGATAGCCGCACCAGATGGCTCCAAACAGATCGGGGCGCTGGGTCATGGCGGCGCCCATGAGCAGGCCGCCGTTGGAGCGGCCGCGGATGGCGAAGTGTTCGGGCGAAGTGTAGTGGTTGTTGATGAGGTATTCGGCAGCGGCGGCGAAGTCGTCGAAGACGTTTTGCTTGTTTTCGAACATGGCGGCTTTGTGCCAGGCCTCGCCGTACTCGTTGCCGCCGCGCAGATTGGGTAGCGCGAAGTAGCCGCCCTGCTCCATCCACCAGGCGTACTCGGGGTTCCACTCCGAGAGCATGGGCAGATCGAAGCCGCCGTAGCCGGTCATGAGCAGCCGCGCGCTGCCATCGCGAGGCAGGCCCTTTTTGCCGGCGATGAACATGGGGACTCGGGTGCCGTCCTTCGAGTGATAGAAGACCTGGGTAACTTCATACTGCGTGGAGTCAAAGGGGACCTTCGGCGCGGCGAAGACTTCGGAGCGGCCGGTGCGCGTGTCGTAACGATAGATGGTGGGCGGAAGGATGAGGGAGTCGAAGGTGTAGAAGCCCTCGGTTTGACCGGGTCGACCAAAGACGACGGTGCCGGTGCCGATGGCGGGATAGTTGAGCGCGCCAATGGATTTGCCGTCGAGGTTATAGATGGTGGTGGCGGTTTTGACGTCGTGCAGACGGGAGACGAACAGCTTGCCGCCGACGATGTTGTAACTGTCGATGACCTCTTTCCCTTCGGGAACGATGGTTTTCCAGGAGGCGGCGTCGGCGCCCGGCGTGGCTTCGACGATGCGGGTGTTGGGGGCCTCGTAGTCGGTCATGAGGAAGAAGCGATCGCCGGCGTCGATGACGCGGACGTGGGCTTCAACGCCGTAGACGAGAGGAACGAAGTCGCTGTCGGCCTTGCGCAGGTCTTTGACGAGGTAGTCTTCGCTGGTGGCGGGCACGCCGTGCGCGATGCTGACGATGAGGAAGTGGTGGTTGTCAGTGACGCCCACGCCGATGAGGTCGAGCTCGCCGAGATGCTTGCCGCGGTATTCGCCGCCGAAGATTTTTTTGTCGTCGGTGACGGCGGAGCCGAATTTATGGAACCAGACATTGGAGCCCTGGTGCGTGAATTTGGAGTAGTAGAGGCCTTCGCTGTCGGGGCTGAGGTTGACGCCGGAGTAGCGCGCGGAAGGCAGGACGTCGTCGAGGTCGGAGCCCGTTTTAATGTTGCGGATGTGGACGGAGCCTTCGTCGGCGCCACCTTCGCGAATCTCGTAGACGAGCAGATTGCCGTCGTCGGAGACGTCGACCATGTTGACGGAGGTGTTCTGGTCGGCGCTGAGGCTGGTGGCGTTGATCAGCAGCTTGTCATCGCCGTGCCAGCCGTCGCGCATGTAGATCGAGCCCTGGTTCTCGTTGGCAAGGCGCTTCTTGAAGAAGTATTTGCCGCCGCGCAGCGTCGGCATGGAGTACTGGTCGACGCGCATCAGCGAGGTAAGTTGGCTGGCGATCTGCGGGCGCGTCGTAATTTGTGACAGGTACTGTTGCGTATAGACGTTCTCTTTGTCGATCCAGGCGCGCGTTTCGGGACTCTTCGCGTTTTCGAGCCAGCGGTAAGGATCTTCGATTTTGGTGCCGGCGTAGTCGTCCGTGACGGGATCGACGGTGGCCACCGGCGGAGCGGGAAGGGTGATGCCGTTGTCTCCGTGAATGGTGGCGGGGCCGTCGGGTGGCTGGGCTGCCAACATCAGGACGCTGCCGGAAAGGGTAAAGGCGAAGAGTGCGACGAGAGAGCGGCGTCCTGCTGGCATGCGGTTTTCCTCATGGAAACGTGGTGTTGCCGGGGATGGGCCAGTTTAACTGCTTTGGGCGGCGCTCGACCAGAAGGCGTGGGTACGCGCGGGGATGCGGTCGGGGAATTCCTTATAGATGGCGTTGAGGGCGTGGAAGAGGGCCTTCGATTCGGCGTCAAGGCCGAGGAGGAGTGTGGAGCGAAGGATGCGGGTGAGGCGCAGATGATTGTGGTTCATGGGATGGAGCCAGTTCTGCGCGCGCGTGTCGAAGATGGAGGTGCGCTGGACGGCGAGGCCGGAGGGAGTGGAGACCTTCTGGAGACCATAGAAGCGAAGCATGCGCTCGTGGGCCTGGCGCAGCCGTTCCTGCATGGCGAGGGAGCCGCGAAAGATGCGGATGGTGAGCGGGTCGAGGATGGGGGCGGCGGGATTCGCTCCGCTGGGCTCGGGGAGGGGGAAGAGCCACTGAATGAAATTGTGGACGGCTTCGAGCTGATCGTCGTTCCAGGAAAGAATTTCGGCGAGGGTACGGCCTTCATCGTCGCACGCACCATCGCGATAGAACGCGATGAGCGGATTGCCGGACTGCGAGTCGGTCAAAGGTGGATCCAGCCTTTCATGATCAGCAGCAGCGACGTGGTTCCTACGACGACCCACAGGAGCACGCCCTGAACCAGCGGGCGCGCGCCGACTTCTTTGATGGTCTGGCGGGAGAGGCTGGTACCGATCAGAAACAGAGTAACGCCCAGGCCGAGGCGGCCGAGGCGGGCGAGCTGCGTGTACTCCGGCTGGAGGACAGGAAGGTAGCTGGCGAGGACCGCGGCGAGACAGAAGAAGAGGATGAACCAGGGCAGCTGGATTTTCGCGTGGCTGCGGCGGAAGAGCGCGGTGCCAACGGAAATGGGGACGATCCAGAGGGCGCGGGCAAGCTTGACGGTAGTGGCAATGGCGAGAGCGACGGCGCCGTAACGAGCGGCCGCACCGACGACAGAGCTGGTGTCGTGAATAGCGAGCGCGGACCAGAGGCCGAACTGGGTTTGCGTGAGATGCAGGGTGTGTCCAATGAAGGGAAAGATGAAGAGCGCGACCGAATTGAGCACGAAGACGGTGCCCATGGAGACGGCTGTGGCTTCTTCACTGGCATTGGTGACGGGGGCGAGCGCGGCGATGGCGCTGCCGCCGCAGATGGCGGTGCCTGCGGAGATCAGGAAGCCGGGGACGCGGCCCACCCGGAAGAGCATGGCGAGGCCGGTGCCAAGGAGCATGGCAAAGGTGATGCCGAGTGCGGTGTAGACGAAGCCGGAGCGGCCGACGCGGATGACTTCGCTGAGATTCATGCCGAAGCCGAGGCAAACAACGGAGGCCTGGAGGAGAAATTTGGAAAGGCGGCGAGCTTCGAGGTGGTATCCATGGTCGACGGACAGGCCATAGGCCAGGCCGGCGGCCAGCGCCAGGGGCGGCGAGAGAATGCCGGCCGCGGCGAGGATGATCCCCACGAAGAAGAAGTTCTTCGTCATGGAATAAGGATGCGGGCTGGGGGAGGGCGGGGCCAGACGTATTTACGGATGGTCGATAAGTAAAACTTATCAGGATCAGAGGATTAGGATCGCGGGTCGCTTAGTCCAGTCGAATTTGCCGGTCCATTCAACTCGCGGCTGAATTGTTGTTGCGCCAGTCGCTGGCGCTGCAAAGTCGGATGCTTCGCCCGGGAGGACGGGCTTTCTCGTGAGGTTCGTGGTTTGAACACAGGACGCAGTCCTTCACTTCGCTCAGGCCACCAGGTTATTTTGCTGTTCCGATTCCTGTGTCGTCGAGGTCGATACGGCCTAGCGTAGAAGATCTTCGAGGGCGAGGCTGAGCTCGGTTTTTTCATCGCGATATTTCACGATGACCGGTGTGTAGACGCTGAGACCCCATTCGCGGCCTTTGCCTTTGGTAACCGCGCGGGCACCGGGAACTACAACGGCAGCTTCGGGAATGATGAGCGGCTGATCGTCGCGTGCGCGGAGGACCTCGTCGCGGACAACATCGTAGACCGGCGTGCCGCGGGTGAGGATGGTTCCGGCGGCGAGCACGGCTTTGCGGCGGACGATGGTGCCTTCGTAGACGCCGCAGTTGCCGCCGATCAGTACATCGTCTTCGAGGATGACGGGGCTGGCGTTGACTGGCTCGAGCACGCCGCCGATCTGCGCAGCAGCGCTGAGGTGAACGCGCTTGCCGATTTGCGCGCAGCTGCCGACGAGCGCGTGCGAATCGATGAGGGTGCCTTCGTCGACCCAGGCGCCGGTGTTGACGTACATAGGCGGCACGGCGATGACCCCGCGGGCAAGATAGGCGCCCGCGCGGACAGAGGAGCCACCGGCAACGATGCGGATTCCCTGCTCCGGCGTGAAGCGGCGTGCTGGGAAGGTGTCTTTGTCGACGAAGGAGAGCCCTTCACCAGAGGACTCAAGCTGACCGATACGGAAGCCGAGCAGGATGCCCTGCTTGACCCAGGCATTGACGCGCCAGCCGGTGGGGGCGGAGGGATCGGGCTCCGCGGCGCGCACAATGCCGGCTTCGAGCGCGAGGCGCAGTTCGAGGAAGGCCTCCGAAGCCCCGCGATCACCAACAGCGGCGCCGCCGGCAGCAATGTATTGTTCCAGTCTTGCCCTGAGCGTATCGATCTGATCAGACATGGCGTGAGTGCATGGGTGCCTGTTCAGGATAGACCGGATCTTGTTTGGAACTGGGCGCGAGGTGCGCGGTCTACGTGTGCCGGCCCCTGCCGCCCCAGAAGAGATCGTCGAGCGCGCGTGCCGGCATGTAGGCGTTGGTGCTGCCGTCGGGCTTGCGCTCAGCGATTTCGGTACAGGTCCTGTCGCCGTGGGAATCGACTTCGTAGAGGTACGTGGTCTTGCCGTCTTCCGAGGTTACGCGGACATGAGTGCTGTCCATCCAGGCTTCCTTCGCCATGTTCACCTCCGCCCGTTTTTGCGGGCAAGGGGACATTACAGCCGTTGCTTCTTGTGCAAATCAAGTGGATAAGGGGTATGAAATCGCCAATGGCGGAGGGAAACGATTTAAGCGAACGCAAAATTGTGAAAGTGCAACGAAAGCTGGGCAATGGCTCGCGAGTATTCTGATTCTTCGATGGCTGCGCGATCTTCATCTCGAAAAATTTCCGGTGAACTGGCGTTGATCGATGCGATCCGGCGGCGGGCTGGAGCTGCGCGCGCAGCTTCGTCATCGCTGCGGCTCGGGATTGGCGATGATTGCGCGGTTCTGCGTCCGAAGGCGGGACATGAGATTTGCGTGACCACGGACTTCACCCTGGAGGGCGTGCATTTTCGGCGGGACTGGCATCCGCCGCAGTCCGTGGGACACCGCTGTTTGGCGCGCGGGCTCAGCGATCTCGCGGCGATGGGGGCCGAACCGCTGGCGGTTTTTCTTTCGCTGGCGATTCCGGCTCGATTGCCGGCGGGATGGGTGGATCGTTTTCTGGATGGATTTTTAGCGCTGGCGCGAGAAGTGCGCGTGCCGCTGGCAGGTGGGGATACGGCCCAGTCTCGGACTTTGGGCCGGTCACAGGACGGCTTGATTCTGGCGGATGTTGTCGCGGTGGGGCAGGTTCGTCGCGGCAAGGCGGTGTTGCGGTCGGGTGCGCGGCCAGGGGACTGGATTTACGTGACGGGGGCCCTGGGTGGGTCGGCTGCGGAACTGGCGGCGCTGGGAGAGAATCCGCGGAAATTCAAAAGGTTCACGCAGGCGGCAGCCGGGCATCCGCATCTTTATCCGGAACCGCGGAATAAACTTGGGCTGCGATTGCGCGGAGTGGCGCACGCCATGATCGATACGAGCGATGGGCTTTCGACCGACCTGATGCATTTGTGCGAGGAGTCGGGGGTCGCGGCCGTGATCGAGCAAGCTGCCCTGCCGGTTGATGCGCTGGCGGCTGTCGGTCGCGACCCGCAAGGCCTGGCTCTAAACGGGGGCGAGGACTACGAACTGCTTTTTGCGGCGCGGCCAGGAGTCAGGGTGCCCCGGCGGCTGGCCGGGGTGGCGATTCACCGTATCGGGGTGGTGAAGAGGCTGGGGCGGAACACGCCACGCATATCAATGAAAACACTGGGCGGAGGGCAGGTGCCAGTGCTCCCTGGCGGCTGGGAGCATTTCCCCAACTGAACCTCTTTTCGGCCCTGTAAACAAAGGTGACCGCTGGATTGGCAACACGCGCCCCCACTCCTGCGCATCGTACAGGGCGTCGGGCGGTGGTCCAGTCTACCGCTAGGCCGCGTTACCGGACGAGTCTCAAGGGCCGCGCCGTAAGGACCCCGTTCAAAACATTCCGTTTTACAGGAGACCCGTGAAAAGCATTGGTGTACCGCGCGGCATTCTGCTGGTCGATGACGACCCGGAAATTACCGAGTCGCTGGCCGCCATTTTCGTGAAATATGGCTACGATGTACGCGTGGCCCACTCCGCGGAAGCCGCGTTCGAAATCATCGCGCAGTGGGAGCCGGATCTGGCGATTCTGGACGTGATGCTGCCGTGCATGAACGGGATTGATCTGGCGCTGGTCCTGAAGGCCAACCGGCCACGGTGCCATCTGGTGCTGTTCTCCGGGCACGCGGGAACGCAGCAACTGATGGAAGAGGCCGCGAAGAAGGGCAACATGTTCGAGATTCTGTCGAAGCCAGTGCATCCGCTGTTCCTGCTGATTTTGTGTCGAGCTTGTTTGCGGACGTGCCGAAGGGCGTGGCCTAGGCTCAGGAATGGGACTATTCTGTCCAATTTGTCTATTTTGTCTAATTTGTCCATTTTGAGCTAGAATCCTTGCATGCGGTCGATTTCCGCCACCGAAGCTAAGCAGAACCTCGCTTCCGTTCTTGATACGGCGCAGCGCGAACCAGTCGTGATACGCCGGCATGACCGCGATGTTGCGGTCGTTTTGTCTGCCGTGGAATACGAGCGGCTGCGCGGACAATACATTGCGGAATTTGAGCAATTCTGCGACAAAGTAGCGGCGGAGGCCGCGGCACGAGGCATGACTCCGGAAATTCTGGAGCAATTGCTTTCCGATGACAATTCAGCAGCGTCTGGGCGTTGATACCAACGCGCTGATCAGCCGCCTTCTTTTTCCCGAGTCAATACCGGGACGGGCGGTTCGCAGAGCCATTGCGGAAGAGCAGTTGCTTGTTTCTGAAGCGACCATGCTGGAACTCACCGATGTGATTGCTCGTCCAAAGTTCGATCACTACATCTCACTCGGGAATCGCCAGGAATTTCTGCGGTTCGTCGGCCGTGTGGCCGAACTTGTACAGATTCTGCGCCCGGTCCGCGCCTGCCGCGATCCCAGGGACGACAAGTTTCTGGAACTTGCTGTGAATGGCGCTGCCGATCTTATTCTCACCGGGGATGCGGATTTGCTCGCGCTCCATCCTTTTCGGACAATTCCGATCATTACCCCTGCGGAATGGCTCGGAAGCTTTGAGCCTGAACGTGAAAAGTGAAGGCCCCGGTTCTCCCTGACGGAGAACCGGGGCCATGTGTAACAGACAGACCTGTAAGCCGGATTCTGTCGAGGACGGCCATTCCTCTTGGCGGTGCATTACTGCGCCGCTCCAGCGACCTACCCGGAACTTTCACCCGCCGACGACTTTCGTCTTCAACGGGTGCCTCTTCGAGGCTGCCGCGCCGGGCCGGCGCGTGTTCGCATTGCTGCGGACTCGTTCCCTATTTGGTCTTGCTCCGTGTGGGGTTTACCCTGCCTCCGCCGTTACCGCCGGAGCGGTGCGCTCTTACCGCACCTTTTCACCCTTACCCTCGGATTCCCTTCGGGAATGCCCCTCGCGAGGCCTCTCTCGAAAAACCGGGGCGGTTTATTTTCTGTGGCACTTGCCGTCCCTGAGCCTTAACGCCCAGGTCCCGGACGTTATCCGGCACACTGCCCTGAGGAGTCCGGACTTTCCTCTGTCGCCTTGCTTGCGCTTGGGCTCCAGCGGCCGTCCAGTCTGCCTGCCGCTTGATTTTACCGCGAATCCCGCAGACCACTGAAGGGATTCGGGCCAGGAATCGCCTGCATCACTGTGCTGCGGGCGGGGTGGGTTGCGTCGTCACAGGCGCGGGCGCGGCGGGTTCGACAACGGGCACGGGCACAGGTTCCAGCACAACCTGACACTCCGACTCGGAGTATCCCTGGCGCATGAACATTTGGCCGCAGAAACGATGCGTCTCGCGATAGCCGTGAGCTTCGGCGTAAGGGATGATCCCGTAGACGTCCGCGAGCGGTATGCGACGAATTTCGGCCGGGTCGGGAGTGATCCAGTCGTCGGTGACGGTTCCGTTGTGTTCGCTCCAGTCAAAACCGCCCACGTCGATGATGTCCGGATGGCGCGCAATGGTCTGCGGCGCTTCCTGATCGACGCGCATGTTTCTGCTCCAGATCCAGTACGAAGTGGGCTGGTTGAAGTAGATGCGGCGATCGAAGAAAGCCGAGGTTCCGATGGAGTGGTAGCTGAAGCCGGCGATTTGTTTGCCGGATCCCTCGGACTGGATGAACCGGGCCATGGCCTTGTCGCCGGAATAGGGACCGTGAATGTCGGCCCAAAGCGCGTGCGCCGTCCACCAAACCTGATCGGCCGCGACGACGATGAGCGCGGCGACGGTGATGCGCTGCAGCCACAAGCGGAATCCGGTGGCAGGGAGCGCCGGCCAGGTGAGCCAGAGCGCGGCCAGGAGCGACTCCCACAGCATGCCTGCGTGCCGCGGCGCGATGTAGATGAACAGAAAGAGGACGACGAGCAGAGCCCAGGGCGCGAGCCCAATCCAGCCCATATCGCCGCGCGAACGGCCGAACGCGATGGCCTGCACAACCACCAGGACGATGCAGGCGAGCGCGAGGTAGCGGAAGTTCGAAACCGGGAAGGTGAACAGTGACAACACGTGGGCGACTTTGCGCTGAAATATCTCGCGCGGAGTGCGGTGATACTGAATCGGCGCAACGGGTGCGAGTTCGCCGGGGCGCACGTCGGCCGTTCCCTGGCTCGCGAACTGCTTCTTTGCCTCGGCGCTGCCCAGCGTTGCCCATATCTTCTCTGTAGAGCGCTCCACATTTTTGCCGGAACCGAAATTGATGTCACTGGGGGGGAACGTTGTCGCCATCGCGAAGAGCCAGAAGCAACACAGCAGCACAGCGGGGTACGTCTTGCTGACGGACAAGCCGCCGCGGGTTTTTCTGCGCAACAGCACGAGCGCAACGATCGCGAAACCGAGGGATGCAACGAATCCATGGACGGACAGATTTGCCATCAGTCCGAGCAATACCGCCAGCCAGATCAGTTTGCCGCGATCTGCCGGAGTCTGATCGCGGGTCATGCCGCGCAGGATGGCCGCAGCGGGAAAAGCGAGAATCGCGTAGAGAACATAGCTGCGCGCAACCACCGCATCCTGATAAGCAAGCCAGAATCCGAAGGGCAACAGGATTTTAAGGATGAGAGGAAAAGGTGACCAGCGCAGCAGCACGTAAACGCCGGCAACGGCGATGGCCCCTGCGACCCAGTGCATACCGAAATAGCTGACATGAGCGCGCGTCAGCGCCCACAGAAATGCGTGCCACAGTCCTGGCGATCCCTCATAGCGGACTGCGTGCAGCATGAGGTGCCAGAAGCCCTGATCGCGCGCAAGCAGCCATGCCTGGGCTTCGTCGGCCCACGGTTCATGCCAGGCGATGCCGACCGCGACGACTGCGGCGTATCCGGCGAGCACCAGCACCTGGGCCCACTGCTGCCTTTCGGCAGCGCGCGCTTGCCGAGTCTCGTCTTGTTGCTGTTCTTCTTCGGTGATGCTGGGCGCGAGGGACATCGCCTGGTCCGCCCACACGACCGGATCGGCGCGCAGCACAGTTTCACTGTCGCCGGTGGTCAGGAAACCCACTTGAGCAAGCGAATTACGCCCATGGGCGTGGCCCTCGAGTGAGCGGAGACATTGGTTCTTTCGGAAATCTCCTCGCGCCGGGTTTCGTAGTAGTGGTACGCCTGCACCAGCATTTCTTCGTTGGTGAGAGTGGGCTGCCAGCCCAGGCGCGCTTCTATCTTTGTTGTATCAAACATGAAGTCTTCCGCGATCATGCGGTAGTGATAAGGGCCCAGCGGCGAAACGTGCAGACGATGCGCAAGACGCATTGCGGCCAGTGTGGGTCTTGGCGGCAGCGACCGGACCCTGGAGGAACTCCCCGCCGCATCGATCACGGCCTGATAGACGTGACGCAGTGGCTTTACGTTGGCCGAGCCGACATGAAAAATATCGGATTCTCCATGCCGCAGCGCGAGCATGCAGGCTTGCACCAGATCTTCTGCATAGACGAACTGATAGCGATTGCTGCCGTCGCCGACGACCCATACGGTCTTTCCATCCTGAATGAATTCGAAAAGGATGGCGAGCAGGCCGAGGCGGCCGCGATCGATGATGGTGGGGCAGCGCAGGATCACCACGTCAAGGTAGCGCTCGTAACGGGCGAGGATTTCTTCGGCGACCAGCTTCGACCGGCCGTAGATTTCGGCGGGCGCGGGCGGCTCCCCTTCGCGGATGGCGTGGCCGGGATTGCCGGCCCACAGGCAATTGGTCGATGTGAAAACCAGCTTCGGAACCCCGTAGTCCCGGCAGGCTTCGGCGAGCATGCGCGTGGCCCCAACGTTGGAGGACCAGAGGTCGCGCTCATCAAGTGACATGCCGTGGGCCAGCACCGCGGCACAGTGGAAGACCGCGTCGTAGCGCGCGCGGTGGAAGACATCGTTCATCAGCCAGGGATCGCGCAGGTCGCCGGTGAGTTTAGTAAGGCGCGGATGCCAGCTGGGATCGGGCACACGATCGATGCTGGTGACGTCAAAATGCTGCTGCAGCAAGCGGCGCTTCAGGATTCCGCCAAAGAATCCGGCGCCTCCAGTCACGAGTACATGGGACATCAGGAAGGATCATCCTCAACAGATTTGGACTTGCTTCTTGATGTAGCCCCCGCCGGTCAAGCGGCCCCCTCAGGACCGCTCCCTCGCTAGCTGGGATTGGTCGCAGACATCGCGGCACGGGAACACCTGCTGGCTGGGATGGCGGGGATTGGCGATCAGGATGCCTGTGGTAACGGGTCGATCAGGCCGTGCGGTGGAAACGTAAGACTTTGCTATTTGTTATGGCTGCGTACATAGTCGCCGCTTTTGCCGCCGGTCTTGCGCTCGAGAACGAGGTCGCGAATCACGATGCTCTTGTCCAGCGCTTTGCACATGTCGTAGACGGTGAGCGCGGCGACGGCGGCGGCGGTCATCGCTTCCATTTCGACGCCGGTAGGAGCGGTGGTGACGGCGGTTGCGCGAATTGCGACGCCGTTAGCGACCACTTCAGTGTGCACGTCAACAAAGCTGAGCGGCAGAGGATGACACATCGGAATGAGCTCTGAGGTGCGCTTGGCCGCCTGGATGCCCGCGATGCGCGCAACTTCAAGTGGATCGCCTTTGGGATTGTGCGGCAGCGCGGCCAACGTCTCGGCGTTGAGCGCGACGAAGACTGAGGCTTCCGCCTCGCGGCGTGTGGCGGGCTTGGCGCTCACGTCGACCATGCGCGCTTTGCCTGCATCGTCAAAATGGGAGAGCTTGCTCATGCCTTGCCAGCATAACGCGATGGGGAAACCGAAATTTCGAAATGCGGGTTTGTCACGCGGAACGCTCATCGCGCCACGGGCAGTGACGGCAGCCCGATCCGCAGCAAGAGCCGCGGCGCCGGTGGTAAGCCTCGGTGAAGACGACGTAAGGGCCTTCGCGGTAGAAGTCTTCGCCTTCAACCAGGGGCCTTGGCTCGGGGCTTCGCTCGTCCGGTTCGGAAGCGGGCTCTGACAACGGCTCACGCAATCGCGCCGCCTTCGAGTGTGGGCGGGCTGAAGCCGAGCGAGCCGGGGATCGGCATCTCGAGCACCTCAGCCTCCTGGGGAGTCGCGGGAAGGAGCAGCGTGACGGTGTTGCCGGCAATGGACGCCGTGCGGTCGCCTGGGATCACGACGCCGACAAGGTTCATAGGATCGGCAGCGGCCATGGTGAGCGGGGGCATATCAGCCAGGGTGCGCGTGCGATTCGCACGCAGCGCGTCGGCTGCTTCCGGCAGCGCGAACTGTTCGCCGCCGAATCCGGAGACAAAACGGCCGCCACGCACAATGCCGCGCGCTTCGAGACGCCGGAACATTCCAACCAGTTCGCGCCAGGGCGGAACGGTGGTTTCGCGAGCGAGCGCATCACGCAACACGATGCCGTAGCGGCGCAGCAGCATCCGACAGGAGGACTCGATCTGCTCATCGCGTTTGGCGGCGGCGCGGCCAGCCGCTTCGGTCTCGGCACGCTTTGGTTCGCCAAACTGCGGTGGGGCTTCTGGGTCGGCCAGGAGCGCCCATCGGCCGGAGGCGTTTCTGCCCGTGGACTTCGTTTTTCCGGGTGCCGCGAAGGCGCGCTTGCGCCGCGGATCGATCAGCATGCGGAGGCTGTCAAATCCGTCGGCATTCACCAGTCCGGCTGCGACTAATTCCCATAACGCGCGGTGGACTTCCTCGGCCGGAACGCCGAGCATGCGGATGAGGTCCGCCGCGAACATCGCGCCGCGCTCGCTGAAGAGCGAACGCACGCGATTGGCGAGATCGCTGAGGCAGGCATTCAGATTCGCTTCGGGGATTTGTCGCTGTGACAGGCACAAATCCATCCAGAACGCCTCTTCGCGAACGAAGAAGGTCACAGGGGCCATGCTGGTGGGCACCACGCGACGCGGGCCCCGGGCTCCGTTTCCGCCGCTGGCGTCGGCAAAGGCAGCGTGCGGCGAGATGCGGCCCCATCCCACAGCGCCGGTGAGGCAGAGCGCGTCGAGCCAGCGCGGGTCGTAGCCGGCGACGCGCTGCGGCAGGATCGAACGCTCCCACTCCGCCGCGGGTGCCTCAAAGCCTTCAAGCCCGCGCAGCGCTTCGAGCAGACCCTGTTCGCCGCTCAACTGCCGCCGATCACCGAGGTGCTGCCAGTCGAGTAGGAAGCGCATGTAGGCGGCGGGGGTGACGGGCTCAATTTGTTTGCGCAGGGTGGCGAGGGTGCGGCGATGAATCCGCTGCAGGATGCGGCGCTCGCACCATTCAATCTCAATGTCGGGCACAGATTCCCGGCCGTGCCGGCCTTCAAACACTCCCCGGAGGATGATTCCGGTCGATTCGAGGCAAACCATTTGCTGAAAAACTGCGTTGGATTCGAGGTCGAGCTGCCGGGCGATCCCGGTCGAGGTGACGGGGCCAAGAATTTGTAACCATCCCTGTAACAGTTTCTTCAAAACGTCACTGTTTTCGGGTATTTCGCCTGGGGTTTTCAACATTTCCACAGAGAATTCCACATCCGGCCAGAGGGCTTTCAGCCATTCTGCTCGCTCGGCTGCGACAAAATACGTCATGTTTTGGCGCTTTACCATGGCGACGCGATTCGACCGCTGGAGACGGGTGAGGAAAATGTCCCAGTCCCGGCACCCCTGGTTCCAGGAGAGCGCCTCTGCAGGGAATACGATCAGCGAACACAGCAAATCGTGCAGCTCGTGCTCGTCGCGGATGTCCGGCCACACTTCCTGGCGAATTTCGGCAATGGCATCCGGCGAGAGGCGCCCCGCTTCGCCCAGCACCGCATCGGGGAGCACGCCGCGCATCTGCACCGCGCGCGTCCGCCGCTCTTCGAGGCCGGCGTCGTCGAGGAACGCATAGGGATTGGCGTTAATTAATTCGTGCGCGAACGCCGATGGTGTAGTCGTATCGACGGCAACGCACTTGATGCGTCCGTCGTGCATGGCCTCGAGGACGGCTTTGAGGCCTTCGAGGTCCATGGCTTCCTGCAACACATCCTGCATGACTTCTTTGACGAGGGGATGGTCAGGGATCTGAATATCGCCTTCGATGTTTTCAAAACACGCGGCCGCCTGGGGAAAAACGCTGGCGAGAAGATCGTCACTGCGGATGCGTTGGATTTGCGGGGCGACCTTTTTGCCTTTTTGGAACCGTAACAGTTGCAAACTCCGCGCGGCATCCCAGCGCCAGCGGGTCTTGAAGACGGGCGCGGCGATCGAGGCCTGCTCCAGTAATTCGGTAACGGTGTGAGTGGTGAGGAAGTGGAAGACGTCGCTGAGCGGGAAGCTGTGCTGTTCCGCGAGGCAGATGTTGAGGCCGTTGTCGGTGGCGGCGGCCTGCAGCTCAAAGTTGAATCCACGGCAGAAGCGCTTGCGCAGCGCGAGGCCCCAGCCTTTGTTGATGCGGCCGCCGAAGGGCGCGTGCAGGATGAGCTGCATGCCTCCGCCTTCGTCAAAAAACCTCTCTGCAACAATGGTTGTTACAGATGGGACGACGCCGAGCACGGCACGGCCTGCTGCGATATAGGCGATCATCTGTTGGGCGCCGGCGTCATCCACACCGCACTCGGCTTTTAAGAAGGCGACGGTATCGGCAACTTCGGGATTCGCCTGGCTGATGTATCCGGGCAGCACATTGCGCGTGCGGCGGTCAATGTCTTCGCGCAATTCCGCGACAAATTCCGACAGCTCACGGGTGCGCTGCGGCGCTTCGCCAAACCAGAAGGGCAAGGTCGGCGGCTGTCCGTGCGCGTCTTCCACCAGGACACGTCCGGCGGATTCGATGCGCTGGATGCGCCAGCTTGCGTTGCCAAGCTGCACCACATCACCGGGCGACGAATCGACGGCGAAGTGTTCGTCGAGTGTGGCAATTTGTACGCCTTCCGGCTGCAAAATGACCGGAAACATCGCGGTGTCCGGAATGGCGCCGCCATTGGTGATCGCGGTGGTGCGCGCTCCGCGCCGGGCCTGCACACGCCCCTGCACGCGATCGCGCAGGAGGTAGGCGCCGTAACGGCCGCGGCTCGATTCAATACCTTCGGAGAGCAGTTGCAGCGCCTGGTCGAATTCTTGCCATGCCAAATCGCGATAAGGCTGTGCGCGGCGGAAGACTTCGAACAGCGCTTTTTCTTCCCAGGGTTCGGCGGAACACGTCGCGACGATCTGCTGCATGAGGACGTCGAAGGGCTTGGCGGGAATTTCGAGGCGATCGAGGACGCCGGAGCGCATGGCGCGGAGGAGCGCGGCCTGCTCCATGAGATCGTCGCGGGTCAGGGCGAAGAAACGGCCTTTGGGAGTGGCGCCGCGCCAGTGTCCGGCACGGCCGACGCGTTGCATGCCGACGGAGATGGCGCGCGGCGAATGAATCTGGCAGACCAGGTCGACGGTGCCGATGTCGATGCCAAGTTCAAGCGAAGCGGTCGCGATCAGCACGCGAATTTCGCCGTTCTTCAGACGGCGTTCGGCGTTGAGGCGCAGCTTGCGCGAGAGGCTGCCGTGATGGCAGGCGACATTTTCCGAACCGAGGCGCTCGCCCATCTGAAAGGCGAGACGTTCGGCCAGCGAACGGGTGTTGACGAACACCAGGGTCGAGCGGTGTTCGAGCGTGAGCTCGGCCAGGCGCGTGTAGACGCTCTCCCAAATGGCCATGCTCGCGACGGAGCCAAGTTCGTCCGTTGGAACTTCGATGGCAACGTCCAGTGTGCGACGCTGGCCAGCCTGAACGATCTGGACTTCGTCGCCGCGACGGCCGCCGAGAAACTGCGCGACCAGCTCAATAGGATTTTGCGTTGCCGACAAGCCAATTCGTAACGGTGGCGGATACTTGAGCAGACTTGCCCCCACCATGAGCGAATTTTCGCTGGTCACCAATGCATCGAGGCGCTCCAGACTGAGCGCCATGTGCGAGCCGCGCTTATCGTCGGCGATGGCGTGGATCTCATCGACGATGACGGTGTGGACGCGGCGGAGATGTTCGCGGCTCTGATGCGCGGTGAGCAGGATATACAACGACTCAGGAGTCGTGACCAGGATGTGCGGCGGGGTCTTGAACATGGCGCGGCGTTCCGCCGTGGGCGTGTCGCCGGTGCGGACGGCTGCGCGCACGGGTGGACAGAGATAGCCGCGCTCGAGGGCCAGCTGCTGAATTTCGCGGAGGGGCGTTTCGAGGTTTTTCTGGATGTCGTTGGAGAGGGCCTTCAGCGGGGAAACGTAGACGACTTCGGTTTCGCATCCGAGGCGGCCTTCGAGCGCTTTGCGGATAAGGCCATCGATACAGATGAGGAATGCGGCCAGGGTTTTGCCGGATCCGGTGGGCGCGGAGATGAGCACCGGCTTATCGGCGAGGATGACGGGCCAGCCCAGTTCCTGGGGTTCGGTAGGGGTTCCGAACTTGCGCACGAACCATTCCTGGATGAGCGGGTGCGCCCACTGGAGCGACTCGGGAACAAGGATCTCCGCAGGATTTTCGGGGACTGGGGTCACCGGCGACAGCATCTGGCTATTTTACCCCGGTTTTCGTTTCTTCTTCGCCTCTGAGTGGCGGCCTGCGGGTTGGCCCGCATCCACCACTTGCTTGTGCAAAGCAGGCAAGGCAGGATGAAGACTGCAGCGTGAAACCGGAGTGAACGATGAATCAGGTGGCCGAGGAGTGCATTGCGCTCATCGCGAAACAAAAGAGTGTGCCGGCGGAGCAGATTCGGCTGGACAGCACCTTCGATGAGCTGGCGGTCGACTCGCTCGACCGCGTAAGCCTGGCGTTCGATATCGAGGAGAAGTACGACATTGAAATTCCTGAGGACAAACTGGGCCAGATCAAGACGGTGAGCGATATGGTGACCGGAATTGAAGACGCTCTGCGCCGGAAGAGCACGGCTCCCGAAGCCAAGGCATGACGCGTGTCGTCATCACAGGCACGGGCTGCATCACGCCCCTAGGGCAGGATGTGGCGAGCTTCGCCGAGAGTCTATTTGCGGGCCGCAGCGGCATCACCGAAATGACGGATCGGCCGCCGGAGCTGCATTTCACGCACACAGCGAGGGTGGAAGATTTTCGCCAGACGGAATGGCTGACGGCGAGCCAGCGGCAGATCGCAGAGCGGTCCTCGGCGTTTGCGATTGCATCGGCGCGGCAAGCGGTGCAGCAGTCCGGAGTCCTGGCCGCGCATACAGGCGATCGCATCGCGGTGATCTTCGGCTGCTCCACGGGTGGCCGCACCACGGAGGAGCAGGAGTACGAGAAGCTCTACACGCGGGGCGGGCGGATTCATCCACTGACCGTGCCGCGGGTAATGGCGAGCGCGGGCACGAGCCTCGTCAGCATGGAGCACGGAATCACCGGGCCGGCGTTTACGATCACCACGGCGTGCGCTTCCGGAACGCATGCGATTGGGCTGGCCTTTCAGATGGTGCGTTCGGGCGCGGTGACGGCGGCACTGACAGGCGCGCACGAAGCACCGCTGACCTATGCGTTTCTAAAAGGCTGGGACAGCCTGCATGTGGTTTCGCCGACGGCATGCCGGCCGTTCGCCGCGGATCGCGATGGCATGACGCTGGGAGAAGGCGCGGCGATTTTTGCGATCGAGGCGCTGGATTCGGCGCTGGAGCGCGGCGCCAACATCCTGGCCGAGATTGCAGGGTTCGGAATGTCGTCCGATGCGCACCACATCACGCAGCCGACTCCGGCGGGACCGGCGGCGGCGATGTTGCGCGCGCTAGAAGATGCGCATGCGACGCCGGCTGAGGTTGGCTACATCAACGCACACGGCACGGGCACCGAGGCGAATGATCGCGTGGAGGCAGAGGCGATCCACTGGGTCTTCAAGGAGCGCGCGCGCACGTTGCCTATCAGTTCGACGAAGGGATTGCATGGGCACGCGATTGGCGCGTCAGGGGCGATGGAGCTGCTGGCAACGGTGCTCGCATTTAAAGAGGGTCTGTTGCCGGCCAACGCGGGAGTCGCGAACACCGGGTCGAAGGTCGATCCGGCCTTCAACCTGGACCACGTCCTGCTGACGAATGAGCCTTCGCAGGCTTCGCTGGCGCTGTCGAGCTCGTTCGCGTTTGGCGGATTGAACGGGGTGCTCGCGGTGCGGCGTTACGTGTAGCGTCGCTTATACTGACGGCCCACTTCTTTTCTTCCGGAGCGCACGAGTGAAAGCTATTGCAGCCGCGGGATTGGTGTTGTTCGCGTGTACCGCCGCCGTTCAGGCGCAGGATGTTCCCTCGTTCGTAGATGCGGAGACGCCGGCGCTGCTGACGACCTATAAGGACATCCATGCGCATCCGGAGTTGTCGCATTTCGAGGAACGGACCTCGGGACTTCTGGCTGCGGCGCTGCGTGAGGCCGGCTATACCGTCACGGAGCGGGTGGGGCGGTATCCGGACGGATCGCAGGCGTACGGAGTGGTGGGAATTTTGAAGAATGGAGCGGGTCCAACGCTGATGATGCGCGCGGACATGGATGCGCTGCCGATTGTGGAAGAGACCGGCGTGCCGTATGCGAGCCATGTGACCACAAAGAATAAATCGGGGCAGACGGTGGGCGTGATGCACGCATGCGGGCACGATGTACACACGACCGTGATGATTGGCACCGCGCGGGCGATGGCCGCGATGAAGTCGCAGTGGCACGGCACGCTGATGATGGTGGGGCAGCCATCGGAGGAGACCATTGACGGGGCCAAGGCGATGCTGGCGGATCATCTCTATGAGCGCTTCGGGAAACCCGATCGCATTATCGGATTGCACGACACCAATGAGCTGGCGGCCGGCACGCTGGGCCTGACGAGCGGGGTGATGCAGGCGAGCTCGACTTCGATCGACGTTGTGATTCGGGGGATCGGCGGACACGGGGCCCACCCCAGCGCCGGACGCGATCCGATCACGCTGGCGGCGCTTTACATCACGCAGATCCAGACCATCGTGAGCCGGGAAGAGGACCCAACCGATCCAACGGTGGTGACGGTGGGCGACATTCATGGCGGCACGAAACGCAACATTATTCCTGACGACGTGAAGCTGGAGCTGACGACGCGGTCGTTCAGCGACAAGAGCCGCAACACGGTGATCCAGGGACTGAAGGATATGGCGGCCGGCATCACAGCCTCGGCTGGATTGCCGCCGGAAAAGGCAGCGACGGTCACGGTACTCGATGATGAATCGACGCCGGTGGAATATAACGATCCCGCCATGACCGCGCAGGTGAAAACGATTCTGGTGAAGGCTCTGGGAGCGGACCACGTCTTCGACATGCCGCGGGTTATGGGCAGCGAGGATGTGGGCATTTTCGCGCTGCCGGATCATCAGATTCCGCTGGTGTATTTCCGGCTGGGCGCGATGGATCCGCAGAAACTGGCGGCCGCGCACGCCGCGGGCAAGGAATTGCCTGGACCGCACACGAGTAAGTTCGAACCGCTGCCGGAACCGACGCTGCTCACCGGAGTGACGGCGATGACGACGGTGGGGATGGCGCTGCTGCACTAGCCGCCGGCGCTCCGCGATCCGCAATTGGTTGTTGACGGGATGCCAATCGGGAAGGCACCCTTTGTGTGAACCGGACTCTCCAACCCCGCCCCCAGCGGAGGCAAACTTTGACAGCAACTGAGTTCCCTATCGAGCAAATCAAGGCGTCGATGCGCGCCACATGGATGGCCGGCGATTTTGGTGTCGTGGCAAAAACCATTGTGAAGGAGGCAGAGGCTTTCATCGCAGATCTGCCGATCGCGCCGGGCGTGCGGCTGCTCGATATCGCCTGCGGCACCGGCAATACTGCGATTCCGGCGGCACGTCGCGGAGCTGTCGTAACGGGCGTCGACATTGCGACGAACCTGCTGGAGCAGGCGCGGGAGCGAGCGGCTGCGGAGAATCTGACCCTCACGTTCGACGAAGGCGACGCGGAACATCTTCCCTACGCGGATGGGTCGTTCGATGTAGTGACCACGATGTTTGGCGCGATGTTCGCGCCGCGCCCGGAACTGGTTGCCTCGGAAATGGCGCGAGTGCTGCAACCGGGCGGCCTGGTGGCGATGGGCAACTGGAACCCAGCAAGTTTCACCGGCAAGATGTTCCGGCTGGGCGCGGGCCACGTTCCACCGCCGCCGGGCATTGCGCCGCCGGTGCTGTGGGGGGATGAGACTACCGTGCGCCAGCGGCTGGCGCCGTTTTTCGCCGACGTCGAGACGAGAATCGTGCCCATTGATTTCGATATGCCGGTGAGCCCAGCGGGGGCCGTGGCATTTTTCCGAAAATATTTTGGCCCGACGCAGATGGCCTTCAGCCGCCTGGATGAAGCTGGACAGCGGGCGCTGGCCGCGGATCTGGAAGATTTGTGGAGCGGAGCCAACGTCGCGCCCGATCCGGAAAATCACACAATGATTCACAACGAATATCTGAAGGTCACCGGCAGGCGAAAGCAGGCCTAGGCATGCTCGACAAAACCTTTACCTCGAAGCTGGAGAAGAGTCCCGCTACGGGCGGCTGGACGTATGTCATCTGGCCAGAGTCGGTGACGTTTTTCGGAACACGCGGGCTCGTCAAGGTAAGCGGGAAGGTCGATGGGGTTCCCTTCCGCAGTTCGTTTATGGCGCTGGGCGATGGCCGGCACAAGTTGCCGGTGAAGGGCGAGCTCCTGAAGGCCATCGGCAAGAAAGTAGGCGACCGGGTGACAGTCGTGCTGGAAAAACGCCTGTGAACGTGCACGTCGGCTCTTCCCAAGAAAAACCGTGCAGACTCCGGTAGGGAGCCTTGCACGGTTTTAGTCGCTTGCGCGCGTGTTGCCGGCGGCGCAGCGGTTAAAGGTTTGCTCCGCGGTTGCCGCTGATAAGGCGAATGATGAGCGTGAGAACGACCGCGCCGATGACGGCGATGACGATACTGACGATGAGCCCGTGCTGGCCCACTCCGCCGATGCCAAGGTGGCTGGCAAGAAAGCCGCCGATGAGAGCACCAACCAATCCGACGACCATATCCATTAAGAAGCCAAAGCCAGATCCCTTCATCAACTTGCCGGTCAGCCAGCCCGCGATCAGACCGATAATGCACCAGGCGATAATCCCATGTCCCATGTTGGTCTCCTTGTTTTCGTTATTTTTGGGGGGAAGAGAACAGATAGTCCTTTCGCAGTGAAAGGTCAAGCATGGGATGCACGGCGCGGTTGGAGGGAAGGCCGAGCGGGCGCGGATTTGAGATACTCATGCGATGTTCAGGAAATTCTTCGCACTCGCGGTTTTTTTGGCGGCACCGGCTCTGCACGCAGCAGCTCCTGAAGAAGGGGTGCCGTGGCAAGCGAAGGTGGCGCACGCACTGCCGCTGCTCGGCCATCGCAACTGGATCCTGATTGTCGACTCGGCCTATCCACTGCAGGCTTCGCTGGGGGTCGAGACGATTGAGACCAACGCTCCGCTGGTTGCTGTGCTGCGGTTCACTCTGAATGCGGTCGACAACTCCGAACATGTGCGGCCGGACCTGTTCATGGATGCGGAGCTGCCGTTTGTGACGGACCAGGACGCGCCGGGCGCCTCGCAGTATCGCGCGAACATCGGGGACATTCTGCACGGATACCCGGTCGCGACCATGCCGCACAGCAAGCTGATTGCGACGGTTGACAGCGACAGCAAGACGTTTCAGGTGCTGGTGCTGAAGACGAATATGACGATTCCTTATTCGTCAGTGTTCATCCGGCTGAACTGCAAGTACTGGAGCGACGAGGCAGAGGCGCGGCTGCGGGCGAAGATGGGATCGCAGTAGATAAGCGCCGCGCTAGCGCAGGCCCATCAGCCCATGGACGGACTCGATCAACTTTTTAGGATCGTAGCCGACACCGTCTTTAAAGACGGTGTCAACCTTCTCCACATCGGCGATGTTCTTCGCCGGATTGCCATCGACGATAACCAGATCGGCAGCTTTGCCGACGGCGATGGTCCCCAGATGACTGTCTTCCCCGAGGAACTGCGCGCCGTTCTGGGTGGCGATATGGATGGCTTCTTCCGGTGTGAATCCCGCCTCGACGAGCAGTTCGAGATTGCGCTGATCGCCAAAGCCTGGCAACACGCCGCCGTAGCCGGTAGGGTCGCAGCCGGCCATGAGCACGCCGCCTTGCTTGACGAAGTCGCGCTCAAACTGCATTTCCATCTTCAGCAGCGTGGTCCAGGTCGCGTCGGACGCGTGCTCCGCGATGCCGGCTCGGGTTGTAGCGTAACTGCCCCAGGCGTCGGGAAGAAGCGAGGTGCGGACACGCATTTCTCCGGACATGGGCGGCCGGTTGGGAACGAAGCTCTCGAAGATGGCAAGCGTTGAGGTGATGGCGACGTGGTGCGCGATCAGGTCTTTGATGGTGCCCTGAATGTCGGGGCCTTCGACGTCCATCTTCGCCAGCTCCACCTGGGGCGCACGCTGGCCGGGGCAGACGCCAGTCTTCTTCTGCGAATAGAACTCGGTGTCGACGGCGAGGCCGTGCTCCAGATTGTCGATGCCGAGGCCGGCTGCCTCTTTGAAGCCAACCGCACAGAGGTGGCCGGTGATCTTGAGGCCATGCCCGTGTGCGTGATCGACCGCGGCCTTCAGTTCTTCGGGCGTGATGTGCATGTACGCCTTGAACGACGTCATGCCCTCGGCGGACCAGTAGTCGACCAGGCGCGCGGCGTCGTCGGGGCCGGTGAGGGTGTGGAGCTGCGGGCCGATCGCGGGCGCGCCTTCGAGGTAGGGACCGGTGAGGAAGAGCTTCGGCCCGGGGATCTGGCCGGCGTCGATGGCCTGTTTGACGGAGATGTCGGTGTAGGGTTCAAGGCTGCCGGCGGTGCGCGCGGTGGTGACGCCGCCAGCGAGATACAAGCGAGGCGCGGAGTCGGCCATCTCACCGTAGAGCGGCAGCAGGCCGGGACCGCCGTCAGGGAGCGGGTAAAACAGATGCTCGTGCATGCCGACGAGGCCGGGAAAGATGGTTTTGCCGGCGAGGTCGATGATTTTTGCGCCAGCGGGAACGGTTTGGTTTTCTGACTCAGACCCGATCGCGGAGATCTTGCCGTTTTCCAGGATGACGCGCTGGTTCTCTTTGACCGGCGCGCCGGTGCCGTCGATGACGCGCACGTTTTCAAGAACGATGACCGGCGCATCCAGCTGGATGAAGGGCTGCAGAGACGCGGGAGATGAAGTGGGAGACTGGCTCGTGGTGGCTCGCGCTCCGGGAACCGGATGTTGCCCTGCCGGAGCCTGCGCCATGGCTGCTGTTCCGCACAATGCCAACGCCACCGCGGTCCTGTGTCGCATCATGTTTACCCTCGATTTCAATTAGGAACGACGTCCCACTATCCCGGCAGACGGGCGGTTGCGTCAAGCGGCGAAGGGATTTTAGCGGCGGGGTTTTTCCGAGGGCACAACGACAGGGCGGCGGAGCGGGACCATGGCAGCGCCGGGCTCGGCCGCATGCTGCATGCGGGAGATCATTTCGGTGCGGACATACTGCACGAAGTCCTGCATCTGCGAGTTCATGGATTCCATGCGCTCGCGCATCTGGAGAATGATGGCGATGCCGGCAATGTTGACGCCGAGATCGCGGGCGAGGTTGAGGATGAACTCGAGGCGCTCGAGGTCCTCATCGGTATAAAGGCGGGTGTTGCCTTCGGTGCGGGAGGGCTTGAGCAGGCCTTCGCGCTCGTACAGGCGGAGGGTCTGGGGATGGATGTCGTACATCTCGGCAACGGCCGAGATCATGTAGGCGCCTTTGGATTTGCGTTTGGTGGGCATATCCGATTCACATTATGCACTGCGAGCGGGTACGGGTCGAGCGGTTAGCGGGTCAGCGGGTTAGAGAGTTAGCGAAAGCAAAGCGCGGCGCGGCTTCTTCGGTGACAGTTTGGCCGAGGGTGATGCGGCGAGGGATGAGGTTGTGGAGCTGGCCTCCGTGGATTTTGTAGGGGACGGTGATCTGGAGAGCGTGGCCGCTGTTCTGCTCGATGCTGAGGAGGATGGCGTCGGTGAAGTTTTCGGCTGAGGGTGTGGCGAGGGTCACGTTGGCGGTGACGGCCACGCCGGTGAGAAGGCCGCGCTGGGTGCGCGTGGCAACGTGATCGGTGAGGAGCTTGTAGAGGCGTTCGGGATCGCGCGGGAGGCGGGGGATTTCGAGCGTCTCGCGCGTGATCACGCCTTCATCGTCCATAGAGAAGGCGAAGGGAGCGAGCTCGCCGTAGCGGCGCAGGATGAGACGCGCGTACGACATGGAGGCGTTGAAGAGCTGCGTGGCATGGCGATGATCGCGGCTGGGAGCGGGAACAACCGTGGCGGGATCGGGAAACGGCTCGCGAAAGAGTCTCATTGTGCGGTAGCTTTCGTGATTTTGTAAACGCAGTGGTCGTAGCCGCGCCAGAAGACGATGCGGTCAACGGTGAGGCCGTTTTTCTCCGCGACGCGGCGGCTGGGAAGGTTTTCCGGACGGATCATGGAGATGACGTGATCACAGCCTGATGTCGTGAATGCATAGTCCATCACGGCACGCGCGGCTTCCGTGGCGAAACCACGGTTCCAGTATGCGCGCTGCACGTGATAGCCGATTTCCGGCTCGTCGACGCCCTCGACTCCCTGCCAGATGAGCCCGCAGTCGCCGATGACCGCAGCCGTTTCCTTCAGGATCATCGCGAGCAAGCCGGTTCCTGACGGGTATCGACCGATCTGCCGCGTGATGCCTTCCTGCATCTCGCTAAAGCTGTACGGCTGTGGAAACCAGCGCATCGTTTCGGCGTCGCCGAAGACAGCGTGAAGTGCGGGTGCATCGTCCATCGTCATTTCGCGCAGGATAAGTCGATCAGTTTCGAGGCGGATCACACCTCAGACCTTAGCCCAGAGGGTGGCTCGGGGGTCGTCGGGGTTGAGCTTCGCCAGTTCCTTCAGGATCTCCCGGGAGCGTTCGTCGCGGACCTGAGGAACTGCTACTTCGACGGTTACAATTTCGTCGCCGCGGGTGCCTTCTTTGGTGGCGGAGGGGACGCCGCGTTCGCGCATACGGAGTTTCTGACCGCTTTGGGTGCCGGGCGGGATGCGGAGCTGAGCACGCCCGTCGATAGTCGGCACTTCCACGCGCGAGCCAAGCGACGCTTCAGAAATCGTGACGGGCAGCGCGAGGTGGATGTCGTCCCCGGTGCGGGTGAAGACCGGATGCGTGCCGGCGCGGATGATGAGGTAGAGGTCGCCGGAGGCTCCGCCATGAAGGCCGGCATTGCCTTTGCCGGCGAGGCGGATGCGCTGGCCGTCGCGGGTGCCGGGCTTGATGCGGAATTCAAGCGGCTCGGTGCGGTAGACCACGCCTTCGCCGTGGCAGTTAGTGCAGGCGTTCTGCACTTTGCCGCTGCCCCCGCAGCGCGGGCACTGCACGTTGAACTTCATGCGGCCGCCCATCTGCGTGACCTGGCCGGCGCCGTGGCACTCGGGACAGGTTTGCGATCCGCCGGTGGTCGCGCGGCCGTGACAGCTGGGGCAAACTTCCTGACGCTGGATTTCGAGGCGGGTAACGCCGCCGCGGATGGCGGTCCAGAAATCAACGTTGACCTGGTACTCGAGGTCAGTGCCAGGTTGCGGCCCCTGCGCCTGCGCGCGGTCGCGGGAGAACATGCCGGAGAAGATGTCGCGGAAGTTGCCCCAGCCCTGGCCACCGCCGGCTGCGCCCGGTGCTTCTTCGGAGAAATCGAAACCGCCGAAGTCGAAAGGAACGCCTTCCTGTTGGCCGTGGCCGCCTGATCCGTAACCGGGGTGACCGTAACCCTGGCCGGCGCGAGCGGCAGCTTCGGCAGCGGCGGGATCGATCTGATCGGAGTAGAAGCCGAACTGGTCGTAGATTTTGCGTTTCTTCTCGTCGCTGAGGATGTCGTTGGCTTCGGAGATTTCCTTGAACTTCTCTTCGGACTTTTTGTCGCCCGGATTGACGTCGGGATGGTATTTGCGCGCGAGCTTGCGGAACGCCTTGCGGATGTCATCCGAGGAGGCGGTTTTCTTGATGCCTAAGGTGGCGTAATAGTCTTTGTGCTGGGTTGGTGGCATTTTTTGTTTTCGATCAGGCGGTGGCCGCTGGTTTCAGTTCTCCAGTTTTCGGATTGCGCGGAGCGGGGCGCGCTTCGCGGCGGATGCGCGGGAGATGATGATCTGCAGCCATGGTTAGATCATATTGTGTTTGCCAATTCATCCAAAAGCGTGCCGACGACCGGAAGTAGCGCGAAAGTCTTAGAGCCATCTCAGCGTCGATGTCCCGCCGTTCGCGGGCGATGGCAGAAATTCTGGACGCCGGAACGTGCAGAACAGCGGCCAGAGCCTTTGCGGACAGACGCAACGGCTTCATGAGATCCTCGCGGAGATACTCTCCGGGGTGGATCGGAGGAATGCGCTGGTCGGGATTGCGCGGTATGGACATAGTGCTCAGGGTTGGCGGCTACCTTGAAGTGATCTCCCTAATCCTTTCGCAAAATTTCTTGCCCTCGTGCAGAAGGCCGTACGCTTGCGTCCTTAGCGCCCCGGTTGCAGTAAAGATCTCCCGCGGCTGATGCGCCCTTGACCCCGATTGCTTCAGCTAGGACTCCGCCAATTGCTGCGATTCTCGCTGTCAAGCGGGCTGCTGGGGCGGTTGGCAGAGCTTCCATCTTGATTCGATCCAAGGCCGCTGCGCTTGCGAAGTCGAACTGTCCCATCGAAGAGAAGCCTCCGCTAGTTCCACACCATATTCGCGTCCACGGCTTCAATCCGCCAGAAAATGTCCGGCTCGACCTTGTGCATCTGGTGCACGAAGTCGTGGGCCTGGGCCTCGGTATCGAACAGGACTTTGTTCGTGACCTGCCCAGCGCGAAACTGTTCGCATTGCCAAAGTGTGTTCGTCATCTGGGGACTTCCTTTCAACGACTTCTCCTTACGCTCTCAAAATTGGGGGCGTTCCTTTCGGAACGCCCCGCCTCGCTTCGAATCGTTCCTGCTGCTTATTTTTTCTCGTCGACGTCGACGTACTCTGCGTCGATGACTCCTTCGTCCTTCTTCTCATCGGCAGTTCCGGCCGAAGCCGTAGCTCCGTCCGTGGGAGGAACGCCGGCGCCCGGCGTGCTTGCGTTGGCCTTGTACATGGCCTCAGCCAGCTTGTGCGACGCGGCCGTGAGTTTCTCACGCGACGCGTTCAGCTCGGCGGGGCTGGGCTGGCCTTCGAGGGTCTTCTTCGCATCCGCCAGAGCCGTCTCCACATCGGACTTCTCGGTGCCCGAGACTTTATCGCCGTTCTCCTTCAGCATCTTCTCGATGTTGTAGACCAGCGAGTCGAGCTGATTGCGCGCTTCGATCTCCTCCCGCTTCTCCTTGTCCTCGGTCGAGTGCGCCTCGGCTTCCTTCGCCATGCGATCGACTTCTTCCTTGCTCAGACCGGAAGACGACGTAATGGTGATCTTCTGGTCCTTGCCGGTGGCGTTGTCTTTCGCGGTGACGTTCAGGATGCCGTTGGCATCGATGTCGAACGTGACCTCGATCTGCGGGATGCCTCGCGGAGCCGGTGGAATGCCGCTGAGCTTGAACTTGCCCAGCGTGCGGTTCTGCCCGGCCATGGGACGCTCGCCCTGCAGGACGTGGACTTCGACTTCGGTCTGCGAATCGGCCGCCGTCGAGAAGGTCTCCGTCTTTTTGGTCGGGATCGTCGTGTTGCGCGGAATCATCGGCGTCGCGACTCCACCCAGGGTTTCAATGGCCAGGGTGAGCGGCGTGACATCGAGGAGCAGCAGGTCTTTCACTTCACCGGCAAGAACACCAGCCTGGACCGCGGCTCCGATAGCCACGACTTCATCGGGATTGACCCCCTTGTGGGGCTCTTTGCCGAAGAGTTCCTTCACCAGCTGCTGGATCCGCGGCATGCGGGTCTGACCGCCGACGAGGACCACTTCGTCGATCTTGCTGGCATCGACACCGGCATCGGCCATAGCTTTCTTTGAAGGCTCGATGGAGCGCTGGATGATGTCCTCAACCAGCTGCTCGAGCTTGGCGCGGGTCAGCTTTTTCACCAGGTGCTTGGGGCCGCTCGCGTCCGCCGTGATAAACGGCAGATTGATTTCGGTCTCGAGCGCGGTGGAGAGTTCGATCTTGGCGCGCTCCGCGGAATCGCGCAGGCGCTGCAGGGCCATTTCGTTGCCCTTCGAACGGAGGTCGAGGCCTTCGTCCTTCTTAAACTCATCGATGAGCCAGTCGACGATGCGCTGGTCGATGTTGTCTCCACCCAGGTGGGTATCGCCGTTGGTCGACTTCACCTCGATGACGCCTTCGCCGACTTCGAGAATGGAAATATCGAAGGTGCCGCCGCCAAAGTCGTACACGGCGATGGTCTCGTCCTTCTTTTTGTCGAGGCCGTAGGCGAGCGCTGCTGCCGTCGGCTCGTTGACAATGCGCTTGACGTCGAGACCGGCGATTTTGCCCGCGTCTTTGGTGGCCTGGCGCTGTGCGTCGTTGAAGTACGCAGGCACGGTGATAACGGCTTCGGTCACGGTCGTGCCGAGGTGGTCTTCAGCCGCCTTCTTGAGCTTCTGCAGGATCATCGCCGAGATTTCAGGCGGCGTATAGAGCTTGCCCTGCGCCTCGATCGAGACGTGATCGCCCTGCTTGACGACCTTGTAGGGAACCATCTTCATTTCGTCGCTGACTTCGTCGTAGCGGCGGCCCATGAAGCGCTTGATGGAGTAAATAGTGTTGGCGGGGTTGGTGATGGCCTGGCGCTTGGCGACCTGGCCGACGAGGCGCTCGCCGGACTTGGTGAAAGCGACAACGGAGGGAGTTGTGCGTCCTCCCTCTTCGTTGGAAATTACCTGGGGCTCACCGCCCTCCATAACGGCGACGACCGAATTGGTCGTGCCTAGATCGATACCGATAATCTTTGCCATTGGTGTTGGTGCTCCTGAAGAAGTGCGTGATCCTTGGCTAGGATGGCACTTGAGTGAGTTATTGTCAATGTATCTGACGCAGGAGATGGTGGGCGGGATGCAGAAAGGGAAAGTATTGACGATGCGCGGCTTAGGGGCTGGAAATCGGTACCCCAGAGGATTTCCAGAGCCTCGGGTGCATCTTCGCGGGAGGGTGGCGTATCCAACGGAGCGGACAGTAGTTAGCTGACTGGCGGCAAAATCTGGAGGTTTTGGGGCCGCCCCCCCATGTTTACGGGAGTCGATCGCGGCTTCCGCCGGGCATGCAATCTCCTTGCTGCAGGCTCCGGGTGACGCTACTTTACTTTGGCTTTGGGGCGGGCGAGGGTCGCGTAGCGGTAAGCTGTAGGCTCCTCATCGGGCCGCGCGGAATCAATTTCAGAACATTCGGCAGAGGGCATGGCGGACGGAAGCGGTCAGCAAGCACAGAATTTCGGGGTCAATCCCTGGCTCATCGCCATCAGCGTGATGCTGGCTACCTTCATGGAGGTGCTGGATACGGCGATCGCGAGCGTCGCGCTGCCGTATATTGCCGGGTCGCTGTCAGCCTCGAACGACGAAGCCACCTGGGTGCTGACCAGCTACCTGGTGGCGAACGCGGTCATCCTGCCGGCGAGCAACTGGTTCTCACTGAAATTTGGGCGGAAACGCTTTCTGATCACGTGCGTGATCATCTTCACGGTAGCGTCGTTTTTCTGCGGAGCAGCGCCGACCCTGGGCTTCATCCTGCTGGCGCGTGTGATTCAGGGAGCCGGCGGGGGCGCCCTGCAGCCGTTGTCGCAGTCCATTCTGCTGGAAAGCTTTCCGCCGGAGAAGCGGGGCGCGGCGATGGCGCTGTTTGCCTTTGGCGTGGTGGTGGCGCCCGTGCTGGGGCCAACCCTGGGCGGCTGGCTGACGGATACCTATAGTTGGCGCTACGCGTTCTACATCAATATTCCGGTGGGCGCGCTGGCGGTGTTCATGATCAGCCGCTATGTGAAAGATCCCGAGTACATCACGAAAGGAAAAGCGAGCAAATTCGATGGACTGGGGTTTGGGCTGCTGGCGGTGTGGACCGGATGTTTGCAGGTGATTCTCGATAAAGGCCAGGAAGACGACTGGTTCAGCGCGGTCTGGATTCGGTGGGCGTTTTTCTTCCTGATCTTCGGGTTCTCCTGGTTCATCGTTCATTCGTGGAGAAGCAAAACGCCGCTGGTGAGTCTCCAGACGCTGAAGAACTGGAATTTTGCGCTGGGATGCGCGCTGATTCTGATGTTCGGTTTGTGTATCTACTCCATGGTGACGGTGCTCCCGCTGTTCTACCAGGAACTGCTGGGGTACACGGCGTTTACGGCGGGGCTGGTGGTGGGCCCGCGCGGCATCGGATCGATCCTCGGAATGCCGGTGATCGGCTATCTGGGGAACAAAGTGGACCCCAGGTATCTGCTCACGTTTGGTTTTATTGGATTTGGAGCGATGAGCCTCGAGCTGGGGAACCTGACCCTGGGAATCAGCCCGTGGTCGCTGTTGGTGCCGATCGTGGCGACGGGCTTCGCGCTGAGTTTTGTGTTTGTGCCAATCACCACCCAGGCCTACAGCACGCTGCGCAACGATCAGATTGGGGCGGCGAGCGGTATTTTCAATCTGGTGCGCAACATTGGCGGGTCGATCGGGATTTCGATTGCGCAGACGATGCTGGTGCGGCGTGCGGATGCGCACCAGACGCAGATTGTTGGCCATGTTTCGCAGACGCAGTACTGGTTTGAGCAGCGGCTGAGCGCACTCACGGGGTATCTGACGCAGCATACGGCGGCGCCGAATGCACGGGGAGCTGCGGTGCAGACGCTGTATCGAAGGCTGGAGCAGCAGGCGCTGCTGTGGTCGTTTGTGGATGTGTTCCGGTGGATGAGCCTGATTTGTTTTGCGTGCGTGGTGCTGGTGTGGATGTTCAGGAAGGTGAAGCCGGGGACGAAGGCTCCTGCGGGCGCGCACTAGGGCTCGCGGAGAGAGACGGGCCACTCAATCCAGGACAGGGCTTGAATGGGGCACCCGACGAGAGCGTTCAGCGGCCGTACGACACGTCGAGATAACCGTTCCGGTAAGCGACAACGTTCCTGAGGCGCCACTTTTGCTCGGCGCCGGAGTTGCCGAAGAGGTGCAGTCCGTTTCCCAGCAGCACCGGCGCGATCATCAGGCGGATCTCGTCGACGAGGCCGAGCTTGAGAAAGCTTTGCGCGAGCTGGGCTCCTCCCACCATCCATATGTTTCGATAGCGAGGCGCGAGCGTCTCACGCACCAATTTCGTCAGATCGCCGGAATAAAACTCGACGGTCGGCCGGGTTGAGGGCAGTTTTCTCGCGGTGACGACAACGGTGGGCGTATCGCCATAGGGCCAGCCGAGTTCGAGCGCATGCTCGTACGTGCGAGAGCCGAGCACGTAGCAATCGATGGATTGGAGAACCTCAGCCGAGTCGTCGACGACGACCCCTTTCTCGTAGACGCCGTCGGAATCCATCCACGCAACGGTGTTGTCGCTGCTGGCGATGAAACCGTCGAGGCTGGCGACGACGTGGAGGGTGACCATGGGTTCCTTCCTGCTATGCCGGGAGTTCTTCGAGCGGGCGGAAGCGGTTTTCATTTTCCTCCCAGGCCTCGATGGCTCCGGTGAGGATGTCGTAATACCAGCCGTGGACCTGGAGCTGCTTGTGGGCGAGGGCGCTGGCGACTTCAGGATGGGTCTTCAAATTTTCTAACTGCGCGATGACGTTGGCGCGGATGAGGGCGACGTCCAGGATGCCGGGATCGGTGCGGGAGACGCCTGGGGGGACGTACTTCCACGCCGACTCGATGTACCCAAGCCATTTGGCAGTGAGGGGCAGACGGGCGACGTCCGGGCGGCCGGCGGGGGCCGTCGCGGCGGCGAGAGCGGCCTTGATGGCTCCGCAGTCGGAGTGGCCGCAGACGATGATGTGGCGGACGTGCAGGACCTCGACGGCGTACTCGATGGTAGCGGAAACGCCGCCGGCCATCTGGCCGAACGGGGGGATGATGTTGCCGATGACGCGGGAGATGAAGAGGTCGCCGGGCTCGGACTGGAAGATCAGGTTGGGGACCACGCGCGAGTCGGCGCAGGTGATGAAGAGGATGTCGGGGTTCTGGGTGTCGGCGAGGAGATGAAAGTGATCTTTCATCTCAGGAAACACGTCGCGGCGGAAGCGGGCATAGCCCTGGAGGAGGCGTTTCATGTGCAGCTACAGGGTATAGGGTCCAGGGCTCAGATCGGCACGGTGCCTTTAGAATCGCTGCATGACTCTGGCACGCAGGTTTCTGATATTTGTCACCTTCCTTGGCACATTACCTTTTGCCGCAACTGCGCAGAACGCCGCAATCACCCCTGAGGCCGCGATCACGGCCGATCCGGCACCGGACAAGACAAATCCTGCGTTGATCGATACGTTTCAGCTGCCCAGTCACGGAGCGCTGCTGAACGCCCTGGTGTATGTTGCGTCGGGACCGGGCCCACACCCAACGGTGGTGCTGCTGCATGGATTCCCAGGCAACGAGAAGAATCTCGATCTGGCGCAGGCAATTCGGCGAGCGGGGTGGAACGTTCTCTATTTCGACTATCGCGGATCGTGGGGGTCGCCCGGGGATTTTTCGTTTACGCATTGCATTGAGGACACGGCTTCGGCGATCGCGTGGCTCAGGGTTCCAGCCAATGCGACGAAGGAGCGGGTGGACGCGAAGCGGATTGTTCTGGTGGGGCACAGCATGGGCGGGTTCATGGCGATCGAAGCGGGGGCGCGCGATGCCGGCATCGAAGCGGTGATCACGATTTCGGGAGCAGATATGGGGATGACGCAGGTGCTGGCAGCTCCGGCAGCCCAGCGCGCGGCGTTTGTGCCGCAGATCGCACCGCAACTGGCCGCGGAGGGAATGGCTCCGCTGGCGGGGACGAGTGCGCAGGCGCTCGCGAAGGAGCTGGTAGAGAACGCACCCGAGTGGAGTTTTCCCGCGCTGGGGGCGCAGCTGGCAACGCGGCCCTTGCTGGTGATCACGTCGGATGACGGATGGCAGACGCCGGGTGAGGCGTTGGTGGCTGCGGTGCAGAAGGCGGGAGGGCAGCGGGCGTCGACGGTGCATATGGCGACGGACCACTCGTACTCGGACCATCGGATTGCACTGGAAGAAGCAGTGGTAGGCGCGCTCTTAAAGCAGCCAGCAGGGGAGTAGCCAACAGCGACCCGTATTTGTAACTCTGCCTGTTACGCTTCCGCCGCTTTGGCGCGGGCGCCTCGCCAGTAAAGGACCAATCCAAGGAGAATGGAGGCGAGGGTTCCGATGAGGAGCTTGAGCTCGAATCCTGCCTTCGAAGCAGAGTCGCCGGGCGGGATGAGCGACACCAGAATTCCAATCAGGACAACGATGAAGCCAAGGCTGCCGGCGATGAGAACACCGGGGCGGCCGCCGGGGACGAGGATGGCGTGCGCGTTCGAGGCGCGATCGGGACGGCGGGCGAGTTTGATAACCGCGGCGAACATGTAGAGGAAGGGGACGAAGTAGAGGATGATAGCCGCGTCGATCAGGACCTGATAGGCGCCGCGGGTCGTGTCGTTGATTTGAGAGATGAGAAGAATGGCGCCGGAGACAGAGCCCTGGACGAGGATGGAGACCCAGGGGGTTTTCCAGCGCGGGTGAATCTTGCCGAAAGCGGCGGGCAGGTAGCGGTCGATGCCGACGACGAAGGGGACGCGCGCGATGCCGGCGACTGTGGACCCGACACCGCCTGCGTTGCCCACCGTGACGAGCAGAGCAGCGAGGATGCCGAGGAATCCAATTTTGAGCGCAACCGAGCCGATCGTGATGGCATAAAAGACGCCGCTTTGAGGATCGACATAGGCGGCGGGGATCAGGGCGAGAATGGAAAAGGTTCCGGCGATGTAGATGAAGCAGGTGAGGGCGCCGGCAGCGTACACCGCGCGGGGCAACGTGCGGCGAGGGTCGCGGACTTCTTCGCTCATGGCGGATACGAGCTCAAGTCCGGTGAAGGCGAAGGCGATCTGCGACCAGAAGTTGACGGTGTCCCAGTTCCAGGCCGGCAGCATGTTGCGAAAAGTGAAGTGCGTGACAGATCCGTGGCGGAAGGCGAGGAGCGCGCCGAGAACGACGAGGATGGCGAGAGGCAGGAACGTGCCCACTCCGCCTGCATTCTGGAGCCACTTGCCGATGTTGAGGCCGACGATATTGAGCGCGACGGCGACAAAGAGGAGGCCGAGCGAAACTTCGATCTGGAAAGGGCGATTTTGGGCGAGCGCGATGCCCCTGGGTCCGATAACCCAGGCGGCCATGGAAGCGGAGGCCAGCAGCAGGCCGGGAAAATAGAAGACGGTATAGATCCAGTAGGTCCAGCCTGCGATAAAGCCGTGGAAGGGACCGAAGGCTTCTTTAGCCCAGACGTAGAGGCCGCCTTCTTCAGGGAAGCGCGAAGAAAGCTCGTTGATGACGAGGGCGCCAGGGACGAAGAAGAGGACGGCGGCGAGGACCCAGAGCGAAATGGAAGAGGTGCCGTTGTGTCCGGCGGCGGCGATCCAGCGGGGTCCAACGACGGTGGCGATGTTAAAGAGGAGAACGTCCCAGAAGCCCATAGTTTTGCGGAGCTGGGATTTAGGCGCGTCGGTGGTAGGCGTGGCCATCCGGATGCACGATCATAGCGCGTGCGGGAAGTGGCAGCGAGCATTGGAAATAGGGATCGCGATCACGATGACGCCGGTATTCCGCGGCGTCGCGTTGTGGTAGCTTGGCGAGCATGATTCGAAAGAGCTGGGCGATTCGGCAGGCAGCGGCATTGGCTGCGTTCAGTGGTTTTGCGCTGGCGGCGGGCGGGGCGCAGACGCTGCGTTACACCATCCTGATGAACGGTGCGAAGGCGGGTGCCGAGGTCGACACGTTCGGCGCGAACGGCAAAGTGGACAGCGCGTACGAGTTCAACGACCGCGGGCGTGGCCCGAAGGTGGAGGCGCACTGGGTTCTTGATGCAAAGGGCCTGCCCGTCCGCGTCGATGTGACCGGCGTGGATTACCTGAAGGCTCCCATCGACGAGCATTTTGCCCTCGAGGCCGGCCAGGCGGAGTGGAACAGCACGTCGGAGCACGGACATGCGGCGGCGGGAGCGTTCTATGCGGGTGTGAATACACCGACGGTGGAAAGCACGCTTCTGATCCGGCTGCTGGCCGGGGCCGGCGCAGCGGGGGTTCCGCTGTATCCGGGTGGCGTGGCGCATCTGGAGAAGGTAGCGCAGACGACGGTGCATGCCACGGTGGGCGGCGCCGAGCAATCCATGCACGTGACGGAATATGCGATCAGCGGGATTTCGATGGAGCCAGCGGAGTTCTGGCTCGATGACCAGATGCAGTTCTTCGCTGCACCCGGACCGTGGGCGGCACAGTTGCGCGAGGGTTGGGAGGGAACCAACAGCGCGTTGTACGACATTCAGGTGAAGGCGGAGAAGGAGCGGTATCACAGGCTCGCGCAGGAGATGACGCAGCATCCGCAGAGGCCGGTGGCGATCGAACACGTGCGCGTGTACGACTCGGTGCACGCGGCGATGCTCGAGGACGAGACGGTGGTGGTGAGCGGGGAGCGCATCACCGCGGCGGGACCGGCAGCGAGCGTTACGGTTCCAGCGGGGGCCCTGCGCATCGACGGACGCGGAAAGACGCTGCTGCCCGGTCTGTTCGACATGCACGTGCATGCACAAGGCGATCTGGATGGAATTCTCCACATCGCCAGCGGCGTCACGTCGGTGCGGGATATGGGCAACAGCATCCCGGTGCTGGCGCGGCTGGATGAAGAGTGGCAGAGCGGAGCTGCAATCGGTCCGCGGATGAAGAAGGCTGGACTGATCGACGGACCCGGGCCCTATCAGGCGCCGACGGGAATCTTTGCGGCCACCCAGGCGGAAGCCAACGCGGGTGTGAACCAATATGCAGATGCCGGGTATGTGCAGACCAAGCTATACAGCTCCTTTGACCCGGCCCTGGTGCCGGAGGTGATCTGGCTGTCGCACGCGCGGGGGATGCGCGTGAGCGGGCACGTGCCCAGCGGGATGACGGCGCGGCAGTTTGTGGAGGCGGGGGCCGATGAAATTCAGCACATCAACTTCATCATGCTGAATTTTTTAGCGGACAAAGTGAAGGACACGCGCAGCACGGCAAGGTTTACAGGGCCGGGAGAGTATGCGGCCGGGATCGATCTGGACTCGAAAGAAGTGAACGACTTTATAGCGCTGCTGGTGCAGCACCACACGACGCTGGACCTGACGCTGAATGCGTTCGAGGACATGTATACGGCGCGGCCCGGGCAGGCAGCGCCAACCATGGCGCCGCTGCTGGATCGGCTGCCGGTGCAGGTGCGGCGCGGCGCTTACACGGGTGGCCTGCCGGTGACAGCGGCGAACGACCAGAAGTATCGCGACGCGTGGGCGGCGATGCTGAAGATGACCAGGCGGCTGAATGACGCGGGGGTGCCCATTCTTGCCGGAACCGACGCGCTGCCAGGCGTGATGTTGCATCGCGAGCTGGAGCTCGAGGTTCAGGCGGGAATTCCACCGCTCAAGGCGCTCCAGAATGCGACGCTGCTGGCTGCGACGGTGCTGCGGGAGCAGCACGATGTGGGTTCGGTGGAGGCGGGCAAACTGGCGGATCTGGCGTTGGTGGAGGGGGATCCGGGGAAGAATATCAGCGACGTGCGCCGCTGCCGGACGGTGTTTAAAGGCGGCGCGATGTATGACAGCGGCAAGCTGTATGAAGCGGTTGGGATGAAGCCGGCGCTATAAGGATAACGACGGCTCCATCGAGGAGCAGATCAGCGGTGATGGCCGCCTCCACCATGGCCGCCGCTGGAATGACCGCCACCGCCGGAGTGCCCACCCCCGCCGAAGCTGTGGCCTCCGCCGCCTCCAAAGCTGTGGCCTCCGCCGCCTCCGAAGCTGTGGCCCCCGCCGCCGCTGAAGCTGTGGCCCCCACCGCCGCTGAAGCTGGAATGACCACCGCCGCTGAAGCCACGCGGCTGGCTGAAGCTGCGGCCGTAGCCGGACGATCCGCCGTAGGCTCGGTAGCTGGGGGATGGGGAGCGGAAGCTGGATTGCGGCTGGCGGTAGGAGTTGCTGAAACCGCGGCTCAGGGAGCTGGGCGCAGTTGGGCGGCCGTATCCGGAGCCGTAGCTCGATCCATAACCGGACCTGTACCCCGATCCGTAACCGGCCGCGCCGCGGTAGCTTTGCTGTGGATACCCCGGAGTTCGGCTGTTGAAACCCTGACCGTAGGCGGCGCCAGGGCGATTGTAAGCTCCCGAGCTTCCATAGCCATAGCCTGAACTGGGGCGCGCATTGAAAGCTGGCGTGCGGTTATAGGCCTGCTGGCCGGGGCGGCTGTAGGGGCTGCCGCCGCCGCGATATCCGGGAGGTGTCGTGGGGCCGGTGCGCGGAGAGGCAAATCCGCGGGTTTCGCCGTATCCGGAATTCCCTCCATAGCCGCGATTGCCATAGGAACCCTGGTTGCCGTAGGAGCCGCGACTGCCGTAGGCGCCGGTGCGTCCATCGAAGCCGCCGCGTCCATAGGCGCCGCCACGGCCATTTTCGCCAAAACCGCCGCGCGCGCTTTCAAAACCGCCGCGGCCGCTGTAGCCGCGACCGTAACCGTGGCCGAATCCGCGATCGTAAGCCCGGGCGTAGGCGAAGGAGCGGCCCCACGGGGCACGGGGTCCACCATAACGAAGACCCCAGTCGCGGAGACCCGGGCCGTGTGGGTAGTAGCCTTCGTTACCGAAGTAGAGGCAATGACCGAGCCAGCTGAGTCCCCAGCCTAGATAGCCCCACGGCATGCCGGTGAAAGCCGAGAGAACCAGGCCCGGGCCGAAACGCATCCCGATCCCACCGACAACGTCCCCGATGGCGTCGAGGAGAAAGCCGGGCCATGGGTTGACGGGGGCGCCGTACGCGGTCCACGGATCATACGTCGGGACATAGACGACTTGCGGATTCGCCGGAGCCAGGTCGATGTAGCCCTGGTCGTTCGTAACGGTTTCCTGCGGGGTACTTTGCAAAGTGCCGGAGGCCTGGGCGCGCTGGCGCAAAGCCTGGATGGCTGCGAAGACATCCTGCGGCTGGTTGTAATAGGCGTTGCCGAGTTCGGTGGTCCAGGAGAGATTTTGGTCGAGTTCAGCGAGGACCTGCGGGAAGGCGGTGAGCGCTTTTACGCTTGGATCCCAGGGTTGCGCGTTGGCTCCGCCCGCGATGTCCTGAGGATCCGCGTAGCCCATGGACTGGCGCCAGCGATCGGCCGAGGCAACCTGCTCCGGAAAGGTAGAGGCGGCGAGGATCTGGGCGATGAGAGAGTCGGGGTAGAGAGCGATGGGCGCGACGAGCTGGTTGATCTGGTCGGGGCCGAGTGCCGCCTGTTGCTGTGCCGGGGCCGGCGGGTATTGCTGGTTATAAGCCTCGTCGGGGGCTGGCGGCGCCTGCTGGTCGTAAGGCTGCTGGGCGGAGTTGGGGTCGTACGGCTGCTGGTATTGCGGGGCTTGCTGATCGTATTGGGGCTGCGGGGCAGAGTTGCGATTGGGCTGCTGATATTGCGGCTGTTGATATTGCGGCGCCTGATATTGGGGGACCTGGCTCTGGTCGTCGGGGGGCGGGGGCGGGTAGTCCTGTTGCCGTTGTTGGTAGCCTGCCGGGGGTCCAGGCGCCTGCGCGAAGAGGTCGAGCTGAGTGAAGGGGAGCAGCAGCACGGCGAGGCCGAGAGCTGTGGCTCGACGCCATGGGCGGATCGGAGAATCGGATTGGCCGTTGGATTTTTGGCGAGATTGCCAGTTCGTGCGCGGCGTGGAGAGAAACGCGCGGATGCTCATAAGCCCTCTTGGCCCCCATAGGTACTTGAAATACCTATGCTTTCGTACTGCACCAGCCAGCTTTTCCGACGTTCGTCGTGGTCGAACTTCGCGGACTTTACCGGCGAAGAGGCTGACGCGCCAGCGATCCCATGGTCATCGGCGTGAGCGAATGCGCCGAACGTGACTGGGGTCCCTCTCGTAGTTAGACCCGGGTTTGCGGGGATGGTTCCGGTCGATTTTCTTTTTCCGGAGAGGGCAGCCGGTAGGGCGCAGGCTGGTCAGTGAATCCGAAGAAAATAAACGGCATCGAGGGGTTTAGGCGGGGAGCCACCAGAGACTTACGCCGCACAAAACGGCCTGCCCGAGGAGCACCGCGCCGGTCGCCCAGAAGAACGGCTTTCTCCAGCGAGTCTCCAGGGCATCGGCAAAGACGCCGCCCACAAACGCGATGAGAAACGGCAGCGCCCAGAGCCATGGCTCGGACTTCTCCCCTGTGGTGACAAGCAGAAGGAGAGGGACGCCCACCAGCAGCGGCGCCGTGTTGCCGAAATAGCGCGATCGACGTGATACGGCATAGAGGATCAGGGATCCGCCCAGCGCCATAGTGAATGCTGCGTTCGACGGATTCCAGAAGAACCACCGCGCGCCATCGAGTGACAGACTCATGCGCCCGGCGGCGCTGCGAAACACATAGCTGAACGCGTCAGGGTGGAACGCATAGGAGGCGAACAGCAGGAAGAATGCGCCCGTGACCCACACGATGAGCAAGGTCGGAATATAGGCTCGGCGTCCCTCTGCGACCCAGCCCATAAAAATGACGGTGAAGAGCAGAGCCACCACAAAGGCCGCCAGATGTGCCGCCGCGGTGAAGCCCAGGGCGACCGTGAGCAGGACAATTCTCGGCCGCCACTTTCTCTTCGGCCCCTGCAGCGCGTGCGCCACGCCAATCGCCGTATAAATCACGGAGAAGATTCCCAGGGCAGCGAGAATTTCATTGTTGGGAGCCGTTGACGCGCGTACCACGGGCGGCGAAAAACAAAAAAGCGCCAGGGAAATGTAACCGCCATCGTTACCAAAGAGTCGCCGCGTGACCCACCAGAGGCAGGCGCCGAGTGCCAGTCCGGCGAGCATGAATGGCAGACGCAGCAGGAGCTTGATTTCGCCCACTTCGTGCCGCATCTCCCAGGTGGACGTGGTCGCCGCCTGTCCTGAAACGATGCGATCAAGGGTCAGCGGTAATCCGGCTGCGCGATAAGCCAGGGTGCCATCGTGAATATTGCCGCAGGTGGTGAAGTAGCCCGCCAGCGGCGAAGGCCGCTCCCAGATTTCCCGGCCGCAGCGGGCAAATTGATAGTCGGAATCGGAAAGCGGACGGCGGCCGCTGACCCACAAACACTGCGCCAAAAGCAGGAGGAGCATCGCCGCAGCGATCTTCTGCGGTCGCTCGAACCGAAATTTCCGCAGCTGATGTGTGCTTCGGCCAGATGCCATTGAGACTAGAGCAGTGTACCGAAGAGGCGGCTGAAGGAAGCGCTGCGAGGTGCGCGCGGGTCGGTTCTGCCCCGGCCCTGATGAGAAGCCGGCCTTTGCCGATCAGGGTAATGAGTCGCCCAGCCCATTTCTGTCAGCGATTCTCGAGCGCGCCCATGCTTTCTGAAGTGTCTGTCCAGAAATCCGCCGTCTCGCCTGCCGTTGCAGCGCATATCCCCATCACGACGCCCAACCGCTTTCTGGGCCGACAGCCGATTCTCGATGCGCAGCGCCGCTTGTTCGGATACGAACTGCTTTTTCGGCCCGGCAACGCCAACGTCTTCTCCGGCGACCCGGATCAGGCGACGCGCGAGGTTATCGACCACTGGCTGCTTCTCATTCCCGATTCCAACCGCACCGCATCTTTTGTCAACTGCACGCGCAACGCACTTATCGAAGGGCTGGTCGGGCTGCTGCCTGCCGACTCCGCGGTTCTTGAAGTCCCGGACAACATCGATCCCGACCCCGAACTGATCGAGTGCTGTCTTGATCTCAAACAAAAGGGCTACCGCTTTGCGCTCGACGGCTTTCTCCCTCGGGCATCGCGCACGCACCTGCTGCACCTGGCCGACTTCATCAAAGTGGATTTTCTGGCAGCCGGGCACGATACGCGCCGCGAGATCTACGCCATGGCGGCGGGGACCGGCGCCCGTCTGATCGCGCAGAAGGTGGAGACCGATATTCAGCTGCGCATCGCCATCTCCGAAGGCTGCACGCTGTTTCAGGGGTACTTCTTCTCGCAGCCGGTACTGCTGGCCTCTCGTGCTGTTCCACAGAACTACTTTGTGTACCTGAAGCTGCTCGCCGCCCTCAATCGCGACCCGGCAGATCTGCGCAAAGTCGAAAAGCTGATCTCCGGCGACGCCTCGCTGTGCTACCGCATTCTGCGCGTGGCCAACTCCGCGATGCAGGGCCACGCCACCGCCGTCTCGACCATCCGCGAAGCGCTGCTGATGGTGGGCGATAACGCGGTTCGCAGAATGGTGACGGTCGCCATGGCCGGGGCGCTGGCCTCCGATCGCTCCTCCGCGCTCCTTTCTCTGGCGCTTTCGCGCGCCGCCTTCTGCGAGCTGATCGCGCCGTCTCTCTCGGTCGAGCCCGCGCAGTTTTACCTGCTCGGAATTCTCTCTCTGCTCGATGTGCTCCTCGAGACTTCGCTGGACCGGATTCTTGGGTCGATCCCGGTCAGCACGGTCATGAAATCCGCGCTGCTGGGGGATAAGAGCGTCGGCGGCCGCGCGCTGGAGCTGGTTCGGAGCCTCGAATCGTGCGACTGGCCGCGCTGTGAACACATTCAGCATGAACTGGGACTGGCGGAAGGCATGATCGCCGCGACCTATGCGCAGTCGCTGCGCTGGGCCTCGACGATGGTGGGCCAGGAACTTCTGCCCTGACTTCTCTGCTCTCGCACCGACCCTTTTTCCCATCTCTCTCTCAACCAATCGCGCCTCCGCGCCGATAACAGGAGCAGACCGCGCGGTGGAGAACTACTTTCTCCACCGCGCCCTGTTCCCACTCATGCCTGCCATTGTCGTGCCGCCCCAGATCGACCCATTGCAAGACGCACGCCGCACCGCGCCCTCTCCGAGCCTGCCCAACCGCTTTCTCGGTCGTCAACCCATCCTCGATGCCGAGCGCCGCCTGTTCGGCTACGAGCTGTTCTATCGTGCCGGCAAGACCGATCACTTCTCCGGCGATCCGGAGCTCGCCACGCGCGAAGTCGTCGACCACTGGCTGATGCTCATTCCCGACGAGAATCAGGGCGTCTCCTTTGTGAACTGCACGCGTACCGCGTTGCTCGACGGCCTGGTTACCCTGCTTCCCCCTGAATCCACCGTCCTTGAGATCCTCGAGGACATCGATCCCGATCCCGAGGTCGTCAACTGCTGCCTCTCGCTCAAAGCCAGAGGCTATCGGTTCGCCCTCGACGGCTTCATGCCACGTCCGTCACGCGCACCGTTTCTGGCCCTCACGGACTTCATCAAGGTCGATTTCTCCACGGCACACTTTCTCGCCCGCCGCGAAATCTATGCGCTGGCCTCGGGCACACAGGCCCGCCTTGTCGCCGAAAAAATCGAAACCGACAAGCAACTGTCTACCGCCCGCACCGAAGGCTGCACTCTGTTTCAGGGCTACTTTTTTTCTCAGCCCGTGCTGGTCGAATCCCCCGGTGTGCCACGAAATAACTTCGTCTATCTCAACCTCCTCGCGCAGCTGCACCGGGGTCCTTCGGATCTCCGCAAGCTGGAAAAAATCATCTCCGCCGACGCCTCTCTCTGCTTTCGCATGCTCCGCCTCGCCAATTCCGCTCTCATGGGGCATCCCGGAGTCGTCGCCACCATCCACGAAGCCCTCCTCATGGTCGGCGAAGACTCGCTCCGCCGCATGGTCACCGTGGCCATGGCCAGCGCGGTTAGCGGCCAGCGTTCCCCTGCTCTGCTGGCCATGATCCTTACCCGCGCCCGTTTCTGCGAACTCCTCGCCCCGTCGCTCGGCGAAGATCCCGCGCACCTGTATCTGCTGGGCATGCTCTCCCTGCTCGACGTCCTGCTGCAAACGCCTTTGCGACGCATCCTCGAAATTCTGCCCATCGGCCAACCGATGAAGATGGCGCTAGCCGGCGACCAAAGTCCAGCAGGTCTGGCGCTCGACCTCATCCGTTCTCTGGAGCGCTGCGACTGGGCGCGTTGCGAAGCCATGCAGCATCGCCTCCAGCTGGCCGATGGCGCCATTGCTGCCGCCTACACTCAGTCGCTCCATCGGGCCGCCGCCATGACGGGTGCGAACGAAGCAGAGACTCCCCCTTCCTGAACCCCGTCCGGTTCCCTCCCCCGTCATCCATCCTGGCTGCGCCCTCTACACCGCACGCTGTACCCTGTACAGGATGACCAGCCTGCGTACGGCCAAGCGATTTGTCTTCCCGCTGCTCGGTCTCTGGGTCCTGCTCTATTTCTCCTTCTCCATGGTGAAGCCGCCGCTGCTCGACGGCTCCGACGCGCTTTCCGCCGAGATCGCCCGCGAGATGCTCACCGGCGGCCACTGGCTCACGCCCTTTGCGAACGGCATCCGCTACCCGCACCATCCGCCGCTTCTCTACTGGATGGTCGCGATCAGCTTTGGCATCTTCAATGTTTCTGACTGGGCGGCGCGCGTCCCGGTGGCTCTGGCGACACTGGGCCTCTTTATCGCTACGTTTTCCCTGGGCCGCCGGATCTTCCACTCTCCCGCGGCGGCGTTTTATGCGGTGCTCGCGCTGCTCACCTCGTACGGCGTGTTTTTGTTCGGGCATCTTCTGCTGCGCGACGTCTTTCTTTGCCTGTGGACCACCTTGGCGCTCAACTTCTTCTGGCGCTCGCTCACGCAGCAAAAGCGGCTGCTGGAAAGCTCTCTCGGCTTTGCGGCCTGCTGCGCGCTCGGCGTCCTGACCCAGGGTGTGGCTGGCATCGTGTTGCCTTTGCTCATCGCCTTCCTGTATCTGCTGCTGACCCACAACCTCCGCCATTTCGCGCGTTGGCATCCGCTCGCTGCCGGCCTGGTTTTTCTGGCTCTTTATCTGCCGTGGCATTTTGCGGCGCGGCACGCCCTGCGCGGAGCCGACCTGATGAACCTGCTGCCCCCCTTCACTGGCGGACGGGTTCCGCTGTTTGTCTTCTGGCCGTTGCTGCTGCTCTGGATCGTTCCATGGTGCGCTTTTTCGCTGCGCGCTCTCCGCATTGGCGCATCGCCTGAACCCGACCGCCGCCGCCAGGCTCGCCTGTTCTGCGTTCTATGGATCCTGGTGGTCCTGATTTTCTTCAGCTTCACCGCGCGGCAGGAATTTAATCTTCTGGCCGCTCTGCCGGCCATGGCACTGCTCGCCGGGGGATGGCTCGCCGAGGACGAAGCGCAGCCGCATCACCAGGGCCGTATCGCCGCATGGATTTTGTTCTTCCTCGGCCTCGCCGCGGCGGCGCTGGTCGCCTATTACCTCATCGTTTCACCCAGGCCGGCTCCCGGCGTGGATATTGCCACGCTGCTGCGGCCCAACGCCGGTCAGCATCCTGTCTTCTTCGCCTACTTCCTCGATCTCACTCGTTCGGCGATGGGGCTCTTTCGCGTTCCGCTGTGGATCACGTTCTTTGCGCTGCTCGTCGGCGTGTCCGCCGGGCTCTTCTATCGCCTTCGCGACAATGCGCGCATGGCGAACTGTTTTCTGGCGGGGATGATCGTCGCGATCCTGATCGCGGCGCATCTGGCGCTGAACACATTTTCGCCGGTGCTTTCGTCGGCGATCCTGGCGCAGGCCATCAAGCCGGAGACGAGCGCGGGCGACATCGTGGTCGTCAACGGTTCGCTCGACAGCGCGTCCTCTTTTGTTTTTTATGTGGAGCATCCGGTGTTGCTGCTGAATCGAGGCTCTGCGGGGTCCGCGATCCCGGCTGTGTGCACGCAACTGGCGCAGCCCCGGACCGACGTCACTGCGACCTTCACTATCGGTCCTCCAGCCACACCGACGTTCAACATCAATCCCGCCGCTCTGTGCGGAGTCTGGCAGGGACCCGCGCGCGTCTGGCTCTGGACCACTCCACAATCCCTTCCCACTCTCCCCGGCGAGGTCTATGTCATCGGCCGCAGCGGGGGCAAAGAAATCGTGAGCAACCAGCCCAATACCGGCGGCGCTGCCTTCTGATCGGCTAACAGCTATTAGCTAACTCATCAGTTCTACGCATAAATCCATCCAAAGTTGGTTGTTCGGGACATACCCGTTCCTGCATCCTTGGCCAACCTATGCTCAGAGCTTTTGCTGGCCTTCTCTGCTTTCTTTCTCTCGCCTCCGCGGCTGCCGCACAAACCTTCGTCGCTGCGTCCGACCCCAGCGCGGCAGCGGGTGCCCCCGCAGGCGCACCCGCTGGCCATCCGGTCACATTTTCGGTTTACGAGCGCGTGCGCAACGACGACTGGCAGTGGTTTGCCGCGCCACCCTACGACAACACCACCTCGTATATTCAGTCTCTGCTGCGCCTCAGCGCGGCGCAGAAGATCCATCACTGGGACTGGCAGGCGGAGTTAGCGCAGACATGGGTGGGTGGCGTCCCCAGCGACGCTGTATCGACCGTGTCCGCTCAGGGTCAGCTCGGTCTGGGCGGCACCTACTATGCGGCCAACGGCAATAACACTGAGCCGGCTGCGGCGTTCTTCAAGCAGGGATTTATTCGTTACAGCGGTCAAGGAGACAAGAGCCTTCGCATCGGCCGCTTCGAGTTTTTCGACGGCGTCGAGACCCACCCCAAAGATCCCACCATGCTCTGGCTCCAGAACAACCGTATGCAGCAGCACCTGATCGGCAACTTCGGTTTCTCTGACGCCCTCCGCAGCTTCGACGGCGCCGATGCTCATTACGGCTCGGGCTCGTGGGACATCACAGCCATGGCCGGCCGGGCGGATCAGGGCGTGTTCAACATGAACGGCAATCCCGAGCTGAATGTCGATACGCAGTATCTGGCCTTTACCGATGTCGCCGCCCACGGCCACGTGATTGTCCGCGCCTTCGGCGTCGGCTACCACGACGGCCGCACAGGCATCACCAAGTCCGACGACCGCCCCGCCGCGGTGCGCGCACTCGACCACAAGAACATTCGGCTCGGCACGTATGGCGGAAACATCATTGCCACCCAGCCCGCCGGCCCCGGCACCTTCGACTTCATCTTCTGGGGTGCATGGCAGAACGGCAACTGGGGCAAGCTCACGCAAAGCGCCGGCGCGGCCACCTTCGAAGGCGGCTACCGCTTCACCAAAGTTCCCACCACCCCCTGGTTCCGCGGCGGCTACTGGCGTACCACCGGCGACACCAATCCCTCCGATTCCACCAACGGTACCTTCTTCCAGGTTCTGCCTACCCCTCGCGTCTACGGGCGCCTGCCCTTCTACAACGCCATGAACTCCACCGACGGATTCGTCCAGCTCATCGATAAGCCGTACAAGACCTGGGAGCTGCGCAGCGACCTCCACTGGCTCGACCTCACTTCCGGCCATGACCTCTGGTACTCCGGCGGCGGCGCTTTCGACAACAAAGTCTTCGGCTTTACCGGCAAGCCGTCCAATGGCCACACTTCCTTCGCTACGACTGCTGACATCAGCTCCGACTGGCAAGCGACCAAAAACATCGCCTTCAACGGCTATTACGGATACGGCTGGGGCAAAAGCGTCGTGGGCGCGATCTATCCCAAGGGCAAAAATATCCAGCTCGGCTATGTGGAGTTCATTTATCGCTGGGGCACCAGCGCCGGAGCAGCGGGGAAAAAGTGAACCGATATCCCTGACGCTGAGAAGGGACCGATCGACAATTTCATTGCCTTCGATAATTACCGGCGCATGTCAAGAATGATCGATCCGACACCGGAGCTCTTCGCGTATTCGCGGTGGGCTTCGCGGATTTGATCGAGAGGGAACACAGCCTTGATCGGCACGGTGATCTTTCCCGCTGCGAGCCACTCAAGCAGCAACTCCAGATCCGGAGCATAGTTCTTTGACGTACGGGTCAGTCCAAAGAAAGTGGCTCGCTTCCCGGTCCAGAACAGCAGGTTCCTTCCCATCAGTTTGAGGATGGACGGAAACTGCGCGCGGTATGGAGTTCCACTAAGTCCCGGCAGATTCATGCCGTAACCGACGACTGTACCGCCCCTGCGAAGAATCGACCACGACTCGTCGAAGCTCTCATACCCGAGCGGATCGAAAACAACGTCGACGCCGCCAAGACTCTGGACGTCCGTGATCCACTTCTTGTTTCGATAGTCGAAAGCCGTCGCTCCTGCTTTTCGCAGTTCGTCGTGCTTTGCCGCCGACGCCGTGCCCAGAACCTCGGCTCCTGCAAGCTTCCCCAGGATCAACAGAGCGGCACCCACTGCGCCGCTCAGGCCATGAACAAAGAGTCTCTGCCCCGCGTGTACATGGGTGCTGCGATGGAGCATCTCGTAAGCGGTAACCCAGTCCAGCACCAGGGCCACCGCTGCTTTTGGCTCCGCACCCTCCGGGACGAGCACCAGAAAACGCTCGGGGAGATTGATCAGTTCCGCCTGGCCGTCGTATTTGGTAAGACAGGCAACGCGATCCCCCACCCGGAACTTCGAGCATCCCTGCCCATTGAGCCGCACCGTGCCAAGAATGCTGTAGCCCGGGGTAAGCGGCGGTTTCTTCTGAAAGGGATATGTGCCACGACGCATGTTCACGTCGGCACCGGCGACGATGGAGTATGCAACGGTAACCTGCACTTCGCCGGCAGAGGGATCAGGCAAATCGCTCTCGACAATGGCGAGTTTGCCTTCGTCTCCGAACTCCGTGATCACGACTTTCCTGAATTTCGTCATGCCCACCCCCGGTGCGGCATCGAGGCCACTCTTAATGTTATGCGAGTGTCCCTGCCCGGCAAGGTAACTTGTCAAAGAGTTATTGCCTTGTGGCCGCGCGATTGATATCTTGCGGGCACATCACATATCCAGAAGGAATTTCGCATGAGCCTTGCTCTCCTTCGCAGGGCGGCGGTGTGCATGTTGGCCGCCTCCTGCTTTGCTGTCACGTCCCCACTCGTCCGTGCTCAGATTTCCTCCTGGCCTCTCGACGGTCCCGCTTTCAGCACCACCCCCGCACAAGTCGTCGCCGCGGCCAATGCCATCCCCACCGAAAAAGACACCGACGTCACCGTTCTTTTTGATGAAGATCGCTACGCCATCGACGCATCGGGTTCGGTCACGCACACCACCCACTTCATCTACCGTCTCGAAACCGCGGCCGGCGTCAACAACTGGTCCGACGTTTCCGTTGAGTGGGAAACCTTCTACCAGAACGAGCCCGCCATCCACGCCCGCGTCATTCCACCCGGCGGTCAGGCCGTCGAACTGGATCAAAAGACCATTACGGATGTGGCCGCACGCGAAACCGGCGACGGCACTCTTTCCGACGATCGCCTGCACAAGGCTCCTCTGCCCGCGCTCAGCATTGGCGCCATCGTTGAAGAGGAAACCGTCAGCACGGACAAAGAATCCTACTTTGCCGCCGGCGGCGTTTATCGAAACTACTTTCAGCGCCGCGTTCCCGTCACGCGTTCTCGCCTGATCGTCGAGGTTCCTGCCGCAACGCCGCTCAATTACCGCGTCCGCTTTTTACCCGACGTGGTCGTTAAAGATGAAACCCAGGCGCAAACCCGCCGCCTCACCTTCGACCAGGGCCGCCTGCCCGCGTGGGTGGATGCTGACATCAGTCTCCCCACACGCCAGCCTCGCTGGCCCGTGGTCGAATTTGCCACCGGCAAATCGTGGCAGGATGTCGCGTCGGCTTACGCCGCCGTCGCCGAACCGCAGATCCATCCGGAGCAGGTGAAGCTGCTGCTTCCTCCCAGCGGCTCCGACCGCCTCGCCACCATCAGCGCTTTGGTCGCCTCGCTGCACAAACAGGTCCGCTACACCGGCGTGGAGTTCGGCAAGGCTCGACTGCAGCCCCAGACCGCGAAAGAAGTCCTGACCCGCCATTACGGCGACTGCAAAGACAAAGCCGCGTTGCTGGTTGCAATGCTGCGCGCCGCAGGCATCGAAGCGCACCTCGCCCTCCTCGATGCAGGACCCGGCGAAGACGTTACCGCCGATCTGCCTGGCGTCAACGGCTTCGACCACGCGATCGTCTACGTTCCCGCAGCCGCGGGCAATCCCGCGCTCTGGATCGATGCCACTGCCGAGTTCACCAGGGTCGGCGATCTGCCCTATGGCGATCACGGGCGCCGCGCGCTCATTATCGCCGATGGCACGCGTGACCTCACCCTCACACCCGAGGCTCGCCCCGAGGACAGCCTGCTGACCGAGACGCGCGAGTTCGACCTTGCCGATTACGGCCCCGCTCACGTGGTTGAATCCTCCGAAACCACCGGCTACGTGGATGCCAATTTCCGATCCTGGTATGGTGGCCCTGAAAACAAAGACCTGCGCAACTCGCTTGAGAATTATGTCAAGCGCGCCTACAACGCCAAAGCGCTTACGTCGATCGACCACAGCGATGCGAAAGACTTTGCCAAACCGTTTGTACTGCGTCTCGATATCGCGAAAGCAATCCGCGGGAACACCCTCATCGGCGATGCCGCCGTTGGGCTCGATCCGCGCGGTACCTGGAACACGCTGCCGGAATGGTTCTCTGTCGATCCCGATAAAAACGAAAAGCTAACCGCGGAACAGCAGGCGGACCGCGCCAAAGCCCAATCCCAGCGCAGTGAAGAGTACGACATCGAGCCCTTCATCATTGAACGGCGCTATCGCATCGTTTCCCCTGCCGGATTCGCCGTGCGCTCCCTGCCGCCCAATCAGGTCACGCCCATGGGTCCCGGTTCGCTGTCGCAGAATTTTGCCGTCGACTCCAGCGGCGTCGTCACCGCAACGTATCGCTTCAGTACCGGCAAAAGCCGCTATACCCAGGATGACGCTCTTGCCCTGCGCAAAGCTCTCGTCGCGGCCAACAAAGCGGACACGCCCGTCGTCACCTTCGATCAGGCGGGTGCGAAACTCCTCGCTGCCGGCAAAGTGCGCGAGGCCCTCGCTGCGGATCGCGACCTGATCGGCGCTCATCCAAAGGACGCGGCACAGCACGTGCGCATGGCCTACGCGCTGCTGCAGGGCGGAGTCGGCGATCAGGCCCAGGCCGAAGCAAGACAGGCCACCCAGCTCGATCCCAAATCTGCCCTTGCCTGGAGTTCGCTGGGCTGGACGCTGCAGCACAACGCCATTGGCATCTACCACGGCAAAGGCTTCGACCTCGACGCCTCCATTGCAGGTTATCTGAAAGCGATCGAACTCGACCCCGACGATTTGGAGACCCGCGAGAACCTCGCCATCCTCTATGAGTACGACGCGAATGGAACGCGCTACGTTTCGCAGCCCGGCCTCAACCATGCCATCGACGAATACAAGGCTCTGAAGGCGCAGGACAAAGCAGCCGGCGAGCAGCTTGAGGACAATCTTCTCTACTGCTTGCTGTACGCGCACCGCTACGCCGACCTCAAAGCTGAGCTCGCCCCTCTCCCCGTCACGTCAGCCCGCAACAGCCTCGGCATAGCGGCGGCAGTAGCCGCGGAAGGCGTTCCCGCCGGGCTCAAGCGCGCCGATCGTGTCTCTGGCAATTCGCAGGAGCGCAGTACCGCGCTCAACAATGCCGGCCAGCAGCTGATTCGTCTGCGCATGTATCCTGAGGCCGCGCAGATTCTCTCCGCCGGCATGCAGAATCAGGAACAAGCCGCGCAGGCAGCCCGCCAAATCGCCATCTTCACCAACCTTCACCCGTACGATCCGAAGCAGAGCACCCCGGTCGACGCCACCACCGTCGTCCGCCAGATGCTCGCCGGCATGACCACCGGCGAGTTCACCGATGCCGATATTGCCCGCGTCCTCACCCGCCACTCGTTCGCCACCGAGGATCAGTGGCAGCGCAACACCAGGCGCACACGCGAAGCCGCCAGTACCGCTGTCTTCGTCGCGGCACGCGAAGGCCTGACCCCTGACATCATCGCGGACGTCAGCCTCGGCTCCATGAAAATGACCGTGCAGGGCGACGATCCGTCCGGCTATCGCGTCACCATGCAGACGGTTGGCACGGCTCCGCAGCAGTTCTTCGTCACGAAAGAAGACGGCGCTTTCAAAATCGTCGCCTCCCAAAGCGACATGATGGAAGTCGGTAACGAAGCGCTCTACCTGCTCCATCATGGCGACGAACGCCAGGCCCGCTCCCTGCTCGACTGGAAACGCGACCTCATCCACAAAGGCGGCGGCGACGATCCGCTGCTCGGCCCGCTCTTTCCGCTGTTCTGGACCTCAGGGGAAAGCAAAGGCGCCGACGCCATCGAACGCGCGGCCGCATCGCTGATGGTCGGCCCTATGGATATCTCCGCGATGCTCCCCTCGATTGCTGCGAAAGCCGCAGCCGCGACCGGAGCCGATAAACCCGACCCGACCTCCATCAATCTGCTCCTTGCCTATGGATACATTCGCGCCGAAAAAGCCTCCGAACTGAAAGCGCCTGCCGATGCGCTGCTCGCCGCGTATCCCGATTCGAATACCGCCATCCGCCTTGCCGGCGAGTACGATCGCCTTACCCGCAACTGGACGGCGTGGAATGCGCTGCTCGACAAAAACCTGGCGAAGCATCCAACCAGTCGCGAGTTGCTGTTGATGAAGGCCGAAGTCGCGCAGGCCCAGGGGGACTGGGCCTCGGCTCGCCACACCCTGCGCTCCGTGCTCGATGGCGGCGAGGCGGTGGGCGTCGACTTCAACAACTACGCGTGGAACGCGCTGTTCCAGAACAAAGTGGATGACGAGGCCATTCAGGCCGGCCAGCAATCCACCACCTTGTCAAAAAATTCGCAGTTCAGCGATCTCCATACGCTGGCCTGCCTCTACGCCGCGCTCGGTCGCACGACCGAAGCGCGCCAACTCCTGATCCAGGCCATGAATGCCGCCAATCTGGCCGAACCGAACTCCGCTTCGTGGTTCGTTATCGGCGCAATCGACGAGCAGTATGGCGCCAACGACGCGGCGATCGCCGCCTACAAGCGCGTCGAAAAGCCCGAGGGCCCCATCAATCCAGTCGATACCTGGGTTCTGGCGCAAAGCCACCTCAAAGGCCTGCACGCTCTGTGACCGCAGCCCTGCGGAATCAGGCGAAATCGTAGCAGGCCCAATTGGGCATCTCATCAGTGGCACACTCAGCGCGGGGAGCGTACTATGCCCAACGGTGAGTCGTCCCTTGAATCGAAGTACCTTTGCAGCGTCGGGTAGATTTCCGGCTGCAGAATCCAGGAGGAATCTTATGATCCGATTGAAGCCGCTCGTTATCGCTGCTCTGGCGGTTGCTCTGGTGGGTGGCGTGTCTCGGGCACCCGCTCAGGTGGTGGTTAACATCGGCCCCGCGCCGGTCTGCCCGTACGGGTACTTTGACTATGCTCCCTACGACTGCGCTCCTTATGGCTATTACGGTCCCGATTGGTTCGTGGGCGGCCTCTTCGTTGGCGCTGGCCCGTGGTTTCACGGCCGTCGAGATTTCTATGGCCATGTGGATAATCGGTACGATCCACATCACGGCTATGCGGGGCCGTTGCCGAACCGGGGAGAGCGTGCATTCACTCAATTTCATGGAAACGAGGCGCGTGACGGGCGAGGCCACGTCGGGAATGCGCGGCACGACGCGCACACCGAGCATAGCGCTGGCTATCAGAGGGGCGGCGGAGGCCACCCCAGCGGCCATCCTCGGTAAGCTGAAAGGGGGCCAGCGCTGGCACTGGCCCCCCATCTGCCCGGAATGTTGACCCACCCCGCCAATCCCGATAAACTAACAGGGTTTGGCGATTCTGCCTGTCCTGCGTGTCTCCAGGACCCTTCGGTTGTTTCCCGCCGGAGTTGAAGCACAGTTTCCGCCCAGCTCAGTTTTTGATCGCGCCCGCCGTTGCGGTGCAGTTTGCCTCGGGCGCTCGGAGGAATTATGTACGCGGTCATCCGCACAGGTGGTAAGCAGTACCGCGTCGCCCCCGGCGACGTGGTTAAGGTCGAGAGTCTCACGCCCGGCAAGAACGGATCGGTTGAGTTCGCCGAAGTTCTGGCCTTCTCCGGCGAATCAGGCTCGGTGGTGAAGCCGCAGTCCGGCAAAGTGCTCGGCACAGTCGTGGCCGACGGCCGCGCCGACAAGATTCTCGTCTTCCACTTCAAGCGCAAGAAGCAATACAAGAAGCTCCAGGGTCATCGCCAGGGCTACACCCAGGTGAAGATCAGCGAGATTCAGGTGGACGGCAACAGCTACACGGCATAACCCGCGCGCTGCGCGATAATCTCCGCCACGCGCGGAAACAGGATCGGGATAATGGCACACAAAAAAGGTTTAGGCAGCTCTAAAAACGGCCGCGACTCCAATGCGCAGCGACTCGGCGTCAAGATCTTCGCCGGCCAGGTGGTGACCGGCGGCTCGATCATTGTCCGCCAGCGCGGCACCAAAATTAAGCCCGGCCTCAATGTTGGCCGCGGTTCCGACGACACCCTGTTTGCCAAGATTGACGGCCGCGTGAAGTTCATCGATCGCGGGCGCACGGGCCGCTTTGTTGCGGTCGAGGCGGTCGCCGCAGAATAAGGTCGTTTCAACCTACAAAGGCCGGACTCCGCTACGGAGTTCGGCCTTTTCTATTTGGAGAGAGCGGCGAGGAGACACGGCCAAAAGCAAAAGCCCCGAGGAACTCGGGGCTCTTGCTTTTTGGGGGGAGGGATGAAGCAGCTTGTTATCGAGGAGCGACGACCGGGTTCTTGGCGAGAACGCGATCGACTACGCCTTCGATGTCCTGCAGGAAGAAGCCCGTGGGCGCACCCGCCAGGACCGGCTCGGGCATCTGTCCGAGGCCTTTGGCCAAGGCGTTCCAGCGTGCCAGCATGGACTGCGGCGGCAGCACGATGAGGTTGCGCTCGGCTTCTGCCTCGGGGATCAGGAAGTAAACGGACCAGGTGACGAGAACCACCAGCGTGACGGTTTGATCCATGAAGTTGGCGGCGTCGAGCAATCCGGGGCAATGCGGGGGAATCGCCGAATAGATAAGATCAGCGGCTGCCTGCAGGCCAAATCCAGCGCCCAAACCGAAAAGGCGGCTCCGGAAGGAACGGCCGAGAGAGTGAATGGAGAGCGCGAGGAAGGCGAGGAGGCAAAGCTCCATGACGCTGACGCAGCGCATCATCTGCACGCAAACAGGGCCAATCTTGTCGGGATTGTTGGTGTGTTCTGCCAACGCGTTGGGCAGCGCTACTGCGCCGACCGCAACCACGATGGAAACAACACTGACCCAGCGGAAGGCCATCAGGCCGAGACGACGGAGTCCGGGAACCGGCTCCATGACGCGCTTGAAAACTTCCTGAACGACGAAGAAGACCGAGACGGTAATGGCGATGTACGTAACCCAGTAGCCGTAGAAGTAAGCTTCGTAGGCACCCGTGTGGGTCGTCGTCAGAACGGAGGGGTCGATATAAAAGATGATCTGCAGGTAAGCCAGCGAAATGAGCCGCACTACCAGAAAGGTCGCCATCGCCGGCAAGCGGCGCGCTGACTTCGATTTAAAAAAGCAGAAGGCGGCCAGGACTACCAGGACCGGCTCCAGCTTAATGAAAATCTCCTGTAGGTGCCCCATCGCTTCCTCTCAGTCTCTTGAGGATAGCGAAGGAACCCGGAGTACTCAAGGGGAAAGGCCCTAAAAACACGGCTGCGCGCTGCCACTTTCGTGGGAGCGCGCTACCGTAATACTAAGGGCTGGAGGTCTAGGCTCCGGTCTTCTTACCGCAGTCTGCGCCGGGGCTGCAGCTGGGAATCGGCATGGCGGCCATGACGCCGCTGCCCGTCTTCTTACCGCAGTCTGCGCCAGGGCTGCAGCTGGGAATCGGCATCGCAGCCATAACGCCGCTGCCCGTCTTCTTACCGCAATCCGCGCCGGGGCTGCAACTGGGAATCGGCATGGCGGCCATAACACCGCTGCCCGTCTTCTTGCCACAATCCGCGCCGGGGCTACAGCTGGGAATCGGCATGGCGGCCATAACACCGCTGCCGGTTTTCTTGCCGCAGTCCGCGCCCGGGCTGCAACTCGGAATCGGCATCGCGCTGATGACGGCTTGATGACTGGAAGTCATCGGAACGGAACCGATCTGCGATGTCGCGATGGCGGCCGATGCGCCGACGGCGCAAATTCCGAGAATTAGGGTCCTGACGGCAAGTTTCATGACTGTTGTACTCCTCAGCAAAAGTTGTAGTGCGTTGATTCGTGAGTTGTAGAGACTTCGCGCTACATGAGGACTATAACTGCTAAATTGGCCCTGCATAGCCATCTGTTGGTATTATCTAAGTATTAAACAGTTGAGGTGACCGCCGTCCTCCTGTCGACCCGCTCCTCTGCCCCCTCTCTCCCACCACCGGTAACCTAGACCTGCCAATTACCTGATCATGGAAGCAACTCAATTAGAATGCTTTACGATGATTTATGGAGGTAAATAATTCAGCTCTTCGGCGCGCGGCTCCGCTATGCCGTTTCCAAAATTCAACATTCCCGCAGTTCCGGCGAATGTTGTTAGCTCTTGAGTTATCGATTGCCACCGCCATGGTTTTCAAACCGATACTGCTGGTTTTGCAATTATTTAGGGGGCAACGCTGGCTGGAATGGGGGCTGGAACGCCTCGCGGGTGGGCTTTCCGTGCTGCGGCTAGAGTGCCGGCTTTTTGCCGCTGACTTTCAGAGCTTCGTCAATCGCCTTCCGGGCCCGTTTTTGCCGCGATTCGGGGCTCTGGTAGTAGAAGATTCCCATCAGATGACCCCGGCGCTGGACCGGGGTCATCGCCCGCCACCCGTCGCGCGCTTTCGGCTGTCGCAGAAACGCGGCTTCGAGGATGGGTGGAGTTGTCGTCTCGCCTTCCATCGCCAGCAGCATGCGTTCTGCCCACAACTCTGCCCGGCCGGTGCGCACCTCGGCCGCCTTCGGCTGCTCAATCTGGTCGGCGATGGCTTTGCGCATCGAGTCGCTCAGCTGCTGGTGGAACTTCCGCAGAGCCCGGTCCTGACGGAGCAGCTTTTCCAGTTCCGGCGGAGTCGTCTGGGGCCGCTCTGCGAGATCGGGCTCCAGGACGACCTGCGCCAGGTGCCCATGCCGGACGCCCGCTTCCTTCTGCATTTTCTTGTTGACCATAAGAATGTAGCTGCCGTCGCGAGCTTTAAACAGCGAGGTTCGAAACGCGGCTCCGTTGATGGTGCCCTGCACGCGCAACCGCTGCCGGCGCGGCCAAACCCTGGTCGGATCGAAGGGAACCGTGATGACGGTCCACCGCAGACCTGTGCCATCCGGCCGCAGCGTGCCCTCAAATTTTTGCTTCGCGCCCACGCCCAAAGCATAGCCTGGGGAGTACCAGATCGTGGGCAAACGCCACGCGGACACCCCCTCGATGCGGGCAGGCCGGTCGCCGGATTAGTGCGGTGTCGTCGGCGTGACCGTCGTACGAACCGTGCCGGCTCCGGCGTTGTCGAAACTGTTCGGATTGGCGCTGAACCCGGCAATGATCTGTGTGAGCAGATCGTTCACCGCGCCAGGATTGTTGGGCAGCAGGATGGTATTCGAACGCCCCGCGGTTCCGATGTCGCGCAGGGTATCGAAATATTGCGTGAGCAGCACCATGGACATGACGTCGCGGGCGGTTGAGCCTTCGACGGCCGTCTGAAACTGCTCCACGGAAGACTGCAGACCCTGAATGATGGCCTGGCGCTGCTTCGCGACGCCTTCGCCCTGCAGTGCTTTGGACTGCGCTTCGGCCTCAGCCTGCTTCACCTTCAGAATCTTTTCCGCCTCGCCACGGGCCTGCGCGGCGGTTTGTTCGCGCTGCGCCGCGTTGATGTCGTTCATGGCGGCTTTAACTTTCGCGTCGGGCACGATGTCGGTGACCAGCGCCTTCAGAATGTTGTAGCCGAACTCGCTCATCACGTCGTCGAGCTCTTTTTTGATGGCAGCGGAAATCTGCGCCTGCTGCTCGAAGGCTTCGTCGAGAGTGAGCGTGGGCACGTGGCCGAGGATCGAGTTAAAGACGTAGCTCTCGATCTGCTTCTGCGGAAAGCTGAGCTTGTAGTAGGCCTCGAAAACCTTTTCGGGCAGAACCTGGTACTGGATGGATACGGGAATGGTGACGAAGACATTGTCGCGGGATTTGGTTTCGACACTGACGTCGGCCTGCTTGACCTGCAGGTCGACGAAGCGGACGGATTCGCACCACGGCACAAGCAGATGGAGCCCGGGCTGCGCGATGCGGTTGAATTTGCCGAAGCGCTCCACTACACCGGCCGTGTACGTGCGAACCGTATAAGTCGTCTTGAGGATGGTGATGAGCAGGAAAATGCCAACAACGACGAGGACGATGAGGACCAGCACGGGAGTGGCTTCCATACAAATGCCTTTCTTGCGGTTCGCTGGGATGCGGAGAGGTGGCACCACTATACCCGCAGAACTTTGCGACGGAACGAAACTTTAGTGATCGCAAAAGCACAGAAACGCGAGTTGCATACCTGGTGCCGGCGATCCGTCGCGAAGCGTTGCCTGGACGTCGACAGCGCTATTGGGCGGCGCCGGTTTTGCTGATGTCCGGCGAACCCGTGAGGTGCGGCAGGCTGATGCGCTCCCCGCTCCTGAATCCGCTGAAGTCCCGCGCCAGCTTGCAGGATTCGAGGCTGCCATCGTTGTAAAACTCAACTACGTTTTGCGCTCCCGCAGGATCAGTGAGAGTGTTCCAGGACCCGCCGCGGCACGGGACGCCCTGAATGAGCTGATTGCCGACAAGGTAGATCGAACGGAGTTCCCCCGAATGATAAAACCCGGTGGTTGCCCCACGAGAGAGACTCCTGCGATTGCCGCCTCGTACCCGGTACCCAGCCAGGACCGTTGGGCGCGGGAGCATCAGATAATGGGCGGCGCCGTCGGGCCACAGTTCGATGATCGAGCCGCGTGGAATGCGGAGATCGCCGAGCGAGGTTGGCCGCGCCAGCCTGCATTCGTTGAGCGATCCATCCGGATAAAACCAGGCGTCGCCGCGGCCGCAGGCATAACCCTGGACGATGGTATCGTGGGTCATTTTATTGCGGAGAGCATTGGGCTCTGAAGCGCCGCACACGCTGACGCGAAGAGCAAACAGGAGGCAGAAAAGGAACAATGCATTCTTCATGGGCAACTCCTGAATACGAGACCGCAATGGTTTCCCATCCCTGACAGACCGCGCATCTGCTCGGAGTGGGGCCCGGCAACTTTTCGGGGTCTGCGAACAGAAGAACGGATAAAAGAAGACGTGGTTGAGTAGCAGTTTGAACCCGGCTCCCGGCGATGCGCAAGGTTGTGGTGAAAATTCTTCTTTCCAGATGTATGTCTGCGGTAACCCCCAACCCGCATAACCGTTGGTGGACGACGAGGGAAATCTCATCAAAAAGAAAGACCCGCCGCGCCCCTTTGCCAGGAGCGCGGCGGGATGATTGCAAATACAACAGATGAACTACACATGCGGCAGAATGCCGAAAAACCTGATCTTTGCCCCTAAGCGCCGCTACCGGAAACCCACCGCATCTCGAAAAGAAAAAATGAAGTATGAAAAGAAACGCGGCGGTATCGGCACTCCCTCAGCGAGACAACATCCCGCCACGGGAGCGAACTCCCATGGCGGGCAGAGCCTAAAAACTACCCCCCAGCCATCCAGCGGCGCCGGGCCCAGGGTTTACTTCGAATTGCCCGCCCGCAGATCGGGGTTGAAGATTTTCTGCTCCTCAATGGCTGCCTGCGCCGCGGCCAGCCGCGCCGTCAGCAACCGGTAAGGGGAGCAGGAAACGTAGTCGAGCCCTGCGCGATGGCAGAACTTGACTGACTCCGGCTCGCCGCCGTGCTCACCGCAGATGCCGATTTCCAGGTCGCGCCGTGCCGAGCGTCCCTTGTTGGCGGCCATCTTGATGAGCGTGCCCACGCCTTCCTGATCGAGAACGGCGAACGGATCCTGTTTAAAGATGCCCTGCTGCAGGTAAGCCGGCAGGAACTTGTTGCAGTCGTCGCGCGAGATGCCGAACGTCGTCTGCGTCAGGTCGTTGGTTCCGAAGCTGAAGAACTCTGCATCGGCCGCAATCTTGTCCGCAACGATGCAGGCCCGGGGCAACTCGATCATGGTTCCCACTTTGTACTCGACCGAGAGGCCCTTCTTGATAAAGACATCGTGCGCGACCGCATGAATAATCGCCGCTTGCGCCTTGAACTCCTCCGGGCCGGTCGTCAGCGGGATCATGATTTCGACATGCGGATCGCTGCCCGCCTTCTTAACCCCTGCGGCGGCTTCGAAGATGGCATGCGCCTGCATTTCGGTGATCTCGGGATACGTGATGCCGAGGCGGCAGCCACGCAGCGCGAGCATCGGGTTCAGCTCGTGCAGCTCTTCCACCCTCTCCAGGATTCTGTGCAGGTCCTTCAGCTTTGGCGACTTGGGCTTGGTGGCCTCGATCTTCGCGATCTGGACCAGCAGGTCTTCGCGCTTCGGCAGAAACTCGTGCAGCGGTGGATCGAGCAGACGGATCACCACCGGGAACGAGCCCATAACTTTCAGCAGACCCTGGAAGTCCGCACGCTGCATCGGCAAAAGTTTTGCCAGAGCCGCGCGGCGTTCCTCTTCAGTCTTCGCCAGGATCATGGCCTGCATGTGCTCGAGGCGATCTTCTGCGAAGAACATATGCTCGGTCCGGCAAAGACCGATGCCCTCGGCGCCGAAGGTCTGTGCCTGCTTCGCATCGCGCGGGATGTCCGCGTTGGCCAGCACGCGCAGCCGCCGCCGCTCGTCGACCCAGCCCATGAACTGGACCAGATCCGGATTGTCGGGATTCACAGGCAGCGTGTTCAGCTTGCCGTTGATAATGCGGCCCGTCGTTCCATCCAGCGAAAGCCAGTCGCCTTCGTGGAAGATTTTGCCTTTCACCCGCATCTCTTTTTTCTTCTCGTCGATGGTGCAGTCGCCCGCACCGGCCACGCAGCACTTGCCCATACCGCGGGTGACCAGAGCCGCGTGCGAGGTCATGCCGCCGCGCGAGGTCAGGATGCCGGAAGCAACGTTCATCCCCGCGATGTCTTCGGGCGACGTCTCGGCACGAACCAGGATGATGGATTTCCAGGCTCCCTTCTCGTGGACCTTCACCGCTTCGGCGGCCGTGAAGACGATCTGGCCGACAGCGGCCCCCGGCGAAGCAGGGAGACCGCGCGCCAGTACTTCGACGCTTCCCTTTTCATCGAGACGGGGGACGAGGAAGTCGAAGATCTGATTGGGCTCGACGCGCAGCACGGCCTCGTCGATCGTAATCAGGTTTTCGCGCACCATGTCGATGGAGATCCGAACCGCGGCGAGGCCGGTACGCTTCGCGTTGCGGGTCTGCAGCATGTAGAGGCGCCCGTCCTGAATGGTGAACTCGAAGTCCTGCATGTCGCGATAATGCTTCTCGAGGCGCGAAGTCAGGTCGCGCAGCTGCCCGTACACATGCGGCATCTGCTTCTGCAGTTCGGCAATGGGTACCGGCGTGCGGATGCCCGCGACGACGTCTTCGCCCTGCGCGTTCATCAGGAACTCTCCGTAGAATTCCTTCTCGCCGTTGGCCGGGTTGCGGGTGAAGCCCACGCCCGTGCCGCTGGTCTCATTGAGATTGCCGTACACCATCGCCTGGATATTCACCGCGGTGCCGAGCCAGTCGTCGATGTGGTTGAGCCGGCGATAAGTCTTGGCGCGGTCGTTGTTCCACGACCTGAACACGGCGTCGCGCGCCATGGTCAGCTGGCGATCCGGATCCTGTGGGAACTCCGCACCGGTGTGCTTCAGGACAAGCTTCTTGTAAGCCGAGATGACTTCCCTCAGCGCTCCGTGCTGCAGCTCCGTGTCCAGCCTTGCGTTGTACTTCTTCTTGGTCTCGTCAAAAATGTGCTCGAACTCGTTCTTCGGGATGTCGAGCACCACGTCTCCGAACATTTGTATCAGCCGCCGATACGAATCGTAGGCGAAGCGCGGGTTGTTGGATTTTTTCGCGAGGGCTTCGACCGAAGTGTCGTTCAGACCGAGGTTGAGAATGGTGTCCATCATGCCGGGCATGGAGAACTTGGCGCCGGAGCGCACGCTGACCAGCAGCGGATTCTCGCCCGCGCCCAGCCGCTGCCCCTGCAGTTTCTCGAGGCGGGCCAGGGCGGCATCGCCCTGCTCGGTGACCTGCGCGGAGAGTGAGCCACGCATGTATTCGCGGCACGCTTCAGTCTGAATCGTGAAGCCCGGAGGCACGGGAAGGCCGGCGTTGGTCATTTCGGCCAGACCTGCGCCTTTGCCGCCGAGTATGTCGCGCATCTTGCCGTTGCCTTCGGCGACGCCGTTACCAAAGAAAAAGACATATTGAGAGGGAGCCTCGACTTTCGTTTCTTTGCCGAGTGCCTGGGACCTTACAGGAAGATTGGTGCTCATTGCGGATTCTCCGTTCTGCCGCCGCTTGGGCGTTTTATGTAGTGCGAATAAGTGCGTTGCGGTGCTGGCAAGGGGCCGGAGCAAGGGGCGTGCAGCGCGGTCGCCATCCGCAATCTGGAAACGGAAGAGATTGTTAATTTTGGAAAGCAGAACTGTATGTGCCCGCGGTCACAGGAGGGTGTGACGTCGTTTGTGACCTGCATCACAGTGCAGTCAACAAGCGGGTCCGAGCGTGATGAACACCCCTGAGCCTCTCTCCAGGCCTGGAAGCCCCACACCAAAGAAGCCAGACCAAAGTGGTACTGCCTGCGACAAGACGACGGGCGATACTGAGCTCGATTCCAATGAACAGGCCCAAAAAGTTTCTGTTGGGTTGTGTTGCTGTTCTCGTTTTCATTGCGACCGGCGCATTTGCACAACAGCCGCTCGGCAAGCGGGCGCAGCCAACTCATCCTGATCCGTCCCAGGACCTGATGCCGGTCCAGGGACGGTTGAAGATCGAAATCCCCACTGCGCCGCTGCGGCTGGGAGAAGAGGCGGCTTTGATGGTTTCCTCTTCGGGGCAGCCAGTGTCCAGGGTTTTCGCCGATCTCACGCAAATGGCCCCGAACGGCGGCGGCGTTCCGTGCGGAGGCGGAGCTACACCGGTCGAGCATCGCGCTGACGGCAGCACGTACGTGAAAATCACCCCGCAATGTATCGGTAAGGTCGAGGTGCGGATTTCTGCGTTCTTTTCCGATGGGGCCGTGGAGTCGGTGCGGGCAACGGCAGAGGTGATTGCAGCCAAGCCGCCGACCGCGCTGAAAGTCGGAGCGCAGTCGATGTTCAACTCTGTCGTGGGCCTGGATCTTTCGGAGGAGAGCCGACAGTCGAACCTTTGGTTGAGTGCTGCCTATCCCGGTGTCCAAACCCCGCTGCCGATTCGCGCCAAAGAGGCCCACTTCAAAGTCACGATGACAAAGGGTGAGCTGCCGATCCGTTTCGATCCGGAGACAGGAAGAATCGACGCGCTGCGTATCGGCCAGGCGCTCATCGAAACCAGCTATGGCGGCCTCACGCAGACCACATGCGTGCGCGTAACCGAGTCCGCGCAGGGCTACAGCCCGGACCGCTGCGATGCATTACGAAACGGAGGCGACGGCGTGCCTCCGATTGTGGATCGAGCCGATGCGCCGGGTGTAATGATCGGCTCGAAGCTGCCCTATACCGCAACCGATGGGCGGCGCGGACGATTCCTCGCGGATGAGCGTGTGGACATAGTCGCCCCGGATCATCCGCTGAAGATGGCGGAGAACAACGCCATTGCGCTTACACTGCGCGGTCCGGCCGTCGCCCGGATTGAATGCCGCACCTTGACGATGGGGCAGTGCGTTGCCTGGACAGGCCAGCGTTCGAGTGAAAGCCTGGCCTTGACGCAGGGGACGAACGGCAGCAATACCGTCAATGTGTTTCCGACGGAATTCGGACGAGTGGACTTCACGTTTTTCATTTTGTTTGTCGATGGCGGCGTGGCGTTTAAGAAAGTCAGCGCGCAGGTGGTGCCAGGAACGGTGAAGCCGCGCGCGCTGGACCGGGGATGCGACAGAGCAACCAACGACTTGCCCGCCAGGCTGCCCGTTGAGGTGCCCCGCGGATTGAGTGATGAGGCTTCCGCGCCACTCTATGTGATTGCCTGTTACGACGGCGTAGTGAACCCCTTCATCCTGCCGGCAAGCCTGGTCAGCTACACGGTCAGAAGTGAAGGCCCCGAGCCCGTGGTGCAGGTGGATCCGGCGAAGGAAAGGGTGACAGGGTTGCGGCCGGGCCAGGCGCTGGTGCAGGAAAAATTTCAGGGGCTCACAACCGTCCGATGCGTGGTCGTGGTGCCGCGGGAGCGAATAACGGATCCCGACCTCTCGAACTGCCGCGCGCTGCGAGCGAAGTATGGCTCGCCACTGGTGCCGATCGTCGCGCGCGTGAACAAGCCACACGCGGTCGAGGATGCGCCACCGGCTAATCAGGAGGCCAGGGCGGGGACGTTCGGGGGCGCGGGAGTTTTGGGGATGATAGGCAGGCCTTCACCGATTCCCACCATGGACGCGATTGTCGCGGGCACCTTGTCGCCTGATGCGAGGGACCGCTTCGCAGCAGACGATCGGCTCGAGATCCCCCTGGCGGGCCTGACGGCAAAGCTGGGAGAGACAACAAAAGTTCCGATTCGCCTGCACGGTCCGGAACCTCTGGCGATGCGGATCTATCAGCTGCAAATTCGGAACGTGCCTGGGCGTCCAATAACCCAAACCTTTGAGGAAGGCTCACAGCTATCTATGATTTTCCGCGAACCCGATGGGCGGCTTTTCATCAACGTCAGAGCGCTTGAGGTAGGAACCGCGGAGTTTCGGGTTACTGTGCTCTTTGCCGATGGCGGGGTCGCGACCAAAACGATTCAGATCCCGGTAAGCGTGCCAACCGATCGCCCAGCGCATCTGATGAACGTACTGGACGCCAGCGAGTCGGGCCCGTCAGTAACGGTGCTCCATCTGCTGACGACGCCGCCGAGCAACACGCGGACGATGTTTCCGGTAGTTTCGTTTCACGAGAACCGACTGCCCATACGGCTCCAGCCTCGCGACGTCACATTTTCGCTGAAGACCGCAGGCGACGGACCTGTCGTCCAACTCGATCCGTCAACAGGAACACTCACTGCCCAGCGCGTCGGTCATGCTTTGGTGACCATGCGCTTCGCCGGCGCGGAGACCACAACCTGTGTGGTGGTGATGGACGACGCGATCCAGGGCGATCCCTCGAATTGTGACGAATTGAGAGAGAAGTAACGGCGCCGCACCTCCCCGGCGGGAACCCATCCCCCACCCCCGTGCGTATCTATATAGGTGCGGTCGGCCAACCCACCCGTTTCACCCCCGGACAGGCGTGTCCGCGAGCGGACACATTTGTTTTGCATGCAACGTTTCGTCGTTACCGAACACCAACCAATCATTGAAGATGCAGTGACATTCCATCGCCGTGGGTATGGAAGGATGGTTGCACAATCCTGAACAGACCCGGTGTGTGCCGGCGAGGGGGCCGGCCTGATGAAGCAGTTTGCAGGTTTTCGTCTCGATACCGCGAATGAGTGCCTGTGGTCCGGCGCCACGCAAATCGCTTTGCCGCCCAGGCCCTTCATGGTCCTGCGTTACCTGGTCGAGCATCCCGGCCGTCTCATCACCCACGACGAGCTTCTCGACGCTCTCTGGCCTGAAACCTACGTCCAGCCCCAGGTGCTGCGCACCTATATGCTCGACCTGCGCAAGTTGCTCGGCGACGACGCCGGCCAGCCGCGCTTCATTCAGACTCTGCCCAAGAGAGGCTATTGTTTCGTGGCATCCGTCACCGATTGCGCGGAGCCCCTGGCGCATGGCCTCGAATCCGCATCCGTCTCGAAAAGCAAAAACATTGTCGGGCGCGATGACGAACTCAGCCGTCTTCAGGCCGAGATGGAACAGGTCGCGGCCGGTGAGCGGCGCGTCGTGTTCGTCACCGGCGAAGTTGGAATCGGCAAGACGGCGTTGGTCGATTCGTTCTGTCACAGGCTTGGTTCGTCATCTTCGGTGGCACGAGGCCAGTGCGTCGAAGGCTTCGGCGAAAAAGAAGAGTACTACCCCGTGATGGAGGCGCTCGGCCGGCTCTGCGCCTCAGAGAATGCGGAGTTGGCCTGCGCCGTGCTCGCCCGCATGGCCCCGGCGTGGCTGGCTGCGCTGGGCCGTCAGAACGAAACAGCAGAGTCGCCGGGCCCGCCCGCCATCCGCGAGCGCATGCCGGGGGATTTGTGCGCGGCACTGGAACAAATTGCGGAGAGCAAGCCCCTGGTTCTCGTTTTTGAAGATCTGCACTGGGCCGACGAGTCGACGCTGAATCTGATTGTGGCGCTCGCTCGGCGGCGTGCACCCGCCCGACTCATGCTGGTGGCCACCTGCGGTCCTGGCGATGCGGCCGAACATCCGCTGCGGGCTGCGAAACAGAATCTGCTGATGCGTCAACTCTGCATCGAGGTGGCGCTGGCGCCCCTCACGCGAACCGCCGTGACCCAGTTGCTGAGCCGGGAGCTCGAGCAGGAGGCGCTCCCCGCAGGTCTCGCCGCTTTTGTGCATCAGCACGCCGAAGGCAATCCGCTGTTCGCGATTGCCATTGTGGAGCACCTCATCGCGCGGCGCTTTCCGCTCCGCGAACAAGACGGCGCTGCCGCGGCATGGATGCCCGCAGGCCCCTTCGAAGAAATGGAAGCCGAGGTCCCGGATCGGCTGGCGCAGATGATCGAGCTGGAAATAGAAGGCCTCACCGCGGATGAGCAGCGGATCCTCGGCGCGGCCAGCGTGATGGGCATCGCCTTCCCGGCGTGGGCTGTGGCTGCTGCCCTTGCGGAAAACCAGGCCGCCATCGAAGAAGCCTGCGCCGGGCTTGCGCGCCATGTGCATTTTGTCGAACGCGGCGGCCAGGATGAGCTGCCCGACGGCACGCAGTCAGAGTTCTACGTATTTGTGCACGGCCTTTATCGCGAAGTTTTGTATCGCCGGCTCGGCGCCGCCCGGCGCGCCGAGTGGCATGCACGCATCGCAGAACGTCTCGGCGCGATGTTCAGCGGCCGCGAATGGGCTGTGGCGCGCGAAATCGCCATGCATCATGAGTCCGCAGGCGAATGGGATGGCGCAGTCGGCGCTCTCCGGGCCGGCGCGCGCCATGCCCAGGAAAATCGCGCACACACCGAGGCCGCGCTCATGCTCGAAGACGCGTTGCGCCTCGCGGAGAAACTCGCTGAGAAGGTGCGCGGAGCGCGCGTGCGCGAAATCCGCGCTGAGATTGTCATGGCCCGCAATGCGGCGAATCGCAACGGCCTCAGGATCGCCGGAAAAGCTTGACGAATTCTGGACGGAACTTTGACGACATAATTTTTTCCGATCGCTACTGTGGTTCCTAAGCAGGAGGACTGCACAATGCGATCCATACTCCACAAAATCTTTCTGGCGTCGGCCGTTGCCGCCACCGCAGCGTTGGCCACCGGTTCCGCGCTGGCCGATACCATGGTCAATGTCCCCTTCAGTTTCACCGTCAATGGCAAGGTTTGCCCCGCCGGCCGCTACTCGATTGGACATAACGAATCCAATGGCATCGTCACCCTGAGAAACGATAACTGGAAGAGCAACTTCGCCTGGATCACCTCGCCCGGCGAACCCTCCCCCTACGATGCGCGCATCGTTCTGCGCTTTGACCGGGACGGCGGCAACTACACCCTGCAGTCCGTGCAGTATCGCAGCCTGATTACCTCCAGACTCGACGGCCGAAAGCAGAGTGAAACCGGGCCGACGCGGGTGGTTCTGGGCCGCTAGGCCGATTGCTCCCATCAAGCTCCTTTGAATCGCGCGGGTTCGCGAGAAAGCCCATCGCCTCAGAGCGATGGGCTTCTTTTTGTGCCCGCAGCGGCTGCCTTCGGCTTGACAATCTATTCGCCGGTGATTTACTTTGCAATGCAAAGCGATACCGGCATGAACGATCTCCACAAGGCGCTCGGCGAGATCAGCAATATTCGCCGCCAGATGGCCCGCACCACTGAATTTCGCGGCTATGGGCCGGCGACGCTCGCCGCCACCAGCCTTTTTGCTGTCGTCGCCGCCGGCCTGCAGGCCCGCTGGGTGCCCGACCCTGCCAGCCACATTTCCGTCTACCTCGGCATATGGATCGTTACCGCCGCCGCCTCCGTCGGATTAATCGCAGTGCAGATGTACGCGCGCACCCGCCGCATCCATTCCGGCCTCGCCGACGAAATGATCCAGATGGCCGCCGAGCAGTTTCTCCCTTCCATCGGAGCCGGCGCACTGATCATGATCGTTTTGGTGCGCCAGGTTCCCGGATCGGTGTGGATGCTGCCCGGTCTGTGGCAGGTTATTTTCAGCCTCGGGGTCTTTTCATCGTGTCGGTTTCTGCCGCGCCCGACCATTGCGGTCGGCGCCTGGTATCTGCTCACTGGACTGGCATCGATCGCGCTGGGCGACAACCGCGCGCTCTCGCCCTGGTCGATGGGCATCTCCTATGGCGTTGGACAATTGATGGTCGCGGGCATCCTGCTCTTCGCGGCGCGGAAGAAGGAACATGAAGGATAAAACTCCATCGGGCGAAGGGCGGTTCGCGTACGAGGGACTGGACCGCGTGATCCACGAACGGGCTCGCCTCAGCGTGCTCACCTCGCTCGTCGCCAATCCAAAAGGGCTCACGTTTGGCAGCCTCAAACAGCTCTGCTCGCTCACCGACGGCAACCTCAGCCGGCATCTGCGCGTGCTGGAGCGCGGAAAGATGGTCGAGATCGTGAAGGGCCACGACCGCAATCGTCCCCTGACAATTTGCCGCATCACCACTCACGGCCGCAAACGCTACCTTGAATACCTCGCCACCCTTGAGCAGGTGGTGCGCGACGCCGCGACAGGGGCGAAAGAAGTGCCCGCTGCCCTGCTTCGCGGTTTGAAGCCCACGCGCGCCTGGTAAATTTTTTACCCATTAACTTTGCGCTGTAAAGTTAATCATGAAAGAGAGACCTCAGTGAGTGACCTATCCACCGTGCAGGCCGACTTGTTATCGAAGATGAAGTTCCGCTCCATGGGACTCAAGCTCATCGTGGTGTGTGGGCTCGCTCTGCTCATGCTCATCCCTGCGCTCTTTGTCTGGCTGCTGGTTGAAGACCGCACCCACCGCGCCGTCGATGTCATCGCCGAGATCACCGATCATGTCGGCGGTCAGCAGATGTTCCTCGGGCCCACCCTGGCGATCCCGTGGGTGATCCCGCCCACCTCCCGCACAGATGTGACGACGCACGGCATCTATCTCGTCTCTCCCGCCCAGGCCTCGGGCACAGTCAACGTCGCCACCGAAGAGCGGCATCGCTCGCTGTTCAAGGTTCCGGTTTTTCGCGCCGACGCCAAACTCGACGCCAGCTTCGATCTCACCGGCGTCCCCGCCAATGCGCCGCCCGGAGCGCAACTGAACTGGAGCGGCGCCGAGATCGTGGTCGGCGTCAGCGATGCGCGCGGCGCCCTGGCCGATGCGACTCTCACCACCGGGGGTAAGACCTACACATTTGTGCCCGCCGCGATTGCCCAAACCATTTCCATCGGCGCAGAAGAGAACTCAACACTTAGGCTCACGCTTCTCGGCACAAAGCTGGAGGGGCTCGCGCCCAACGCGAAATTCAGCGTGTCGTCGGTTCTGCGCTTCTCCGGTGCCCAGCGCATCGCGGTCCTCGCCTACGGCAAAACCACGCAGCTCAGCATCCACAGCGATTGGCCCAGCCCTGGGTTCGACGGGGGATTTCTGCCCACCACGCGCAACGTTTCCCCCCACGGCTTCGATGCCGCCTGGTCCGTCCCCTTTACCGCGCGCGGCGTCCGCGCCGAAGGCTCCGCGGATTCCATTACCGGACTCAACGCCACCGCCCTCGGCGTCTCCTTTATCGAAGTGGCCGATCCCTATCAATCCGTCAGCCGCTCTTTGAAATACGTGCCGCTCTTTATCGGGCTCATCTTCCTTGCCTATTTCATCTTTGAAGTCACCACGGGCAGGCGCGTCCATCCTGCGCAATACGTGCTGGTCGGGGTTGCGCAGATCATCTTTTATCTGCTGCTTCTCTCCGTCGCCGAACACATCGGGTTCGACTTCGCCTTTCTCCTCGCGGGCGTCGCGACTGTCGGCCTCCTCTCCGCCAACGCCGGCTGGATCTTCGCAAGCCGCGCGCTCGGACTGCGGGCGCTCGCCACTTTCTCTCTGCTCTACGTGCTCATCTACCTGCTGCTTCGGCTCGAAGATAACGCGCTGCTCGTCGGTGCCATCGCCAGCTTCATCGCCGTCGCCGCCGCCATGTATTTCACCCGCCGCATCGACTGGTACAGCTCCATGGCCGCCGGCGAAACCAAAAGTCCCGCTGCGCTCGCTCCGGAAAGGTAAACCGCCATGGTCACAAAGAACACGCCGGCCCGGGGTGCGGACGATGACTTTGCATCGCAAAGTACTACAGCCGGTCTCCACGTTGCCGTCATTATGGATGGCAATGGCCGCTGGGCGGCTCGTCGTGGATGGCCCCGCGTCGCCGGCCATCGCGCCGGTGTCGCCGCGGTGCGTAGAGCCGTCGAACGCGCTCCTGATCTCGGAATCAGCCGCCTCACCCTGTATGCATTTTCGTCGGACAACTGGCGGCGCCCTGCCTTTGAGGTGCAGACCATTCTGTCGCTGATCGCCGGTTATTTGCGGATGGAACGCGACAAGCTGCGCGAAGCCGGCGCGCGATTCGAAGCCATTGGCCGCCGCGATCGCCTGCCCAAACTCCTCCTGCGGGAGATTGTGCAATGCGAGGCGGCGACGGCTGGAGGCGTGCGCTTACATCTTCGAGTAGCAGTCGACTATTCGTCGCGCGACGCCATTGCCCGAGCTGCGGCGGCCCAATGCGCACTCAGGGGATCGAGCGCGCCGGACTCAATGAGCACCGCGCTCGAAGAGACTCTCCATCGCCAGGGCGGCGACGTCGACCTGCTCATCCGCACCGGCGGCGAAAAACGGCTTTCCGATTTTCTGTTGTGGGAATCGGCCTACGCGGAGCTGGTATTCACTGACGGCATGTGGCCCGACTTCGATGCCGCCGATCTGGACGCGGCCATCGCAGACTTTCGGCGGCGGGAGCGCCGCTTCGGCGGTGTTCCCGCTCCGAGCATCGAAACGCCGGCCCCTGCGGTGGCCATTTCATGATCGCGCCTGGCTCGAAACCCCTGCGCGTGAAGTTCATTCTCCCCGCGCTCACTGAGGCCACAGGGCCCTACTGGCGGCCAATCAAATATTCACTCTTCCCGCCCCTCGGCCTCGCTACGCTCGCGGCATATCTTGCCCCCGAGGACCATGCCACCCTCGTCGACGAGCACGTCGAGAAGATAACCATCGACGACGCTCCGCAGCTCGTCGTGATCCAGGTCTACATCACCAATGCCTACCGCGCTTACAAGCTCGCCGATCACTACCGGGCCCGCGGCGCGTTCGTCTGCCTCGGCGGTCTCCACGTCACATCGCTTCCCGATGCCGCCCTGCATGCCGACGCCATCTTCCTCGGTCCCGGCGAGCAGACCTTTCCGCAATTCCTCCAGGACTTTCGCGCAGGAACGCCGCAGCGCGTTTACACCTCAGCTGGTGGCCGCACCCTCGAGCGCGTTCCGCCCATTCGTCGCGACCTCATTCACCGCCGTCGCTATCTGGTACCCAATTCCATCGTGGTGACGCGCGGCTGCCCCATGCACTGCGACTTCTGCTACAAAGACGCATTTTTCCAGGGCGGCCGCGGCTTCTATACGCAGCGCGTCGACGACGCTCTGGCCGAGATCAACCGCCTCCCCGGCCGCCATCTCTACTTTCTCGACGACCATCTCCTCGGCGACCGCCGTTTCTCTGAAGCGCTCTTCGAGGGGATGAAGGGCATGCGCCGCATCTTTCAGGGCGCGGCTACTGTCGACTCGATTCTCCGCGGCGACCTCATTGAGCGCGCCGCGGCTGCCGGCCTCCGCAGCATCTTCGTCGGCTTTGAAACCCTCACTCCCGAGAATCTGCGCCGCAGCAACAAGCGCCAGAATCTAGGCCGCGACTACAAGGCCGTTGCCGATCGGCTGCACGCGCTCGGCATCATGATCAACGGCAGCTTCGTCTTCGGCATGGATGACGATGGCGACGATGTCTTTCGCCGCACCGTCGACTGGGCCATGGACCATGGCATCACCACCGCGACCTTCCACATTCAAACGCCTTATCCCGGCACGCAACTCCACGCCCGCATGGAGGCCGAAGGCCGTATGCTGACGCGCGACTGGAACCTCTATGACACGCGCCACGTTGTTTACAAACCGGCGCGGCTCACTGCCGATGCGTTGAAAACCGGCTACGACTGGGCCTACCGCGAGTTTTACCGCTGGGGATCGATCGCGCGCGGCTCTCTACATCACGGCACCCTGAAGCACCAGGCAAAGCATTTTTTCTATACCGCGGGTTGGAAGAAGTTCGAAGCCCTCTGGGACCTGGTCATCCGGGCACGCCAGCTCAACTGGATGACCCCGGTGCTCGAAGGCGTCCTGGCGCGCGTCACCGGCTCAGGCCCTGCCCCGGCGGCGGAGACTTCGCCGGCGAGTAACCTCTTGCCGGTAATATCCCAGGAGACGATCGTATGAACGACCTTCTCATCTCCGACCGAAGACCAACGCATCACCTGCGCGCGATTCGCATCTGGCTCGGGCTCTTCATGGCTGGCCTGATCCTCAGCGGCGTGACCGCGTTTCCTCTCCAGTCAGAAGTCCACTGGCTCGACTCATCGCTCCACACCGCAACACTGCGCCCGGCAGCAGAATCCACCCGTCTCCTTTACTGGATCGAGCGCGTCGATCTTGCGCTGGCCCAGACCGACCGCGAGCATCCTTTCCTGGCCTATGGCACAGACTGGCTCGCTTTCGCGCATATCGTCATCGCGGTTGCCTTCATCGGCCCATGGCGCGATCCGGTCCGCAACCACTGGGTCATCACTTTTGGGCTCATCGCCTGCGCCGGCGTCATTCCGCTTGCCCTCATTGCCGGTCAGGTGCGCGGCATTCCGCTCGCGTGGCGCCTCATCGACTGCAGTTTTGGCGCACTCGGCTGCATTCCGCTTCTCATCGTCCGGAGACATATTCGCGCCATCGAAGCAACCGTCGCGGAACTTTCTGCCATCCTGTCACGTACCCCTTGACACTCGACAAGAGCCCGGGTGATCCTGTCCCTACTCTGTTGTCGAACGTCGAGGGGAATCCATGCCGCCATCCGCAGATCTGCTCCAGGGCACGCTGGACATGCTCATCCTGAAGGCCATTGCGCTGAAGGCCGAACACGGCTGGGCGATCGCGCAACGCATCCAGCAGGTCTCGAACGACGTTTTGCAGATCGGCCAGGGTTCGCTTTACCCTGCCCTTCATCGCCTCGAATATAAGGGCTGGATTCGCGCCCAGTGGGGCGCCTCAGAAAATAATCGGCGGGCGCGCTTCTACTCACTCACCGCCGCCGGCCGCCGCCAGCTCAGCGCGGAGCTGGAGAACTGGGACCGCCTTACCGGGGCCGTCAATCTGGTGCTGCAACGGATTTAGCAGGAGAAGTTTATGTTTCGTGAACTGATGACGCGGGTGCGCTTTTTCTTCAGTGGCAAACGGCGCAGCGAAGTTGACGAGGAAATCCAGTTTCATCTCCAGCGGGAGACGGAGGCCAACATGGCGAAGGGCATGCCGGAAGACGAAGCAAAAAGACGCGCAGCCATTGCTTTTGGCGGACGCGAGCGCGCCCGCGAGGAGTGCCGCGAGCAACGGCCCAGCTGGTCGCTGGAATCCTTCTTCCGCGACCTGCGCTACGGCCTGCGCGGGCTCGCCCGCAATCCCATTTTTACGCTCGTCGCCGTTCTCACTCTGGCACTCGCCATCGGCGCCAACACTACCATCTTCAGCCTGCTGGATCAGGCGCTGATGCGCGCCCTCCCGGTCGCCGATCCGCAGCAGCTCACCGTCCTGAGCTTTGCCGGCAGCGTTTCCGGGCACACCGAAGGACATGGAGGCAACACCCCCGGGCATCGCCACGAGTTTTCCTACCCGATGTACAAAGATCTGCGCGAAAAGAACACCGTGTTCAGCGGGCTGATCGGATCCGGGCCTGCCTCGGTAGGCGTCACATGGAACAACCGCGCCGAGAGCATCGCGGGAGAGATGGTCAGCGGCAATTATTTCGATGTGCTCGGCGTGCCGGCAGCGATGGGCCGCGTATTTGTCTCGAGCGATGAGACGGCGCCTGGCGCCAATCCCGTTGCGGTGCTGAATTTCGATTACTGGAAATCACATCTTGGAGAAGCACCGGTGGTGGGGAAGACGATTCTGGTCAACGGCACGCCCTTCACCATTGTCGGCGTCTCCGCACCCGGATTCCACAGCATGGTGTGGGGAACGCTGCCGGATATTTATGTGCCCATCACCATGCAGAAGACGGTTGAGCCGGAATGGGATTTCCTGAACGACCACAAATCATACTGGATGAATATTGTGGGACGCCTCAAGCCCGGCGTCACCGCGGCGCAGGCCACCGCATCCATCAACCCGCTGTTTCGCGCCCTGCGTACCTCTGAGTTCACACTGCTCCGGGATCAGACCGATCACTCCCGCAAAGAGTTCATCGATCAGACAAAGCTCAACGTTGAAGACGGCGCGCGCGGCTTCTCGCCGATGCGCGACGATGTGCAAACGCCGCTCACCATCATCATGGGGATGGTCCTGCTGGTGATCGCCATGGCCGTGGTCAACGTGGCCAGCCTTCTTCTGGTGCGCGCGGCTGCACGGGCCCGTGAATTTTCTGTGCGCTTTGCGCTGGGAGCCACCAGCGGCCAGGTGCTGCGCCAACTACTGGCCGAGGGCATGCTGCTGGGAATTGCCGGCGCCGCCGCCGGTATCGCGGTCGCGCCGGAGGCGCTCCGCCTCCTCATTCGCTGGATGTCGTCGAACATCAATGACAATCAGGTCTTTTCCGCAACCCTCGACTGGCGGGTGCTGGCCTTCACCATCGCTGCCACGCTTGTTGCCAGCCTGCTCTTTTCCCTCGCCCCGGCCGCGCAGTTCTGGAATCCCAAACTCGCGGAGGCGCTCCACGGCCGCACCGGTTCCGGCGCATCGCTCCGCTTCCGGCGCACCTGTGTCGCTCTGCAGATCGGCTTCAGCCTGCTGCTCATCGTGGGCGCCGGCCTCTTCGTGCGCACTATCGATAATCTTCGCAGGGTGAATGCTGGCTTTGCCACCGACCATCTGCTGCGGTTCTCGCTCAACCCGGCTCTCGCAGGCTATCCGGCCACCGGCGTTGCGCCCGTGGAGCAACGTGCGCTCGATGCCGTCGCCGGCCTCCCCGGCGTACGCGGCGCCGGCGCCACCAACGATGAGGACCTTACCGGCGACGGCGTCTCAGGCGATGTGAACGTCAGTGGGTACACACCGCCGCCCAACGATGATTACGACGTCGAGTTGCCCTGGGTTAGCGACAGCTATTTGCAAACCATGGGGATCCCTCTGCTCACCGGCCGGTATTTCAATGCGGGTGACACGGCAAAATCGGACAAAGTCGCGATCGTCAACCAAACCTTTGCGAAGCATTTCTTCGGAAGCGCGGCCGGAGCCCTCGGTCATCACGTAAGCCGGCCACAACGGCCGGGAACCGATGCTCTCATCATTGGCGTCACCAAAGACGTAATGCACACCAGCCTGCGCGATCCCATCGTGCCCATGTGCTACACGCCTTTCGCGCAGGCCATCCGTCCCACCGGCCTCATCTATTACGTCCGCACGTGGCAGGATCCGGATGCGGCCGCCGCCAGTATCCAGGCCGCTGTCGCCAACCTCGACTCCAAACTCATCGTCAACCACCTGAGCACCATGCAGGCCCAGATTGACGACAACATTCTCGCCGAACGCACCATCGCGCTTCTCGCCATCACCTTCGGCGTCCTCGCCACCGTGCTCGCCGGCATCGGGCTCTACGGCATCCTCGCCTACTCCACAGCGCAGCGCACTCGGGAGATCGGCATCCGCATGGCGCTGGGGGCTCGCCGCGTCACCGTGGTCAGCCTCATCGTCCGCGAGGTCATGGTGCTGGCCGGCGGAGCCATGGTGGTCACCATTCCGCTGTCCATCCTCGCCACGCGCGCCATTCGCAGCCAGCTCTTCGGCGTCTCTATCGCCGATCCGGTCGTCTACGGCTCGGGCATCGCCGTCATCTGCCTCGTCGCCGCCCTCTCTGCGTTCGTTCCCGCACGTCGAGCCGCTACCGTCGATCCAGCCCGAGCTCTGCGCACGGATTAAAAGCGGCTCCCTGCCTGCTCTCTATTCCCTACTGGCTACTCCCTATTCCCCGCTCCCTGCCCCTCTTACTGCGCGCGCAACGCCTCCATTGGATCCACTGAAGCCGCGCGCCGCGCCGGAATGTAGCAGGCGGCGAGCGCCACCACAATCAGCATGCCGGCGACCGCAGCGAATGTGAGCGGATCGTGCGCCGTCACGCCGAACAGCTGTGCGCTCATCAGCCGGGTCAGTCCAAACGCCAGCACCATGCCCAACACGACGCCGGCCATCGCCATCTTCACACCCTGGCCCAGAATCAGCCGCAGCACGTCGCTGCGTTGCGCGCCCAGTGCCATGCGGACGCCGATCTCCCGGGTACGCTCTCCAACGAGATAGGAAATCACCCCGTAGATCCCAACGCACGAAAGCAGGAGCGCCAGTCCGGCAAAAAATCCCAGCAGGATCATCGACAGCCGCCGCGCCGCGAACGCACGCTCCATCACCCCGTTCATGGTCTCGACCTGGTAGATAATCTCTCCCGGATCGATTTCCGCCACTGCGCGGCGGACGGGCACCATGACTGCGGCAGGGTCATCGTGGGTGCGGATGACCACAGCCACCTGGCCCGCGACGAGGCGCATCAGCTTCGGCGGCAGTTGCATGAAGGGGTAGAAAAACTGCGCTTCAATCGACGACTTCGGATCGTTGCCCGGTCCCCACTGTTTGATATGCCCAACCACACCGACAATCTCCACCTCGACATCGAACTGCACCAGATGAATGTGCTGGCCAATCGGATTCTGATTTCCGAAATAGCTGCGCGCAAAAACATCGTCGATGTCGACCACGCGCGGCGCATTCTCATCGTCCTGATCCGTCACAAAGCGGCCGCGCTCGAGCGTGATGCCCATCGCTTTCTGGAAACCCGGCTCGATCAGATAAAACAGCGACTGCGGCATATCGTTGTCGTTGTCCGGCTTCGGCCGGCCTTCAATCCAGAACGGCAGCGACGAATCGTGGATCATCGGCCGCGAGCCCAGAGTCGCTGAAACTGCTTCCACACCGGGGATCGCCCGCATCTTTGCATCGAACTGCCGGAGTCTCGCGCGGGTCTCGGCCTCCGTCGTCTTTGCATTGGCCGGCATCGCCAGGTTGAAAGTAATCGCGTGGTCGGGATTGTAGCCGGGGTTCACGCGCCACAGCGCGGACAGCGAGCGGAGCATAAGGCCCGCGCCCACGAGCAACACCAGCGCCATCGCGACTTCCACTGCGACAAAGATGCCCTGCAGGCGATGACGCGTGCCACTCGATCCGCGCCCCACCGACTGCAGTACCTGCTGCAGATTGGTGCGCGAGGTTTTCAGCGCCGGCGCGAGGCCGAAAACAATTCCGGCGAAGAGAGAAACTGCCATTGTGAACCCCAGCACTCGCCCATCGAGCGCAACTTCGTTCACCCGCGGAAGCGCATCCGGCAACGCGCCGACAATGCCCTTCGTCGCGACAAATGCGAGCCCCAGTCCCAGCGCGCCGCCCAGGCCGGCGAGCAGCGTGCTTTCCGTCAATAACTGCCTGATGATCCGCGTGCGGCTTGCGCCCAGCGCCGAGCGAATCGCAAACTCGCCCGACCGTCCCATGGATCGCGCCAGCAGCAGGCTCGCCACATTAGCGCAGGCGATGAGCAGCAGGAATCCAACAGCGGCCAGCAACACCAGCAGAAACGGCTGCACGTTGCCCACCATGTCTTCCTTCATCGAGATCAGCGAGATGCCCACGTCCTTGTCGGCTTCTGGATAGATCTTCGCCAGGTTGCGCGCAATCGAATCCATATCGGCCCGCGCCTGCCTCAGCGTCACGCCCGGCTTCAGCCGGCCCACTGCATGCGCACTCATATCGACGCGCCGATCGCGAAACGATGAATCGTTATATTGGCCGATCGGCGTGTAGACGTCGCGGCTGTAGCCATAGAACGAAAAATTCGGATCGATCACCCCGATAATCGTGTACGACGCGCCGTTCAGCTCAATGGATTTGCCAATCGCGTTGGGCGATCCGCCGAACATGCGTTTCCAAAATCCGCCCCCGATGATCACCACCGGCGCCGCGCCTACCTGATCGTCTTCGCGCGAGAACGTGCGCCCCAAAATCGGATTCACTTCCAGCGTCGGAAAAAACTGCGCCGAGATCATGCTGCCCGTGATGCGCTCCGCAGGTCCCCGTCCCGTGAAGTTGTAATCCTCGTGCCGGTACATCGCCATGGAGGATAGCGTCTGCGTCTCCCGCTCCCAGTCGAGAAAATTCAGATAGCTGATCGGCGCCGAGCTCATGCCTTCGTTCTTTTCGTTCACCGCCAGCAGCTGGCCCGAGTGCGGGTACGCCAGCGGATTCAGCAACACGCCGTTCACCACGGAGAACAGCGCGGTATTGGCGCCGATGCCCAGGGCCAGGGTCAGAATCGCGATGATCGAAAAAGTTGGAGACTTCAGCAGCACGCGAACCGCGAACCGAATATCCTGCAGCAGTGCCATCATGGAACAGCCTCGAAAACGGGATTTCCGATTGTATGAACTTCCCCGGGATCGTGCCATATCCATCCAGGAAATAACGCTGCACCCAGGGAGGAAAATCGGTTGTTACTTTCTGACCTCAGGCTCCGGAATTTCGTCACTTTGACATCGCCGAACCCTCTACTAAAACGTTATACTTGCGCGCGAGAGACATTCGAAGCTCTTCTCTCCTACCGTGTTTTTTGAACAGGACTGGGCCATTGATCAACGAAGTGCGAGCGCATAACCTCCCCGCCATGTTGCGGATTTTTCTTCTCTGTCTGGCCTGCGTGCTCGCCCGATCTGCCCGGGCACAACAGCCGGCGCCATGGAGCGGGGTGGTCCGCACCCCCGCCGGGCAACCCGTGGCTGGGGCCACTGTGGTCCTGACCGGTGAAGCTCGATCCGTCAGCGTCATCACGCGCCCCGACGGCAGCTTTAGCTTCGCAAGCCTCGCCCCCGGGCACTACTCGCTCGTCGTGCGTCAGGCCCAGCTGCCCGCGACCCCAGCCGTCCAGATCAGCCTCCCCGGCACATCTGTCACCGTGACGGTGACAGATCAAAACACGGCTTCTCTCGCTGCGCTGATCACAGCCCCCCAAACCGCCTCTGCCGCTACCGGCGGCGAAAAACTTTCCAGCGACTCGGTCAGCTCGCTCCCTCTCAACGGCCGCGACTTCAGCACCCTTCTGCTGCTCGCCGCCGGCACCATGACCGACGCTAACGGCGCCACCAACTTCACCCAGCAGTTCGCCATCGATGGCCAGCGCGGTGTTGAAGCTGTCTTCGCCATGGATGGCGCCGACGTCTCCGATCCCGAGATGGGCGGCAGCACCTTTACCAACTTCAACGTCGACGCCATCCAGGAAATTCAGTCCAGCTCCGGCTGGATGCCCGCGTCGATCGGGCGCGGCGCCGCCGGCTTCACCAACATCATTACCCGCTCCGGCCGCAGCGGCTTCCACGGTTCCGTTTTTGAGTTCCTTCGCAACTCTGCCCTCGACGCCCGCAATTATTTTGACTATCCCTCCATCGTCGAGCCCGGCCGCATCCCGCCCTTCAAGCGCAATGAATTTGGATTCACCAACGGCGGTCCGGTCGTGCTGCCACACATCTACGACGGCCGCGGGCGAACGTTCTACTTCGGCCAGTACCAGGGATTCCGCCAGGTCCTCGGCACCACCCAGGTGCTGCCCATGCCCACTGCCGCCGAACGCGCCGGCAACGACCTGGTGAAGTACCCCGACGGCAGCACCGACACTCTGCTCATCCCGGTGAACCCGGACATCGCGGCCGTCCTTCAGAACTACCCGATGCCGAATAATCCCACCGGCGCGTTTGGCGCTCGCACCTACGCCGCCCCGTCGAACGTCGTCACCAACGCCGATCAGTTCTCCATCCGCATCGATCAGAAGCTCGGCGAGAAAGGCCAGTTTCTCGGCCGCTTCAACTACGACAACCTCACCGGTCCAACAACCAATCCGGATCAGACCACCATCGATCCCACCTTTGCCGTCCGCTACGTGGACCGCCAGCGCAACGTCGTCTTCACCTACTCGCGCACGCAGTCGCCGCACTTTGCCTGGGACTCGTCCCTGAGCATCACCCGCACCACGCCGTCGTTCCCGACGCCGAACCACACCGATCCGGCGGTCAAGTTCAACGACGGTCTCTACGAAGGCTTCGACACGGCTGCCGGGTCAGTAATGTCCGCCTTCGGCAACCTGTTTCAGGGCCAGCAGAATTTCACCTGGACCCATGCCCGCCACACCATCAAGGCCGGCATCGAGGCGCGCCTCAACCGTGACACCACCTACTTCGGCATCAGCCCCAACGGCGAATACGACTTCGGCGGCGGCACCGTCTACTCCCCCGTCTTCATCCCCTCCGCAAGCGGCACGCACAACGTCAATCCCGGCGACCCGCTGCCCAATACGCTCGCCAGCCTGCTCGTCGGCTATCCCTACGGCTACACCGTCGCGGTTGCGCCGCCTTATTTTTCCAACGGCCCGCACATCGGTCCCGCTGCCATCAATCGCAACGACGTCAACGTCTACGCGCAGGATACGTGGAAGATCAACGACCGCTGGACCCTCGACTACGGCCTGCGCTACGAGGTCTATTCGCCGATTACCGAACGCGCCCATCGCACCTCGAGCTTTCTTCAGGTTTCCCCTCCGCCGGGAACGCCACAGCAATACGTCATCAACCCGCAGCCCGGCTATCAGTCGGGATGGAACGGCTGGGGCCCGCGCCTCGAGGTCGACTGGAAGGCTCCCGGCAACGTCCTCATCCACGCAGGCGGCGCCCTTACCGTGATTCCGCCGAACATCTGGCAGGACAATTTCCTCACCGGTTCCACCCCCTTCGCCGTCTACCCCCGCGTCAATGCCGCGAAGAACGCTGAGATCCCCTACGGCTTCCAGATCACGCCGGCGGAATTGCCGCGGACCTACACGCCCTCCGGCCAGGATGTCTTTGCCGGTAACGATCCCAGGAAGGTGCCGGCGAACACCGTCATGGATGTGAACCGGTACGAGAACGATCTGGCCGCGCTCGCTCCCGGACATCAGCTCTCGCTCCTCAACCTCAGCGCCATCGACCGCCGCTTCGGCGACGGATTCCTGCAGACCTGGACCCTCGGCTTCGAGCGCACGATTTTTGGACTCACCGCTGATGCCGGCTACGTGGGAACCGAGTCCTTCCATCTGCCGCGCAGTTCTTATCCCAACGCCTATCCCGGCGCCGAGCCCGGCTTCGCACCTTACACCACCTTCGACAGCACCGGTGCCGTCACCGGCGGCTTCGGCACCGAAACCGTTATCACCGATACCGCCCACTCCTCCTACCACGCGCTGCAGACATCGCTCTCCGGAAGCGTGAAACACGGTGGCCCCGGTCTGCAAGCCGGCTACACCTGGTCGAAATCTCTCGATGACACCAGCTCCGTCGTGGGCGGAACAGGTTCCACCGGCGCCGTCGCTCTCCCGATTGCACAGGACCCCTTCAACACCCACCCGGAAAAGGGTCCGTCGAGCTTCGACGTCACTCATGGCTTCTCCATCAGCGCCGCGCAGGATCTTCATCTCCAGTCGCTGGGTATGGACGGGCCGAGGATGCGCAAATTCGCCGCCGGCTGGGAAATGCTGAGCATCTCCTCAATCTCCAGCGGCGCCCCGTTTACGGTTTACTCAGGCATTCAACAAACCGGCGCCGGCACGGCTGGCGCCGATCGCCCCGACCTCATCGCCACGCCACACCTGTCCACAGCCCACAGTTCGGGCCGCGCGCGCGAAGACTACTTCGGCCGCGGCACCGACAATGCCTCCTTCTTTTTCATTCCTGTCGGCGTCCCCGGCGGCACAGGACCGAACGCCGGGCGCTTCGGCACCCTCGGCCGCAACACCTTTCGCGGTCCGGCGTACTACGACTTTGACTACGCCTTGATCAAAGACACGCCCATCGGCCGTCGCGCCAGTGGTCTTGAGAAAGCGGACATCCAGTTCCGGTCGGAATTTTTCAACCTGTTCAACATCGTGAACATGGGCCTGCCCGCCAACACCATCAAAGGCTCCGGCTTCGGCGAGATCAGCAAGACCGCCGGTACGTCGCGGCAGATTCAGTTCTCTCTCAAACTCATCTACTAAGCTCCCCCGGGCCACTCGTCACAGTCGCCTCGTTGCCCGCCCGGGCGGCCCTTACGATGGAGTCCAGGGGCCTGCGGGCCAACACTGGAAAATCGGAGAGCCCAGATGCAGGTTCGGGTAAGAGGCCAATGGACGCGTCGCGTCCTTGAAGCGGTCACCACAGCAGCCTTTCTTCTCGCGGCCGTCACCGCGCAGGCAGCAACCGGCTCGGCAACCAACCCTGGCTGCGAGCGTCTTCAAGCACGCGCCTGCCTGGACCAGGCCGAGGCCGCCATGGGCGGCCACGACAAACTCGCCGGCGTTAAAACCATGCGCCTCGATGTGATCAGCCACCGCGCCCTCATGGAGCAGTCCTACCGCCAGGCGCCGTTCATTACCTCCTACGAGCGCGATCAAGTCACGCTCGACTTCGCCGGCCGCCGCCTCTTCGAAAAGCAGCACGCGGTTTGGCCCGAGTCCGACCTCAAACAAGCCGACTCCGACCTCACTCTCATCGTCACGCCCGCCGGTGGCGTCTATCGCAGCGATGGCCAGGATTCTGCCTGCGGCGCAAGCGCTCTGGACAAGGCCCGCCAGGATTTCATGCTCGGTCCACTGCGCGTTCTGCTCACTGCAGCGGATGCAAAGGACCTCCACTACGCCCCGCCTGCGACCCTGCGCTCTACCTCGCACACGGTGCTCACCTTCAAGTGGAACGGCATCCCGGTCCGCCTGCTTCTGAACCGCTTCAACCATCTGCCCGACGCGGTTGAGACCACTCAGACCTTCCGGGACTTCTGGTTCTACTGGGGCGACGTCCAGCAGCGCGTCGACTTCGACAACTGGCGCTATGTCGACGGGCTTGAGTTTCCCAGCAACGAGATCACCGAGCGCAACGGCGCGGTTTGGAATTCTGCCCAGGCCCTCGATATCTCCATCAATCCGCCGACCGGCCAGAAGGATTTCGCCATCGATGCGAAGGCCGCCGCACAAAGCCTCGCCGCCAAAGGATTCGCCGGGGCCACCTTCCACGCCACCAACGACAAGCCCCTGGCCGACGGCATCGACCTCTTCCTCGGATCGTGGAACACGACCGTCATCCGCCAGCCAGACGGCATCGTGATCCTCGAAACCCCCATCTCGAGCAGCTTCACGGAAGGCATTCTCGCCGAAGCGAAGAGGCGCTATCCTGGCGTACCCATCAAGGCCGTGCTCTCCACTTCGGACTCCTGGCCGCACGTTGGCGGCATCCGCTTCGACGTGGCCCAGGGCCTGCCCGTCACGATCCTCGACCTCAACCAGCCGCTGCTCGACCGCATGGTCAACGCGCCGCACACCCTCGATCCCGATGCCCAGACCGCCGCACGCAAAAAGCCGCGCTGGACGATCGTCTCCCGCAAAACCGAGATTGGCGCCGGACCGAACCGGATGGTTCTCTACCCACTCCGCGGAGCATCGACCGAGCGCCAGTACATGGTCTATTTCCCCGAGCGGCGCCTGCTCTACGCCAGCGATACCCTGGTCCTGAACGCCGACAACACGATCTACGACCCCGAGCTGACCCACGAAGTCGAGCAAGCCGTCGAACGCGAGCACCTTGCTGTTGACACCGTGTTTGCCATGCACCAGGCCCCCGTCGCCTGGACCCAGGTCCTCGCCGCCCTCCACAAATCCACCTGATTGAGGGCCGGCACCTATGACTACCAGTTAGCCCCACCCAGTCATAAAGGCAACAACTTACTCGACGCACAAGGCGGTGAGGCGGATGATGAAGTATGCCCGAAATTAGCAAGAAGTCATGGCGGGATCGCGGCCTCGATTTCCTCAACAACCTATGGGCCGGAGCCACCTTGATGGTAGTCACTTTTGTGTCTGCCACTCTCTATACCCACTTCGGAAAAGAGTGGGCCCGCCCGATAATGAATGGACTCATTACGGGCGCCGGGGCCATGAGCCTCTACCTGTCGCTGAGGGCAGTCCTGTCACTTCCGTTGGCTACAGTCAAAGCCACCCCGGAAAATATCGGCGAAAAAATCTTGGGCTGGCTTCACAAATTTGGGCTGACTGTAAAGAGTTCCCCGGACACAGAGGGGTTTGCCTTCTTCCTGATCGTCACGACTGATGGAGGCAAAAAGATAGGTATCAATAGGAGCTTAACCAGATTTCCAGATTACATAAACACAACGGGATTGCTGAATCTGACGGAAGAAGAAAAGAGAATTGTCGCAACTCTCAGCGACGATGAGAAATTCGACGCCCTATTCCATATTCAGAGAGAGTTGTGGAGAGGGGAATTCGGCTTCAATTCGGAAAAGATCGCCACTACTGGCCTGACACTTTCTATGCGCATCCCAATCACGGCGGATATTACCGAAGCGCAAGTGATAAATGGCGTTTGGAAAATGGAAGCTATTATAGGAAACATCTTGGGGATCAACGCCCGCGCAGTCCGCGAATATTCGAAAAAGAAAAAGGATATTAACAATGAAAAAGACATTCGCAAGGGGCGCGGAGGCTCGAAAGAACTTCGAAGGAACGATGCGCCAATTGTTTCGAGCCCCGAAAATCACAGCGATGAAGAAGCCGATGCCTAGGAAGGCAGGCAACGGCAAGTGATGCGCTTCCCGCGCAACTGCCGAGGACGGAAAAAGGCTTCAGGCTGCTCCCTGTCCCTTGCCAGTCAGGTCGGAATAGTAAGACGCTTGCCGCTAATCTGCATCATGGCCAGAGCGAAACGGTCAGCATCATTCAGTGGATTATCTTTTGTCGCCCGATCGTTGAACCTGAAAACCTGCTCTGTGACCTAGCGGTCAAGATGGAACGGTTCCACGGCAACATAGGTTCCACGCAATCCCCTCTTCAACAAAGACCAAAAGTTCTCAATGCCCTGAGTGTGGATCACGTTAGGGATGAGTTCGCCCGAACCTGCCGGGTCTTCCGATCCGGCATTCCCACCACCGCCGTTTTGTTCGCCCTCTACGTAATCGCGTGCTGGAGTTTCAGGCGACGGCTAGCGTGCATCCGTTGCGGGTTCGGTTCCACAAACGTCTCATCAATCTCCACCGGGCCTTGGTCGTTGCCGCCCATCTTTACAAAGGAACCCGAGCGCATCGCTTCACGAATCCGATGGAGCATGAACCATGCCGACTTTTGGGTGACTCCGATGCTGCGTGCAATCTCATAGGAACTGACGCCATTCTTGGCGCTGACGATCATCCAGACTGCCGTCATCCATTTGTCGAGCCCGATGGGAGAGTCCTCAAAGATCGTCCCAACCTTGACGGTGAATTGCTTCTTGCAGCCCTTGCAGAACCAGATTTTGCGGGTGCTGATGAAGGAGTGCTGGTCCGAGCCGCAACGGAGGCATTTGATCCTGGCATCCGGCCAGCGAAGATCCACCGCGTAGCGAAAAGCCCGCTCCGGATCGGAAAAGTAAACTATTGCCTGCTGGAGGGTTACGGGCCGTTTTATCGTTCGGCTTGTCATATGGCCTCTCGATCTAAGACCAAGTTACGCCGAACAGACTTGTGTGTCAAGTATGTTGTTTTAGGTGATAAATAGCTGATTATAAAGAGGAAGTATAAATTCCCATCATTAGTGATGATAATGCACTCATATTTTCTGCATCCATCGTGCTATGATTTCCATCTCATCCTTTGACGGCCGCTCCTCAGGAGTTGGCCCCATCACCCAAAGTCTCTGGAGGAACCTTCCCATGGCAATCACCCGCTTAAGTTCTCTGCGCGACGTGCTCGCGCTGCAGAATCGCATCAACTCGATTTTCGAAGATCGCAGCCAGGGCGCCGGCCCGGTCGTGACCGCCGCTTTCGTCCCCCCGGTCGATATCTATGAAGACGAGCAGAAAATCGTTCTCAAACTCGAAGTCCCCGGCCTCAAAGACAGCGACCTCGACATCCAGCTCGAGAACAACGTCCTCTCCGTCAAAGGCGAGCGCAAGTTCGAGCACGAAGAGAAGCAGGAGAACTTCCATCGCATCGAGCGCCGCTACGGCAGCTTCCATCGCTCCTTCACCATCCCCACCACGGTGGACGCGGACAGCGTGAAGGCCAGCTACGATGCCGGCGTGCTCAGTATCAGCCTCGACAAGCGTGCCGAAGCCAAACCGAAGCAGATCAAAGTTTCGGTGGGCGGAGCGCAGCCTCTCGAAGCCGTGAAGAAAGAAGTGGCGGCGTAACCACGCCCGGTAGCCCGTGATGGGCGGCTGGTAGCTGTTTTGCAATCCGCGAGGGTTGCGCGCAATATCAGCGGGAGGGAGATGGCTTCCTCCCGCATCTTTTTGAAGCGAGTGAATAAAAGTTATGGCGATTCGTTGGGATAAATTTACGGTCAAGTCGCAGGAGGCCGTGCAGAACGCGAGCCAGCTCGCAGCGGAAAACGGCAATCCCGAAATCCTGCCGCTGCATTTGCTGGCGGTGCTGCTCAGCGACAAAGAGGGCGTGATTCCTGCCGTCCTCGAAAAAATTGGTGTGGCCACGCCGCAGCTCGAGACCCGTGCACAGGAAGCCGTTGGCCAGTTGCCGAAAGTCAGCGGAGCCTCTGCCCAGCCGAGCGCGTCGAACGCGCTCAACCAGGTCTTCGACCGAGCATTTAAAGAAGCGGAGAACTTCAAGGACGAGTACGTCTCGACCGAACATCTGCTGCTGGCGCTCACCAGCCAGAAAAACGACGGCGCGCAGTTGCTGCTCGCCTCCGTCGGCGCGACGCACGATGCGGTACTCAAGAGCCTGGCGACCGTGCGCGGTAGCCAGCGCGTGACCGACCAGAATCCGGAAGCCAAATTTCAGGCTCTGGAGAAATACGCGAAAGACCTGACCGAGCTGGCGCGCCGCGGCAAGCTCGATCCGGTGATCGGCCGCGACGAAGAAATTCGCCGCGTCATCCAGGTCCTTTCGCGCCGGACGAAAAATAATCCGGTGCTGATTGGCGAGCCCGGCGTCGGCAAAACTGCCATCGTCGAAGGCCTCGCTCGCCGCATCGTCCATGGCGACGTTCCCGACATTTTGCGCGACAAGCGCGTCATCTCCCTCGACCTCGGCTCCATGCTCGCCGGCGCAAAATATCGCGGCGAGTTTGAAGACCGCCTCAAAGCCGTCCTCAAGGAAATCGAAGAGTCGAACGGCCAAATCATCCTGTTTATCGACGAGCTGCATACCCTGGTCGGCGCCGGCGCCGCAGAAGGAGCCATCGACGCCTCCAACATGCTCAAGCCCGCTCTGGCGCGCGGAGAACTGCGGGCCATTGGCGCAACCACGCTGAATGAATACCGCAAGTACATCGAAAAGGACGCGGCCCTCGAGCGCCGTTTCCAGATCGTCTACGTCGGCGAGCCCAATGTTGAGGACACCATCGCGATCCTCCGCGGCCTCAAGGAGCGCTATGAGGCGCATCACCGCGTCCGCATTCGCGACTCCGCCATCGTAGCGGCGGCCACGTTGTCGCATCGCTATATTTCCGACCGCTTCCTGCCGGATAAGGCCATCGACCTGGTCGACGAGGCCGCGGCTTCCCTCGCCATCCAGATTGGATCGGTGCCCACGGAAATTGACGAGCTGGAAAGGCAGGCGACGTCGCTCGAAATTGAGCGCGCAGCCCTGAAGCGCGAGAACGATCCCAACTCCAAAGAGCGACTCGAGCACGTCGAGCGCGAAGTTGCCGAGCTCCGCGAGAAAGCCACCGCCCTCCGCGCGCGCTGGCAGAAAGAGCGCGAAGCCATCATGCGGCTCAGCGAGCTCAAGAAACAAATTGAGACGCTGCGCTTCGAAGCCGACGAGCAAACCCGCCGCGGCAATCTTGAACGCGCTGCCCAAATTCAATACGGCGAGCTTCCGAAACTGGAAGCCGAGATGAAGAAGCTGGAGGCTGCGCAGGATGGCAAAGGCGGTGCCCCCCGCATGCTCAAAGAAGAGGTGGACGAAGAAGACATCGCCCGCATCGTGAGCAAATGGACCGGCATTCCCGTCTCCCGCATGCTCGAAGGCGAAGTGCGCAAGCTCGTCCAGATGGAAGACCGGCTCAAGGAGCGCGTGGTCGGACAGGATGTGGCGCTGACCATCGTCGCGAACGCCATTCGGCGGTCGCGGGCGGGCCTCAGCGATCCGAAACGCCCGATTGGCTCGTTCATTTTCCTGGGGCCAACAGGCGTGGGCAAGACCGAAACCGCACGCGCCCTCGCCGAGTTTCTCTTTGACGACGAACAGGCCATGATCCGGCTGGACATGAGCGAGTACATGGAAAAACATGCCGTGGCTCGCATGATCGGCGCGCCTCCGGGCTATGTCGGCTACGACGAGGGCGGCCAGCTCACCGAAGCCGTGCGCCGCCGCCCCTACTCCGTCATCCTGCTCGACGAAATCGAAAAGGCGCATCCCGATGTGTTCAACGTACTGTTACAAGTTCTGGACGATGGCCGCCTGACCGATTCGAAAGGCCGCGTTGTGGACTTCAAAAATATCGTCCTCATCATGACCTCGAACCTCGGCGCAGGGTTTTTGACCGGCGACTCGCTGAAAGATGAGGCGACCTTTGCGCACGCCACCGAGAGCGTGATGAAGATGCTGCGCGAACACTTTCGTCCCGAGTTCCTCAACCGCGTCGACGACGTTGTGATCTTCCACCCCCTGGGCGAAGAGCAATTGACGCACATTGTCGACCTGCGGCTAAAGGACCTGGAAAAGCTGCTGGCCGATCGGCATATCACCATCGAGCTGACGCCTGCAGCACGCAAACAGATCTTCACAAGCGGCTACGACCGCGCGTACGGAGCGCGGCCGCTGAAACGGTCGATTCAACGCCTGATTCAGGACCCGCTGGCGATGAAGATCCTCGACGGCGAAGTCCAGCACGGCGACCACGTCCGCATCGACACCGACAAGCGCGGCCAGCTGCACTTTGAAGTGATCAGCCGTGCGGGGATTCCGCTGGAGCACGGAGTGGCGATCGGCCAGGCCTAAAAGCAGAGGTTTGGAGTTGAGGGACTAGCGTTGAGAAACCCAGGCCTGCGAGATTTTCTCGCAGGCCCTTTCTTTGCGATCCCCTCACAGGCGGTTCAGCCACTCATCCTTCCACTTAATGTTGCAGCCCACGCTGGGCCGCTGATCCCGGCTTACTGGCTCGCCCGCAATCACGGCCTTCAGCGCGGCACGCAGGTCGCGCCCCGTCGGTGGAATATCGTTCCCCGGCCGGCTCGAGTCCAGCTGCCCGCGATACACCAGCTCTCCCGCCCCGTCGAACAGGAAAAAATCCGGCGTGCACGCCGCGTCGTACGCCCGTGCCACTTCCTGGGTTGCGTCGTACAGATAGGGAAATATAAATCCCAGCTTCAGTGCCTGCTGCGCCAGCGACGATGGCGCGTCGTCGGGATAATTCTCCGCATCGTTGCTGCTGATGGCCACAAACCCCACGCCGGAATTGCGGTAATCGATGGCGAGCTGCGCCAGCTGTTGCTCCACGTGCTTCACGAAAGGGCAGTGACAGCAAATGAACATGACCAGCAGTCCCTTTGGCCCGCTGACCGAGGCAGCGGTGTGAACGGTATTGTCGCGAACCTCGTTGAGTGAAAATGCCGGCGCCTGTGTGCCGAGCGCGAGCATGGCGGATTCCGTGCGTGCCATCGAGAAGGCCCTCCAACAAAATTAGATTAGCGCAGCCGGTGCCATCGGAGGTTAGCAGGCGAGACGAGGGCGAACAGACAATCGACTTTGACTAGCTGGCGGCGGAGGCCGCATCCTTCAGTTCGACGGCCGCGGATTCTTTGCGCAGCTCGCGGACCCTTTCGCCGATGGCGTACTTCAGCTTGTCGACGCCCAGACCGGTGACAGCGGAGATGGCGTAGAAGGGCAGCTTCTTTCGCTTCGCCATGGTCTCCAGCTTTTTGAGCTTCGCGGGATTGGCGACGTCGGCCTTCGACGCGACCACGATCATCGGTTTCTCGTTGAGGCCGTGGCCGAAACTCTTCAGCTCTTCCATGATGACCTTGAAGTCTTCGACGGGGTCGGGGCGCCCGCTGGCGTCAGAGACATCGACGAGGTGGACGAGGATGCGGGTGCGCTCGATGTGGCGGAGAAACTGGGTGCCGAGGCCGGCGCCGAGATGGGCGCCTTCAATGAGCCCAGGGATGTCCGCAACGACATAGCTTTCTTCATACGGCGCGTCGCCGATCGTCACCACGCCGAGCTGCGGCTCAAGCGTGGTGAAGGGGTAGTCGGCAATTTTGGGGCGCGCCGCGGAGATGCGGGAGATCAGCGTGGACTTGCCGACGTTGGGGTAGCCGACCAGGCCCACATCGGCAAGGACCCGCAGCTCGAGGCGGTAATTCCGTTCTTCGCCGGTGCGGCCCAGTTCGTGTTCGCGCGGAGCCTGATGAGTAGAAGTGGCGAAGTGCTGATTGCCGCGGCCGCCGCGACCGCCGCGCGCGATGATCAGGCGCTCGTCGGACCGAGTGAAGTCGTGGATGAGCTCACCGGTATCGGCATCGAAGAGCACCGCGCCAACGGGAACTTTGAGGACTGTATCTTTGCCGTCGAGGCCCGTGCAGTTGGAGCCCATGCCGTGTTCGCCGCGCTCGGCTTTGTGCTCAGGATTAAAGCGGAAATAAACCAGCGTGTTGTGGCGCTGGCTCGCTTCGAGGACAACGTTACCGCCGTGTCCGCCGTCGCCGCCGGAGGGTCCGCCGCGGGGAACGAACTTTTCGCGGCGAAAAGCCATGCAACCATTACCCCCGTCACCGGCTTTGACCCGAATTTTGGCTTCGTCGATAAACATTCGCTGTAACCAGTTTAGCTGGTGAACTAGGCTCAAATCACCTGTCAGACAGGGTCAGCGGGACCGGCCTGAAGAGCCGGCCTTTTTTAGTGAGGGAAATGCGTCTCCCCCGGCTCGGAAAAGCGGCCGCGTTGGGCCATGGGCTCGTGTTGTGGCTTGGGCTGGCGGCGGGGATGTGCGCGGGGCAATCGGACACCGGCGGCGGAGTGGGCGGTCAGGTGACCGGGCCCGACGGCCAGGGTGTAGCTGGGGCCGCCGTGCGGCTGGAAGACGTGACCGGCAATCACACGGACGGCGTCAGCGACCTGCACGGCAATTTTCGTTTTGGCTCGGTGACGCCGGGCGAATACACGCTGCGGGTGCGGGCACAGGGCCTGTCTTCATGGGAGGGCGACCACCTGACGGTGGGCTTGGGAACGGCAGCCGAGCTGCGCGTGCGGCTGACGAACAGCTGGACGCACAGAACGGTTCTCGTGGATGCAACGCTGGTGAGTGCGCACGCAGGTGAGCCCGGCGCGGGCGGGGACGCCGGCAATCTGGCGAACGAGTTGCCGAATAACAGCCTTCACTGGTCAAGCATGGCCGCTCTGCTTTCAGGATCGGGAACCGGCGAAGACGGAGCCCCCAGCTTTCGCGGGCTGAGTCCGCTGATGAACAGCATTGCGGTGGATGGAACAGATAACACCCTGGCGTTTCGTTCACGGGAACGCGGCACGGGTGCCGACGGCGCGGGCAGTGGATTCGCGACGGCGCAGTCGTCGGTGGGCGTGTTTCAGGTGAGTGGGATTTCGCCCGAGTATAGACGCGCGGCGGGCGGATCGGTGACCACCCTGACGAAGAGCGGCGGAAACCGCATGCATGGCCAGGGCGTGTTCTACGATCGCGGGGCGATTGGGCAAACCTTCAATGCTTTCAGCAAAACCATGGTCGAGGAGCCAGCAGGGACAACGGAGACAGGAACGGGGCAGCCTTTGCTGTATCTGAACGGGCAGCCCATCACCTATGTCGAAACACCGTACCGCGCGCCGGATCGGCGGCAGCAGTGGGAGGTCTCGGCGGGCGGTCCGGTGCGGCGCGATCGGGTGTATTGGTTTTTTTCATGGGCCCAGCATGAGAGGAACGATCCGGCAGTGGCGCGGGCGAATGAGCCGGAAGTATTTTTCGCTCCGCCCTCGGCGACGTCGCTCTCGACATTGGAAGCGCGGATCGCGTCGAGTACCAATCCCTTGCTCGATGGATGTCCGGCCGCGGGGAGTGCGGGCTCGACCGCGCGCGCGGAGTGCGCGTGGACGACGGTGCTGGGACAAATCAACGGGATGCTGGGGACGGTGCCGCGATCGACGCGCCAGACAATTTTGTTTCCGAAGCTCAGCTGGCGGATCAATCCGCGGAATCAGATGGTGGTGCAGTTGAACTCAATGCGGCGGACCGGCCTGCACGCTGCGCTGGGCGGAGCGACGGAGACGTACGCGGCAGGAAGCTTCGGGAACAGCTCCACCAGCGACGATGCGGCAGTGGCGCGGTGGGAATGGTTCGCCACGCCGCGCTGGATGAGCAGTGCGCGCTACCAATACAGCCGCGATGTGCTCTCGCAGACGCCGGCCACGGCAAGCACGTTTGAAGCGCAATTTGCGAACAACGGATGGGGACTCGCGCCGGAAGTTTCGATCGACAGGAGTCAGGGGTTCAGCTTTGGAACCCTCGCGAATGTGAACAAGCGGGAGTATCCGCTGGAGACACGACAGCAGTTTGCGGATGCAGGGACGCGGATCCACGGCCGGCAGGCGCTGCGTTTTGGCTATGACTACAACTACGTGACGGAGACGCTCGATGGGCTCGCGGGAGAGAATGGGGCGTACTCGTACGCGAGCCTGACAGATTTTCTGTCGGACATGCTCGCGCCGAACAGCTGCGACGGAACAACCACGGGAAACGGGCCCTACCCGTGCTACGCGCGCTTTCGGCAAACGCTGGGCGGCACGAACTGGAGCTTCGAGACGGCCGACTACGCCGCGTATCTCGCGAATGAGTGGCGAGTGGGACAGCGTCTGACGCTCACCCTGGGCGCGCGCTACGAATATGAACAGGTGCCTGATACAAATACGACTCTGATCAATCCAACGATTCCAGAGACAGCGCATTTGCCGCACAATCGCGACGGCGCCGGGCCGCGCGCCGGATTTGCCTGGGATGTTTTTGGCAAGGGGCACACCGTTGTACGGGGCGGCCTCGGGATTTTTTATGCGCGTGTGCCCAACGCGACGGTGTTCAGCGCGCTGACGTCGACAGGAATGGCGCGGTCGCCGCGGACGTACACCTACCGGCCGCTGGATGCTTCGGCGCCGGCTTTTCCGTATGTGTTTGCGAGCGATGAGACGCCGCACGTCAATCCGATCGCGCCGAACCATAATTCGACAGCCCCGGAGGCGGTCTATTTCGATCCGCAGTTTCGACATCCGCAAATTAATCAGATGGAGTTGTCGCTGCAGCAGGAACTGGGGGCGCGAACCGTGCTGACGCTGACCGCAATGGCTACCGATGGGCACGACCTGACGCAGTTCATCGATACGAATATCGATCTGAAAAGCACAGCGACCATGTTCTACAGCGTCACAGCGCCAGGGAACACCGGAAACATCGGGCCGCTGGGCAAAGCAACAAGCGGAGTTTCCGGCTACACCAACCGCGTGTATCAGCCGCAGCGGTTCTACTATCAGCGGCTGAACCCTGCATACGGCGCGATCACGGACATGCTGAGCGAGACCAACTCGCAGTATCGCGGGGCCACAGTCCGGCTCGTGCGGCGCATGTCGCGCCCGCTGACGGTGAATGCGGCGTACACCTGGGCGCACGCGATCGACGACAATCAGAACGAAGCAACGTTTGCGGAACGAAATGATGTTTACGATCCGGCGGATCTGAGCCTCGAACATGGCACGTCGAATTACGATGTGCGCCAACGCGTTGCAGGCGGAATCGTGTTGCGGGAGCCATGGCGGCCGCACGGACCGGCCGGGATGATGCTGGGAGGATATTCGCTCGCCGGTTCCGGAGCGTGGCGGACCGGACTTCCCTGGTCGATGCGCACAATCGGCGCTGTCCCGACCCCCTCGTGTTCGTATGCGAACTGGCTGAATGCGGGTGGGGCCACCGGCGACGGGGCCAATTGCCTGCTGGCGGTGACGCAGCCGGATGAGACGTTCACGGATAACACGGCGGGTATGGTGGTTCCGATTGCGAGCCTGGGGCCGAGCCTGAACGGGTCTGGTGGCGAGGATCTCATTCCGCCGACAGGGCGCAATACGTTTCGCTATCCGGCGTCGGTGAATCTGGATTTGCGCTTTACGAAAAGAATTCGTATCAGCGACCGTTGCTCATTCGAGATTATGGGCGAGGCCTACAACGCGCTCAACCATCGGAATGTTACGAATATCCAGACGATTGGTTACCGCGTGGCCAATGACACCATCCACCCGAATATGGCGACCCTGACGTGGCAGAGCGGCGAAAAGCCAGGAACGAAAACAGTGCTCGTGAACGGCGCGAGCCAGACGCAATATGTTTTCGATCCGACCGCGGCGTTCGGAAATGTGACGAATGCGAACAGCGGAGCAGTCAGCCGCGAGCGGCAGGTGCAGGTGGGATTCCGGCTGAATTTCTGAGCAATTTGTCACCGTGACGGTCGGTTTTCCACCGGCTTTTCCACCGGTGCGGCGAAAATTCCGCATGAGCTTCTGTGGAACCGTGCTGTAATTAATCGGACGTTCATTTAAACATGAAAACCTTGTGGGGCCGATCCGCGTAGATTCCCCAGCGTGGAAAACCATGGGGCTTAAAGTGCCTCGTGGAACTAAGCACCAACCTTTTCTGAGGCCAGACAAATGAAAAAGCTTATCCGTACCCAGCTCACGGCGGCGTTTTGCCTGTTTTGCTCGATTCTTCTCACCGCACAGTTTGGCCACGCGCAACAAACGCTGGGCAGCATCAACGGCACCGTTACCGATATATCCGGCGCGGCCATGGCCGGCGCCACCGTCACGGTCACGAGCGAGCAAACCGGGTTGACCCGGACGGCGACCACGCAAAAAACCGGATACTGGGAGATCCTCAATCTGCCGGTCGGCGCGTATAAGGTCACCGTGACCTCCGCAAACTTCGAGTCGGTGAATTATCCGGCGATTGAAGTGCAGGAGATGCAGGCCAAGACGCTGAATTCGTCCATGCAGCCGGGAAAAGTATCCGAGTCGGTTACAGTTACCGCCAACCCGCTGCTGAACGCGACCGATACCACCAACGGATACACCCTCGACAAGACGCAGATTCAAACGACGCCGCTGGCTACGGGCAGCTTTACGCAGCTGGCGATTCTGGCGCCGGGCGTCAACGCGGAATTGCTGAGCGGCATCGACACGAACGCGGGCCTGGGCAACCAGAACATCTGGGCGAACGGGCAGCGGGCGACGAGCAATACCTTTCAGGTGAACGGCACCGACGTCAGCAATATCTTCAACGGGATGAGCTCCAGCAGTGACGCTTCGCAGCGCTACAACTTCAACATCGGCGGCGGCAGCACATCCAGCAGCTCTTCGGCCGGGTCAGCGGATGTAGGCGGCGCCTCGCAGACGAACACCTCCGTGTATGGCTCGAACGGCAACAGCCTGCCTTCCCCTCCTCCCGAGTTTCTGCAGGAACTGCGCGTGAACACCTCGATGTACGACGCACAGCAAGGGGCGACGAGCGGTGCGCAGATCGACGCGAATACGTCGACAGGCACGAATCAGTTTCACGGACAGCTCTACGGGAGCTTTGCAAACAACACGCTGAATGCCGATCCCTACTTCTTCAAGCAGCAGTATCTGCTCTCGCAACAGGGGGCCGGCGCCTTTCCGTCGGCGCTGGTCAATCCCGCGCTGCACCGTTGGACGACGGGCCTCACCGTCGGTGGGCCGATCTTGAAAAACAAGCTGTTTTTCTTCGCGGCATACCAGCACCTTTATGACTCCGACAATTCAACGGGACTCTCGCAGATGAACGTTCCCCCGGGCCTGACGGACGATCGCTCGGCAGCGGGCTTGACAGCGGCAGCGACAAGCTGGAACGGCGGGACCGCCTACACCGGAGCGATCGATCCGGTGGCGCAGGCGCTGCTCTCGGCGAAGTCACCCACCGGCGGGTACCTGATTCCGTCCAACCAGGTGCCGAGCCAGACCACCTACCAGTACGGCATCCCCAACGTGACCCTGATTGGGACGTCGATGCTCACCGGAAACCAGGGAACGGGATCGCTGGATTATCAGCTCAGCAATACCGACCGCATCTCAGCGAAGTACTACTACCAGAACGCCCCGACTGCGCGGCTTTACGGCATGTCGCAGACCGGCGGCTTCCCGCAATCGCAGAACAACGGTTCCCAGGTGGGCGCGCTGAGCAACACTCTGGTGCTCGGATCGAAGATCAACTGGGTTCAGACTCTGGGCTACTCGCGCACCTTTTCCTACAGCTACTACACGCAAACGGTTCCGGGCGGCAGCTTCGGTGTGGGCGGCACAGAGCCGAGCGACGCGCCTTATGCATCGCCTGGATTGCCGGGCCTGCTGATCAAGGAGATGGCGGCGAACACCACCGTTTCTCCGGGCCTGAAGGTGGGGCCGTTCAGCTCGTTCGCGAATATCGGTTATTACCAGAACCGGCTCAATCCTTCATCGAGCATCGTCTTCTCCATGGGCCGGCACACAATTCTGGCAGGCGGCGGCTTTAGCTACACGCAACTCAACATCGATAACAACCGCGACGGCATCGCGCAGATCACGAGCGCGAGCTTCCAGAAGTTTCTCGCCGGGTCCGTGAAAAGCTCGAACGTCCTGGAGACGATCGATCCTGTGAGCCACCGCAACGATGCGGATCGCTACTACCGGACCAATGAGATTTCCAGTTTCGTGCAGGATAAGTGGCAGGCGCTGTCGAACCTGAGCATCACGGCGGGGGTTCGCTACGACTATCATGGCGGCCTGACTGAGAAGTACGGCAACATGTTCAACTTCGATCCCAGCGCCTACGACGTGACCGGAACAACCGCCACCGGATTCACGGTCAACAACGCCGGCTTCGTGGTGGCGGGCAATAACAAATACAACCCCACATCGGGTGTTAGCGATTCCACGCTGACCGGGCGCCAGTGGGGAATTTCACCGCGCATCGGCTTTGCGTGGGCGCCCAAGCGGAATCATGGAAACCTGGTGTGGCGCGGCGGATTCGGTCTGTACTACGACCGCGGCGAATACTTCAGCTACCTGTCGCAGCCTGCGGGCAGCGGCAATGGCGGCCCGTTCGGGGTGACGGAGTCGGCTCCACTGGCCAGCTACGTGGTCGGCAACGGCACGACCCTGGGGAGCCCCCTGGAAAAGACGTCTGGATCGCTGAACTGGGTCAAGCCAAGCTCCGATCCGGCAACAATCAACACCGCGCTGCAACAGACACTCAACGGCATGACCGGGCAGAGCAAATACTACGGCCCCAACTGCGGCGGCATCGACAACCAGGAAGGCTACACGGATTGCCCTGACACGCTGAACTTTGGCGCGTACGACAAGAAGAACGTGCTGCCGTACTCGATGAACTTTACGCTTAACGCGCAGTGGCAGCCGAGGCCCGATCTGGCGGTGACCCTGGGATACACCGGCAACCGCGGACGGCATGGAGTGATCCCGATTCCCTTCAATGAACCTCGCCTGGCCACTTCGTCGAGTGCGGTTCATGGCGAGACGGCCAGCTATGGTTTTGAAGTGCTGAACCAAAACAGTGAGTCGGACGGTTACGATTACGATCCGATCGCCGGCGAACCGTGGAACACCGAAGATGGCGGTAACACGGACTTCCGCGCACCGTACGTGGGTTACAGCCCGAATGCCGCGCTGTTCGAAACGACCGGAACTTCGGCCTACGACGGCCTCGAAGCACACCTGGAGAAGCGGCTCTCCCACCATGTTCTCGGCGGGGTGAGCTACACATTCAGCCACACCTACGACGAGCAGAGCGCGATCGGCCTGTTCTTTACCGGAGACAATCCGAACAACCTGCGGTCTTCCTACGCGCCGGCAGATTTCGACCGGACCCATGTCCTGACCGGGAATTTCGACGTGGCAGCGCCAAATGCGGCGAAGCCGAACACCCTGCTGTCGTACTTCACCAACGACTGGCATCTGAGCGGACTGGTCGTCGCGCAGAGCGGCGAACCATACTCGCTGTATGAGTTCTACGGCGCGGTCGGCAGCATCTTCTTCGGAGATTATCCGACGCTGATGAACCCGGTGCTCCCGATTAAAAACGGGGCGAATCCGAAGAGCGCCTTAACCGGCCATTCAGGAGCCTTTCGTAACAGCGGCAGTTACATTCCGGCCATCGACCCAAGTCAGATTGCGATTCGCTACCTGCAGCCGGGGACCGACGGCATTCCAGTATCGACAGGGACCGATCCTTCGGACATCTACGAAACGGATTTTGCCCCGGGACAGCGCAACCTCTTCCGCCAGGCATTCCAGAAGCGCGCCGACGTTTCGGTACGGAAGCAGTTCCATCCTTCGGAGAAGCTGACGCTGGAGTATCGGATGAATATCTTTAACCTGACGAACACCACCAGCCTGGACGTGCCGCAGAACCAGACGGAGATTCGGCAGGCGGATGCGTGCTCGACCTCGGCTTACGGAGATCCCTTCGGCAACTGCGCGGCCGAATACGTGAACTACGGACAGATTGCGACGTCCGCCAGCGCGGCCGATCAGCAGTCGGCGCTGACGAATTTAGATCAGTTGCCGTATCACAATGGGACCGGCCGATCGACAACGATACCCACGATCCTGCCGGCGGGCACTCTTTCGTGCTCGAAGGCCACGGTCACCGGCGGATGCCCCAACAACGGCGCCAATTTTGGATCGGTGACCGGCACCATTGGCGGCTCACGCGTCGTCACGATGGACCTGCACTTCGTGTTCTAAATCAGCACACTGCTTCAGGACAGGGCCTCCGGAAACGGAGGCCTTTTGTTTCTTGTTAGTTGCCTTGATTTCCACATCGGCAGGCACAAATTTTGCGAGAAATGCGCAAGACCATGCTGTAATCACAGGTTCATCAAAGTATGGAAAGCTAACAATCGTCGTTCCAGACGAAAAACAGAGCCGGTCGTGGCGGAGTGAGTGATAACTCGCACCAACTAACTTAGTCCACTCGGATTAGTCGAAAGAAATTTTGGAACCGGGCGCGAGAGTTGGCCAGTGTCGGCATCCGCGCACCCAACAAAAACAGCACAACCCTTTGGAGAGCCTTATGCGCAAATCCAGTTACAGATTCCTGCTGCTCGCAGGAATGTTGATGCTCCTGACTTCGGTTTTGATGGTCGCCACAGTCCCGGCAGCCGCGCAATCGACGACGGAAGGTGCGATTGCAGGAACCGTGTTCGATGCGTCGGGGGCGGTCATTCCGGGCGCGGCCGTGACCATCCGCAATACCGGGACCAATGGCACCATCAGCCTGAACACCGACAGCAGCGGCTATTTCAAAGCGCCGCTGGTTCCAGCCGGCAGTTACACGGTAACCATCGCAGCATCGGGGTTCGGCCAATATACCGCGAACCAGGTAGCTGTCACGGTAGGCTCGCTGACCGAACTGCAGCCTGTGCTGAAGACGGGCAGCGCATCCGAAATTGTGACGGTAACAGGCGAGTCTCCGGTGCTGAAGATGGAGTCGCCGGAAATTTCCGAGACGATAACATCGAAAGAAATCCTCGATTTGCCTCTGAATGGCGGGCGGTGGTCCGATCTGGCATTGCTGACGCCGGGCACGGTCTCTGACGGAAACGGATTTGGCCTCATCGTGTTTCGCGGCATCAGTCCTTTGCTGAACAACGTGCAGATTGACGGCGCAGACGACAACCAGGCGTTCTTCTCCGAGGAGCGGGGGCGGACTCGTGAAGGCTATTCGACGTCGCAGATTGGCATTGCCGAGTTCCAGGTGAATACGGGCGTGTATTCCGCGGAGTTCGGTCGCGCAGCGGGCGGCGTGATCAACTCGATTACGAAAAGCGGGACGAACGATATTCACGGGCAGGCCTATTTCTTCGATCGCGACAACGCTTGGGGCGCGATCAATCCGTTCACCACGCTCACCAGCGTGCAGGAGCCTTCAACCGGCGGACCGCCCACCATTGTCACCGGTGTTCCCTTCCGTCCCAAAGACTGGCGGAAGCGCTGGGGCTTTGGCGCGGGCGGCCCGCTGGTGCGCGACAAGCTTTTCTGGTTCTACGCGTACGACCAATACCGCCGGGATTTCCCTGGCGTGGCGAAACCCGGATCGCCGTCGGCATTCTTCAATCAATGGGCCGATCTGGGCACGCCCGGTTCGTCCGCCGGCGACGTGGGTGCGCAGGCCCTGGCGAATCGCGTTTACGGCGGCAACTATGCACTGGGTGCTGCCCACTACGATCAGCTTCTGTACGGTACGGTGGTCTCGAGCCTGACCGGGCTCACCGGTCCGGGGTTGCTGGACGATCTGGGCACGACGCCTCGCACCGGCGATGAAGTGCTCAACACGCCCAAGCTCGACTGGCAGATCAACGACAAGCAGCACCTGAGCCTCCTCTACCACCGGCTCCGCTGGGATTCGCCCGGCGGCGTGCAGACGCAGACCTCGAACAACTATGCGGTCGACACGTTCGGCACGGATTTTGTGAAGCTGGATTACGGAATGGCGAAGCTGGACAGCCTGTTTTCGAGCACACTCACGAACGAACTGCGGTTCCAGTACGGGCGCGAGCTCGACGACGAAGGCGAGCAGCCCTTCAGCAACTTCACCAGGACTTATCTGAATAACAGCACGGGCACGCCGATCCAGCTCATGATCTATGGCGGATCGAGCAGCAGCAACGGCTTCACGGCAGGCATGCCGTACTACTCCTTTCGCGCCGCGTATCCGGCGGAGTGGAAGGACCAGGCCGGCGACACAGCGACTTACCTGCACAACAACCACACCCTGAAGTTCGGATTCGATATTCTTCGCAACAACGATGAAGTCAACAATCTGTACGAGAGCAACGGCGTCTACACCTACACGTATTTCTCTGATCTCTTCGCAGACATCCTGCAGCCGAGCGGTACCTGCGACAGCACGCAATCGCAAACGGGGCTGGGGACCTATCCGTGCTACTTCGGATTCACGCAGGGATTCGGGACGCCGCGGTTCCAGCTATCGACGATCGACTACGGTTTCTTCGCGCAGGATGACTGGAAAGCGCGCCCGCGGCTGACGCTGAACATCGGCCTGCGCTACGACTACGAGCATGTCCCGCCGCCATATCCCTCCCTGCTCGCGACGTCGGTGCTCAACACCGGGGTGACCGTGAACGGGACGACGATTGGGCCGTATCCGGACGCGACGGCGCAAGTGGGAAATCAGCCCAGCGACAAAGGCGAGTTCGGGCCGCGGGTGGGTTTCTCGTGGGATCCCTTCGGCAAAGGACAGACCGTGTTCCACGGAGGCTACGGTATCTACTTCGGACGGAACTTCAACGGCGACATCCTCAACGCCTACGAAGCTGCCGGCAGCCCGCATGGGCAGTACACGATTCCCACGATTTTCGGAACGCTGCCGAGTGCCGGCGCTCCGGTATTTCCCCAGATTATTCCTGGCGGCAGCTTTCCCACGCCGGGAGTGGATTTCTTCGCGAAGAATTTCAAGAACCCGGAAGTCCACGAATTCGACCTCACGCTGCAGCAGCAGATCGGTAAAGGAACGTTTTTCTCAGTGGACTATATGGGGGCTTTGGCGCGCGAGCTGCCGAACTTCCTGAACCTGAACCTGAATCCTGCGACGAAGAAAACCGGGACCCTGACGGTCAAGGCAGGGGCGGACGGCTCGTGCGGCAAGCTGACCTGCGGCGCGGTCATTCCGACCAGCTATTACGTGAAGCCCTACATCAACAGCCACTACGGCAACGTAACCGAGGTGACGAGCAACATCAACTCGAGCTACAACGGGCTGGTGGTCGACATCGAAAATCGCGGCAATCAGTACGCGCAGTTCGACGTGAACTATACATGGTCGCATGCACTGGACTTCAACCAGAACCAGAGCACCGCGCCGAGCACCAACAGCTGGTACGATCCGTGGGGTAATCCGCGGGCGAACTATGGAAATTCCACCTACAACGTCCCGAATCGGTTCGTGGCGTGGGGACTGCTCACGTGGCCGGGTAAGGCAAACGGCTGGCAGAAGTATTTTGAAAACGGGTGGCATCTGAATCCGGTACTGCAGGTGCAGAACGGCCTGCCGTATTCCGCTGGAGTGAGCGGCACGATTGCAGGCGCTGCGAGCTCGGGGCTGGCGGGCTCCGGAAACTCGGGCTACCTGCTGCAGATCGGGCGCAACACCTACCGGCAGCCGACAACGGCGAACCTGGACGCACGGCTGCAGAAGGACCTTCCGCTCAGCGAAAAGCACCACATGAACCTGGAGTTGCTGGGCGAAGCCTTCAACCTGCTGAACCACATGAACGTGACCAGCGTGAACTCGACCGCATACTCGATTGGGTCGACCGGAAATCTGACGTACCAGTCGTTCAATGCGGGTCCGGGCAAAAGCAGCCAGTCGGGGTTCGGAGCAATCTCGAATGCCGATTCGACGTTCGTGTACAGCCAGAGAGAAATTCAGCTGGGGTTGAAGCTGGACTTCTAGACTGGTTGAAGTAAGGACGCGGCAGCCTGCCGGCTGCCGCGTTTTTTATTGGCAGGAAGCGGGGCCGGTAGAATAATCCTGTCGACCCTATGGCGTTTACAGAACAATACGATGTGCTGGTGGTGGGCGCCGGTCACGCCGGATGCGAGGCGGCGATGGCCGCGGCGCGCATGGGGCTGCGGACCGCTCTGTTCACCCTGAACCTGGATCTCATCGCCCAGATGAGCTGCAACCCCGCGATTGGCGGTATCGCGAAGGGACACCTGGTGCGGGAGGTTGACGCGCTCGGCGGGATCATGGGCGAGGTTGCCGATGCGGTAGGAATCCAGTTCCGGTTGCTGAATACTTCGCGCGGCCCGGCCGTGTGGTCGCCGCGAGCACAGTGCGACAAGCAGCAGTATCGCGTGAAAATGCGCGAGGTCCTGGAGTCCCAGGCCAATTTGTTTATCAAGCAGGCGGAAGTGGTCGACGTCGTGCGCAGCACAACGTCCAGCGATCAGCTTCCGGCGATCGGCGTTCAGGACCACCCGTCGAGAATCACTGGCGTCAAGTTGCGGGATGGGCGCACGATTGTGGCGGGCGCCGTGATCATCACCACCGGCACTTTCCTGAACGGGCTCATTCATTGCGGGGAAGAAAACTATCCGGCGGGGCGCAGCGGGGAGCCGCCGTCGGTGCTGCTGGGCGAGGCGCTCAAGAAGCTGGGGCTGCGCGGATGCCGCCTGAAGACCGGCACGCCCCCCAGGCTCGATGGCCGGACGATTGACTGGTCGAAGTTCCAGGAGCAGCCGGGCGATGCCGATCCCACGCCGTTTAGCTTCCGTACCAGGACTCTGCCGCAGCGCCAGGTGAGCTGCCATATCGCGACCACGACGCCCGAAACGCTGCGCATTATTCGCGAGAATGTGCACCGGTCGCCGATGTATTCGGGCCAGATCACCGGGATTGGCCCACGCTATTGTCCCTCGATCGAAGATAAGGTCGTGAAGTTTCCCGACAAGGAGCAGCATCAGTTTTTCCTTGAGCCGGAGGGTCTGAACACGCACGAGGTCTATGTGAACGGCATGTCGACGTCGCTGCCGATGGAGGTGCAGGCCGAGATCGTGCGCTCGATTCCCGGACTCGAAAACGCGGAGATGCTGCGCCCGGGCTACGCGATTGAGTACGACGCGATCGATCCGACAGAGCTGGACCGTACGCTGCGCGTGAAGAAGTTTGACAGGCTCTATCTCGCCGGCCAGATCAACGGAACATCGGGCTACGAAGAAGCGGCGTGCCAGGGCCTGATGGCCGGAATCAACGCGGCGCTCAGCGTGAAGGGCGAGGCGGCTTTCACCCTCGATCGAACCGAGGCGTACACCGGCATCCTGATCGACGATTTGATTTCGAAGGGAACCAACGAGCCGTATCGAATGTTCACCTCGCGCGCGGAGTTCCGGCTGCATTTGCGGATTGACAATGCGGACCGCCGGCTGACGCCCTATGGAAGGCGGCTGGGACTCATCGGCGACGCCGCGTGGGCGGAGTATGAAGCCAAGCAGGCGCGGGCGGTGGCGCTGGAAAAAGTGCTCGCCACCGCTAAGGCCACAGGCGGCGACTGGCCCGCTGGACAGACCTGGGCCCAGGTTTTGCGGCGGCCGGAGGTCACGCTGGCTTCGATCTGGCCGGTGCTGCGGGAGCAACTGGTGGACCCGGTGTTTGCTCCTTGGATGGATTCGGGGGCTGACAGACGTTTGGGCGCCGCTGCGCACAACGAGCTGAAGAGCGTGGAGACCGAGATCAAATACGCCGGGTATCTCGACCAGCAGAAGAAGTCGATCGAGAAGCTGAAGAAAGCCGAAGAGCGCGCGATCCCTGAGTGGTTCGACTACACGCAGGTCAGCGGGCTGTCGCGGGAGATGCAGGAGAAGCTGACGCGCGTTCGTCCTTCGACGCTGGGACAGGCCAGCCGGATCCCCGGCGTGACCCCAGCCGCTCTGACGCTGGTGAATGTGTTCATCGAAATTCAGGGCAAACGGCTGCGAGGCAGCGGCAAGCCGGTCAGCGAAGAAGCGGTCAGCTGAAAAGCGGTTAGCGAAAGTCCGGTTGGCTAAGACTCTTCGCGGGCTTCTTCCTCGCGACGGTCTTTCAGAAGCTCATCGGTCATGGATCGACCACCGGCAAGCGACCCGCGCAGCGCGCGGACCTACGCCTTGTTTACCGGTTCAAGGATGATGCGGTTATCCTCGCGCGTCACAAGGATGGGTGTTCCGGCACGAATGCCGAGAGTTTTGCGCATTTCCGCCGGAAGCACCAATTCGCCATTCGTGCCTACGATCACTGGTCCCTTCATGATGTCTTCAGTTTCGCATCCCGAAGATGAGGGTGTAGCACTGAAGCTCAGTATTCCCCGCCCTGGTTTCCGTAAGACAAATCGCCGAACTTCGTGCACTTTGAAACCCAGGCGACTTCGATGGATCCAGTAGGCCCGTTGCGCTGTTTGGCCACGATGATTTCCGCTTTGTTGTCGGCTTCCGGATCAGGCTCGGCAGCTTTGTCCCGGTTGTAATAACTTTCCCGATGGATGAAGGCAACAACGTCGGCATCCTGCTCGATGGAGCCGGATTCGCGCAGGTCGGAGAGCAGCGGCTTGCGGTCGCCGCCCCGCTGCTCTGAGGCACGGGAGAGCTGGGAGAGCGCGATCACAGGGATGTTGAGCTCTTTGGCCAGAGCTTTCAGGCCGCGCGAAATGGCAGACACTTCCTGGGTGCGGTTCTCGTAGCGGCGTGCCTGCGGACCACTGGAGCCGGCGGTCATCAACTGCAGATAGTCGACGACGATGAGGTCGAGGCCGCCTGCCGACTGGCGCAGTCGGCGAGCCTTGGCGCGCATTTCGGTCAGCGAGATGCCGGGCGTGTCGTCAACATAGACGCGCGCTTCGACCAGGCGCTCGAGGGCAGAGGTGAGCTTGTCGCGATCTTCGCGGAGCAGGAAGCCCTTCTGAATCTTTACGGAATCGACGATCGCCTCCGACGCCAGCATACGGCGCAGCAGCGACTCCTTCGACATTTCGAGCGAGAAGACAGCAACGGTTTTGCCGCCCTGGATCGCGGCGTTCTGCGCGATGTTGATGGCGAGCGCCGTTTTGCCCATCGAAGGCCGAGCCGCGATGATGATCAACTCGGAGTTCTGCAGGCCGCTGGTCATGCGGTCGAATTCGGTCAGGTGAGTGGCCAGGCCGGTGATCTCGCGGCCTTCCTTATAGAGGTTGTCGATCGTCTTAAACGAGCTCGCGACGATGTCGTGAACGCTCGCGAATCCGCGGGTGATGCCCTTCTCAGTGACTTCGAGCAGGGAGGATTCGGCGGCGTTGAGGACTTCGAGGGCCTCTTCGCTCTGATCGGCGGCGCGGGTGATGGCGCTGGAACAGATGTTGATGAGCTGGCGAAGGAGCGACTTGTCCTTGACGATGCGGACGTATTCTTCGATGGAGAGACGCCGAGGCAGGCCTTCAGTAAGAGACGCCAGCCACGCCACCCCGCCGACCGATTCAATTTCCTTGCGGCGCGCGAGCTCCTCGCTCAGGGTGACGATGTCGACGACATGATTGCGGTCGATCAACTCACCCATGCGGGCAAACACGCGCTGGTGCGCCGTGAGCGCGAAGTCGTCGGCGCGGAGGCTCGAGGCCGCCTCAGAGTAAGCGTGGTTGTCCAGCAGGACGGCGCCGAGGATGGTGCGTTCGGCGTCAAGGGAGGCGGGAAGGCCGCGCTCGAATTCGATGTCGGGGGTAGTGGCCATGACCTTCAACGAGTGTAGGACGGAATGGGGTGGATGGCGCAGATGTGAATATCTCGAACAACGGTCCGGAAGTGTTGAAAACCAGGCATGAAATTTCGATGACGATGGCCTTCGGGGCCGACGAACGTCTATCATTAAAGGGGATCCCCCGGAATTGGATTTCTATGCGAATTAAGCTGTTGATTGCAGTTCTTGTAAGTACCCTGTGCGCTGTCGCGGGTTCGCTGCGCGCCCAGCAGGCACAGTCGGTCACCCCGAATCAGACACCGTCGCCGGAGATCAAAGAATTCCAGGGTCTCGAGGATCAGTGGTCGACGGCACTGATGAAGAACGATCAGTACACCATGGAGTTTCTGTTGTCGCCGCTCTACGTGGATATTTCGGCGGCCGGCGACGTCACGACCCGGAACCAGCAGATCGCAGGCCTCTACCAGAAGGGCGATGAGCCCGTGAGCCTGATGCAGCGGGTGGTCACCGTGCGGCTGTTTGGCGACACCGCGATCGTCAGCGGAACCTACGTCGAGAAGTTTCGCGGCAACGGCAATGTTCGCGAAGAGAGAGGCATTTTCACCCACGTGTACAACAAGTCTCGGATGCACTGGGCGTGCGTGAACGCGCAGCGAACCGCCGTGGTGGAGCTGGCGCCGGGCAAGCAGAAAGCCGCGCAGAAAAAGAGCGACGCTGCGGAACCGTTCCATATCCCACTGCTGTTTCCAGGAGCCCAACCCTCGCGGTCCGCGGTGGAACAGACTCCAAATACCCCTCCAAACTAAAAGCAGGGAGCAGAACCAGATCAGCCTGGAGATGACAACGACCACGCGACCCACCTGGGCTGAGATTTCGCGCAGCAGACTCATCCACAACCACGATATTTTGCGCCGTCCTCGAGCCGGGACCGAATTGTTGTGTGTGGTGAAAGCCAATGCCTACGGCCATGGGCTCGTAGAGTGCGCGCGCTTGCTGGAAACGAACGGTGCGCGGTGGTTCGGCGTTACCTGCGTGGAAGAGGGCGTGCAGTTGCGGCTCTCAGGCTGCGCCGCGCGCATCCTGATCATGTCGGGGATTTTCGCGGGCGAGGCCGACGCCGCCATCGAGCACAATCTGACCCCGGTGGTGTGGGAGGCGCAGCATCTGGAATGGCTCGAAGATGCGGCGCGCCGGATGGGCAGGAGTACCGGCGAGATTCCGGTGCATCTGGAGATCGATACGGGAATGTCGCGGCAGGGGGTTCAGCGGGCCAGGGCAGAGCCCATGCTGAAACGGTTTCACGCGAAGTCGCCGCTGCGGATCGAAGCGCTGATGACGCATTTTCATTCTGCGGAAAGCAAAACGTCGAATCGGGATCAGCTCAACGAATTGATCACGACCGTGGGGCATCTCATTCGGGAGAAGCGTAAGACGGTGCTGGTGAGCGCCGGGAGTTCGGCAAACGTGCTGCAGAGCGATGATGTGATGACACAGCCGGATTTTGCGAAAAAGCTGGGGGAGACGCGGATGGTGCGGACGGGAATCGCCCTGTATGGCTATTCGCCGTTGCGCGAGAACCAGCAATCGACCGATCAGGAGCTGAAGCCGGTGCTGAGCTGGAAGTCGCGGGTAATTTCTGTGCGCGAGATCGCGGCTTGGGCCACGGTGGGCTACGATGCGACCTTCACGGCGCGGCGGCGCACCCGCCTGGCCCTCCTGCCGGTGGGTTACGCCGATGGGCTGAATCGGCTCTTGTCCAATCAGAGCTCGGTGCTGATACGCGGACAGAGGGCGCCGATTGCGGGACGCATCTCCATGGATCAGACGACGGTGGATGTGACCCATGTGGATGGCGCCGCGGTGGGCGACGAGGTCGCTCTGATCGGCGAGCAGGGCCCGGAGAAAATTACCGCCTCTGAGATGGCCAGGGTAACCGGGACGATCAGCTACGAGGTGCTGTGCGCGATTGCGGCGCGTGTGCCGCGGGTGATGGTGGACTGAGATGATCGCAAAACTCTACGCACAGTGGATGTACCGGTGGGAGACGGCACTGACCATGCGCGATGAGAATCGCGTGGTGCGTCCGCTGGAGTGGGGCTTTGAGTGGCTGGACGGTTTCATCAAGGAGGCAGGGCTCGGCTCCGCGGTGGCACGCGCGGGGCGGGATGAAGGCGCTGCTGAGCAGGCGATGCTTGCGGTGAACGCGGCCATCGTCCGCAACAGCGACGTATTTTTTGGGTACAGGCGGCCTGTCGATTTTCGCCTCGAGGAGCGGGCGCCGCAGTTGTTCCCAACGAATGTGCGGCCGGAGACGTTGCGTCGTGATGCGGAGCTGAAGCAACGAGCGAAGGACGGCAGGCTGAAGAAGGCGCAGTTTTTGCGCTTCAACTCGCCAGTGCGCACGCCTTATCCGGAAAATGACCTGGTGAACGCCCGTTGGTATCCCGCCGGCGAAGAACGCATGCAGGGAAAACCGAAGCGCGCCATGATCGTGATGCCGCAATGGAATGCCGACGCGTTCAGCCACAACGTGCTTTGCTCGCTGTTCAACCGCTTTGGCATTTCGGCGCTGCGCCTCAGCAAGCCGTTCCACGATATTCGCCGGCCGGCCGAGATTGAGCGGTCGGATTATGCCTGCAGCTCGAATATCGGGCGCACCATCGCAGCAGTGCGGCAGGCGGTCGTGGATGTGCGATGCTGCATGGACTGGCTCGAGACCCAGGGCTACGAAGAGTTTGGGATTCTGGCGACCAGCCTTGGATCGTGCTATGCATTCCTGGCGAGCGCGCACGACGCGCGGCTGCGGGTGAACGCCTTCAATCATGCGTCCATGTCGTATGGCGATGTGGTGTGGACGGGACAGAGCACCCGGCATATCCGCGCCGGTTTTGGAGAGGCCGGGCTGACGCAGGAGCGGCTCTACCGGCTGTGGGGTGGCGTCAGCCCCTACTCCTACATGGATCGATTCTCAGAAACGCACAAGCGGGTTTTACTGGTCTATGCGCGCTACGATCTCACGTTTCTGCCGCAGTACTCCGAACAGGTCGTGGAGAATTTCGTGCGCCACGGTGTGGATTTTGTTGCGAAGGTGCTGCCCTGCGGTCATTACACAACGGGGGAGTTTCCGTACAAATTCATCGACGGCTGGTATCTGGGATCGTTCGTGTACACCGCGTTTCGCGACCTGCAACGGCATGCCTCGGGCGGCGCGGCGAACGCCGAATCAGAAAAGCCCGAAATGGTTCAGCAATAACCCTCAGGCTTCAAGATGAACGGTGGCCATGGCCAGCGAGGCGGTGTGCGTGATTGAAAGTGAGACATGGGTGACGCCAAGTTGTCCGGCAATGGCACGGGCACGGCCGCTGAGAACCAGGATGGGACGGCTGCCGGGTGCGCGACGGACCTCGAGTTCCCTCCAGAAGACGCCGTGCTGGATGCCGGTGCCGAGGGCCTTCGCTCCTGCTTCTTTCGCGGCAAAGCGCGCGGCAAAACTTTCAGCAGAGCTGGCTCTGGCGCTGCAATAGGCTATTTCTTCACGTGTGAAGACCCGCTCGAGGAAGCGATCGCCATAGCGTTCGATAGAACGAGCGATGCGTGGAACTTCGATGAGGTCGATTCCGGTGCCGACCAGCATGAGGCAAAGGTAGCACACGAAAAACCTTTAGTTCCCTGACGTGGAAAAGAGATTGAAGAGATTCGCCTACTCTTCCGATGCAGACAGTGTGCGTGATATCCCCGAACAGAGTCGAGGACAAAAAGGTTGGGAGCTGAGCCTGACGGCAGTGTGTGCCGAGGACGCTGCCCGAACGGTACGCTTCCTGACCGGAGCGGTGATGGCTTGCGGCGGCTTCGTGCTGTCGCGGCGATTCGATGCTGGCGAAGCGGCCTCCATTGAATTTGAGTTTGTGCGGGCAATGTGCGTGGAGATGTACAGCGTGCTGATTGCCGCAGGACTGGAGCTGACGGCGCAATCGCATCTCATTATGGCAACTCTTTGCCAGTGTACCCGTGAGACCCTGGAGGCGACGGCGGGCGATCCTGTGCGAGTCGAGCTGATGATTCGCAAATCAGGTGTGCGTCCGCAATGCGGGCCGGGCTCGGCGACTCCGCCCCAGGTGGCGTAGTACACGCTGGACAATTCTCGCCGGATGTTTTCCTGAAGACAGATTTCAAGTCATACACTTTCCTGATGGAGCCATGGGACGCCATTGTTGTGGGGGCCGGACCGGCGGGCTGCGCGGCGGCCTGGGATCTGGCGGCTGCCGGACGCGCGGTGCTGGTTCTCGACAAGGCGGAATTTCCACGGCATAAGGCGTGTGCGGGTGGGCTCACGCGGAAGTCCCTGCGCGCGCTGCGCTATTCCGTGACTCCGGTGGTGCGGGAGACGGTCTCGGCCATCGTCGTGGAAAAGGACACAAACGAGGCGGCGACCCTGACCAGCCGCAAGGCCGTGTGTGCGATGACCGTGCGCCAGGAGCTGGACGATTACTGCCTGCGGCAAACGCTGGGAGCGGGTGCGCAGTTTGCACGCATCGGTGCGATTGCGAGCATCGATGTGGAAGTCGACAGCGTATCGGTGCGGACCCCCGAGGCCGAGTATCGAGGACGGTTTCTGATCGGTGCGGATGGCGTGCATAGCCGGGTGCGGCAACTGGTTTGCGCCCACCCGGAATGGTTTCGGCGCGGCTTTGCCCTGGAGGCAGAGGTGCGGCCAGAGAATGCAAGACGCGCAGACCTGGTTTTTGATCTCGCGCCAGTGCGACAGGGGTATGGTTGGATTTTTCCAAAGTGCGATCACCTGAATGTGGGGCTGTATACCGAATCTGCGACGGAAAAATTGGACCGGCCGCGCCTCGAGCACTACATCCGCGCGCGATTGGGCAACGCGCATGTTGGACCGATTATGGGCCAGTATCTGGGATTTGGGGCGGAGCGTGGGCAGGCGGATATGGCTCGCGTTTTTCTGGTCGGCGATGCGGGCGGCTTTGCCGATCCGCTGACCGGCGAGGGAATTTATGGAGCGATCGCCAGCGCGCAAGCTGCGGCCGCGGCGATCGATGGCGAGTTGCGCGGCCGCGTGAACGCCCAGCAGGATTTTGCGGAGAGAACCGCACCCCTGCGGCGGGATCTGCAGCTGTCGGCCTCGGGAGCGCGATGGTTCTACGGCAATCTCGATCTCGGATATCGGGCGCTGACTGCACCCTTGCTGCGCCGCGCCGTGATCGACGCTTACGCGAATGGAACGAAGATTGCCGCGCTGGCGAATGCGGCGCGGCGCTTTGCGCGGATGTTTGCAACGTCTGTGTAATTCAGAAGAGGTATAGTCTGCAGTCGCGACCAGACGACAGAAGCAGCGCGACTTTGCTGCTAAAATTGATTTTCAGACGCAGAACAGTTTCGGCCTGAATCAGCAGACGAATGCCGCCAGAGAGCGCGCAATGGATCATCGTTCCCAGGCCATCGTCCACTCCACCCGAATCTGACCGCACTCGAACAGCATCACAAGAAGTCCGGCGCGAGAGCAGATGCACTCCACGATCCGTCAGCACGGCGCGAAAGCGACTCGGGTAAGTTCTCTGCTCGTTCTGTGCATTGCGATGCTTTCCAGTGCGCGCGGCTGGGCGGAAGGACCGCTGGGTTCGCCGAACATTTTTGCTCCCGATTCCACCCCGGCCAACAGCATTGTGGATCTGTCGTGGTTCGTGCTCGCAATCACAGGCGGCATTTTTGTCACCGTCGGCGGACTGCTGGTGTGGGCTCTGGTACGCTATCGCGCGCGCCCAACAGACGATGAAAGCGAACCCGCACAGATTTACGGCAGCACCCAGGTCGAAATCGCCTGGACCGTCATCCCGATCCTGATTGTCGTCGTGCTGTTTCTTACCACAGCGCGGATTATTTTTGCCATCCAGGATGCGCCGAAGCCCCAGGTGGCTTTGGATGTAACGGTGGTGGGCCATCAGTTCTGGTGGGAGTATCGCTATCCGAAGCTCGGAATTGTGACGGCGAATGAACTCCATGTGCCGGTATCCAGCGCACTGGAACCGCGCCCGACCTATCTGCATTTGCTGTCCGCGGACGTGGACCACAGCTTTTGGGTGCCGCAGCTGGCGGGCAAGACGGATCTGATTCCGAATCACCCCAACGATATGTGGATCGATCCGCGGCATACCGGTGTGTATCTGGGACAGTGCGCGCAATTCTGCGGCGTGGAGCACGCGAAAATGCTGCTGCGCGTCTACGTGGATACGCCGGAGCAATTCGCAGCGTGGGTGGAACAGCAAAAGCAACCGGGCGTGCAGGATGCTCGCGTGGCTGCCGGACGACACGTATTTGAAACCGAGGCATGCACCAATTGCCATGCGATTGCCGGGACAGCCGCCCGCGGAACGTTTGGGCCGGATCTCACGCATCTGGCGAGCCGCAGCACGATTGCTGCGGGCGCGGCCACCAATACGCCGGAGAATCTGCACGCGTGGATTCAGGATCCGGATCACTTTAAGCCGGGCGCGCTGATGCCGGCCATGCAACTGAACAGCAATCAGATCGACGAACTGGTGGCGTACTTGACGACTCTTCATTAGGACGACGAGATGGCAGACCAGACATTACCGATTGCCGGAACCCTGGACGTGACGCCGCGGCGGCGTTCACAGGCGCAGGTGCTGGAGTGGCTCCACGGCTGGGTGGTGACGGTGGACCACAAGCGGCTGGGGATTCTCTACGTGGTCTACTCGATTTTCTTTTTGCTGGTGGCAGGCGTCGAGGCGCTCGCGATTCGGTGGCAGCTGGCGTGGCCCGGCCTCCATATCCTTTCGCCGCAGGTCTACAACCGCATGTTCACCATGCACGGCACCACCATGGTGTTTCTGGTGGGCATGCCGATTCTGTTTGGATTCGCCAATTACCTCGTGCCGCTGATGATCGGCGCGCGCGATATGGCGTTTCCGCGCCTGAATGCCTTCAGCTTCTGGCTCACAGCGTTTGGCGGATTGCTGCTCTATTACAGCTTCATCGGCGGGTTCGGTTTGTATGGGATGGGGAATGCGCCCGACGTCGGCTGGTGGGCGTACGCGCCGCTGACCGCGAAAGCATTCTCTCCAGGACACGCGACCGATTACTGGGCCCTGGCGCTCATCGTGAGCGGATTCGGCACGCTGGGCACGGCGATCAACGTCATCGCCACGACGCTTTCCATGCGCTGCCGGGGAATGTCGCTGCTGCGCATGCCCCTGTTTGTGTGGCTCATGCTGGTCACCAGCGGGCTCACGCTCATCACGATTACGCCGCTGACCGCTGCGCAGATCATGCTGCTGATCGACCGCTACCTGGGCGGACACTTCTTCGACACCCAGGCGGGCGGCTCGGCCATCGTGTGGATGCATTTCTTCTGGATCTTCGGGCACCCGGAGGTCTACGTCCTCGTGATGCCGGCGTTCGGCATCGCCAGCGAAATTATTCCGGTCTTCTCGCGCAAGGCGATTTTCGGTTATCCCGCGATGGTGGCAGCCTCAGTGGGCATTGCGTTTGTGAGCCTGGGCGTCTGGGCGCACCACATGTTTACCGTGGGCATGACCTCGGTGGGCAACGCCTTCTTCGTGCTGTCGACCATGCTGGTGGGCATCCCGACGGGCATCAAGATCTTTAACTGGGTCGCGACTTTGTGGGGCGGCAAGATTCGCTTCAGGGTGCCGATGCTGTTTTGTCTCGGTTTCCTGTTTCAGTTTTTGATCGCCGGGCTCACCGGCATCATGCTCTCGGCGGCTCCATTCGACTGGCAACTGCACAATTCCTATTTTGTGATTGCGCATTTCCATTACGTGCTGGTGGGCGCAATCGTCTTCAACATTTTTGCCGGTATCTATTACTGGTATCCGAAGGTCACGGGGCGCATGCTCTCCGAGACGCTCGGCAAATGGCACTTCTGGCTGTTCCTCATCGGTTTCCACATCACGTTCGACACCATGCACTTTGTTGGATTCCTCGGCATGCCGCGCTCCATCTACACCTACGAGCCCGATCGCGGATGGAACCATCTGAATCTCGTCATCTCGCTGGGCGGGGCGGTTCAGGGCATTGCGGTCCTGATCTTCGCGTGGAACCTGGTGCATTCGTATTTCAAGGGCAAAGAGGCCGGCAACGATCCATGGGATGCGTGGACGCTGGAGTGGGCCGCGCCTTCGCCGCCGCCGGTATATAACTTTGCGACTGATCCGGTGGTGCGCAGCCGCCGCCCGCTGTGGGACCTGAAACATCCGGACGATCCGGACTGGAAGTACGAAGCATGAGCGCGATTCCTCTGTCTCCGATTGCTGAACCGTGGCACCTGCCCTCGCGCGGGCGCGTCGCGATGCTGTCGCTCATCACCGGCGAGAGCGCGATCTTCACCATCTTTGTCGTCGCCTACATTTACTACATCGGAAAAAGCCTGAGCGGGCCGCTCCCAGGACAGGTGCTGGAGATCCCCTTCTTCAATACGGTGTGCCTGCTCGGCAGCAGCGTGACCATCTGGCTGGCGGAGCGAGAAATTGACCGCGGAAAGATGCGCGCGTTCGCCGCGTGGTGGGCGGTGACCATCGCGCTGGGGCTGGTCTTTATCGCCGGCACCGCGATGGAATGGCACAAGTTGATTTATGTCGACGGGCTGACGATCAGGACGAACCTGTTTGGCACCACGTTCTATTCGCTGGTGGGCCTGCACGCAACGCACGTGGTCATCGGGCTGCTTGGGCTGCTGCTGATTTTGATTTTCACGCTGACCGGGCACGTGACGCAGAAGCATTCCGAGCGCATCCAGGTCTTCGCGCTCTACTGGCATTTTGTGGATGCGGTATGGGTGGTGGTCTTCACCGTGGTGTACATCGTGGGTCGATAAGCATGGCAGATACGCAACAAGGCGTAACGCAACATCGCGCAGGACCGGCGCACGGGGAGACGATCCATCTGCCCGCGCCCACGGCGTGGCCCATCGTGCTGGCCCTTGGCTGCACGCTCGCCGCGGGCGGCCTGGTCACGAGCCTGTGGGTGACCGCGTTTGGTGCCCTGCTGATGCTGGCCGGATGCGTGGGTTGGTTCCGCGATGTGCTGCCGCACGAGGCGCATGAGGATGTGCCGGTGGTGGTGCAGCCCGTGACGATCACCACCACACGACGTGCGGTGCGGCGCCTGGAACTGGGTCCGGAACATCGCGCGCATCTGCCCATTGAGACCTATCCGGTCACGAGCGGAATTAAGGGCGGCATCGCGGGCGGCATCGCGATGATTTTTCCCGCGCTCGCCTATGGACTGATCGCGCAGCACAGTATTTGGTATCCCGTGAACCTGCTGGGTGGGGCAGGCGTAGGACCATCGGCGCACGTCACTACGGCGGAGATTGCGGCGTTCCACTGGAGCTGGCTGCTGGTGGCCATTGCGATCCAGACCGTGACTTGTTTGCTGGTGGGGCTGCTGTATGGAGCGATGCTGCCCATGTTGCCGACGCGACCCGTGCTGCTGGGCGGAATTCTCGCTCCCTTGCTGTGGACAGGGCTGCTGCATTCCGCCATGGGAATCATCAATCCGGCGCTCGATGCGCGCATCCAGTGGGGATGGTTCGTCGTATCGCAGGTGACCTTCGGCATCGTTGCGGGTCTGGTTGTCGCACGCGAGGGCAGAATTCGCACCGGCCGCGGGCTGCCGTTCTTTGCGCGCATGGGCATTGAGGCGCCTGGACTGATGGAGTCGAATCCCAACGCTGGGCCGCCCGAGTATCGCGATGAGGAGAAGCACTGATGCGGCTTGGCGCGATGATCCTGGCGTTGCCGCTGGTGCTGGCTGTGCCTCTGATTCTGGCCGGATGCGAGGGACACGAGGCGAAGGTGGAACCGATTCCCGCTCGCCCTGAAGCAATTTTGGATTTTCGCACGCTGTACGGAACGAATTGCGCGGCCTGCCACGGCGCCACTGGACACGGCGGCCCGGCGATGGAACTGGGGAATCCTGAATATCAGGCGCTGGTGGACGATGCGACGCTGCGCAAATGGATTTCCGGTGGAATGCCGGGAACGGAGATGCCTGCGTTCGCGCAGTCGGCGGGTGGCATGCTGACCGATGCGCAGGTGAACGCACTGATTGCCGGGATGCGGAAGGAGTGGGCGCGGCCCGGTGTCTTTGCCGGAGCTACGCCGCCCGCCTACGCGCAGCCCGCGGGCGGCGATGGGAAGCGCGGGCAAGCGACTTACCAGGCGCGTTGCGCAGGCTGTCATCAGGAGCCGAGCCGCGAGCAGGTCACGAGCGCAGCCTATTTGTCTCTGATGAGCGATCAGGCACTGCGAACGGTGATCATCGCGGGACGAACGGACATCGGGCAGCCCGACTGGCGACTGGCGGGTGCAAAAGGCGCGAGCGCCCCGCTTTCCGGACAGGATGTAACCGACATTGTTACGTATTTGGGATCGCTGAGAAATCCGGCGTCCGTCTCGGCGGCGCCCCAGGGGAGGTCACAGTGAGCGATGTGAGCGACAGCCCGGAAAAACAGAGCACAGGGCCGGATATCCACGCGGCCAGCGTCCAGGCGAGCGATCAGGAAAACCCGGCGGTGGTTTCGCGGCGCTGGATGCTGCTGACCGCGGGTGCGGCGCTGAACGGCCTTGTCGGACTGGCGATGGCTGTACCCATCGTGCGGTATTTGCTGGCACCGGCGAAGAAGGACGATGCCTACAAGTCGTGGATCTCTCTCGGCGCGGCCGATGTTTTCCCCGTGGGCGAAACACGGCTGGTGTCGTTTAAAAATCCGTGGACGCAACCGTGGGATGGAGAAACGGACAACGTAGCGGCCTACGTGCGGCGCGAGGGCGCGAGCCAGTTCACGGTGTTCGCCATTAACTGCGCGCACCTGGGATGCCCGGTGCGTTGGTTCCCGCAGTCGCAGCTCTTCATGTGTCCGTGCCACGGCGGCGTCTATTACGCCGATGGATCGCGAGCTTCAGGACCGCCGGAGCGCGGCCTGTTCACCTACGAGTACAAAATAGTCAGCGGACAGTTACAAATTCATGCCGGGCAGATGCCGAGTCTCGCCAACACAGCGAAGCTGGTGAAGATTGCGACGCCCGGCGATGCCGGATCTGCAAAAGATGGGGACTGCCCATGCCGGGGATAAAACAATCCCGTCCCAGGAGCACCTGGAAGCAACTCTACGACTGGTTCGAGCGGCGGCTCCAGGTGGAAGGGCCGATCAAAGAAGCCGTCCTGCATAAAGTCCCGCGTAACACGGCGAGCTGGTGGTACGTCTTCGGCAGCGCAGCGTTCACACTGCTCATGTTGCAGGTGGTGACGGGCATTCTGCTTGCCCTGGTCTATGTGCCATCGGCGGCGGAAGCCTGGAACAGCCTGAATATCCTGAACCATCAGATTCCTCTGGGGTGGTTTCTCCGCGCGGTACACGCCTGGGGATCGAACTTCATGGTCGCCGTGGTGTTCATCCACATGGCGCAGGTGTTTTTGTTTGGCGCGTACAAATTTCCGCGCGAGCTCACCTGGGTAGTTGGCGTTTTCGCGCTGCTCATGACCCTCGGCATGGCCTTCACCGGGCAGGTGCTCCGCTTCGACCAGGACGCATACTGGGGCCTCGGCATCGGCGTCTTCATCATGAGCCGCATTCCCATCGCTGGCGGCTCACTCGTGCATCTGCTGCTGGGCGGGCCGGTCATTGCGGGCGCAACCCTCTCACGCTTCTTTGCGCTGCATGTGTTTGTGATTCCAGGAATGCTGTTATTTCTCGTCGCGGTCCACGTCTGGATGGTCCTCAAGCTCGGCGTGAATGAGTGGCCCATGCCGGGGCGCGTCGTCCGCAAGGAAACTTACACCGAGGAATACAACAAGCTCGCGCACGAAGACGGCATTCCGTTTGTGCCGGGCGCGTTCTGGAAGGACCTGGTCTTTTCCGGCGCCATCCTGGCGGCGGTCGCCATCTGCGCTGCGGTGCTTGGACCGTCAGGGCCAGGTGGGCAACCCGATCCATCCATCATCCAGACGGTGCCGAAGCCGGACTTCCCCTTCCTGTGGATTTACGCCGTGCTCTCGTATCTGCCGCCGTCGATGGAGACGCCGTTCATCCTGATCGCGCCCATCCTGATGGTTGCGGGCCTGCTCGCCGTGCCATTCGTCGCGAGCGAAGGCGAGAAGAGCTGGCATCGCCGGCCAGTCGCCGTGCTGGCGCTGAGCATGGTGGCTGTCAGTTGGGCCGTATTCACGCATCTCGCCATGTCGACGCCGTGGAGCCCGCACATGAGCGCGTGGAGTGCGGACACCTTGCCTGCGAAATATCTTCAGGAAGCGACTCCGCTCGTCCGCCAGGGTGCGGTCATTTTCCAGGCAAAGCAGTGCCGCAACTGCCACTCCGTGGGCGGCTTGGGCGGCGAGCGCGGGCCGTCGCTCGATTCAGTAGCAACGCGGATGACCCCGGACCAGATGCGCTTCAAAGTGGTGACAGGCGGTGGCAATATGCCGGCCTATGGGAAGAACCTTTCGCCGCCGGAAATTGAGGCGCTGGTGAGTTTTCTCGAAACCCTGCACCCGAAGGGCGAGATGCCCGCGATCGATGCGTCGCAACAGGCGACCGCACCACAACCGAGCGGAAGCCAGCCATGAGCCGAGCATGAATGCCGACGCGCTGATCACCAACTGGGATATTCCCTGGGCCGTGACGGCGGCGCTGGCCTTGACGGCCGCGATCTATGTGCGCGGATGGAACCAAATTCGCCGCACCCGTCCCGAGATGTTTCCGCTGTGGCGGCTCATCTCGTTTCTGGGCGGAGTGCTGGCCATTTTTATTGCGGTCGCCTCGCCGCTCGATACGTTCAGCGAATCGCTGCTGTTCATGCACATGGCGCAGCACTTTGTGCTGATGTCAGTAGCCCCTCCGCTCATCGTCCTGGGCGCGCCGGTCGTTCCCATGCTCCGCGGATTGCCGCGAGGGTGGATCCGCTGGCTGCGCCCACTCTTCGCAACGGGCGTCGTCGGTCGCGTCGGAGCTTTCCTGACCCAGCCAAAGCTGGCGTGGGTTGCAATGAACGCGGCCTACCTCGGCTGGCATATTCCCCGGGCCTATGAATTTGCGCTGGCCTCGGAGGGGTGGCACAACTTCGAGCATGCGTGCTTCTTCTTCACCAGCCTGATGTTCTGGTGGCCAGTGATTGCGCCGTGGCCGTATCGGCAAAATTTTTCCCGCTGGCTGCTGCTTCCCTACCTGGTGCTCGCAGATCTGGTCAACACCGGCCTGTCAGCCTTCTTGTGCTTCTCCGGGCGCCTGCTCTACCCGAGCTATGGAACGGTCCCGCGACTGTTTGGCCTGAGCGCGCTCAACGATCAGATCGCCGCCGGCGCGTTCATGTGGGTGATGGGGTCCACAGTGTTTCTGATTCCTGCGATGACGATCACCGTCATGCTGCTTTCGCCGCGTAGACACCGGATGCGCGCGCAAATGGCAACAGCGCATCGCTAGCTGAGAACCAGCGCCCCACATCCCCAACTCGGGATATGGGGCAGCTTCGGCTCCAACTACGGTTTGGTGGCGAGGATCAGCGGCGACGGCCCAGGTGATTCGAGCAGCCGCACGTTGGTGAATCCGGCTTCTTCAAGCCACGCACCGATCTCCTCGAACGACCAGGTGTTCCCTTCCTCCGTATTGACCAGCATGTTCACCGCGAAGAAGAGTCCCTGGACCGGCCCGGTTCGTTCTTTGTTGACCAGGAATTCCTGAACAGCGATGGTGCCGCCGCTCGCCAGCGATGCAAAGGTCTTCGCGAGCAGCTTGCGGCTGCGTTTTTCGCCTTCGCTGTGCAGGATGTGCCCCAGCGTCGCAATTCCGTAGCCGGATCCGAAGTCCGCGTCCTGTAGATCGCCCTCAACAAAGGAGAAGCGGTCCGAGAGCCCGAAGCGGCCAGAGGTCTTCTTCGTGATGTCGATGACCCCAGGCCAGTCGACGGCGGTGACGTGAACGCGCGGTGAGCTTTGCGCGACGGCGATACCCCACACACCGGAGCCGGCCGCGAGGTCGAGGACCTTCACCGGCTCGCCGGCACTGCCGAAATTCATATGAGCCGCAAGCGTCTGCGCTGCCGGGTAGCTCATGGGGAAAATGTCGAGGACGAATTCGTGGAAGAACTCGCCGCCCGCCTTTTCTTCGTTCACAGCGCTGACGGGCCTGCCGGTGCCGACCACTTCATTCAGGTGCAGCCAGCGCGGGATGAGCTGTTCGCTGCAGTGCTTGATCATCCCTCCCTGGAATGACGGTTTGGTACTGACCAGAAAAGCGTCGCTCTCGGGCGCGTTCGCGAACCGGCCCTGCTCATCTTTGGAGAGGAAGTTGAGCCCGACCAGCGCGTCCATGATGGCCGTCAGCCCGCGAGCGGAGGCGCCGGTGGCCTTCTCCACTTCCCAGATATTTTTGGGGCCGCTGTCGAGCACGTCAAAAACGTGGTGGCGGATGGCCGCCTCAAGGACGAGGGGCGGAACGTAGCCCCAGGCCATTTGCATAATGCGTTCCGGGGTGACCTGGGCATGGGTAGGGGTGGTTGCGGACATCGATGTGCCTCGTTTCCGGGGTTCCGGGAATTTTGCGCTGGCAGCTGGAGAGCTGAGGGGATGCGGGGTGAGTGTAGCAGTTCTGACCGTGGGTTCGACGAGGGCTGCGAGCCGAGCAAGAAAAAATGGGCCGGCGCCAGGGGCCAGCCCATTGGGGGAGGAATGGTACTGCCTGTCCCAGGTGAGGGTCAGGTGTGTGGTTAGACGGCCGAATCTCCGCGGGGAAAGCGTCTCAGCCTGCAGCAATCGGCAAAAGATGCACGGGCTGGTTTCGGATGACCAGCCCGTTGGGGGAGGAAACAGGGTCGAAACAGACAGGGGAACCCGCGCGATCAAACGGTGGTGATGCTGCCGTTCATACCGTTGGGATAAAAGCCGCCTTTGGCTGTGCCGGTGGCGTCGTTGGCGTAGACGATGGCAAGGACCTGAGAAGTGGTACGCGCATAGGCCAGGCCAGCGAGGGTTTTGTCCGGCGGAGCCGCGCCGGCCGTAGCGAAAAATCCGCCTTTGGCCGTCGGTCCATTTTCGGTTGCAGAGACCGAGCCTGGATCGTAAGGTGGCACGTCGAGGTTGTCGGCGGGGATGACCGCGGTGGGAATATAGGCGACGCCCTGCTGGATAGCAATGAGCCGAATGGCGCCGGAGTGGAAGGCTTCGACTGCCAGAATTTGCGCGGCGTACTGCAGGTTGGTCCCGGTCAGGTCGGTCGCGGCGCCGGCGTACGCGGTCACCCCTACATCTTCAAAAAGCCGTGCAAAGGTGATGTAGTTGGCGCTGGATACGGTGCCCAGGGCTCCAAGATTGAGCTGAGGCCGGGCCACCGCAGCGCTGCCGAGCGCCGCACGAAGATCGTTCACATGGCTGAGCTCGTCATAATAAATCTCTGCGAACATATCGGCGATTTGCTGCGTTTGGAAGGTCGGCGTCGCGCCCGGTGCGCCCGTCGGTGCAGGACCGCCTCCGGTGGAGGAACCAGGAATATCGCCCCCGGTGACAACGTAGCTGTAGAAAGTGGCTTCCAGGTACTCGAGGTTGAGAGCAAAGTTCAGAACATCGCTTTCTGAAGGACCTGCAGCTGTCACGCTCTTCATGCTCGACCCGCCGCACCCGGCGAGGATAGCGCCGCCGGCGACGGCTGCGCCCGTGATGCCGAGACCGGCAAGAAAATTGCGCCGGTTAAGGGCCCGTTGGATCCGGATTCGATTGACGAGCTGTTCGGCCGATAGCTTTCCGGCAGCTTCTGTTTCAGACATAGGGGACATCCTCCTGCGTGCTGTACGCGCCACGGGCGGATGGCGGATTGCACCTGAAGGTAATAATGTTTTGTTAATCAGCAAATTGGCGTGAAATGACGCAGCACGGTACGATTTGCTTGCATCCAGACAAGTGCCGATCCAATTCCAGCCGCGCTTTCTGTCACAGTCTCCAATCCATTGACTCGACCATTTGCGTATCTAATACGGGGACTCATGTGTAGCCGAGGCGACGCGCCATGACTGCGCCCGCGCAGCAGGTACCGGACTCGGCGCTGGTCGAGCGAATCATGGCGGCAGACGAAGGAGCGCTGGCCGCGCTCTACGATCGCTACGCAGGCATGCTCTATGCCATGCTGGTGCGGATCCTGAAAGATACGAGCGCGGCGGAAGAAGTCTTGCAGGATCTGTTTCTGCAGCTGTGGCGCGGCGCTGCGCGTTTCGATGCGACCCGAGGATCGCTCGCCGGCTGGCTGCTGGTGATTGGACGCAACCGCGCGCTTTCGCGATTGCGGGGCAAAGATCGCCGCGAGGTTCAGGACGATCCGGAAGGGTTTTCGATTGAGGCGGTCCCTTCTCCCGGAAATCTGGAGAATGAGGCCGCGCGGGCGCAGCTGATGCGGAGACTGCGTGGGGCGCTCGCTACCCTGCCCCCCGAACAACGGGAGGCGGTGGAGTTGGCTTATTTTGAAGGGATGACCCAGACCGAGATTGCGGAGCGCACGGGCAGTCCGCTGGGAACGGTGAAGTCGAGAGTACGGGCCGCGATGCAGACATTGAAGCAAGTTTTTGAAGATGAATCGACACGTCAATCCCGAAGACTCTGACCTGTACGCGCTGGGAGCGCTCGACGGGGAAGAGAAGCTGGAGCTCGAGGCCCACGTGCGCTCGTGCGACAGCTGCGCACGCGAAGTAGACGCGGCGCGGCAGCGCGTGGCTCTGCTGGCCCTGGCTGCGCCTGCGGCAGCACCTCCTGCGCGGGTCAGGGACGCGCTGATGCGCAAGGTGCGCGCGGAGCGGGTGCCGGAGATGCATCGCCGGGGCGCAGACGCGCAGTTGCAAACGCGCGACCGAAATTCGGGATGGGGCTGGCTGACTCCGGCCTTCGGTTTGGCGACGCTGCTCTTTGCAGCCCTCGCCGGCGCGATCTGGATGAAAGATGTGCGGGATAGCCGCCGCGTGCACGAGCTGGAGGGCCAGCTGGCTCTGGCGCAAACCCAGTCCCTGGAAATTGCTCGGGCCTCCTCCCAGACCAATAAGCTGCTGGAGATGCCCGGAACCCAACGCGTGGCCCTGATGCCGATGCCCGGTATGCGTGGCCACGGAGGCTTGCTGTACAACGCGAAGATGGGCATGGTGGCCTGCACCGGCTGGTTGCCGGCCCCGCCCAAAGGCAAAAGCTATCAGCTGTGGCTCGTGCCCATGGAAGGCAAACCCATGCCGCTCCAGGTCTTCTCAGCAGAGTGGACCGAGGCAATGACCATGCACGTGACACCGGGAATGCAGGCCAAAGCCTTTGCAGTGACCGAAGAACCCGAAGGCGGGATGCCATGGCCGACGGGGCCCAAAGTGCTGGCGGGCGCGGGGGAGTAGAGGCTGCGCGCTCCTCCCGCCTGTGGATAATTTGTTAATCCCCGGACGCTGTCGAAACACCCCGCCTTTCCCACCGTCGCCCTCCTCCCTCGCCGCATCACACTTCCAGAGGTTCCCTTCATGCGTAAATCCGTTCTCGCCCCAGCTTCCCCTGCCTCTGAACCACGCCCTGCTCTCGATAGCTGGCTGGACCTCGAACACCTCGCATCGCTCGAAATCTCTTCTGAAGATCCCGCCCATCCCTTTGAGCACGCGCTCGGCGGCGCCGAAACCGAAGGCTGGAAATCCTGCGATCCCGGCCCCCAAACCATCCGCCTCAAATTCGATCAGGCCCGCTCCATTCGCCGCATCCGTTTGGAATTTCGCGAGCCCCACGCCCAGCGCTCCCAGGAATTCGCCCTCTCCGCGGTCTCCAATGGAGACAAACGCGAAATCGTGCGCCAGCAATTCTCATTCAGTCCCAACGGCGCCACCACCGAGGTCGAGGACTACACCGTGAACCTCGCCAGCGTCTCAAGCCTTGAGCTCGTCATCGACCCCGGCCGCCACGACGAGCAGGCCCACGCCTCCCTGCAGTCCATCGCCATCGCCTGAAGTCTTCTATTTCGCTGCGTAAAACGCATAGTGGGCGTCGTAAGCCACCCGCGTTGTCCTGCCCACATCGCCCGCATCCCGGCATCCCGATGGATCCGCCGCACCCCCGTGCGTCTCAGTCCGCCGAATGAATGCGACCTCGCTCATCTTGCCCGTCGCCGTTCCCGGCTTCGCGCGCAGCAGCAGCCACGCAACCGAACCCGTCTCCGGAGAAGGCCGGCTGGCCATCAGCACGCCCTGCACTGCGCTGCCATCGGTCAGCTCCCACCTCGGCCCCGCAAGATGCTTCCCAATCTGCTTCCCCGCACCATCCAGCAGCCGCGCCTCCGGACCCGTCAACACCCAGGCAATCGAGCCGCCCGTATCCTTGCACGCATAAATCTGCACGCCCTCGCCCCGCGCCTCCAGCACCACCCGCGCGCCCGCGGGAACATCAATCGACCCTGCAGGCTGCTGTGCACCCGCGGCCAGAATCAATCCGAAACTCACTAACCCGCACATCGCATCCAGCCGCATGCGCCGAGAATACCATCGGGCTACCCCGCCTCCTCATCGTCGCCGCCCGTCACCACCGTTCCCTGATGAAATAAAATCTGCCACCCCTCCTCCGTCTTCCGCCATACCGTCGACCGCCGCGTCTCCCGCCCTTCCTGATCCAGCGTGTACGTCAGCAAGTACGTCTCAGCCCCCATCCGCCGCAATCCAAAATCCCAGCACCGCCACCCCGCCATCGCTGCATCCACCGGCGGCGTCTCCTCCAGCGTTCGCAAAATAAATGTCCGGCTGTACCGCCTCCCCGACGCACCCACCTCCCAATACTCCGCCGCCATCCTGCCATCGAAATCCCCGACCGTAGTCCCAAATTCCGCAGTATGAAAAATCGGCTCCAGCCGCCGCAACTCCTCCAGTACCGTCTCCAACCCAGCCTCGACATGCACAAATTCCAGCGCGTCTCCCATGTCCCCTCCCTTCCTGCTCCCTGCTTCCTGTTCCCTCGATTTGACCTCCCGTTGGCCTCTCCTTTACCGTGAATTCAGCGCGAAGGGCGCATCCAGTCCGCGGAAAGGGCCGTGCCCACCTTAGCTTCTTCACAATTCAACGAATCTTCTTTCAGCCTCGTATGTGCGGACTCCTGAGGCGCCACACGAAAGGAGTTTCGCATGCCTGAAATCCCCGCCCATCCTTCCCTCGATCAATACAAGAAGCAAGCCAAAGAACTCGTCCGCGCCGTCGCTGCACGCAATCTCCACGCGCTCGACCTCATCCGCCGCTGGCATCCCCGCTTGCGCACCGCCACCGACGATCATCTCCTGTCCATCACGCTCGCCGATGCCCAGCTCGTCCTCGCCCGCTCCCACGCCTTTCCCTCCTGGCCAAAATTTGCCGCCCACCTTCAGACCCTGCAAACCCTCCGCGCCCTCGAAGACCCCTCTGCACCCGCCGACGTCCGCGACCCCGTCTCTCTCTTCCTCGAGTTCGCCTCTGTCGAGCGCCACGGCTGGCATGGCTCCGGCTCTCTGCAACAGGCCGATCTCATCCTCGGCCGTTATCCGCATGTAGCCTCCGCAAGCATCTACACCGCCGCCATCCTCGCCGACGAAACCACCGTCCGCGCCTTCCTCGCGCGCGACCCCACACTCGCCACCGCCACCGGCGGCCCCTTTCAATGGGACGCTCTCACCTACCTCGCCTTCTCCCGCTATCTCCGCCTCGACCCATCCCGCTCAGACGCTTTTGTCTCCACTGCCCGCGCCCTTCTCGATGCAGGAGCCAACCCGAACACCGGCTGGACCGAGTACATCGACGACCCTCTTCCCCCACTCGGGAAACCGTCATCTACGCCGCCGCCGGCCTCGCCCAGCATCCCGGCCTCACCCGCCTCCTCCTCGACTACGGCGCCGACCCCAACGACGAAGAGACGCCCTACCACGTGCCGGAAACCTACGACAACACCGTCATGCAGATCATCCTCGACTCCGGCCGCTTCAACCAGCGCGCGCTCGCCTGCCTCGCCGTCCGCAAAGCCGACTGGCACGACGAGAAAGGTCTCGCTCTGGCCCTCGATCGCGGCGCCGATCCCAACTACAACACCATCTGGAAGGTCACGCCCTTCCAGCACTCCATCCGCCGCGACAACTCGCTCGTCATGATCGAAATGTTTCTCGACCACGGCGCCGACCCCGCGCTCCGTAATTCCTACGACCACCGCAACGCCTTCCAGATGGCCGCGTATCACGGACGCGGCGACATCCTCTCTGCGTTCGAGAAGCGCGGCTTCGCAGCCAACTACGAGGGTCCTGACCCGGAGCTCGATCAGCTCGTCGCCGCCTGCGCCCTCGCCGACCGCGCCCGCGTCCAGGCCCTCCTCGCCGCCAATCCGCAATTGCTCCCACGACTGTTACAAATTGGCGGCTCGCTTCTCGCCCGCTTCTCCGGAGCCAACAATCTCGAAGGCGTTCGCACCCTCCTCGACCGCGGCATCCCCGCCGGCGCCCTCTGGCCCGAAGGCGACGCTTACTTCGACACAACCCGCAACTCCACCTCCCTGCACTACGCCGCCTGGCGCGCCCACCACGACATCGTCAGCGAATTGATCGGCCGCGGCGCACCTGTCAACGCCACCGATCAACGCGGCCGCACTCCGCTCCAGCTCGCCGTTAAAGCCTGCGTCGATTCCTACTGGCAACGCCGCCGCCAACCCGACTCCGTCGCCGCCCTTCTCGCCGCAGGCGCCACAACCCAGGGCATTCAACTCCCCACCGGCTACGACGCCATCGACGCATTGTTGCTGTCTTCCTGAGCGAACCACCACACCACTCCCCGGTCGGCTATCTTTAAATGCACGCTTCAGGAGAATCGACACCCGCATGAATCTCCGGCTACCCCTCAGCTCAGCAATCCTCATCGCCCTCACCACCCACGCCCAGCAACCCCGCCCCACGCCGCCCACCCGCGATCCCCACACTCCCGGCTACGTCCACGCCACCACCCTCCCCGACGCCACCCTTCCGCCCGCCGACAAAGACGGCAACTTCATCCTCGGCCCCACGCATCCGCCCGCGCCGGAGATGACCGCGAACCCCGGCGTCCCCCAGGGCGTCGTCACTGAACTCACCCTCACCTCCGCCGACAGCAAGTACTACTCTGGCATTGCGCGCGACCCTGGCACCTCCGTCTCCGCTGATCCCGACGACCCCGAGCGCCCCGTCGTCACCACCTCGCGCCCGCATCCCTGGACCCGCACCATCGCCGTCTACGTCCCCGCCCAATACAAGCCCGGTACCGAAGCGCCCTTCATCGTGGGAGCCGATGGCCCCGACCGCAGCCTTTTCACCGCGCTCGACAACCTCATCGCCGCGCATAAAGTCCCCGTCCAGATCGCCATCTCGATCGCCAACGGCGGCGGCGACGCGCAGGGCTCCGAGCGCGGCCTCGAGTACGACACCATGTCCCCGCGCTACGCCGAGTGGGTCGAGAACGAAGTCCTTCCCCTCGTCGAATCGAAATGCAATGTGAAGTTAACCCATGACCCCAACGGCCGCGCGGCCATGGGCGGCAGCTCCGGCGGAGCCGTCTCGCTCATCATGGCCTGGTACCATCCCGACCTCTATCACCGCGTCCTCGCCTACTCCGGCACGTGGATCAACCAGCAGTGGCCCTGGAATCCCTCAACCCCGCACGGCGCCTGGGGCTTCGTCGATAACATCATCCCCAATTCCCCGCGCAAGCCCATCCGCATCTGGATGGAAGTCGGCGACCGCGACCTCTTCAACCCCAACGCCATGCGCGACGACATGCACGACTGGGTCCTCGCCAACGAAAAAATGGCCGCCGCCCTCGCCGCAAAGCACTACCACTACCAGTTCCTCTTCGCCCCAAACGCAGGCCACGTCGACCACGCCACCAAACTCCAGACGCTGCCCGAAGCTTTGGAATACCTATGGCAGGGCTATCCCAGGCACTGAGGACCGCGGAACGCTGTCGAGATTAGTCCTCGCGGTCCGGGGGATTCAAAGTCGGCTATACTAACAATGTACGGATGTCTTCCGTACATTGATGGAGCACTTCAATGGCAGAAACAGCATTACGCACGGAACGGACCGAAGCCAGACTTCGCCCCGAGCAAAAGAAGCGCATCGATCGAGCCGCTTCCATCAAGGGCCTCTCCCGTTCTGATTTCATCGTTCAAACCGCCGACGAAGCCGCGATCCGCATCATCCAGGAACATGAAACCTGGTCCCTCGCCCTTCCGGACCGAGAGCGTTTCATCAAAGCCCTCCTGAACCCGCCCAAGCCGAGTTCTCGACTCCGGGCAGCCGCAAAACGTTACAAGAAACGCATCGCGCGATCCTGAGCGGCGAGTCAGCGCGGTAACCAGAAAGCCCTCATGCAAGCCGAACAGTACAGAATTGAGCCACTCAGCGATCGGCACAACCGCGCGGCCTTTTCCTGTGGCGTTGAGGCTCTCGACCGCTGGTTCCACGAAAATATCTCGCAGGAAATCAGCAGGCGCACCGCAGCCGCCTTCGTGCTCACCGGCGATGGCGTTTCGGTTGCCGGATTTTATACGCTCTCGACTCTATCCATCCTCGGAGCGGATCTTCCCCCTCAGCTTGCCAAGAAGCTGCCGTCCCGCAGTCCCATCGGGGTCACTCTTCTCGGCCGTATGGGCGTGCACCAGGATTGCAAGGGCCAGGGCCTCGGAGAAGTCCTGCTCATGGATGCCCTGAAACGGTCCTGGGAGACCTCGCGGCACGTCGCGTCCTGGGCTGTTGTCGTCGACGCAAAACAAGATGTCCGCGCCTTCTACCTGAAATACGACTTCATCCCGTTCTCTACGCAGCCCAACAGACTCTTCCTGCCCATGAAGATAATTGAGAAGCTCTTTCTCTCTGCCGGAAAATAGCCCCCTCAAATCCCCGCATACCACGCATACCCACCCTCCGGCGAAGCCGACCCCAGACCCTTTCCAAATTTCTTTAAAGAATCCGTAGCCGTGATGCGCGTGATGTACTTCACGCTCTTGTAGCCCAGCTGTCGCGGCACTCGCAGCCGCAGCGGCCCGCCAAATCCCACCGGCAAATCGCCGTCGTTCATCCCCCACGTCAGCAGCGTCTGCGGATGCAGCGCGTCCGCCATGTCGACGCTCTCCCACCAGTCGCTCTGGATTGACCGGTACACCACATAACGCACCTGCGGCAGCGGCCCCGCCTCCTGCAACACATCCGCCAGCGGCGTCCCAATCCACTCCGCCACGTACGACCATCCCTCCTCGCACACCACCTCTGTGATCTGGCTGCGCATCGCCATCGCCCGCAAATCCGCCACCGAAAGCGTCACCGGCCGCGTCACCATCCCATCCACCACCAGCCGCCAGTCTTTGAAGCCCGCTGCCTGGTGCCGCTTGAAATCCTCACTCAGCGGAGCCACCTCATTCATAAACGGCGCCTTCGAAATCATCCCTCGCGGAAACTCCCGCGCCAGCGCATGCTTCCCAATCACCCTCTGCGCCGCATACGTCAGCGTCTCGCCCGGTCCATAAACGCCGCCGCCATCCGGTGGAATCAGTCCCCACCGCCGCGCAATTCGATCCGCCGCTGCCAGCCCCGCCACGCCCGCCACGGTGACCGCGCCGCCCGCGATCAGCTTCCATCGCGAAATTGGATTCATGCGTTTTCTCCCGCAGGCACGGGTTTCGATCGAGCGTCCCCGGCCCCAGCGTCGCCGGACGCACTCGCCTGCCCCGTAACCATCTCCCGCATCCGGCTCCAGAATCCCGCCAGTGCAATCATCACCAGATGCACCACCAGAAACACCACCAGCAGATCCGTCACAAAGAAATGCAGCGTCCGTGCCGACTGCCGTCCGCCCAGCACATCCACAAAAAATGGAAGCACCGCGTTGAATCCTGGCGACAGCGCCAGCCCCGTCCAGATCACCAGCGGAAACAGCACGAAAATCACGCCCAGATACACCGTCCGCTGCACCACGTTATAGGTTCGCGCCGCATCGTCCTTCCGCTTCCCGCGAAAGAAGCGCCAGTACGCGCTCAGCGTCCGCTCGCCCGCCTGCGGCACCAGATCGCGCCGGAAATGCCCCGTCCAGAATCCCGCGATCCCGTACACCACGCCGGTCAGCACCAGCAGCCACGCCGCCTCAAAATGCAGATACCGGCTCCATCCGTTCTGGTCCGGCATCACGTACCCGTACCCCGTCGGCACCGTATCGCGCGACGACGGAATATGAATCGTGAACAACGGCTTCATGTTCACGTTCCCCGTTTCGCCCCAGTAGAACCGCGGATGCGAAATGATCAGTTCCACGCCCGTCACGAGGAGCGCAAGAAACGCCACCACCGTCAGCCAGTGCGTCACCCGCACCAGCCCGGAATGCCGCGGCGTTTCCAGGGTTCGTTGGAGTGAATCGGAGGGCACAGTGCGGGAAGATTAGCACAAACCCGCCATACCCAAACATCGCCAATCACAGCCGTCATTCTGAGCGAAGCGCCGCTGAAAAGTTCGCGCGAGGGGAATCGCTCCTTCGCCACGCCGAACGACCGACAGAAACGCACAGCGTGCCGAAGTATGGACTGCCTTGAAGGGGCACAGCTTCAGCTGTGCCGATAGCGCCCCCAAAGAACTGGGCTTTAGCCCCTGCGCTTCCTCTCTACCCTTTTGACGGGAGCAGCGAGGGACATCTTCACCCGCCGGTCGAATGTGGAAAATTTGTCAAGCCCCCACGCCAAAATCCAAAGTAATGAGACCTGACTTAGAAGGACTTACAAGCCAATCGACGCAAAGATAGTTGGCGTGTTTATTCCTCTAACCTGGTATTCTAAAAATAGAGGGTAATTTACAAAAATCAGCCCGCCGCGCGCGGGCTTTTCTATTTTCGGAGATCTCGGTGCCAGGTTTCTTCACCCAACTCGACAACGGCTCGCCTACCTCAATCGGTATCTGCGCCCGCATCGACTGTCAAAATGACCTTCGCAAGCCGCGCCTTTTAAGCAACATGCCGCTGCCCAAAAGAGCCCCGCCACAAACCCGGCGCCACCAACCATTTGCCGCGGCCCCGTTGGAGGAAGGGGGGAGGGGGTCTTCACTTGCTAAACTGACCTTTCCATGGCAACCGCAACCATCATCACCCCCGAGATCCGCGCCAAATACGAACCCGTCATCGGCCTCGAGGTCCACGTCCAGCTCCTTACCGAGACCAAGGCCTTCTGCGGATGCGCGAACAAATTCGGCGCGCCTCCCAACACCAATGTTTGCCCGGTTTGCCTCGGCCTTCCTGGAGCGCTCCCGGTCCTCAATCGCCGCGCCGTCGAGTTCGCCACCCTCGCCTCGCTCGCCCTTAACTGCCAGGTCCGCGAACGCTCCATCTTCGCCCGCAAAAATTACTTCTATCCCGATCTGCCCAAGGGCTATCAGATTTCCCAGTTCGACAAGCCGCTCGCGGAGTTCGGCCATATTGAAGTCCCTACACCCACCGGCACAAAGCGCATCGGTATCACCCGCCTGCACATGGAAGAGGACGCCGGCAAAAGTCTCCACGACGGCTTCCCCGACTCAGCCACGCGCACCTATGTGGACCTCAACCGCTGCGGCACTCCGCTCATCGAAATCGTCAGCGAGCCCGATATGCGCACGCCCGACGAGGCCTTTGAGTACCTCACACGCCTCAAGGAAATCATCGTCTACACCGGCGTCAGCGACGGCAACATGGAAGAAGGCTCCCTTCGTTGCGACGCCAACATCAGCATCCGCCCCCGCGGTCAGGAAAAATTTGGCACCAAGGCTGAAGTCAAAAACGTCAACAGCTTCCGCTTCATCCGCGCCGCGCTCGAATACGAAATCGAGCGTCAGATCGAGCTCGTCGAGTCGGGCAGTCGCGTCGTCCAGGAAACCCGTCTCTACAACGCCAACGAAGGCCGCACCTACCCCATGCGCTCCAAAGAGCAGGCGCATGACTACCGCTACTTTCCGGAGCCCGATCTCCCGCCGCTCATCGTCACCGACGCCTGGAAATCCGAAATCGCCTCCCACATGCCGGAGTTGCCCGAAGCCCGCCGCGCCCGCATGATCGCCGAATACGGCATCCCCTCGCAGGACGCGCACACCCTCACCGCGACCCGCGCCTTCGCCGACCAGTTTGAGTCCGCCGCGCGCGCCGCCAAAAATCCGCGCCGCGTCGCCAATCTCGTCCAGAGTGAGCTCACCATGCGCCTCAAAGCCGCCAACCTCGAGCTCGAGCAGTCTCCCATCACGATGGCAGGCGTAGCCCAAGCCGCCGACCTCGCGGAAGAAGGCAAGCTCTCAAGCAAGCAGCTCAAACAGCTCTTTGATCTGTGTTTTGAAAAAAGCGAAGACTTCGGTCCCGTCTACGAACGCGAAAAACCGCAGCAGATCACCGATGCCTCAGCGCTCGAAAAAATGATCGACGACGTCATCGCCGCCAATCCAAGCCAGGTCGAGCAATACCGCAAAGGCAAGAAAACCGTAGCGGGGTTCTTCGTGGGCCAGGTGATGAAGGCTTCGAAGGGCCAGGCCAATCCCGCGCTGCTCAACGAATTGGTAACGAAGAAACTCGACGCCTGACGAATTTGCTTTTGTATCAGGGCGCGACTTCAGTCGTGCCACAAAGCCGCCAGAAGGAGAGGGGGCTTTAGCCCCTGAGGCTAACTAGTCGCCGGCGCCAGCCACAACAACCGCATCATCCTTCGGAGCTAAAGCGCTCGCCATCCGCCAAATCCAAACCGCCGGCTCCGCCACATACGTCAGCGTCAATCGCGGAATCCGCTTCAGATCCGTTCCGAGCGAATGCGCCTCGTCCCCCACCAGCAGCGCGCCGTTCCGAATCATGTGCCAGTGAAAGGTCGCCGACAGCACCGTAAACCCCAACGCCATCACGCCCAGCTGGCGCGTGTCACGCCCGTCCAGCCAGAAATGCAGCCCGGCATCCATGCCCAGCGACGACAGAGGAATCGCCACTACACACGTGAACCAGGCCAGAATCTCCGACCGAATCCCCAGCGACTGCTGTTGCAGCGCGGAAAAAAATCCGCACGTCAGCAGAACAAACGCCGCCTCGACTACCCCGAAATGATTCCGCGCATGGCGCTCCATATGCCAAAGCGCAGCCACGCACGCCAGCCCGCGTAACGCTGCCGTCATCAACGCAACCTTCCAGTTCCAGTGCGTCAACGCAAACAACCAGCCCGAGCCCTTTCCTGCGCCATTCCCGGATTTCGCGCCGCTTCTCATGGTCTGCAACTTTCGTGTTATCCCCTGCTTACCGCGACAGAATCCCTCCCTGCCGGCCCTGTTGCACGTTCGCATCGACCCGGAAAATGCTCCGTCAATCCGCCATTACATTTCGCACAATTTCTCCCCCTCGCATCGATTTCATCACTGCACCCCACGCGCATTTCTTCGCGTTGTTACCAACGTGCAGAAGATTTCCGAAACTTACCCACTCCCCCTGTGTTCACCCTTCCGACGGCACACTTCGCCGATCACAATCGATACCACCATGCGGTTCACGGGTACGCTCAGTCGCGCACGCCGACCGCCGCCTTCCGAGGGTCACAGCCTGGCTGCACCGAGCTTTCGCGTCTCCGGCGCGCACCCTCCCTCTGCGTCCAGACCCTGACCTTCCGATTCCGGCCCTCGCCGTTCCCAACAGCTTCCCGTACCGCGGAAAGCGACTGACCCGATGTCTACCCACGCACGCTACACACGGATTCGCTCTGCCATTTCCGCGCTGTGCCTCACCGCTGCTCCCCTCCTCATCGCTGTGTTTCTGCTCGCTGGTTGCGGCATGACCTCCAGCCCCACCAGCCCCGGCCCCAACACTGGCTCTGCCTTCGTCATCGGCACCGACGCGCCACTCGCCAGCGTCGTCTCGTTTAACGCCACTATCCAGTCCATCAACGCCATCGACGCCAACAACAATTCCGTTTCCCTCGTCAGCGGCAATCCCACCGTCGACTTCGCCCGCTACAACGGCCTCCAGACTCTCCTCGACATGAATGACGTCCCGGCCGGCACCTACACCCAGATCCAGGTCACCTTTGCCAGTGCCACCATCGGCTATCTTCAGACCGGCTCCGGCGCCCCCACCATCGCCACGATGCCTGCCACCTTCACCACATCCACGGTCACCCAGACTCTCAACAATCCCCTCGTCGTCTCCTCTACCGGCCCCGTCGGTATCCACATGGATTTCCGTCTCGACAAATCCATCCAGGTCTCCAACGGCCAGATCACCGGCGACGTCAATCCCACGCTCATCATCAACGCCGTCGGCCCCGGCGATCCCGGCGCCTACATCGATGAGTTCATCGCCGGCGTCGTCAATCCCACCGCCTCCGCTCAGTCCTTCACCATGCAGGGTCCCCACGGCCGTATCTTCACCGTCAACGTCACCGGCCAAACCGAGTGGGATAACGGCGAAGGCCTTGCCGACCTCACCTCCACCAGCATCGTGCAGATTTCCGGCACCCTCGACCGCGCCGACTCCACCATCGACGCCGACGAAGTCGCCATCCTCACGCAGAATGGCTTCTACGCCGCCGGCCAGATCACCGATGTCCAGCCATCCTCCGGCCCCGCTGCCGACTTCCAGCTCTACGTCCGCGGCACCTTGCCCGCCAGTGGCGACGGCGTCTCCCTCGGCCAGATCGCCCAGGTCAACCTCTCCGGCTCTGAGAAATATTTCATCTACTGGATGCACAACCCGCTCACCCAGTTCCTCTTCAACCAATCCACCCTGCTGCCCGGCCAGCACGTGTCGGTCGGCGGACCACTCTCCGGCGCTGCCAATGCCAACGCCGTCACCGTCAAGCGTGTCGTCCTGCGTGACTGGGGATTCAATGGAACCTTCGTCCCCGGCTCCATTGCCAGCGGAACATTCCAGATGAATATCAACGGCTTTGCGGGCTTGCTCGTTCCCGGCCAACCTGTCACCGTCTACACCAGCCCCTTCACGAAATTCCGCGACGGCTTCGGCGCCCTCGCCGACGTCGACTCCGGCACCAACCTCCGCGTCGTCGGTCTCCTCATCAAAGATCCAACCTCCGGCAACTCGGTGATCCTCGCCCGCTACATCGACGACATCAACTAATTTCCTCCCCGGCTGTACCCACGAAAAGAGGCGGCGCGCTCGAACCAGGGCACGCCGCCTCTTTTCAGTTCTCTGCTCCCCGCTGGCTACTGCCTACTCCTTGCCTCTGTACGCAGACCGCAAATACTTCCTCGCCTGATCTCCCTGCACCGTATCGCTCCCCGCGTTGATCACCGCTTCATATTGCTGCACAGCTTTATCGTGCTCCCCCATCAGGTCATACGTCTTGCCCGTTTCCAGCAAACACCGCCGTTTCAGCTCAGGACTCGTCGACGACTGATCCGATCCCTCGCGATACGCCGCCACCGCATCGCCGTATCTCTTCTGCCCCCGCAGGCTGTCTCCCAGCCCGAAATATGCCAGCTCCAGGTGCGCATTCGGAAAATATCCCGGCTCCCTGGCCATCTGGATCAGCCGCTCGTACGTCTTCACCGCCACCATCCCGTCGCCCGCATCCTTCTCCAGATTCCCTTCCTCCAGCCGAAACAAATAGTCGTGCGGATACTCACCTGCCAGCTTCTGCGCAATCTCCACCGCTGCTTCATACTTCCCCTCGCGCCGCAAAAACAGCATCATCGACGTGTTCGCTTCCACGCGTGTGATCACGCCCCGCTCGCTGTCGTCCCGCAACAGCGCCAGGCCTGTGCCCTTCGACCCGTGAATCCCCATGAACCCGATCACTACTTTGAACGCAATCGACACCGCGCCCACCACATACTGATACACGCCTGTCACCAGTTCCGCGTCCACATACTTCGGGTCCAGCTGCAGTACCTTCTCGCAGTCCCCATGCGCCCCCAGCGCCTGCTTCATCCCACCTACAAACGCCCTCTCAACCATCGCCGAATACGTAGCCTCGAGGCTCCTCGCCCAACCCCGCGCAAACAGCGCGTTCACGTCGTTTGGATTCTTCTTCAGCTCCGCATTCGCTTCATTAACCGCCTCATCCCCCAGCGCCTTCACCCGGTCCCGCACCTGGGGGTTCTCCACCACCGTGTGTTTTCCTGTCAGAAATCCGTCGTTGGCGTAGAACGTCGTATCCAGCAGATCCAGCCGGTTCAGTTCGCGAAACAGCACCGCATCCAGCAAGTACGCCGTCGCCATGGGATCGCCGGGATGCTCCGCATGAATCTTCTCGAAGCGCGGCATCGCAGCGTCGTAATCCATGTTGTAGAAAAGCTGAAAGGCCTGGATCACATCCGGCTGGCGGTTCAGCGGATTCGTATCCACTGTCTCGCCCTGCGCGCACACCCCGCCCAGCATCCCCAGCGCACACAGCGCGGTACAAATACCGCCGGAAACAATAGACCGCAACATACCTTCAGGGATTGTAGACGGACGCCTGGCTCGGTTCCGTCCCAGCACCTTTGGGCAAATCTCTTCCACCCGCACGGCCGTCGGCGATGCCGGTTCATCGCGCCAGCTGCAGTTCGCCATGCGCTTCCAGTTTTAAGAAAGCGTTCCTCGCCTGCAGGACCTGCCCTCGCGGCAGGTCCTTTTCTTTTGCCCCCCCGCAACAGCCGTTCCTCCGCCAGGACTTATAATCCGCACCATGCTGCAGTGGATCGCGTTCGGCGAGCTCATCCTTTCGTGGATTCTCTGGTCGCTGGCCTTCATCCAGCCCAGCCGCCAGGCGGCGGATCGAAAAGAAGTTGCCAGGTCCTCTTCGTCGAAGTGGGGCATCGGTTTCGTCATGGTCAGTTTCGCCTGCACCTGGACCTACGCCCGGCCCGCCGGCTTTCACAAATCCATTCCCTCGCTGATCGCTTCCATGATCCTCGCGCCTCCCGCGGTCGCTTTTGTCTGGCTCGCAACGCGTCACCTCGGCAAACAGTGGCGCTATGCCGCGGCCCTCCGCGAAGATCATGTGCTCGTCCAGACCGGCCCCTACCGCTGGCTACGCCATCCCATCTACGCTTCGATGTTCGGCATGCTCCTCGCCACTGGATTCTGCTGGACCTGGTGGCCGCTCTTTCTCGCCTCCATCTTCTTCTTCATCCTCGGCACCGAAATTCGCATCCACGCCGAAGATCGCCTCCTTGAAACGCACTTCCAGGATGCCTTCCGCGTCTGGCGTTCCCGCACCCGCGCCTACATTCCCTTCATTCGCTGATCCGCTCAGGGCTGTGGAAATCTTGCCCAAAAATCAAGCTGGTTACCGAAGTACAGTATTGGCGAAGACGGTATCCCCACCCGAGTTATAACTCAAGATTTTTCTCTCTTCATCCTCAACCTGAGGCACAATTGCCTCCGCACGATATCCTGCTTCTTCGGCCCGCTTCTCACGAGAGTCGCCTGATGAAGAGCCGGAATATCCGCGATCCTGCACTTCGCAAACGAGATCGAATCCAGATCTCTGCCGAAGAAGGATGCATCTCTCTTTACGTAGACTGAATTTAAAACCATGTTCCGCTCAACCAGCCGTCACCAAAACATCCGTCGCGGACCTTCACCGCTCTTCAACACGCGCATTCGCCCAGCCAACGTTTTCCACCATTTTCCTCTTGCCCTGGGAACCACTTCTGGATTACCGTTGGGCGCACTGAGAGCGGAACCGCTGGGTGTTACCTCTCCCCCTCTCCTGAAAGACCTTCCATGACCCGCAAAGACCTCCTGAGCATCGTCGTGCTCCGCGCTCGTGTGCACGGATTTGAGTTCCGTCAGTGGTTTCAGGTCAACCTCGAATCAGACTGGCCCGGCTTCGAACAAGCCATCGCCACCCTCTCCTCCGGCCACCGCTATTACGCCCTCCTCTTTTCCCACGACTTCGCCCGCCACTTCTGGAAGAAGGGCACCCAGATCACCTTCCTCCTTCCCTCCCAGGAATACACCCGCCTCGACGCCAACGGAAAAGTCGTCACCATCAAACGCAAGTCCTTCACCCGCCGCTCTTCCCGCTCCACCTCGAACACCGTCTGGCAGTACCACCTCGAACAGATGGCCGTATGGGAAGAACCCCTCCGCTACATCCGCCGCTTCATCCTCACCGAAGAAGAACTCGAAGCCGCCGGCGAACCGTCCGTCATATCGCCCCGGCCCGTCGCTCAGTTCGAAGCCGCCGAATCCAAGTAGCCTCTTCCCTGGCGCCCTGCCGACTGATGCTGACGCAAAAAACCCCGCCGGCCTCATTCGAGACCAGCAGGGCCTTTGTCTTTTTTTTTAAAATGGTGCGCCCGGAGAGATTCGAACTCCCGACCTTATGGTTCGTAGCCACACGCTCTATCCAACTGAGCTACGGGCGCATAGAAAGCCATCTCAGAATATCAGATGGAAGAGGGTCGCCAAAACTCCTGCCGGGGCTGACTGCCAGCCGCCGTCTTTCATTTTTCTACCGGCTGTGGGCTACTCCCTGGTCCCTGCCCTCACCGCACCACCACCGACCCCTGCCAGAACGCCGCCCGATGTCCCGCCGGATCGAGCACGCTGATCTGGCACTGATACTGCCCTGCCGCGAGCGTCCCCAGCCCAATGTGAAAACTGAACGGCACCACCCCCAGCCGCGTCGACGCCTGCGCTGTCATCGCTACCGGCGCCGTCTCCAGAACCATCTTCTGATCCCGATAAAACGTCACCCACGCAAACAACGGCGCAGTCGTATTGATCGCCGGCGCCGCCACCGCCGCCGCTGCAGCGGTCGAAGCCTGTGTAGGCGCCGCCGGAGCAATGTCTTTCTGATACGCCTGCAGATATACATACATCTCCCGATCCCGGCTGAACACCCGCGTCACACTCGGGATCAGCTTCTGCCCATCCTGCACCAGCGGATTCGCCGCGTCGTCCTTCGCCTGCTCCTTTCCCCGCGTCGCGTTGTACAACGCATCGTTCAGCGCCACCTTCTGGCTGCTCAGCACCACCGAGCTGATCGCCAGCCGGTTCTTCGATTTGTTCAGGTCCGGAATCACAAACGAAGTCTGGAACGTCCCGATCCGCCCCGTCTCATCGTCCCGCGCCAAAAACTTAATCGTGTACTTCCCCGGAAACAACGTGAAACCTGAGTCGTACTCTACCGGCCGATGCGCCAGTTGCGCCGCTGTCTCATCGCTCAGCTTGATGTTCACAAAATCGCGTACATTGCTCATCGTCGCGCCGCTGCTCTCGTCCTTCACTTCGCACACAAAGTCGATCAGCGTGTGCTCCGCGCCAAATTTCTTCGCCAGCGCAAGCTCGCGCCCTGGAATCTTCACCACAATCGGCACAAAATACTCGGCGCGATTGAGCTGGAAATAGTCGATCTCCATCGAGATGGTGAGATCGGTTACCGGATCGCCCAGCATCAGCGCATCTTCCAGCTGCCGCTCCTTGTCAGCATCGTTAAATTTGTTGAACGTCTTGTTCGCGTAGTAGCCCTCGCGGTAGTCGAGCTTATCGGCCAGCGGTGAATCCACCGTAATCTTCACCCGCCGGAAATGGCCATTTTGCGCGGTGTTCGTCGTGTAGTAGCCGACGATGTAATAATCCTCGATCGCCTTCTGCGCCTGCACGATGCCCCGCGTCAGGTCGTTGTTGTCGAACAGCGCCTTCCCGCCCGTGTCCGCGCCCAGCGAATACATCGTGTCCTGCGACTGCTGGAATTGCGTCGTCACCGCCTGCGCCGCCGTGCCCGAATACATTCCCACATTGCCCTGCGATCCCTGCGTCGCGTCGCCCAGCGGCGCCTCCGCCACCAGCCCACGCGCGTCCACCGGCCAGAACGAAACTCCCGACCGCACTGCCGCATCCACCGTCGCGTGCAGCTGCGCCAGATTATCCAGGCCGTGCAGCCGCATGCCGCTCGCAAAATAAATCAGCGACTTCTTCTCGTTCAGCGATCCCAGCATCTTTGCCGCCGTCTGCAGCGCCGAGAGCTGGCGATCGTTTGTGAAAATGTTGAACTCGCTGTCGTCCTGCCCAAACGCCGCGCCGGTATCCGCCCCGCTCGCGTCGTCCACCGACTCCACCGCCCCCTGCCCCTCGCCAACAATCAGCGTCTCCAGAATGCTCAGCAGCCGGTTCCGATCCGCGGTGAAGTCCTGCACCACATCCACTGACCCGCCCTGGTACCGCATGATCGCCACCAGATCCGCCGCCGTCATCTGCGTCCGCACAAATTTCTGCGCGGCGGCCAGCGCCCGCAGCTGATCCTGCGGCGGCATCGCCGTCATGTCGAAATACAACGCCAGCAATCGCCGATCGCTGTACTGCGGCTTCCCCGGACTCTCCGGCGCAATTTGTGTCCGGGTCAGTGTCTTATACAGCGTCACCTGCTCATCGTCCGGCGGCGTCACCGGCATCGGCGTCGACGCCGTCGACAAAGCCTGATGCTCGAAAATGCGAATCGTCTGCGGCTGCCCATCCTCGGTTACCGTAAAATCCTTCGCCGTCAGACCCGGAATAAACTTCCCCTGCTTGTCCTTCACCACCACGGTCTCAACCACCAGCTGCGAGTTCACCGTCAGCGTGAACGTTCCGTTCTGCCCCGACATCTGGTTCGACCCGGTCTGCTGCGCACCCGCAACCAGACCTGCACCCAGCGCGACCAACAGAACCGACGATGCAAAACGCCACGGCATCCCTAGAACCTCAGCCTCCCCGTCAGTTGCAAACTCCGCATCGGATTCGCCGCCGCCGGCAACCCAAACACAGTGCTGTTAATTGTCGTGTTCCACCCCGTCCACGCCGCGTGATTCAGCACATTCTGCGCCTCTGCCCGCACATCCAGGTTCCACTTCGTCTTCACCCGGAACGTCCGCGACATCGCGCTGTCCAGACTCAGTTCATCCGGCCCGATGATTGAATCCCGGCGCGCATTGCCCCACTGCCCCGCCCCCGGCGCCGCATACGCCGCTGCGTTCAGGTAGTAGCCTGGCGCGGCAGAATACAACGGCGCCCCCGTCACATCCGGCCGCAGAATATTCGTGAACCCCGTCCCTGGAATCGCCGCGAGAAATACCGGCGTCTCCGGCGTTCCGCTCGCTGCTGTCAGCTGCGCCATCACCGTCCACTCCTTGAATGCCCTGCCTCGCCACCCGCTCAGCAGCGTCTCTCCGCGGATGCCCAGCCCCGTCGTGTACTGGAACGACGCCTTCAATACATTCCTCTGATCGAACGGCGACAGCCCGCGCTCTCCCCGCAGATTCAGCCAGTCCTGCGCAACCGTCGCCGCCGCCGTTTGATTATTCGCTGTATCGCTGGTCGGCGCCGTCGCTTCAGCCGCAGGCGCATGTCCTACTGCTCCAATTTGCGAATCGTCATCGAGCGCCTTGGCCCACGTGTAATCCACCGTCGCCGTCAGCCCACTCCGCAATCTCCGCCGCACCTGCAGCTCGCCCGCCTGCCGCGTCGAATTCCCATTCGATGTCCGATACACAAACCCCACCGGCAATCCCGCATATGGATCGGTTCCGCCCAGCGGATAAGTATTCGGCAAAAATTCCTGCATCCCGCGCGTGCCCTTGATCCCCAGATACGTCGCCGTTACCACCAGCGCTCCAGGAAAATCCCTCTGCATCGAAACCTGCCAGTCCTGGGCATATCCCACCCGCAGATTCGGATCGACCGCGTACGTATCCGCCGTAGTCCCCGCACAATTCCGAAATCCATTCGCCAGCGTCAGCGGACACGCGCTGCTGTTCGCCACGCTCACGCTCGTCGACAACGGCGCCTGCTGCGCCATGCTCTCCGCGCTTCCCAGATACATCGACGTGTCGTCGTAAATTCCATAGCCCGCCCGCACCACCAGCGTCGACGCCGGAATCGGCCGCCACGAGATCCCCACCCGCGGCTCCCACCCCCGATAATCCGGCCGCAGCAGTGTGCTCGGATACTTCGTCCCCGTTGCTGTGCCTTTTGGATCGCTCGCCAGCACCGGAGCCGCCGCCGTGAATGCCCGCGTTACATCGAGGTTCACCATCCGCCCGTACAATTCCGACATCGGCGCGCCATATTCCCACCGCATCCCCGCATTCAGCGTGAAGGTTGGCAGCACGCGGAAGTCGTCGGTCACGTATGCGTCGTACGCCGACGTCCGGAAATATTTCTCCGGATTCCCAAAAGCAATCTGGCTCGCATCCGGAACCCCCAGCAAAAAATCAGCCAGATCCGATCCTGTCGCATTCCCCGGCCCCGGCGTGCTCCCCGGAGCTTCCGTCGCCGCACCTGTAAACGAAAAACTTCCCCGCGGATTCTGCTCTGTGAATTCGTTGTATTCCTGCCGCCGGAAATCCCCGCCGAACGTCACCGTGTGCCGCCGATGCGTCGTCGATACCTTCACTGCATAGGCATCGGTACGGTTGCGATTAAATTCGCTGTTTCCATCCGTCAGCCCCACCGTGCCGCTTGAAAAATCCAGCGACGGCGGACCCCAGTTCGCAGCATTCTGATCGTTCCCTGTAATCCCCGCATCCCCCGACACGTTCACGCGATTCTCAAATTCCGGCCGCACTTCGGTCCGCAACCGTGTGAAGTGATAGGTAAATGTCGCGAACATCTGATGGTGAAACTGATGTGCCCAGCTCACGTGCGCATCCAGCCCCAATGTGTCGGTATCGTCGCGAAAATTGAAGACGTTCGCCGTGTCGCCGCGCGCGCTGTCAAAACCAACCCCGCCATACAGCTGGTCGCGGCGCCCCAGCGTCTTGTCCAGCCGCGATTCCATCGCGTCGGAGTGCGTGTTGTTCAGCACCTGCGCCTCGTAGTTGTAGCGCGAATTGCCAGCGATGTTTGGTAATGGATAGTAGCTCAGCAGCGCCGCCGCCTGCGGACTTACCGGTATCGGCCCCGTCAATGGCTGACCGGTCGCCGGATCGTAAACCGTCACCGGTTGCCCCAGCGCGTTCAGCGCGCCCGACAAATCGCCGCTCCGCTCCGCCACCGTCGGCACCAGCCCCGGATCGGTCACCGCGTTCGCATTGCGCGTCCACTGATAAGCCACAAAGAAATTCGGCCCGTGATAGAAGAGGTGCGGAATATTGAGCGGTCCGCCCAGAGTCGCAACGCCGGTAACCCGGTTGTACGCCGCCTTCGGCAGATCGATCCCCGTCAGCGAATATGGCTTCGCATCGAAAATCGAGTTGCTCACCGCCGCGCCCAATCCGCCCGTGTACAGCCCTCTCGCTCCCGGTCGATGATTCCCAAACGAAGGCGCCAGCGAGAACCGCGACGTGTTCGCGTTGTTTGATGTCCCGTTGATCAGCAGCCCATCCGCTGCCTTCTCCGCCGTATCATCCGGCGGCGGAGCCGTCCCCACGCTCGCCTCCGCAGACCCCGCATCCTTCGGCTTCTCTTCCGCCCGCTGCGTCAACTGCGGCGCGGCCTCAGTCACCTTCGTCTCCGCCAGCATCTGATCGAGGCCCACAATCTTCAGCGTCCACGATCCCTGCGCCATATTCGGTGCTACCGTTACATCGCCCGTGAAGGTCTCAAATCCTCGCATCGCGATCTGAATCTTCCACACCCCATCCGCGACATCGGGAAACTCGTACAGACCCTGCTCATCGGTGACGGTCGCGAACGTCTTCGTGCCCTGGCTCAGAGTCACCGTCGCTCCCGGCACCGGAACACCCTCGAAGTAAACCTGCCCGTGATACTCCGTGCCCCACGCCGCAAGTGACGTAAACAGCATCGTCACAGCGCACATCACCCGCAGCCCTGCAGAGGCGATCCTTCGTCGCACACGCACAGCTTCAGTTGGCCAGATATTCAGCATCATCCATCACGCAAATCTCAACTGCAGCCGTGTCCGGGGAACAAACGTTCAACCTGCATCCAAACCATCTTCACTCCAACGCTCCGCTCACCAGAAAGACGTGCCTTGAATCCCACCGCTCGACTTCAGCTGCACGCCCGGTCATGCACACCGGTGCCCGATGCCCGGCCTCAGTTGGGCGAAGGATGATCGACATGGTCGACCACCAAAACCTTCACGGCCGTCTTCTGCGCTTCCAGCTTCAACCCCAGTTGCTCCCGCATCGCGGTGAGCAAATCCGGCGGAGCATCCGCCGCATCGCTGGCCGGTGGCGCACCCTTCACCCCCATCGCCGCAAACTGTGCATCGTCCGGCGTCCACTTCAGCGTGAAATCCCAGCGTCCATCCAGCCCCGTCTGATCGACCACCGGCCGATCCAGAAGCGACGCCTGCAGCAGTTGCGCGAAATCCACCATCGGCGCATTGCGCACATGCAGCGTCCCAATGGGCCCAAAGAAAAGCCCCTCCCCGGCGTCCGCGGCCGCAGTGCTCTTCGTCATCTTCGGCGCACCCCCGTTCACCGTCAGCACAAAAGCGGACATTTCTTTCTTGTCCTCGTGCACCTTCAACTGGAAGCGGTCCGCCATCAGCTTCTTCGCCATGCTCTGCGACTGCTTCAGGCTCGGACGCCCCGCCATATCCGGCTGCACCGTCATGTCGAACTTCTCGCTGGTCATCCAGTCCGGCGTCCCCGCAATCTGCTTCGGCTGCAGGTTGTAAGCCGTGCACATCAACTCAACCAGCGAAAAATTGATCACCTGCAGCTCATGCCCATCCCAGATAAATCCCTTCCGCTGCTCATCCGGTTTGGTCGGCTTGATCGTCGCTACTTCCACCCCCGGGTCGGCGCTCGCCGGCATCGGCGGCACCTGCGGACGCGGCTCCGGTATCGCCCACTCCGTCGCCGGCGTCGCCCGCTCGAAGACCAGCGGCAACGAATTGCCCCCCTGCACCGACGCGCCGGTAATTGAATTTCCGTCGCCGCCCAGCTTGCCCTCATACTTCAAATCGAACGGCTGGATCGCATACTTCAACACGCCGCCATCGAAGCTGATCGAACTGACTGGAAACGGCTGCCCGCCCTGGTCGATGCTGTAAAAGTTCGCGCTCAACGCGCCCTTCGCGTCCTTCGTCACCTTCAGCACCGTGCGCAGCGTCTGCCCATTCGGCACATGCAGCGTCCCCTGCCACGTCCCCTCAATCCCGCCTGCCGCCGCCGGAACCGGAGCAGGCGCCGTTGCCTGCGCCGCCGCGTTGAATTGAGGAATTGCGATCACACCGGCCAAAGCGATGACCGCGAGCAATCGCCTTCCGACAAAATTCCAACTGAAAGACCACCGCTTCTTCGGCATCACTTACCCTCATCTCTGCAACCTGGAACCTGCTCCCTGCCACCTGCTTAGTTCGGCGATGGATGATCGACATGATCGATCATCAACACTCCAACCGCCGTCTTCTGCGCATCCAGCTTCATGTCCAGCTGTTCCTGGATCGCGGTAAACAGCGGCGGCGGCGCATCCGCCGCGTCCGTCGGTGGAGGTACCTTTACCCCCAGTCCCGCAAACTGCGACTCATCCGGCGTCCACTTCAGCAGAAAATTCCACTCGCCATCCAGTCCCGTGTGATCCACCACCGGCCGGTCCAGCACTGCGGACTGCATGATCCCGCAGAAATCCGCCATCGTCGCATTCGCCACGTGCAGCGTGCCCAGCGGCCCAAAGAACAATCCCGGCAACGCCGAAGCATCGGTGCTCTTCGTCATCTTCGGCCCGTCCTTGCCTACCGTCAGCACATACGCCGACATCTCTTTCTTGTCGTCGTGAAACTTGAAAGCAAATCGATCTGCCAGCAGTTTCTGCAGCACCATCGCGAACTGCTTCACGTTCGGAACCCCCGGCTGATCCGGTTGCGCATTCACGTCGAACCGCTCCGTTCCCATCCAGTCCGGCCCGCTCAGGATCTGCTTCTCCTGCACGTTGTAGGCGAACTTAATGATGTCGTTCACCGTGAACCCGATAACCACAATCTCGCGCCCGCGAAACGTAATGATTTTCCCCTGCTCATCGGGCTTGCTCGGCTTCACCGTTGCCACTTCAATCCCCGGCTTGGCATCCGCCGCCATCGGCGGAATCTTCGGCGCCGGCGCAGGAATGTTCCACTCTGTTTCCGGCGTCGCTCGTTCAAATACCAGCGCGAGCGAATTTCCACCCTGTGTCGAATTGCCGTTGATTGAGTTTCCGTCCGCGGAAATCTTCCCTTCGTACTTCAAATCGAAGAGCTGAATCGCATACTTCAATACGCCGCCATCGAAGCTGATCGAGCTGACCGGAATCGGCTGCCCTCCCTGGTCGATGCTGTAAAAGTTCGCGCTCAACGCCCCTGCCGGCGTCTTCGTCACCTTCAGCACCGTGCGCAGCGTCTGCCCATTCGGGATGTGCAGCGTCCCCTGCCACGTTCCCTCAATGCCGCCCTTCTCCGACGGAGCCGCCTGCACTGCCGTCACCTGCGTCGGCGGCGCCGGTTGCGCCAAAGCCACGCTTCCAAACGCAAACCCAGCCGCCATAACCACTGCCGCCATCCAAACCACCCGGCCGCCCACAGACCTGCCCAACATCCAGTGAATCGTCATCCAGAAACAACCTTTCCCGATGCCACCAGCCGACTTACCAACAACAACAATCAATCTATAGTTGCCCGCAAGAATACACCCTGGCGCCTCTGTAACCTCCCCGTAGCGCGGGCGCGATTCGTCACATTTTGCTGTGGTTATCGAAAAATTAACTCCAGGCCTGCTACCAGAAATACGCAGCCTCTACCTTCGGCGTACCCGACTCTCCTCCGATGGTCTCCGTGCTCAGCACCAGCTCCATATTCTTCTTATCGCCGGCGCTCGCCACAATCCGCTGCAGCTGCCCCAGATTCGCCGAATCGATCAGGAACTCGCCCGCCGCAATCGTTCCACCGCGGCTCACCCCTGCCACCACGATCGCCAGCTTCCCTGTCGTCACATCCGTGAACCGCGCCACCAGCGCATAATCGCGATAGTTGTTCGTCGCCATCTGTTGCGCCCGATTCACAATCCACCGCTTCTGGTCCGGAGCCGTGCTGTCCACAATCCCCAGCTCCGTCATGTCCGGCTTGTTAACAAAGTGATACCGCAGCGTCTGCGTCAGCCGCAGCGTCCACGCATTGTCGAACGCCCCGACGAACACCGTTGGCCCCGCGCGCAGATCCATCAGATTCGTCGCGCTCTCGCCCTTCAGGCTGTACCGGTGCCCGCTCGACTGCAGCAGCCCCGCGATCTTCACCACCGGACTTAGATCGTCGATGATCACCGCCGTCAAATTGTCGTTCAGCGTGATCTGCCGCGACGGATCCGCCGCATCCCGCAGCACAATCGCCGAGTACTGGCTCTGATCCGCTATGCAGAACAGCACCGGATCGCTTCCGTTCAGCACCGGAGCCCAGAACGAACGAGCCGCCACCGGATGGGCCGCATCCTTCCACAAATAAACCGCTGTCCCGCCCAACAGCGCCGCCACCACCACACTCGCCGCCCACCACCGCCACCGCGCAGCCTTCGCGTCCGCCTGGACTTCAGCCGTTGGATCCTCCGCCAGCGACGCCGCCGCCCCCTCTGCCAACGCCTGCGCGTCGTGGAACTGCGGAACATACGACCCCAGCGGCAGCGAAATCCGCAGCTCGTTCTCGTGCCCCGGCTCCTGGTAGTATTGCGCGATCCGCTTCCGGATCTCCCCCGCCGTCACCCGCACAATCGGATCCGACGCCGTGTCGTAGTCCGGGTCTCGCCCAAAAATCTCGATCCCCAGCGTCCGTTCCTTCAGCACATCGGTCTGTCCGGATAACGTCCGTTCCACCACAAACCGCAAAAATGAAGGAAACCGCCGGCTGTGGCTAAAGTACGGATTTTCGAGCAGCCGCTCCAGCTGCGCCAGGATCGCTGACCGCTCTTCCTCGCTGGGCCGTGTTGGAGCGCTCGCCGCCATCCCTGCCGCCGTTCACAATTCTTCCCCGAACGGCTGGATTATACGCTGTGCCATCCACCCCTGCCTTCACCAACGTAATGCCGCGTATCTCATTAAAACTAAAAACGATTGCTCCATTATTTACCTGTTAAGTACCTCCGGTTTTGCCGCAAAGACCTTATCAACCGTAAACCGCACGATCTATAAGCCCGATGGTTCTGAAAACTCCGTCTCCCCGGGGACAGCAGCTGATCGATGGTGCCGCCCTGAGACGCGAGGTTTGGAGGCTGCCTTGAACGTACCTGATAGAAAGAATGAAATTTCGCGCCGGAGTCCTTTCCTGTTCCGCACCTGCACAACTCTTCTGGCCCTCGTCGTCGCCCTGGGATTCACCGCCATCCTGCACGCCCAGGTCGGATCTGCCAGCCTCAGCGGCGTAGTCGGCGATCCCTCCGGTGCCGTCGTTCCCGGCGCTGTCGTCACCATCACCAACGTCGAAACCGGCGCCACCCGTGCCGCTGCCAGCGACTCCGTGGGCGGATTCACTTTTGCCGCCGTCGCCGCCGGCGACTACAACCTCATCGTCGTCGCGCATGGCTTCCAGAAATTCTCCCAGCCCGCCATCCACCTCAACGCGGGCGACGCAAAAACGCTGGACGACATCCACCTCACCGTCGGCGCTACCTCAGAAACCGTAACCGTCGCCGGTGCCGCTACCGCCATTCCTCTCGATAACGGACAGGTCAGCTCCACCATTTCTTCTGCCGACCTCGACCGCCTCTCCGTTGCCGGCCGCGATGCCAATGAGCTCCAGCGCACCCTGCCGGGCTTTGCCATCCGCAGCCTCGGTTCAACCAACACCGCGCCCGACTTCTCCCAGGTCCAGGTCGGCCAGCCTACGCCTTACGCTTCCAACGGAGCTCCCGTCGCCGGTATCACCATCAAGCTCGACGGCGCCAACCTTACTGACGCCGGCAACTTCGGCGCTAACCTCCAGAACATCGACGTCGCCTTCGTCAGCGAAGTCCAGGTCCAGACCTCCAACTTCGGCGCCGATCAGTCCAATGGTCCCGTCGTCGTCACCGGCGTCACCAAAGCCGGAACAGCTGCCTACCACGGCTCCCTCTTTACCTACGCCCGCACTTATCAACTCAATTCCAACGACTGGCTCGCAAACTACAACAACATCGACCGCCCCAACGACCGCTTCGTCTATCCCGGCGCTACCTTCAGCGGCCCTGTTCCTCACGTCAAAAACCTCACCTTCTTCGCCGGCGCCGAGTATGACGCGCAGCGCAACGTCTTCTCCTATGGCAGCGCGGGCAGCGCTATCATTCATGCGCTCGTCCCCACCAAAGCCATGCGCGCCGGCGACTTCAGCGCAGCTTCCCTCTCGAACTACCTCGGCCCCAACGTCGCCAGCGGCAACTACGGCACCTTCAATACCGCGCCCACCGTTGGCGACGATGGCTCCGCCCTCAACAACGGCAACATAGCCTCCTTCCTCAATCCCGGGGCCATGGCCCTGGTCAATGGCACGCTGCCCTTGCCCACCCGCGCCACCGGTACCGATGGCTATAACTACGACCAGCTCGACCTCGTCAATAACAACGTCAGCCAGTTCGCCGGCCGCGTCGACTACACCATCAGCCCGCGCAATCTCTTTTTCGCCCGCTACGGCTTTGAGAAAGGCAAACAAGGCCAGCCTCTCGTTCCTTACTACGAGCCCACCAGCGTTATGGGCGAAGTCAACACGCCCGGCTACGGCGTCACCAACGACATCTGGGTCCACACCGCCTCTGCCAATTACGTCACCGTCTTTACTCCCACGCTCACCAACGAGCTTTACGCCACCCTCACCTCCTTCCTCGAATCCTTTGACGCGCGCCAGCTTGCTTCACTGCAGAAGAACGCCATCAACTACCCCTACAACGGCGCATTCGACAATAAAGACACGCAGTTTCCGCAGCTCGGCACTTACACCACCTACGGCGGCCTTCCGCTCGGCCTCTGGCCCGATTACTCCAACAATCCGCTGGAATTGAAGAAACTCCAACCCAACTTCGGCGATAACATCACCAAAGTCTGGGGCCGACATACCATCAAAGCGGGCGTCTTCAGCCAGCGCACCACCAACAACCAGACCGCTACTAACCCCTCCACCAACGGCATTATTCAGGACTACTACTACGGCGGAGCCGGTAGCTACTTTGCCGACTACAACGGCACCTATCCCGATGGGTCGCCTGCCTACGGCAACCCGCACTTTAACAGCGGCAATGCCCTCGCCAACTTCTTCGAAGGCCAGATTCAGGACTGGCACCAGCAGAATTTCAATCCCTATACCAACCTCTACTTCTGGAAAACCGATTTCTACGGGCAGGACACGTGGCGTTTGCGGTCGAACCTGGTCGTGACCTACGGCCTGCGCGTAACCAAGCTCGGTGCCTGGCAGGATGCCCATGGCATCGGCGCCGCCATTTGGAATCCCGGCCTCTACACCTCCACCTACAACGCCTCCACCAATCCGCTGCCCGGCTTAACCTGGCATAAGAACACCGCGTCCATTCCGAACTCCGGCGTCAGCAGCCCACCGTATTACTGGGAACCGCGCGTCGGCTTCGCTCTCGACGTCTTCAAAAATGGCAAGACTGTCGTCCGTGGCGGCTTCGGCATGTATCGCTTCCACGACTCCGTCGTCGACGTGACCAGCGAGTTTGCTGAAGCGGAAAATGTCCGCTTCACCGATCTCCAGGGCTTTGGCGACAACACACTCGAGGGCGTTAACTCGCTGCACCTCAACCCCAACACCTACGGCAACACCGGCCCCGGCAGCACCGAGACCTATATCTCGCCCTCGACCATCTACGGCCTCGATCCTACCGACAACAAAGAGCCCACCACCAACAACTACAGCCTCAGCATTGCTGAGCAAATGCCCTATCACTGGATCCTCCAGGGCTCCTACGTCGGCAACAACAGCAATTCGCTCATGGATAACGGCACCACCCAGACCGTCGTCCTCGATAACATCAATGCCATTCCCGTCGGCTACCTCTTTACCGCCGCCGCCGCTACCGCCATCAACGCCAAGGCTCCCGGCGCCTGCAGCTCCACTGGATGCACACCCGCCCAGGCCGGCTCACTCGATGGCATCTACAACTACCCGGGCGATAAAGCTATCCAGGAAGCGCGGCCCTTCAATAACTACAACCAGATCCTCGTGCCGCGCCACAATACCTACGCTAACTACAACGGCCTCCAGATTGAAGCCATCAAGCAGGCCGGCCCGCTCAACTTCAATCTCAACTACTCCTGGTCCAAAGCCCTCGGCATCCTCGGCTCTTCCGCCGACTTCAACTGGACCGCCGGCATCGACCCCTTCCATCTTGGCAACAACTACGGCCCCATGAACTTCGACCGCAGCCAGGTCCTCAACCTCAGCTACTCCTGGCAGACCGGTAAGTTCTCCACCGATCGCGTCCTCGGTGGCTTCGTCAACCGCTGGCTCGTCTCCGGTATCACCAACGTCCAGAGCGGCGCCAACATGCAGACGGGCATCAGCGCTTCTCCCGGCTACTATCTGCAGGGCAACATCGGACAGGGCGCCAATGCCTATGGCGTCTCCAATACCACCATCCTCGGCACGCCTGACGTTAATCTGCAGCCGGTGCTCAAGTGCAACCCGCGCTCCGGCCTCGCCTCGCATCAGTACCTCAATCCAACCTGCTTCGGACTGCCCAATACCGGCACAAACGGCCAGTACATCGAGCCCTACGCGCACGGTCCGGCCTTCGTTAACACCGACCTTTCCCTCGAGAAGGGCTTTACTCTGGGCGGCGAACGCAGCCTCCGCCTTCGCATCGCGGGATTCAACTTCCTCAACCATCCGCTGAACAGCTTCGGCACCGGGTATGCCTCGCAGACCACGCTGCAGCTCAGCGATACTTCAGCCGGCGGGTCGCCCTCGACCGCCACCTACAATCCCACCGAGAACTTCGGCTCGGCTCCACAAAAGCTCGGCCGTCGTCTCATGGAGCTTTCGGCGAAATTCTCCTTCTGATACGAAGGTGGGGAGCACCGACCGCGCCCCACCTTCATTTTTCCCGTCTGACTCTGATACAAAGGACCCGCATTCGCCCCACCCGCGAATTCTTCAGGAGAAGTGTGGCGTCGCTCTCCATCCCGCAATTCAACGCAAAATGTAGACGGATTCCTGCCCGCGTTCGCATCCCATCCACCGTCGACTCGCAGCTCCACCAGCATTCAGGACAGGTCATGCGTCACTTCATCTTCATCCCGGTTTCGTTGCTCGTCGTCCTTTCATCCCTCTCCGCGAGCGCCCAGCAGGCCCCGCCGCCTCTTCTCCTCGATCACCTCACCGCTTCCACCGCCCTCCCCAACGGCATCGACATCACATCCGGCCCGGCGCACGAACAAATCACCGCCCTCCGCGACGATGTTCTCCGCATTCGCATCAGTTCCACCAGCACTCTTCCTGAAGATGCCTCCTGGGCCGTCCTCTCCTCCGCCCGTCAATCGCAGGTCGCCGTCACGCCTCTCAACTCGGACGCCGTCATCGGCTTCATGACCAAATCTCTTCGCGTCGAAATCGATCGCGCCACGCTCCAGCTCACCATCCGCGACACCAGCGGCAACATCCTCCAGCAGGATGCCCAACCCGTCACCTTCACCGGCGCCGCCTTCCGCGTCACCAAAAAAATGCCCCTCACCGAGCACTACTTCGGCCTCGGCGACAAAACTGGCCCCCTCGATCGCCGCAACGAAGTCTTTACCCTCTGGAACACTGACGCCTATCGCTATCAGGAATCCACCGACCCCATCTATAAGTCGATTCCCTTTTTTATGACGTACAAGGCCGGCATTGCCTCTGGCATTCTCCTCGATAACACCTGGCGCAGCAGCTTCGACTTCGGCAAGTTAGTTCGCGATACCTACTCCTGGGGTGCGGAAGCCGGACCCCTCGACTCGTACTTCTTCTACGGCCCCTCGCCCAAACAAGTCGTTGAAACCTATGCCTGGCTCACCGGAACTCCGCCACTCCCTCCGCTCTGGACCCTCGGCTACCAGCAATCGCGCTATAGCTATTACCCGCAGTCCCGCGTCCTCGAAGTCGCCTCACACCTCCGCGCCGACCACATCCCCACCGACGCCATCTACCTCGACATCGACTACCAGCAGGACTATCGCCCGTTCACCGTCAACACCACGCTATTTCCCGATTTCTCCGGCATGATCCGGCAACTCAACGCCGATAACTTCCATGTCGTTGCCATTACTGACTTACACATCGCTAACTACCCTGACCATCATTACGCCCCCTACGACACCGGCATCGCCGGCGACCACTTCGTCAAAAATCCCGACGGTTCTGTCTACACCGGCAAAGTCTGGCCCGGCCCCAGCGTCTTCCCCGACTTCACCCGTCAGCAAACCCGCGCCTGGTGGGGCAATCTCTATCGCGACTTCTATTCCATGGGCATCGCCGGCTTCTGGAACGACATGAACGAGCCCTCCGTCTTCGACAGCCCCACCCTCACCATGCCCGTCGACGTCATCCATCGCATCGACGAGCCCGGCTTCCAGTCGCGCACTGCCACCCATGCCGAAATTCACAACGTCTACGGCATGGAGAATTCCCGCGGCACCTTCGAAGGTCTCCTCACCCTCAATCCCGACCAGCGCCCCTTCGTCCTCACCCGCGCCAGCTATGCCGGCGGCCGGCGCTACGCCGCCACCTGGACCGGTGACAACAGCAGCAGCTGGAATCATCTCCGCCTCACCACGCCCATGCTCGAGAGCCTCGGCCTCAGCGGATTCGCCTTTTCCGGCGCCGACGTCGGCGGGTACGCCGGCACTCCTGCACCCGACTTGCTCACCAAATGGTTTGAGATAGCCGCCTTCCAACCCATCGACCGCGACCACACCGAAAAAGATTCCGGCGCCCAGGAACCCTGGGTCGGCGGCCCCGAGCAGGAAGCCATCCGCCGCCACTTCGTCGAAACCCGCTATCGCCTCATGCCCTACCTCTACACCCTCGCCGAAGAAGCTTCGCGCACCGGCCTCCCCCTAGTCCGACCCCTCTTCCTCGAATTCCCCGACGCCGCACCCGACCATCATCCGCTCGACGTCGATATTCCCGCCGCTGCCGAATTCCTTCTCGGCCCCGATCTCCTCATCGCTCCACCGCCCTATCCCGACGAAATCCAGGACTACCCCGTCACTCTCCCCACTCAGGATTGGTACGACTTCTGGACCGGCGCCAAAGTTCCCCAGCCATCTACCTCCGCGCAACCGTTCACCGTCTCCGCGCACCCCGGCCTCGCCACCCTCCCCGTCTTCGTACGCGGAGGATCCATCCTCCCCATCGAGCCCCTCGTTCAAGGCACCAACCAAACGCCGCAAGGTTCCCTCACCCTCCGCATCTATGCCGGCGATCCCGGAGAAAACGCCGCCTGCGGTGGCAGCCTCTATCTCGACGATGGCAAAACGATGGCGTACCGCCAGGGCGCGTTCCTGCGCATGAGCTTCACCTGTTCTGAATCCGACGGCACTCTTCACATCCACATCGGTCAGCACCAGGGCACTTATCCCGCATGGTGGAAACAAATCCGCGCCGAAGTCTATGGATGGAACGCCAGCTCTGCAGTGCTCGAAGGAAACGTGCAGCCGATCCGGCTCGATCGCTCTGCGCAGTCGATCGCATTCACCATCGATGACACAGGTAAAGGAATCGATGTGGACCTGAAATAGCTTGCCCTACTCCGCGGATCCCGCCGAAGCCTTCCGCCCCCGCAAATGGGCCATCGTCCCACGCGGAAATCCCGTCGACTCCCGCACCACCAGGCGAGTGTCAATCTTGTGCTCCCGCTTCGGCAAGCCTTCCAGATGCCCGCGCAGTGCACTCACCGCGCCCAGCGCCAGATCCGCCCGCGACATCTGTATCGACGTCAGCGGAGGAATCATGATCGCCGCCATGTGAATATCGTCAAACCCAATCACCGACACATCGTCCGGCACCCGCAACCCCGAGCGCGACAGCTGGTGCAGCACCCCAATCGCCAGCATGTCGTTCGAGCACATAATCGCCGTCGGCATTTCTTTCTGCGACATCAACTTCTCTGCCGCTGCCATGCCGCCCTCCACCGTGTGATCGCCCGCGACGATCAGCTTCTCCTCCACCGGTATCCCGCACTCCTCCAAAGCCTTCGTAAAGGCCGCCAGTCGCGACTGCGCCGAGTGCAGCCGCTCAGGTCCTGCCACGAACGCTATGCTCCTGTGCCCCAATGCCGCCAGATGCTGCACACCCTGTCGAATCCCGTGGTGATAATCCACCTTCAGCACGCTCATCCCCGGCTTGTTCGGTGCCACGTCCACAAATACCAGAGGCACCTTCCGATCGGCCAGCTGGTCCAGCAGCGGCTGCTCGATTCCGAAGGTCATCACCGCCACACCCTCGGCGTTCCGCTCCACCATGCGCCGGATGCACCGCTGCATCCGCTCCGGCTCATAGTTCGTCGAGCCAATCAGAATCTCGTATCCGTTTTCAACCGCCACGTCTTCAAAACCCTGGATCAGCTCCGGAAAAAACGGGTTCGTAATTTCCGAAACAATCAACCCCAGCAAACGGCTCCGTCCCGACACCAGCGCGCGCGCCTGCGTGTTCGGAAAATAATTCAGCTCGCGGATCGCTTCCCATACCCGCTTCGCCATCTTTGGATTAACCGTCGGAATGTGATTGATCGTGCGCGATACCGTCGCTATCGACACGTGGGCCAGTTTAGCGACCGCGTGGATATCCATCCGCTCGGATTTCGGCGTTGAGCGCCGTCTGGTTTTGCGGACCGGACCAGCCATAAAGTTTTGTAGCAGGGCAGAATGCGTTTACAGCATACTCCTTTCCACAGAAAAGCTTGACAGCAATCAAAACTCGCCTCTACATTTTGGGTAAAGGTTTACTGTAGCTTTTGTGAGGCTTGCTCATCGGCAGAGAGCATCGTGATCCAGCTCGAACAAACCTTTGGCGAAGATCACGTCGCCGCCAGGTTTCACCAGGTCGCGAGCCCCGTTACGAAGCAGCCATCCGCTGTCTCGGATGGGAAATGTACTGGTACGCGCGATAACATTTCCAGCATCGAACAGGACAAAATAATGACCATCGTGGCAGGCGTCGACTTCGGAACTCTCAGCGTGCGCGTTTCCATTATCGATAGTGAGCGCGGCCGCCTCGGCACCGCGGTCGCCCAGTATCCGCTCCACCGCAAACGCGAAGATCCCGACTTTGCAACCCAATCGCACGCCGATCACATGCGCGCCCTCGCTGAAGCTACCCGCGCCGCGGTCCACTCCGCCGGCATTACCGGCGATCAGGTCGCGGCCATCGCACTCGATACCACCGGCTCCAGCGTCGTCCCCGTCGACGCCCACATGCAGCCCCTCAACGAGTACTACCTCTGGTGCGATCACCGCGCGAAATCCGAAGCCCAGGAAATCACCGCCCTCGCCCACAAAGAAAACCTCGAAGCCATCGAGTGGTGCGGCGGCGTCTACTCCCATGAGTGGGGATTCGCCAAGCTCCTTCACTGGCTCCGTCACAATCCCGACAAGCGCAGCCAGTTCGCCTCCGCCTTCGAACACTGCGACATGGTCGCTGCCACGCTCAGCGGCATCACCGATCCCAAACAGGCAAAGCGCAGCGTCTGCGCCATGGGCCACAAATGGATGTGGAACCCCAAATGGAATGGCCTCCCACCGCAGTCCTTCCTATCCAAAGTCGATCCACTGCTCGACGGAATCCGGGAAAAACTTGCCGGCGATTACCAAACTTCCGACCATCTCGCCGGACACCTCACCCCCGAGTGGGCCGAAAAGCTCGGCCTCCGCGCCGGCATCCCCATCCCCGTCGGCGCCTTCGACGCACACTGGGACGCCCTTGGCGCCAATTGCCGCGAAGGTGACGTCGTCAACGTCGTCGGCACCTCCACCTGCATCATCGCCATGGCGAAAAAAACTGAACTCATCCCCGGCGTCTGTGGCGTCGTGCCCGGCAGCGTCCATCCGCAATTCACCGGCATCGAAGCCGGCCTTTCCGCCACCGGCGACATCTTCGAAGCCATCGCCACCCGCGCTGGGACGAAAGTCGCCGAGCTCTCCAAAGGCCTGGACAAATATCGCGCCGGGCAAACCGGCCTTCTCCGCCTCTCCTGGGACAACGGCGATCGTACCGTGCTCGTCAACTCGGAGCTTGGCGGCGTCACCCTCGGCTGGAATCTTCTTCACACCGCTCAGGACGAGCTCTTCGCCGCCATCGAAGGCACCGCCTTCCACACCCGCATCATCCTGGAGCGCATGGCCGAACACGGCACCCGCGTCGACCGCGTCATTAACGCCGGCGGCATCCCGCAAAACAATCCGGTGCTCAACCAGGTCTACGCCAACGTCCTCAACAAGCCGGTGCTCGTCCCGTCAGAAATTCCAACCAGCCTCGGCTCCGGCATCTTCGCCATGGTCGCCGCCGGAGCATTCCCCACCATCGAAGCCGCACAGGCCAAACTCTGTCCCAAATTCACTGAGTTCAAGCCGGACCCGCAAGCCGCAGCCGTCTGCGAAAAACTCTACCCGCTCTATCGCAAGGCCTATTTCGCGCTCGGCACCCGCAACGCCGAACCAGTACCGCTTGGCGACATCCTCCCCGAGCTCCGCAAAATCGCGGCCCAGGTCAGCCAGTCGTCATAAACGTAACTGCGGCTGTGGCATTTTCAGTCGATAGAGGTCAGCCCACATCCTGATATAGCCGATACTTCTCCTCACCGACACCCGGGAACGACTTGAATGTAACTGTCCCTGTTGCAGATTCCACCAGCCACTCCGAAGCCCCAGCCGCCCGCTGCCGCGCCCCCATCATCTGCGCCCGCGAAAACTTCCCATCCAGTGACCCCGTTGCGAACAGAGCCACCGGCCCGGCCATCAGGGCCTGCGTCCGCGGATGCTCCGCGTCCACCGCTTCCAGACGCAGCGGCCGGTCAATGTGATATTCGATCCGATCCCCGTCCTTCCATTCCCGCCGAATCGCCGCAAATGTCCCCGGCCGCAGCTCCGCCGTAACCGCCTTCCCATTCACAGCAACCCGCGTACCCGCTCCCGCCCACGCCGGAACCCGCAGGTTCACCTCAAACGTCTCCGGCCGATCCGCATGCACCCGCATTGTCACATCCGGCGCATAAGGATAGTTCGTCGTCTGCTCCAGGCCCACTCGCGTCGAGCCGACGCGCCATTCCACCCGCGACGGCACAAACAAGTTTACGTACAGCCCGTCCGCGGCATGAAAATACGAGCTGATCCCATAGTCTGCCGTCACCTGCGGAAACGTTCCCGAGCAGCACGGCCACGCCTGATCGTAGTAAACCTTCTTCCCGTCGTTGTTGTAGTCCGAATAGTAGAAAGTTTTTCCGCCCGGCAGCATCGGGCTCGCGCCCAGAATCGTGTTATAGAGCACCCGCTCCATGCTGTCGCCGTAACGGCTGTCCCCTGTAATGCTCATCAGATACCGCACAATCTTGAAGTGTCCATACGCGCCGCACGGCGTTTCAAAGCTCGCGTGCGACTCGGTCAGGCTCTTGCCCAAATCTCCGCTGCCCGGCTTGCGGAATCCCTCGTCCGGCCCCCACCCACCGGTCGCAAACGACTGCGTGTCCACCACAAACCCAAACCCGTTTTTCGCCGCCCGCAGATGCTTCTCGCTCCCCAGCACCAGATAGGCCTGCGACGCCGAGCTCAGCGCGTTCACGTGACTGTACGCGTGCTGCCCCGGCAACACGTTCTCCCCCGCAGCCAGCGGATTGAAGTATGTATCGTCTTCAAGAAAGCGCTTCGCCAGCGTCAGATACCGCGGATCCCCACTCACCTGGTAGGCAAGAAAGAAATTCTCCGGGAGCGTGTAGCTCTCGTCCCACGTATACGAAATATTCGGATGCGGCCGCGCCGCCATTTCCGTCCGGTTCAGCGCCTTCTCCGGCAACCACGGCAGCACCGCATCGGTCGAGTGCCCCAGCACCGCCAGCGCCTGCGGATCGTGTGCATATCGATGCGCATCGATCAGCCCGCACGCCGTCTTGTCCGACGTGTACGCCGGCAGCGGGTAACCCTCGTAAAACTTGGTCGACACCGCCTCACCGTAGCCGCGCACCATCTGCGCAATCTTCTCCCGCGTCCGATCGTCGCCCGTCACCGCATACGCTCGTGCCAACCCCGACATATATTGTCCGAACGTGTGTCCTGGGATATACCCCGTCATGTTCTGCGGCGGATCGAAATCCTTTGACCAGCTATACCACCCGCCCATCGGCTCGCCTAGCGCCGGCAGTCCCGCCTTCTGCCGAAACGGCTGCAGCAGCGAATCGTTATCGAGCGCCAAAAAGTATGCGTGGTTGGCCCGGAACTGCTCCAGCATCGGCCCATCCAGCAGATGCACGTCGCCGTAATTGAACTGCTCCAGCTTCGTCGTTCCAGCAAGTTCGGGCAGCGCCGCGCCGCTCCCCTCGCCCTGCGCCCCATCACTGCCGCGCCCGCTGCTACCGCCGACGTTCCCAAAAATCTCCGCCGAGTCATCCGCATCACAACCAACCCTCTCTCTTTATGACGTCATCCCGATGCCATTGGTAAACAAGGCCCGGCCCCGCTTCTGCTTCTGCCTCCCTGCTCCCTGCTCCCTGCTTCCAACTTCCTATTGGCTACTCCCTGTTCCCTGCCTTTACCCCTATTCCCTGCTGTCCAGCACCAGCACTTCAATCGTGTACGGCGGCACTTTATGGTGGAACGTCTCGGCCACTCCGTGCAGCGCGCTCTCGACCGGCACAACCGCCGTCGGCTTTTCCATCGAGTTCGTCGCCTCAGGATTGCTCCCCGTCAGGCTGATCAGCTTGCCTTCCGGCGCAACCTTCGCGCCCGGCAGCTTAATCTCAACGGCGGCGGCATCGGACGATCCGTTCACCAGCTTCAGATAAATCTTCTTCTTCGCCGTATCCTTCGTCACCGAATAGAAGAATCTCGACCCTGCCCCTTCGATCGAAGAAACCGGTGTCGTATCTCCCAGATAACTCCCGAACATTACCTGCGCGTAGTAACTTGGCGATCCGTAACTACGCTGCCCGTCATAGCCAATCAGGTCCGTGTCCCACTGCATCGCGTTTGGACTTACATTCACCAGCAGCGGTGCGTACGACGCCATCACGATAATGTCGCTGTTCCGCTCCATCCCCGTCATCCACGCCGCGTCGCCCAGCGCAGCGCCCATGTTCGGCGTCGGCGTGCCCTCGCGCGTTGCCCACTCGCCCACAAAAATCTTCGGCCCGTTGCGATCTGTCTTGTCGTAGTGCGTCGCATCGTGGAAGAAATCCGTCGCGCGCAGATAATAGTGCTCATCCAGCACATCCGGCTTCATGTTCTTAATCGGCGCTGTGGCAATCAGCTGTAAGTCCGGATACTTTGCTTTAATCGCCTTGTAAAACTGCTCGTACCGCTTTTCATAACTGCCGGTCGTATCGAACCAATCCTCGTTCCCAATCTCCACATAGTCGATGTGAAACGGCTCCGGATGCCCGTCCTTTGCCCGCTCCGCGCCCCACTTCGTATCCGTGCCGCCCGTCGCATATTCAATTTCGTCCAGCGCCGACTGCACATACGGCTCAAGATCCTTCCCCGGCTTGATGTATTCATGCTGCAGCGAATAACCCGCGTACACCGCCAGCACCGAATGCATGTGCAGGTCTTCGCACCACTCAAAAAACTCCAGCAGCCCCATCCCATCCGTCGACCAGTAATTCCATGGGCTCGGATGCCCCGGCCGATCCACACGCGGCCCAATCATCTTCTTCCAGTCGTACCAGTCCGCCAGATGATCTCCCTCCAGATAATTTCCTCCCGGGAAACGTAGAAACTGCGGATGCATCGCCGCCAGCTTCTCCATCAAATCCGTGCGAAAACCATTTGGCCGATTGTGGTACGTCGGCGGAAACAGCGACACCAGCTGCACCCATAGGCTTCCTGCATGACCCACCGTCATTACCAGGTGGTTGTCCAGCGAAGGCGCAATCGCCCCCGTCTTCAGCTCAAATTTATGTTGCGACCAATCCGTCCCGATTCCCGCGACCGTCGCGCTTGCCAGCGTCTTGCCGGTCTGGTTCGACACCAGGCTCACCGTCACCGGCCCTGCCTCGCTCGAATCTTCCTTCGCGTAAAACGAGCCGTGATACATCGTGTTCGCACGCGCCGGAATGCCCCAGTACCCGCCATTCAGCATCCCTGCCGGGCTCGCCGCACTCGCCTCGCTCACCTCCACATGCATGCTGTACGGCAGCGCCTCGCTCGGCCCTGTCGCCTTATCCACGCTGATCTTCGCGCTCGCGTCGCCCCGCTCCACCAGAATCCAGTCATTCACCCCCGACCAATCGGCCCGAAAGGTAGGATTGCGAATCAGCTCCGCATACAACCCGCCGTCATACGAATGGTTGATCTCCTCCGTCATCAGTCCGTACAGCGTTGGGCTTACCTTCGATGCGGTTTGATCGGCATGAATCGTCAACACCGTCGGGCTCGCGGACTGCGCCCTCAGACCAGTAACAGCAAGAAGACCAAAAGTCAGAATGGCTGGCACTACAAATCGTTTCGTTCTCATGGAATGAACCTCTCCGGCGAATGGCGGCTACGCCGAGAAAACGTATACCACAAAGCCCGCCCCCTTTGTGATTTTTCCCAATACCCATGGCTGCCATGCCGATCACGACTGACGACAAGCCGCTCGCTACCTGCTGTTCCCCTGCCAACTCACCCGCAGCAAACTCACGCTCTCCCGCGGCAAGGTCATCTCCACGAAAGCCTGCCCCCGCTCAACCACCACCCATCGCGGCGAGCCTGTTGTTTGCAATTGCCCCACTGCCTTCAGCACGGCCATCTGTTCCTCGCTCGGCTCCGCCGGCGATCCCATCCGCTTCCACGCCTCAAACGCGTTGCTGTGCGCACCATCGATCCGATACTCCTCCACCAACGCGCGCCCCGCGGCCGCAGGCATTCCCCGCAACGTCACCCGCACCGCAGCATCTTCCCCCGCCTCCAGAGCGTCGTGATAATTCCAAACCAAAACCGAAGCCCCATCCCCCGACGCTGTCGCCATCGCATCGATCTCCGGCCGCCCCCGCACGCCGGCCTTCACCACATCCTCCGCGGCAATCGCGCCTGTGCTCGTTGCTGTCACCCGTTCTCCGCCCAGCATCCCTGCCATCCGAAAGAAATTAAGCTCCGGCTTGTCGATCCCATGTGACGCCAACGACCGCCGACCTGCAAATAACGGTTGATCCTCAAACTCAAACGCCCATGTCAGAAATCCAATAAGGTTCGCATGTTGCTGTGCCGCCAGCTCCGTCAATCCCTTCATCTCCGCCGCCGTGTACGCCGGATACACCGTCCCGTTCCGATACGCGTCCTCCGGATGCTGCGGCGGCGAACAAGCTCCACAACCTTCCGGATCGGCCTCGCTCAAAACAATCGGCAGATTCCGAAACTTCGCCGACGCCCGCACAATCCCAAATCCCGTCTGCGCATTCTGAAGCTCACGCCCCAGCCCCATCTGCGCATGCCCATCCGTTACATGCGGGCTGCCCTTCACGTGAAACGAAATAAAATCCAGCGGCACCGCTCCGCCCGTCGCGCTGCTCTTGTCTACAGCGCAGTGACGCAGGAATCCCTCAAGAAACGTTCCGCTCTTACTTCCCGGCACAGGCCCCGTCGTCGCCGGACCGCCCACCCGCGCCCCCGGAATTGCCGCCCTGACACCAGCCACCGCGTTGTCGTAAAGCCGGTAATACTCCTCCGCCGTTCCGTGCCAGTAGAAAATGTCCGGCTCGTTCCAGACTTCCCAATACCAGGTTGCTACCTCTCCAGCTCCATAGCGCGCTACCATATGCGCGGCTAACTGATGCACTAACTCGCGCCACTTACCGTAGTCTTTGGGTGGATACGACCAACCCTCTACCTCGCCCGGCTTGGTCGGCCATGCTATGTGATACGGATCAGGATGGCTCGACAGCGCCTGCGGCATAAATCCCAGCTCTACGTAGGGCCGCACGTGCGCCCCGACCCACGCATCGAAGATGCCGTCAAGAATCTTCCAGTCATACACCGGCTTCCCCGCAGCGTCCTCGGTATACACGTTACTCGAGCTCCACTTCAGTTCCGGCTTTCCGTTCCCCGTCGCCAGCAAAAAATGCGCCCGCACATACACCGGCTCCGGTGTCAGGTCGTGCAGTTCCCGCAGCAGCGCCTGCCCGTTCTTTGTCGTCGTGTAATTCGACTCATCGTACCCAAACCACCGATAAGTCGGCACAAACGCACCTAAGTGATGCCCTAAGTCCACCTGCACTTCGACCTGCGCCTGCCCCCACGCGCACACCGTCGCCATCAGAACAACCCAAGTCAGCACCAGTCTCCGCATCGGCTCCATTACTCCGGCAACATCAGCTGCCCCTTGATCGTTAAGTTCCCCGAAACCCCAGCCGCGCCCGTATCCGGCTGTCCTCCGCCAATTGTGATCGTGTAGGGGCCTTCCGCAATGATTGGATCGCCGGCCTCGGTCACCATGCTCAGATCCCGATTCTTCAAGTCGAAGTCCACCTTCTCACTTGCGCCCGCCTCCAGATGCACGCGCTTGAATCCCCGCAACGCCAGCAACGGCGCGCCCTTCACATCAGGAAACTTTACGTACAACTCCACCACCTCATCGCCCGCCTGGCTGCCGGCATTGGTCACCGTTACCTCAGCATGGACCGGATCGCCCGCATTTACCTCACCCGCAGGCAAACTCAGCCCGCTGTAACTGAATTTCGAGTAACTCAACCCATACCCAAATGGAAACAGCGGCTCTCCTTTGAAATACCGATAAGTCCGCCCCTCCATCGAGTAGTTCTCAAAGTGCGGCAACTGGCTCACATCCTTATAGAAGGTCACCGGTAGCCGCCCTCCAGGATTATTCTTCCCGCTCAGGGTCTCCGCGATCGCTCCGCCGCCCTCCTCGCCGGAATACCACGCCTCAACAATGGCATTTGCGTGCGCCCTGGCCCAGTTCACCCCCAACGCACTGCCGTTCATCAGCACTACTACCAGCGGCTTGCCCGTCGCCGCCACCGCCTCCAGCAGCGCCTCTTCGGGTTTCGGCAAATCGAGGCTCGTCCGGTCGCCGCCCTGAAATCCTTCTTCAGACACCGGCATCTCCTCGCCTTCCAGCTCGCTCGTGATTCCCACAACCGCTACCACCACGTCCGCGTCCTTCGCCGCCGCTACCGCTTCCGGAGAAGGCAACGCACTGTAGCGCCCCCATAACAACTGCGCCCCCACTTCTCCGGGACCGAATTTCCCATAGGTCACCGTCACCGCCGCCTTTTGTCCGCGCTCCAGATGCACGCGTCCCATCTTGGCCTGCGCGCCGCCTCCCATGCTGAACACCTGCGCGATTTCCTTTCCATCCACCTTCACGCTTCCGAATCCATTCGCCTTCATTCCCAGCAGATAATCGCCGCTCTCCGGCACCGTCAAAAATCCAGACCACTGCACCGATAATCCGGTTTTCCCGCGAGCCTCCGCCGGCAAACTACTTTCCGTCAAATCCGCATTCGCTTCCACGCGGCTCGTGATCGGCGTCGGCTTCGTTCCCGATCCCAGATCCATCCCCGCCGTCATTCCGTAATCCGCCTTCAGTCCAGGCTTCCCATCCGGCGTCGTCAGCAATCGCTCCGGCACCGGATCGCCGTCGTTCCGCAAAAACTGCGTCCCCGCCACATACCGGATCCTCGCCGTCGGAAACTCCGCCTTCAGCCCATCCATCACGCTCACCGCATGCGTCGGCGTCCCGCTGTAATTCCCCATCAGCACCTTCGTCTGGTCCGCCAGCGGTCCCACCACCGCAATCTTCGTCACACCGGCCTTCAACGGAAGCACACCGTCATTCTTCAGCAGAACCATAGACTCATCCGCAATCTTGCGCGCCAGCGCACGGTGCTCTGCCGAGTCCAGGTCCTTCTCATCGATCTTCGTATACGGCACCATCTCCGGAGGATCGAACATTCCCAGCTTCATCCGCGCCGTAAATAGCCGGATCAGCGCCGTGTCCACCGCACCTTCGCTCAGATAACCCTGCTGCACCGCTTCCACGTACGGCTTGTAGTCGTGATCGTCCTTCACCTTCGCAAAAAAATCTGCGCATTCGTTATCCATCCCCCGCGTCAGCGAAATTGCCGACGACTGCGCCTGCGTCGCCCGGTAATGATGGCCTGCGAAAATGTCGATCACCGCCCCGCAGTCCGAAACCACATACCCCTCGAATCCCCACTTCCCGCGCAGCTGATCCTCCAGCAGAAACTCATTCGCGCATGCCGGCTGGCCTTCAATCGCGTTGTACGCGCACATCACCGAATCCGCTTTGCCCTCTGTCACCGCCGCGCGAAACGCCGGAAGATACGTGTCGACCTCATCATGCTTGCTCACATCCACGTCTGCCATGTGCCGCGTCGGCTCCGGCCCACTGTGCACTGCAAAATGCTTCGGCGTCGATATCACTCGGTAATAGCGCGGATCGTCCCCCTGCATCCCCGTCACAAATGCCACCGCCATCCGCGCCGTCAAAAATGGATCTTCTCCATACGTTTCCTGCCCGCGCCCCCATCGGGGATCGCGAAAGATGTTCAGATTCGGCGCCCAGAAATCGAGGCCCTCAAATATATTGCTGTGCCCTGCGCGCACCGCCTGCACATGTTTAATCCGGCCCTCGATGCTGATGTCCGTCGCCATCGCGTGAATCGCTTCGGTGTCGAACGTCGCCGCCAGCCCAATCGGCTCAGGAAATTCCGTGGTCCCGTTCACCGCCACACCGTGCAGCGCCTCGCTCCACCAGTCATACGCCGGCACATTCAGCCGCGGAATCGCCCTCGCCTGATTCACCAACTGCGACGCCTTCTCCTCCAGCGTCATCCGCTGCACCAGGTCCCGCGCCCGCGCCTCTGCCGGCAAATTTGAATCCATGTACGGCAGCGCCGATGAATCCTGCGCCACCGCGTTCGCCGCCACCACTCCCACGCAAACAACAGCGACCGCCCAAACGTGCAATCCGGATCTGGTCATATTTCTCCCTCGCAAATGCAGATTCACTCCATCCAGCTCATTGGCCGCACGGCCTTTCACTTCGCTCGCGACAACCCAACCTAATGCGTTCCACCCCAGGCGTCAATTGCGGCAAACCTGTTCCAACCTCCGTCACCAACGGCAAACTGCCTCCAGAATCGTCGCGTATCTCCCGTCGTCCTCCCAGGCCTCGGCCCAGGGCGCCTTCCCAGCCTCACCTCAAAAATCCGGCCCTCGCCGCTTCGTCGGGCCGGCGCCTCGCTCGCCTTTCAGTCAGCAGCCGCCAAATCGTCTCGCCCATTCGCCACAAAGGCCGCACAAAGGCCACGCAAAATCCCTGCGTAAACGGTTTCACGTATCGATCCGCGAAGCCGCCCGCTTTTCCGCCTTGACAAGCCCTTTTACAGAAGAGTAATTGTTTACCCGCACGGAATACGCTCCCTCGCCCTCACTCCTGAATTCCGGCATAAGAATAATTACTCCTTCATTCGGGAAAACGTTTGCTTTACGGAGGCATCATGATTTCCACCACGCGCCGTCCCGCCGGTCGTTACCCACGCATATCCAAAACCATCTTCAGCAGCCTGATCGCCTGCTGCGCTCTACTCCTCCCGCTTCTCGTCACCCCCGCTCTGCGCGCGCAGGAAAATGCCACCATCAACGGTCTCGTTACTGACGCCTCCGGCGCCGTCGTCGCCAATGCCTCTCTTACTCTGACCAACACCGCCACTGGCGTTGAGCGTAAAGAAACCTCCAACTCCGTCGGCGCTTATCGCTTCGGCAACGTCGGCATCGGCACCTATACCCTCACCGCCATCGCGCCCGGATTTCAGACCTTCACCACCACCGGCATCGTCGTTAACGTCGCCCAAACCCTCGAAGAAAATGTCGCCTTCAAAGTTGGCGCTGCCACCCAAACCGTCTCCGTTCAGGCCAACGCCCTGCAAACCCAGACGGAAACCAGCGAAGTCAGCACCCTCATCAGTTCTCAGCAGGTCGAACAGCTCTCCACCAACGGCCGCAACGTTACCCAGCTCGCGGCCCTCGGACTCGGCGTATCCAATACCCTGCCCTCCTTCGGCGGCGTTGATGCCCTTACCTCAGCCAACACAATCAGCTTTAACGGTACCCGCACCACCCACAACATCTACCTGCTCGATGGAGCTGAACAGAATGACCGCGGCTGCGGCGGATGCTTCATGAACCTTCCCGCCCAGGACGCCATCGCCGAGTTCCAGACTCTCGACAGCAACTACTCTCCCGACTACGGCATCGGCTCCGGCGGCACCATCGTCATGGCGCTCAAATCCGGTACCCGCAATTTCCACGGCGAACTTTATGAGTTCAACCGCAATACCGATTACAACGCCAACGACTACTTCGTGAAGCGCAGCGGCAAGCCCCGCCCCGTCTTTCAGCTCAACGAGCCCGGAGGCAACATCGGCGGCCCTCTCTTCATTCCCGGCCTGTACAACAACAACCGCAACCGTACCTTCTTCTTCTGGAATGAAGAGTGGCGCCGTCTTATCCTCGGCTCCTCTCCTCTGGTTGCCAATACCATTCCCACAGCTGATTTTCCCACCGCAGCTGCCCCCCTTACCTATACCTCCTGGAATAACCCCGCCGTCGCCGGCGGCAATTCTTCCTGCAACCCAGGTGTGCAGGCGCCCTGCGTGCCCAAAACCACCGACCCCGTTAAGTTAGCCCTTTACACTGCCGACGGCCTGACTGCTGGCAACAATTTCCCCGGCAATGTTATTCCCGCTAACCTCATCGATCAGAACGCCGTGCTCCTGCTCAATGCCGGCACCTTCCCCAAGCCCAACCTTGGCACCACGCAGTACACAGCCTCCATCCCCCAGCCCGATAACATTCGCGAAGACGTGGTTCGCATTGACCACTCCATCACCAGCAAATACCAGCTCATGGGTCACTATCTCCACGATGCCATGGCCAAGCAGTTCTACCCGCCGCTCTGGGGCGACAGCACCTATCCCACCGTCGGAACCGCGATGACTAACCCTTCCTTTACCGCGGTTATCAAACTCACCCAAACCTACTCACCGTCGCTCCTCAACGAGACCGGCTTCTTCTACAGCGGTAACAAAATTACCCTTACCCCTATCGCCGGCAAGGGAGGCGCCAGCTTCGTCCAGCCCAGCGGCTGGAACGCCACCAGTTTCTTTCCCACCGCCGACAACCTCATGACCCGTCTGCCCGAAATTCAGCTTCAGCAGACCCCCATCAACACCACCTGGAGCCCCAGCTACTTCCCCTGGCGCAATGGCTACGAAGGCTTCCAGTATCGCGACGACCTTTCCTGGACCCGCGGCCGCCATCAGTTTAAGTTTGGTTTCAGCTGGCTCCATGCCTATAAGAACCAGCAGCTCCAGGCCAATACCAACGGAACCGCCGTCTTCAACGCCAGCACCTTCTCCGGCGATTCCTATGTCAACTTCCTGCTCGGCGATACCGCTAACTTCAGCCAGCTCGAATACCTCGCCGGCAAACACTGGGTAACCAATACCTACAGCACCTACGCCCTTGATAACTGGCACGTCAATCGCAACCTGACGCTTAACCTCGGCGTGCGCTACGATGATTTGCCGCATACCTACGAGCGCTACAACCTCTTCTCCAACTTCGTCCCCGCCGACTACGACACTTCGCTCGGCAATCCCGTTACCGTCGACGGAACCCTCGTGCCTTCCTCGCTCTCCACTTTCAGCAAAACCGGAAGCGAACAGTTCTACCTCAACGGCATCCGCGAAGCCGGCGTCGATGGCTTCCCCACCGGCAATGTGCAGAACTACCACTTCACCTGGGAACCTCGCATCGGCTTTGCCTATAACTTCCGCGGCGATGGAAAAACCGTCATCCGGGGCGGCTATGGCATGTTCTATGAGCGCGTGCAGGGCAACGATGTCTATAACGCCGCCCTCAATCCGCCCTTCGCTTACATCCCATCTGCCGATAACGTCTACTTCTCTAACCCCCATACCAGCGCGATCGACGGAACCACCACCGCCCAGTCCTATCCGTCCAACCTCACCAACATCAAATATCGCTATCCGCCGCCTGGAACTTCGAACTACAGCTTCGGCATCCAGCGCGAAATGGCCCCCTCCGTCGTCGCCGTCGTTCAATACGTCGGATCCAATGGCTGGGACCAGAACAACGACCGGCAGATCAACACCCTGCCCCTCACCGATCCAGCCAATTCCGCCAATCCCTACGACCTGCGCGAAGGCGTAGCCCACGGCACTTTAAATCCCAACGTCTACCGTAATTTCCCCGGCTTCGCCAACATCAATCAGGAAGAAAACGAAACTAACTTCACTTACAACTCCCTGCAGGCCGGCGTCCGCTTCGAAAACAAACACGGCCTCACCACCCAGCTCGCCTATACCTGGTCCCACGAGATCGATACCGCCACCAACGACCTCAACGGCCTTTCCGATCCCTACAGCGTTCGCTATGACCGCTCTTCCGGCGGACTCGATCGCCGTCATATCTTCAACGCAAGCTACGTCTACGCTCTGCCTTTCTTCGCCCATAGCGACAACGCTCTTGCCCGCACCACCGCCGGTGGATGGTCTATCTCCGGCGTCACCTTCTTTGAAAAGGGCGTACCGCAGTTCATCCACTACACCGGCCCCGACACGCTCGGCCTCGGCGGTGGAACCACCAACCGTCCTAACCAGTCCGGCTCCGTCTCTTATCCCAAAACTCCAGGCGCCTGGTTCAGCGGCAGCGCATTCTCCGATCCCGTCGCTCCCTGGGATGGCGGCCCTAACAACGGCTTCGGCAACGCCGGCAGAGATGCCGTCGTCCTCCCCGGCCTCTCTAACTGGAACCTTTCCCTCTTTAAAGCCATTGCGTTCCGAGAAGGTGGAGTTCCCAGAGTCGAGCTCCGCTTCGAATCCTTTAATACCTTCAACCACACCCAGTTCCAGAGCGTCGATGCGAATAACCACGACGGCAACTTCGGCGCCGCCACCGGCATTTATCAGCCGCGCGCTCTCGAACTTGGCGGGAAGTTCATCTTCTGATCCTGATTTGATTGCCTCCCTGAAGGCGCGACAGCAACCTCTGTCGCGCCTTTCTTTTTTGCTGCGAATCATCAGCATTGCGAACTACGATTCCTGTTGAGCGACAATGCCCCAATGGAGAAGCGCGTGATCCGCCTCCCGCCAAAAATCCTGCTGGCCCTCCTCCTCCCCGCTGCCGCTCCGCTCTGCCTCACCCAGACCCCACCCTCCGCTTCCCAACAACGCGACCAGGCCTTCACCCTCCAGCAACAGGGCAACCTCCCTGCGGCCGAAGCCGCCTGGCAAGCCATTCTCAAATCTCATCCCACCGATGCAGAGGCCTGCGCTAACATCGGCGTCCTTGAATCGCAGCAGCAACACTACCCCGATGCCGTCCGCTACTATCGCCGCGCCGCCGCCCTCAACCCCTCCATGCCAGGCCTTCAGATGAACCTCGGCCTCGCCCTCTTCAAAGCCGGTGACCTCAAGTCAGCAGCCCATGTCTTCGAGCCTCTGCTCCGCCGCGCCCCACCCGATTCCCCCGATGCTCAGCGCCTCCGCCTCCTCCTCGGTATGGCCAATTACGGAGCCGGCCAGGACGCCGCCGCCGTCCCTTACCTCCAGCAGGCCATGGCCCGCGATCCGCAGAATCTTCCCTACCGCCTCGTCCTTGCCCACAGCTGCCTCTGGTCCAGACAATTCCAATGCGTCCTCGACGTCTACCACCAGATCCTCTCCCTCAACGCCGAGTCCGCCGAAGCCGACATGCTCGCCGGCGAAGCCTACGACGAAATGCGCGACCATCAGAGCGCCATCGTGCAATTTCGCAACGCCGTCAAAGCCGACCCTAAAGAACCTGGCGTCCACTTCGGCCTCGGCTACCTCCTCTGGTGCCAAAGTCAGTTCGAAGAAGCCGCACAGCAGTTCCAGTTAGAAAGCGAAAATTCTCCCGGCGACGCCGAAGCCCTCGCCTACTGGGCCGACTCCAATGTCCGCCTCAATCATCCCGACATCGCCCGTCCTCTCGTCGAAAAAGCTCTCCAGGTCAGCTCCCGCCAGGAACTGCCATGGCTCGACCTCGGCATCCTCGACGCAACCGCAGGCCACAACGACCAGGCCTTCCACGATTTCCAAACCGCCGAGCACCTCGCTCCCACCGATGTCCAGGTCCACTGGCGCCTCGCCCGCCTCTACCAATCCATGGGCAAACACGCTGAGGCCCAGGCTGAGTTCGCTCAAACAAAATCCCTTACCCAGGCCGCCGATAAAACCGTTATGGAAAAACTCCAGGCCAATCGTCCCGGAGATTCGCACACAGTTGCGCCCACCTCCCAACCCTGACCCCGGCTCTTCAAATCCACACCGCCCCTCCAACCTCCGAGCCTTCAATCGGCAGCCGGATCTGAAACGTCGTACCTCTGCCCGACTCGCTCTCAAACGTCAGCGTGCCTTTGTGCCGGTGCACTACCCGACCGCGTAATCGGCCGGTGCAGTATGCGCTGGCAGCCCAGCGCCGACCCTTCGTCGTCGACGCACAGTATTGTGTGCTTCACGATGCCGCATCGGCAGAGCGGGAGAAAACTGAAGGGCGCGTCCCAAACGCATTCCCCGCCTTCCTGTCGCGCAGACGCATCCTGCCGATAAAGGTCGTGTGGGACAAGCGCTCACCAGCCGAATTGCCCGCTATGGGTTGGTGCCGGTCTTCATCGGCTTCGCCCTGCTGGCGTCCAGCCGGCTCTGCTCCTCTTTCCCCCACTCAGTCGATTACCTCTTCATCGCTGCCGTTGTCGCCACCGCCTGGATCGGCCGCCGCGGCCCCGGTCTGCTTGCCGCCCTGATCGCCCCCCTGGTCCTCGACTACTTCTTTCTCCCGCCGCTCCACACCATCGGCATCAGCGCCCTGGCCGCGCCCACAATATGCTTTTTCCTCCCCAGCGCGCTCGCCGCCGCCTGGATGAGCTCCACCGTCAGCTCCGCACGACAAACCAAAGCCCTGCTCGAACAAAGTGAGGAGAAGTTCCGCCGCATCCTCTTCAACCTTCCCGACGTCGCATGGACCGCGGACCAGAACGGATGCCTGCTCTACATCAGTCCCAAAGTCGACAGCCTCCTCGGATACAGCTCCGCACAACTCCGCGCCGCCGGCCTCGCCTTTCTTTTCGCCCGCGTCCATCCCGACGACCTCGGTCCCGTGCGCCAGGCCCTCCACAACCTCTTCGCCGGACACGCCCCCTTCGACATGGAGTTCCGCTTCCAGCACCAGGACGGCTCGTGGATCTGGCTGCAGAACCGCGCCACCAGCACCTACAGGAAGAAAGGCCTCACCCTCGCCGACGGCGTTGTCAGCGATATCTCCCGCCGCAGATGGTCCGAGCTCGAGCTCCAGTCCAAAACCGCGTTTCTCGAAGCCCAGGCCAACTCCACCATCGATGGCATCCTCGTCGTCGATGATCACGGTCACCGCCTGCTCGAGAACCGCCGCTTCCTCGATCTGTTCTCCATTCCCGCTGCCCTCGTCGAAGGCCTCGACGACCAGCCCGTCCTCCGCCATGTTGCCGAGGCCACCAAAGATCCCGCATCCTTTCGCGCTAAGGTCGACCACCTCTACCGGCATCCCAGCGAAACCAGCCGCGACGAGGTCGAACTCAAAAACGGCGTCATCCTCGATCGCTATTCCTCCGCCGTTCGCGGCAAAGACGATCGATACTACGGCCGCATCTGGGCCTTCCGCGACATTACCCGCCAGAAACGCCGCGAAACCATGCTCCGCCAGCTCTCCGCCGCCGTCGAACAGAGCCCTGTCTCGGTCGTCATCACCGGCGTCGAAGGCAACATCATTTATGTGAATCGAAAATTCACCGCGTCCACCGGCTACTCCCTCGACGAGCTCATCGGAAAAAATCCCCGCATCCTCAATTCCGGCCACTCCCCCCGCGGCATGTACGATGACCTCTGGTCGACCCTCCTCCAGAAGAAGGAATGGCGCGGCGAGTTCCGCAACCGCAGGAAAAATGGCGAGCTCTTCTGGGAATCCGCCACCATCTCCCCCATCCTCGACGCCGACGGCGCCATCACCCACTTTCTTGCCGTCAAAGAAGACATTACCGAGCGCCGCGCCCTTGAAAGCGACCTGCGCCAGGCCCGGAAACTCGAAGGCATCGGCCAGCTGGCCGCCGGCATCGCCCACCAGATCGATACCCCCGCGCAATTTGTAACCGACAACCTCGTCTTCCTTCAGGATTCCTGCGCCGCCGCTTTCTGCCTGCTGGAAAAATACCGCGCCGCGCTGCTGAACGCCGCACCCCACGTTTCCGCCCCGGTGATCGAAGAACTCGCCGCCATCGAGCAGACCCATGACTTCGCCTTCATCCGCGACGAGGTTCCCCGCGCCATTGCCCAAAGCCTCGACGGCACCCGCCGCGTTGCCAAAATTGTCCAGGCCGTTCGCGAGTTCTCCCATCCCGATCTCGCCGAGAAAACGGCCGTCGACCTCAATCAGGGCATCGCTTCCACCATCACCATCGCCCGCAATGAGTGGAAATATGTAGCCGACATGGTTACAGATCTGGACCAGTCCCTGCCTCCGGTCCTCTGCTTTCCCGGCGACGTCAACGAGGTGGTCCTCAAACTCATCGTTAACGCCGCCCACGCCATTCAGGCGAAGCTGAACGGCAACGGCAAAGGCCAAATCACCGTTCGCACCCGCGTCTCCGGCCCCTTCGCCGAAATCGCCGTCTCCGACACCGGCACCGGCATTGCCGACCAGAACCGCACCCGCATCTTCGACCCCTTCTTTACCTCCAAAGACGTGGGCTCCGGCGCCGGTCAGGGGCTCTCCCTCGCCTACAGCATCGTCGTCCGCAAACATCACGGCAAAATCTGGTTCGAAACCACCATCGGCTCCGGCTCCACCTTCTTCGTGCAGCTCCCCATCCACCCTGCCGCGCCCCAGGAGACCTGATGCTCAAACGCCTGCTCTTTGTCGATGACGATCCTCTGGTCCTTGCCGGACTCCGCCGCGCCCTCCACGATATGCGGCTGGAGTGGGATATGCAGTTCGCCCCCGGCGCCCTCGCCGCCCTCGACGCTCTCCAGAAAGAGCCCTTCGACGCCGTCATCACCGACATGCGCATGCCCTCCATGGACGGAGCTCAGCTCCTCGACCGCGTCAAAGATCGCTATCCGGAAGTCGTCCGCATCATCCTCTCCGGTCAGTCCGAAAAAGAAGCCGTCCTCCGCTCCATCGCCCCCGCCCATCAGTATCTGGCCAAGCCCTGCGATATCCGCGAGCTTAAGGCTCGCCTCCACCAGGCTTTTGCCTCCCGCGACCTCGTCCGCAACCCGTCCATCGCCGCCAATATCGCGCGGCTCCGCTCCATTCCCAGCCTCCCCGCCATCTACACCGAGCTCACCAATGCCCTGCGCTCCGAGATGACTTCCCTCGGCCAGATCGAGCAGATCATCGCCAAAGACATCGGCATGGCCACCAAAATTCTCCAGCTCGCCAACTCCGCCTTCATCGGCGTCCATGGCCGCGTCTCCAGCCTCCGCCAGGCCGTCTCCCTCATCGGCATCGAAACCGTCCGTACCCTCACCCTCTCCATCCACGTCTTTTCACAGTTCGATCGCAAATCCGCTGTCGCCTCCCACCTTCCCGCACTCTGGGATCACAGCGTCTCGGTGGCCGCCATCGCCCAGCGCATTGCCGCGGCTGAAACCGGCAGTAAATCCCTTGCCGAGGAATGCTTCGCCACCGGCCTCCTTCACGATGCCGGCAAAATCGTGCTCCTTGCCGAAAAACCAAAAGAGTACGCCGAGATCATCAGCCAGACCAAAAACGATCCCTGCTCCATCGAGTCTCTCGAAATCGCCGCCCTCGGCTGCTCCCATGCCCAGCTCGGCGCTTACCTCATGAGCATGTGGGGCCTCCCCGCTTCCCTCGTCCACGCCGTCGCCTTCCATCACTGCCCATCCCAGGCGATGGAAACCCGCTTCTCCCCCCTCACCGCCGTCCACTGTGCCGACGCTCTCTCGCTCGCACCCACCCCCGACGATCCAGCCTTCCCCATCCCCGTCGATGAGATCTACCTCGCCCGCCTGAATCTTTCCGGCAAAATGACCGAGTGGCGAGCCTTCCTCGAAGAGTTCCGCCTCGCCCAGCAATAACTCCCTCCCCACTCCCTTCCCTGCTCGCTGCTCCCTCCCTGCTCCCTGCTCGCCGTTCCCTGGTACTATGTCTCTGCACTTCCGGAGCAATTTCCATGAACCGGCAATTCACCGGCGCACTCATCTCCGAAGCCGTCGCCATGTTCATCATCCTGGCCTTCGGCGATTCGGTTGCCGGCATGTACTCCCTCTACGATCCCAGCCCCTACCAGCATGCCTACTGGGGCGTCTGCATCGCATGGGGCCTCGCCGTCGCCATTGCCATCTACACCACGGGCTCCATCAGCGGATGCCACGCCAATCCCGCCGTCACCCTCGCCCTTGCCCTCTATCGAAAATTTCCCTGGAAAAATGTCCTTCCTTACTGCGTCGCCCAAACCCTCGGTGCGTTCCTCGGAGCCGCGCTCGTCTACCTGCTCTTCTCCCCCGTCCTCGATCAGTTCAACCTGACCCATCACCTCACCCGCGCCGCCGGTGGCGCTGCCGGCGTCTTCTTTACCCATCCCGGAGACTTCATTACTCCCTTCCATGCCTTCGGTGACGAAATCGTCCTGACCGCGTTCCTTATCTTCGGCATCTTCGCCATTACCGAGCAGTACAACGAAATGGCTCCCGGCGCCAACTTCGGCGCGCTCATGATCGGGTTCCTCGTCGCCCTCATCGGTGCGTCCATGGGCTACCTCGAGTCCTGGGCCATCAATCCCGCCCGCGACCTCGGCCCCCGCCTCTTCTGCTCCTTTGCAGGATGGGGCAGCGCCGCCTTTCCCTCACCGCAAAATTACTGGTGGGTTCCCCTGGCCGGCCCCCTGCTCGGCGGAGCGCTCGGCGGTGGCGCCTACCAGCTCCTCATCCATCCCTTCCTGCCCGCCCGCCTCCGCGCTAACGTGAACTCCGCAGCCAAACTCTAAACTCCTGCCCCCGCCGTCGCGTGTTTCCTCAGATCCATCTCCGGCTCCCTCGACGGCCGCCCCATCAGATAACCCTGCACCTCGTTGCAACCCGCTTCCGCAATCAGCTCCAGCTGCTTTTCCGTTTCCACTCCCTCGGCGATCACACGCATCCCCAGGTTGTGCGCCAGCGTCACCAGCGAATGCACCATCGCATCCACCTCCCTGCGCTCCCCCAGCTCCTTCACAAACGAGCGATCGATCTTCAGCGCGTCGAACGGCAGCTTCGGCAGATAACTCAGGCACGAATACCCCGTTCCGAAATCGTCGATCGCCAGACTCGTCCCCAGCGTCGCCAGCTCGTTCAGAGCCTCGGTCACACGCGCCGCACCGTTCAGCGTTACCGACTCGGTCAGCTCGATCTGCAGCAGGTGCGGGCTCAACCCCGTCGCCCGCAGCACTTCCCCTACCTCGTCCACAAACGAATCCCGCATCAGCTGCAGGCTCGAAACGTTGACCGCCACCTGTACTCCCTGCCCTCCCCGCGATTGCCACCGCACCGCTTCCCGGCATGCAGCCTCCATCACGTAGCTGCCCAGCGGCACGATCAGCCCCGTCTCTTCGGCAATGGGAATGAACTTGCCCGGAGCAATCCATCCCAGTGTCGGATGAGTCCAGCGCGCCAACGCCTCAAACCGTACCAGCCTCCCCGACAGCACGTCGAACTCCGGCTGATACTCCACGTGGATCTGCCCCTGCGCCAGTGCGGAGCGCAGCTGCGTTTCAAGGTTCAGCCGCTCCCGGATCGCCGCCCCCAGTTCGTCGGAGAACAGCACGCTCCGATTCTTGCCCAGCCGCTTGGCGGCATACATCGCACTATCGGCCTGCTGCAGCAGCTGGAGCGGGGTCGCGCCGTTTTCCGGATATGTGCTCACCCCGATGCTGGCGCTGATCGTGATCTCGTGCTCTTCCACCAGAAACACCGGCGCCAGAACTTCCAGCAGCGCCGTTGCCACCGCGCCCGCCTCCAGACGCGCCGCCTCACCCTGCAGCACCACCGCAAATTCATCGCCGCCGAGCCGCGCCAGCGTTTCCGCCGCTCGCACCCGCGAGCCCAGCCGCTCTCCCACCTGCCGCAGCAGCAAATCTCCCACCCCGTGCCCCAGGCTGTCGTTCACCAGCTTGAAACCATCCAGATCCACAAACAGCAGCGCTACCTCCTGATGCGCGCGCCGCGCCACGTTGAGCGCATGCGACAGCCGGTCCGCCAGCAGCCTTCGATTCGGCAATCCCGTCAGATCGTCGTTCAGCGCCTGATGCTTCAGCTGCGCTTCGAACGCCGTCTTCTCCCCCGCCCGCTTCTCCAGTTCCGCCAGCATCGTGTTGAACCCCGAGCCCAGCTCGGCAATCTCATCGGTCCCCGCCAGCGCCACCCGCGTGCCAAAGTTGTGCTCCTCCGTCACCTCGCGCATCGCCCCCGCCAGATCCCGCACCGGCTTTGAAATACGCCGCTGCAGCAGCGACCCCGCCAATCCACCCACCACCAGCGCCACCACCAGCAGCAGACCGGTGATCTCCAGCATCCGCCGCCATCGCTCATGAATCTCGTGCAGGTCCGATTTCAGATACAGTGTGCCGGCGAAATCTCCCCCTCGCTCCACCGTACGGCTCATGGTCACGAATCCCGGCGCCCCACCTCCCGGATGAAATTCCCCCGCGCAGTCATCCACTTCCCCACGCCGCTGGTACTCGGCAAACAGCCCGCCCCCCGGTCCATACAGACACGCAGAAACCACCGACCGCTCCGCATCGAGCGCTCCCAGCACTTCCATCGCGGCCGCCCGGTCGTCGAACAGCAACGCCGCTGCCGAGTTCTGTCCCACAATGTCCGCCAGCGTCGCCAGCCGGTTCCTGAGCTGCTGGTGTGCGTTCACCGAGTCATACCCCAGAAACGCCGCCATCAGCGTCGCCGACGCAACGCTGCTCACCAGCACCGCCAACATCGTCATCTGGTGCGCAAAACTTCTTGGAGCCGGGATCCGCATCGCTTAGCTCCCACCCTTCCCGGCCGGCCGCACAATCTCCGCCAGATTCAATACCCGCGAGCTGATCCGGATTCCGCTGCCCTGCGCCGCTTCCAGATTCACTTCCAGCTGGATGTGGTCCCCACTCTTGACCAGCCCCACCATGCCCCCGTCGCGCGCGAACCCCTCCGCCTCCCCTACCGTCAGTACCCCGCGGCCCTTTACCTTCTCCAGAGCCTTGCGCACCTCCGGCGTCGGCGCGCCCGCAACGTAAAGAACTCCACATTTCTCCAGTTCCTCGTCCGAGGGATACAGCACCACGCGGATCGTCCGCCCTTCACTCGCTTTCCCTCCCAGCAACCGCTCCATCACCTCCCCGGTCGCCGCGTCCCCGGTGAAGCCGATCACCGGTTCCTTCTCCGGCCCCGGCCACTCGACGTACTTGATCAGGTTGAAGACGTACGCGGCCCGCACCGCGCGCTCATCCCGCGACTGGGCGTCGGCGCGGACAGGAAGAACCGCGGGCGCGCCCGCGAGCCACATCAGCAATCCCCACGCCGGCGCGCGGAAGCCAGCGAACCGCTTCACGGCTCCCTCCCGCCACCTCGCACCGGCATGCGATACCCCACCCTGAATCGCCAGCCCAGCCCATCCATCGGAATTTGATCTTCAGGATCGTTCGGTCCAACCGGGGAGAACCAGCGCCGGTTCGTCGCGTCATAACAGCTGGACGAAAACTGCCATCCGCCCAACACGGGCTTCGTCGAGAACGTCAGGCTCGGCAGCAGATAAGCCGGCACCCGCGTTCCCCGCCCATCCGTCAGCGCGCTCACGTACAACAATTCCAGGCCGGCGTTGCCCCAGCTCCGGACCGGCACGCTTCCGTTCAGCTTTGCCTGCGCGTGCGGAGCGTTGGTCAACGGCGCATGCGCCACATCGTCCGTCGCCATCGTCGCTGTGTAGCTGGTCCGCAACCCCAGCCCCGATTCCCGCTCCACATCGATCTCGCCCTCGAGACCCTTCGCGTGTGCCCGGTCGTCGTTGACGAAATAGCTCAACGTCGTCTTCCCTGCAGGCAGCTGGTCGATCAGTTCCTTCAGCTGGTTATAAAAACCGTCCGCGCTCACACGCATCCACGGCTTCAGATTTCGCTCCAGCACCGCTTCATTCGAGAGGATCTGTTCCGGAACCAGTTTCTGCGGCCCCTCGGTCAGCGTCATCCCGTCCGCGTAGTATTGCTCGTACGCGTTTGGTGTCCGGAACGCCTTCCCCACGATGTACTTCAACGCGGTGCGATCGTCGGGCGAGTAGATCACCGCGGCGCGCGGGCTCCATGCCTCGTTGTAGTTGCTGAACCAGTCCACCCTCGCGCCCGCGTGTACGATCATCCGCGGCACGACGTGCAGCTCGGCATCGCCAAACACCGCCGCCTGCCACGGTGTGTTTTCGAACCGGAACAAGATCGGCCCTCCGCTTACTCCCGCCGACTGCCGATTCCTCAGGCTGTACTGATACTGGCTTCCCGCCGTGATCCTCTGCTCGCCAAACGAACGCGTGGCCGTCGCCTCGGTGCCCACCCACTCGGCCTTTGCCTCTTCCCACCCCCCAAACACCACCGGGATTTCCGGCACCGAATAATCTCCGGTCCCGGTAAAGTTGTAGCGGTCGTAATACGCCCGCACTTCAAGATCTGTCTGCCCCATCTGCCGCCGCAGCCCCGCGTCCACGTAGGCGCGCCCGTCGTTCACCCGGTCACGCGGATCGCCGAAGATCGCCCCGTCTGCGCCCGTCGGAAATTGCTTCACGCGATCCCCGACCATGGCCTCCAGCCGGAACTCGCCGTAGCGCAGCTCCCCAAATCCGTGCTCGAAGTGACCGCCATCCGCGTTCTCGGCATAGCCGTTGTTCGTCTCCGGCGATGCGAACGCCGGAAAGTACAAACTCGAGGCCCCCGCACTCCGCTCCATGCTCCCGGAAATCAATCCCGACACCCCCCCCCGCGCGCCCGTCAGCGTTGCGCTCCCCGTCCGGCTCAGGTGCGACCCCGTCTCACCCGACGTCTCCCCCGCCGCTCTCCGCCCCGGCTCCCGCGTGATCACGTTGATCACGCCGAAGATCGCGTTGCCCCCGAACAACGACGACCCCGGCCCTCGCACCACTTCAATGTGATCGATCAGATCCAGATCCAGCGGAAACTCCGTTCCGATCGCCGCCGTGTCGTAAATGTTGTCGTTCAACCGGTGCCCGTTCACCAGCAGCAAAATTCGTGGATTGTTATCCCCGGGCCGCATGAACCCGCGCACCCCCAGATAAGTGAACTGCCGGTTGTTCGAGGTGTAAAAACCCCGCAGCGAACCCAGCGCTTCCCCCAGCGTCCGCCATCCATATTTACGAATGTCTTCCGCCGTCAGGATGCTCACCGACGACGGCGCCTTGCGCGCATCTTCAAGATGCCTCGACGCGCTGTACACCTTCACGTGCGTCAGGTCCTCGAAGTTCATCGACAGCAGATCCTGGTCCGGTCCCGTCTGCCCCCAGGTTGGCAACACTGCCGCCATTCCCAGCACGGTCGCGAACAACGACACTCCAGCGATTTGAACCGAGAGCCTGGTCACTCCTTCCTTATCGGAGTGCCGGGGCAAGGAGTTTAATGGAGAATCGCAGCCGCCAATTCTCCTCTCCGCCATAACCTTCTGTGAACCATCTCGCTCGCGCCACCCGAATCCATGACGCCTCCGTAACTACTTCTCCGTGTAACTCCATGCTACTTTTCAGTGACTAACGAGAGTTACTATTTCGTTCACATCCCCTTTCTGGTCACCTCATCCCTTGTTTCTTCGCTTTGTCACGTTTTTTCCCGATTCTGCACGCCAATTTTCTTGACCCTTCGCTTCAACGCTGGCTATGATTCACCAGCATTTCCCAAATGGATCGCTGATCAGCTGCATCCCCCCCTCGAGCTATCCCCCCTTTATTAGCTCCGAAGAGTTGGTGTGATCCCGGGCCAAAATTTGCGTTCGAGCTCCCGCACCAGCCGAGCTCCGGAGGAAATTTCCATGGTCATCTGCCGCCTGAAACACTTCTCCCTTGCCTTTGCGATCTTCGCGTTTGCTCTGGTCACCTTCGGCTCGCTTAACGCCCGAGCCCAGCAGGTCACCTACTACGACTTCAATGGGCCCCAGGCTGACACCAGCCAGTATTCCTACGCCTGCTCGCCCAACCTGACTCCGAGCCCGCTCTTCTGTATCAACTACCAGAACACACCGACCTACGATAACGACCCCACCAACTTCCTCCTCGATACCTATCCCGCCTCCATCGATCCCATCCTCACCGACAATCCGCCCGTCTCCGGATCCTTTTACGCCACCCAGATGACCTTTCCCGCCGCCGGCCAGCGCGCCAGCCTCTGGTTCTCCGTCCCCCAGGTCGTCGCCAATGGATTCACTTCCTGGTTCGCCTTCAAGTTCACGCCAAACACCAACAGCTATGCCACCGCCGATGGCATCGCCTTCGTCGTTCAGAATTCCCACGGCATAAATACTTCATCGCCCGGTCCACTCACCTGCCTCGCTTCCGGTTCCGGTCCCACCGCGCTCGGTGATGGCGGCGGCTGCATGGGCTACGGCGGCATCGATAACAGCCTCGCCCTCGAATTCGATACCTACAACAACGGCAGCGGCATCGATCCCGACGACCTGGGCGGCTCCAGCAACGACAACCACATCGCTCTGCAGGATTGCGGCGCCGGCCTCCTGAACTCTCCGGTCCACTACCCCTTCAACAACGGCGGCGCCAACGAAAACTGCTCCGTCAGCCTCGGACCACTCAGCAATCCCGTCTCCACCCTCGTCTCCAATCCCCAGAGCAGCACTCCCAACGGCGGCACCGTCACCCTCGCCGACGGCAATGTTCACCAGGTCGTCGTGAATTACAGCGGCCCCACGGAAGCCACACCGAATCTCCTCCAGGTCTTCATCGATCCGCCCTTTGTCCCCGGTACTCACACCCCCGACTCCACCGCCGTCCCTGTCATCTCCGGCACCTTCGACATCAATACCGCTCTCAACCTCCTCAACAGCGGCACCGCCAACGACAGCGCCTACGTCGGCTTTACCTCCGCCACCGGCTCCGCTTTCGAGCAGCATGAGCTCATGGCCTGGACCTTTACGCCGCATACGCCCGTCACCCAGCAACAACCTCTTCAGCCCCCCGGCGGCACCACCTATCAGCCCTTCCCCTTCGGCAGCCACACCTACGGCGTGCTCTATCCCGCCGTCGGTCCCCCTACCTCAGGCATCAGCATGACCGTCACCGCTACTACCGTCACGCCCGCCTTCTTCTCTACCCTTATCTCCGGCACTCCCTTCCAGGGTTCTGCCTGCCAGGTCTATGACGACACCGGCGGCAACTGCGTCATCTATTCCGTCTCCTGCTCCGTCACCGGATCCAATCCTGTGCAGCCTGCCCAATGCCCCGCCGTCACCAGCGTGCCGGACTGCAACGGTGCCAATGCCGCCCAGTGCATCGACGTCAAAACCACTTTCGACAGCGACAACACCGTCACGCCCGTCTCGCCTGGCTACCTCCAGGGCGATCCGTTCTACTCCCAGATCAGTTCCCTCTCCGTAACCGGCGATACCGCCACCTTTACCTGCACCGGGGAGTGCTCCGTCTCCCTCGGCCAAACTGTCTCCGTCATCCAGGCGGATCCCGCTTTCAACGGCAGCTATACCGTTACCTCCATCTCCGCGCCCAACGCCTTCATCGCGCAAACCGCTGTCCTCGCGTCCGGCTCCGCCACCAATCCCGGCTACCTCACCTCCAGCAACGTGCAGAACATCTTTACCTCCTACACGCCGCAAAATATCGATGGCACCACCAAGGGCACCACCCTCAACTTCTCTGACTTCGTCTTCACCAGCGTCACCAACAATGCCAGCATCGGGGTCCAGCTCAGTGCCGATCCCAGCACCCTCACCATCAATCAGCCCGATCAGCTCACCGCTACCGTCACCGGCAACCCGTCCCAAACAGCTGCGCCCACCGGCAACGTCCTGTTCTACGCCGGCTCGACCCTGCTCTGCACCAGCCCTGTCAGCACTCTTGCCGGCATCACCACCGCAACCTGCTCCTACACGCCCACCGACGCTACCCCCGTCGTACTCTCCGCCGAATACACCGGCGATACGTCCCACCTTCTCGGCTATTCCAACCAGCTCAACCTCACCCCCACCGGCGGAACACCCACCGTCACCTTCGTCCCGAGTCCCAACACCCAGACCTACGGCACGCCCATCTCGGCGGGCGCGCTCGATGCCACTGCGGCGTCCAATAACGTTGCGGTCCCCGGCACCTTCGCCTACACAACCACCATCAACGGTGTGCCCAACCAGCCCGTCGTCGCCGGCGTCACCATTCTTCCCACCGGCTCCTACACCATCACCGCTACCTTCACCCCAACCAGTTCCAGCTACACCACCGCAACAGCCACAGCCGGCTACTCCGTCACCCAGGCCACCCTCACCGTTACCTGGCCCGCCGCCGGTGCCATCACCTACGGACAAACCCTCACCTCTTCCACCCTGTCCGGCGGATCGGCGCATAACGGGGCCACCCTGGTTCCCGGCAACTTCACCTTCACCGCTCCAACGACAGCGCCCGGCGTCGGACCCCAGTCGGAAGCCGTGACCTTCACCCCCAACGACTCCACCGACTACGCGCCCGTCTCCAGCACCGTCAGCGTGCTCGTGAACAAGGCGCCCACCACCGTCTCCATCCTGCCGACGGCGACCGCAATCACCTCCGGTCAGACGCTCGCGTCGTCCATCCTCAGCGGCGGTAAGGTCGTCTCGACCATCACCGGCGCCACCGTTCCCGGCAGCTTCACCTTCACCAATCCGCTGCTCGCGCCTCTCACCACCGCATCCCAGGCCGTCACCTTCACGCCCACCGATGCCATCGACTATCTCGGAACCACAGCCTCGGTCTCCGTCACCGTCAGCGCCGCGGCGGTCGCGTACATCTCACCCTCCAGCATCGACTTTGGAACGCTCTACCTCGGCTCCATCGTCACGAAGACAGTCACGATGACGAATAAGGGCAACGCTGCCATGACCATCAGCGACCCCTTCATCGCCATCGTTCGCGGCGGCAATTCGAAGGAGTTCATCACCCTCAACCTCTGCCCGAAATCGCTGGCCGCCGGCAAGAGCTGCCTCATGACCGTCACCTTCGTCGCCGGGCCGTTCTACACCCAGCAAAACGCAACCCTCAGCATCACGGACAGCGCCCCCGGAAGCCCGCAGACGGTGCCTCTCACCGCGCTCGTCATCAACCCCGTCGCTCAGTACAGTCCTACTAACCTGAGCTTCGGCACGGCGAAGACCAACTCCGGCAGCGTGACCAAATCCATCACCCTCACCAGCGCCGGCGGCACCGCCCTCACCATCACGAAGTACGCGATCGCCGGGTCGGATCCGGGCGACTTCTCAGAAACCAACACCTGCTCCGCCACGATGAATCCGAAGGCGAACTGCTCCATCACCGTCACCTTCAAACCCAAAGCCAAGGGCACGCGAACCGCAACCCTGGTCGTCACCGACAACGCCCAGAGCACCACCCAATCGATCCCACTCTCCGGCACCGGCAACTAGTAAAAGCTCCCTTCCCGGCTTGAGGAAGGGAGCATCAATCGAGAACCAAAAAACCAAAAATCCCGGTGGCGACCCACCGGGATTCTTATTTCACAGCTCGCGGAAACATCCGGCAGACGGACGCTTTTGTGTCAGCGGACGCCTTTCACAGCTCGTGGAAATATCCGGCAGACGAACGCTTTTGTGTCAGCGGACGCCTTTCACAGCTCGTGGAAATATCCGGCAGACGGACGCTTCTGTATCAGCGCACACCTTCATAGCTCGTGGAAATATCCGGCAGACGGACGCTTTTGTGTCAGGGCACGACCTCGGTCGTGCCGTAAAGGCCCGCCATCAATGTGGGCTTTAGCCCCTGAGGGTTGAGTTTCGGCGTAAGCCTGCCAAAAATCCAGGCCTCCAACCGCTGAAGATCCAGGCGTCCAACCCCTACTTGGCCGCCGAGTAAATCGCCTTCAGATCCGCCCGCTCCAGCACCTTTCCCGCGCCATCTTCCTTGCTGATCCCGTCCAGGATCTGCACCACTGCCCGGTTCTCCATCGAAGCCTCGCTGCTCTTCCCGGCCTTCGCCGCCAGCGCCGCCTGCAATGCCTGCGCCTTCGCGTCCAGCACCCGCAGCCCAAGATTCTCCGACCGTGCCTGCGTCAGCACCAGCGCCTGCCCCGCCGCTGTGCTCTTCGTCGCAACCAGCGCCTGCGCCAGCACCACCGAGCACTCCACCGACACCGCCTTCAATCCCATCCCATCGGCGTCCTGCGCCAGTTTCCTCAGCTCAGGAATCACCGCCGCCGCATGCCCCAGCGCCAGATCCGTCTTCGCCACATTCACCTTCGACAGCAGCTGCGTCTCCTTATCCGCCGTCTTAGCCGCGATCCCCAGCGCCTGACTGTATTGCTGCCGCGCATTCGCGTAATCGCCCTCGTAATAATAAAAATCGCCCAGCCAGTTCGTCGCCATCGCCGCTGCCGCGTCGTCCTTGATCTGGTGCGCGTCGTTCAGCGCCTCATCGAGGCTCGCCTTGCCTTCCTGCCCGCGACCCACCTGCGCCAGCATGTCGCCCCATCCACCTACAATCTCCACCGTGAACGGCGTCATGTCTTTCGTTTGCCGGATGCTGTCCAGCGCGTTCTTCATCGATCCCAGCGCCGCCCCGTACCGCCCCTGCGCCGCGAAAATCCTCGCCATCCCCTCGGCCTGCTGCGCCAGCCCCACTGGATCGTTCAGCGCGCGATAGCTGTCAATCGCCTTCAGATAAAACTGCAGCGCCGTGTCATATTGCCCCAGCTTCGTGTTTACTTCCGCCAGGTTGTGCTGCGAATCGGCCACATCGCCCGGCACGTTCAGCTTCTGCCGCAGCTCGTACGCCTGCTCCAGATAGGTCAGCGCATCCTGATACTGCCCCTGATCCACTTTGATCGATCCAATATTGTTCAGGCACAGCGCCTGGTTCGTCTGATCGCCCAGCTGCCGCTCTACCTCGAGCGCGCTCGTGTAATACTGCAGCGCCTGATCCGGCTTGCCGTGATTGCCGTAGAACGATCCCAGATCGATCTGCGTGTTTCCAATTCCCGCCTGATCCCCCAGCTCCTTCCGCAGCGACAGCGCCTGCTGATAGCTCTTCAGCGCATCGTCTGCCTTGCCCGCTGTGTTTTCAAGCGACCCAATCTGCTCCAGACTCGCCGCCGCTCCCCGCTTGTCGTTGATCTGCTGCTTGATCGCCAGCGACTGCTTGAAGTTGTTCAGCGCCTCATCCGGCTGGTTCATCAGGCTGTATGCAATCCCCGTCGCCTGCAGGATCGCCGCCTTCTCCCCTGGATTGTTCAGATCGATCGCCACCGGCAGCGCTTTGGTCAAAAATTCCAGCCCGCCCTTTGGATCGCCGCTCCGGATCGCCACCCGTCCGCTGGCCAGCAGCGCCGCCACGTTCTTCGGATCGCTCGCCAGCACCAGCGTCAGCCGCTGCTTCGCCGCCGGAAAATCCCGGTTCTGCTCGTACAGCTTCGCCAGCGCAAACTGCACTTCCGTGTCCGACGGATTGGCCGCCGCCAGCTGCTGATACGCGTCAATTGCCTTCTGCGGCTTGTTGTTGATCTCCGCGTCGTTGGCTTCGATCAGGTACCGCTCCGCCGCCGGCAAGGTTGCGCCCAGTTCCATGGCCGTAAGCGATGCGGAGTGCGCCAGCTCATCCTGCCCCATGTTCGAATACGTCTCTGCCAACCGCGAAAACGCCAGCGCAAAATTCAGGTCCGCTGTCGTCGCCGCCTTGAACTGCACCAGCGCCCCTTGATTGTCCCCCGCCCGCTCCAGCGCCACGCCGTTCTCGTAATCGTGCAGCGCCTCTACCGACGTCGTCGTCGGCCGCATCGCGTGCGCCTTCAGTTCGCTCAGTACCTTCGGATCCGCTGTCAGCCTGGTGCGCAGTTCCCCTGCCAGATTGTCCACCGAACCAAATAGTTGACTTTGATCCGGCACCACCGTCCTGATCGTCGACTCCGCGCCGTCTGCCACGTGAAGCACCGTGGTGTCGATCCGGATCGCATTGCCCGCCTTGATGAACTGGCCGAAGATGACCGTCTGCGCCGTCGTGTAGTTCGCCGCCTGCTTCATCGTCGCCACGTCCACCTTCGAGTTGGCCGTGATGTGCAGATCCCCCAGCACCTGCTGCATCCGGTCTGCCGTCACCATCCGCACCTGCGGCGAAACACCGATGTCGCTGCCCAGCATCTCTGCCAGACTTCCGCCCAGCCAGTCCAGGCTCGTATCCCCCGACGCGTTGTAATACGGCATGATCGCCAGCGATATCGTCGGTGCGCTCACCACCGTCGACGTCGTCGTTGTGCGCGCTGCCGTAAAGTGCCGCACCGTCAGCGATACGCCCGCAATCAGCGCAACCGCCAGCGCCCCACCGCCCACCGTGAACAGCCACTTCCCGCTCAGCCCCGTCGACGGCACGTCTGCTTTGAAGTGCAGGCTCGCCGCTGCCGTCTTCCCGCGCCACCCCTCCAGATCGTGCAGCACCTCGCCTACACTCTTGTAGCGTTGCTCCACGTCTACTTCGAGGCACTTGCCGATAATCCCGCTCAGCTGTGGCGGAATCGTCGCGTCTACCTGCAACAGCGGCTCCGCCTTGTCCCGCGTCCGCTTCAGCAGGCTCGCAATCGCGCTCTCTGCCCTGAACGGCATCAGCCCCGTCAGCATCTCGTAGCCAATCAGCCCCAGCGCAAAAATGTCCGACCGCTGATCCAGCTCCTTGCCCAGCGCCTGCTCCGGAGACATGTACTCCATCGTCCCCACCAGCGCGCCCGACTGCGTCATCCCCTCCCCGGCAAACGTCCGCGCCAGACCGAAATCCATCACCACCACCCGGCCCGATTCCTCGCGCATCACATTCTGCGGCTTCAGGTCGCGGTGCAGAATCCCTTCGTTGTGCGCCGCCTCCAGCGCATGGCAAATCTGCTCCAGAATTTCCACCGCCTCATCGGTCGGCAGCTTCCCGCGCTCCTCCAGCAGCGACCGCAGATCCCCGCCCGCCACCAGTTCCATGGTCACGAAGCGCATCCCCAGATCTTCTGAGAGGTCGTACATCCGCACCACGTTCCGGTGCGTCACCTTGTGCGACAGCCGAATTTCCTGCTTGAACCGATCGACGATGGCCGCGTTCTGCGCCAGCTCCGGCCGGATCACCTTCAGCGCTACCTGCCGATCCAGTTCCCGGTCCTGTGCCCGGTAGACCGCGCCCATTCCGCCCGTGCCCAGTACCTTCTCGATTTCGTAGCGCCCGGCCAGCATCGTGCCCGGCTCCAGATCCACCCCGCCGCCGAATCCGCCCGCACCGCCCGCCCGGCTCGTTCCACGGCCAGGCGTACCAATTCCCGGAGCCATCGTCCCCGCATCGTTCCGCGATTGAGGCACCAGCGTCTCGTCCCCGCGCGTCCCCTTCGCACCAGCAACCAGCGTGTCATCGCTCTTCGCAGCGTCATTCTTTGATGGAGGAACCAGCGTCTCGTCCAAACGCAAATTGTCCGCCGAACTGCTCACAGCCGTGGCAGTGCCAATTTGTGTAGGCATTTCACTTGCAGGTCGTTTGGGTCTCTCTGCCATGCCAATGCGATCCCAAATTTAAGCCAATCCGTGCAGGCCGAATAGCAACGTTCGGGGACGAACTATGGGGAGGCCCCGGGGCTTTTCGTTTCAGCATATAACGCAATATCCCCGAAGTCCCGCATTTTCGTGCGCTCGTCCCGCCAAAGCCCGCCACCCCAAAAATCAGGGAAACCCGCCTTCTCGCTGCCCGGCGGGCCGAAGAGCACCCCCTCTCGCACCACCCCCGCCATTCAACCATCTTCACTTTTTTCCTGAAACCGCCCACCGCCCACCGCGACCCTCAAACCAGCCCCAACTCCACCCGCAGATCCTCAATCTGCGCTGCCTTCCTCGCCGGCAGCGGCTGAAACTCAAACGCCACCCTGCACGCCTGCCGCTCCACCAATCGCGCCGCCACCCGCAGTGGCATCCCTTCTGTCCGCAGCCACACTTCCACGGCTGTCCCCGCTTCCAGCCCGCACTTCGTCTCGATTACGCACCCATCCGCACGCAGCTCGGCAACCTGACCTGCATACTGCAGCCCACGCCCCGGCAGCACAATTTGTACTTCGCTCGCCGGCCCTCGCCGCGGCGCACTCCTGCTCCCGTCGGTATCCAGTTCAACCGCCTCCCATCGCACGACGCTGTTACTGCCTGCCATGCCGTCGTTATCGGCAGCCGTTCGCTGGAACTTGAAAGGCCCTCTACCTTTCTCTATCCCTCCACTTTCCACCCCGTCCGCTGTACCCTGCCTCTATGCCCCGCTCTCCTGTCCTCCTCGTCCACGGCGGCGCGTGGGATATCCCCGCCGATCTGCACGACGCCCACGAGCAGGGCGTCTTCGACGCTCTCCAGGATGGCTGGCGCATCCTCGAGGCCGGCGGCTCCGCCCTCGATGCCGTCGAAATTGCCGTCTCCTCCCTTGAAGACGATCCCGCCTTCGACGCCGGCCGCGGCTCCTTCCTCACCCGCGATGGCCGCGTTCAACTCGATGCCCTCCTCATGGATGGCGCCACCCTCCGCGCCGGAGGCGTCGCCTGCGTCGAGCGCATCCGCAACCCCATCCAGGCCGCGCGCCTCGTCCTCGACCGCAGCCACCATGTCTACTTCGTTGGCCCCGGCGCTGAAGAATTTGCCCAACGCCAGGGCATGGCCCTCATCGATAACTCCGAGCTCGTCCTCGACCGCGAACGCCAGCGCCTCGCCCAGGCCCAGGCCCGCGAGCTTGCCGGCTCCCCCGACCGCACCTTCTCCGGCCCCGAAGGTCACGACACCGTCGGCGCCGTCGCTCTCGACTCCGAAGGCCGCATCGCCGCCGCCACCTCCACCGGCGGCACACTGAATAAGGATCCGGGCCGCGTCGGCGATTCCTCCCTCATCGGTTGCGGCTGCTATGCCGACAACGCCTCCGCCGCCGTCTCCCTCACCGGCTGGGGCGAGCCCATCATGAAACTCGTTTTAGGAAAATGGGCCACCGACCGCGTCCTCTCCGGCCGCTCTCCCGAACAGGTCGCTCCCGAAGCCATCTCTTATCTGCTGCGCCGCGCCGGTGGACACGGCGGCATCATCCTTCTCGCCCCCGACGGCCGCTATGGCCTCGCCCACAACACCCCTCGCATGGCCTGGGGTATCCACACCGCCGATGGTCCCCGCACCGGCACTATCCTCAACGAACAGGAACTCACCGACTCCGACAACACCTGACCATCGCACGACAGCGCCGCTTTGTTATTCGCGGATCGCCGCCTCTTTCAGCTCCCCGGTTGCTCCACCCGATTCGTCCCCCGGAAAAAATTGTCATCCCGAGCAAAACGAAGGATCCCGCGCGTCCTCTGTCAGGACCACCACTAACCCCGGGAAAGCAAAATCATTGCCGTCGTTCTGTCTCTGGAAACAGCGGCGCCAGATGCCGCTCGCGCCCGGCTTTTCCAACCGACTCGACAACCAGGACACTCGCTGAGGGAAGCGAGAGGACCTGGTCCTGGTTCTTACCTGTCATCCCGGCCAGAATAATGGTGGTCCATTGCATCTCTGCTTCGGCATTCTTTACCCCTGCCGATGCTGCGCGAGCCGTGGACCTCAGGCCTGCTTCTCATCCCCCTCGTGCAGAAACGGCAGCGGCGTGCCGTTCTTCCCCGCCCAGCGGATGCTCTCAATCAGATTGCCCATATTCGGCACCGTCACATCCTGCACCGGCAGATACAAACCGAGACAGTTCTCGTTCCACAATTGATTCGCCAGCAGGAACAGCAGCTTGTAGCACGAAGGCCATTCCGATTCCGGGATCTTCGGTCCGTCCGGATACTCCACCGCCAGCCACGCCGAGTGCCGCTCCCATACACGCTGGCGCACCTGACTGATTTCCTGCGCCGGCCGCCGATAACGTTCCGCGCCGCTGCGCACTCCGAACAGCACGTCGGAAACGCGAATCAGCCATCGCCCTCTGCGCGGAGCCTTCGTGATCGATACCTGACTGTCCGATTCGCCCCAGGTTTGCACTGCCAGCTCAATCGCAGTCTCTCGCGTTAGCGCTACCGGCGTCTCCAGTAACAGGACCAGTGCCGGGCACGGCTCTTCCTTCTGGTCGGGGGAACCGGTCACCACGCTCCCCAGGAAACGTAACGCTCTCCGGATCATGCGCCACCCATATTACGACGACCCGATGCGAAGAGAAATACTTTTCTCGACGTACCGCGACTTAATAACTACCCCAGTAACTTCGTGTTAGGTTACTTAGTCAGGGAATAATACTCAGCAGCGCACGCCTTCCGCAGTTTCCGTATCGGAAAATACAGCAGCCGGCTCTTCAGGGATCGAGGCCCCCGCGGCACGCGCTTACGCCACTTCGCTGATTTCGCCCCGCTCGCGCTCCATACCGCCGTTCGTCATAAAGCGCTCCAGCGCCTGCATCGCACAGCCCTGCCCGCACAGATGACGCATCTCCGGATTCCGGCTCTCCGCGAAGTTCCACGGCAGCAGCGTGAAACGCTGGCTCGGCTGCCCCTCATCGAAGCACGGCACATCGCCCAGCACGAACATCCACCAGTGGTTCGATTCGCCTTTCTTCTTGCCGCATATATCGCAGGTAAAAGCCACGTCCCAAACCATGGTTACTCCTCACAAAAACACACCTGCGGATACCGTACAACGGAACCGCACCCGAGACAGTAGCCCTTCCGGGGGAGTGCCCTGGATTTCGCTCCTGAATACTCGTATCGTGGTCCAACCATGGTTTGTTCGCGCTGCCAGGCGACGGAGTTTCGCCTCTCCAGCATTCGCTTCCGCGACCTGGAGCACCTTGCTGTCCTGCAGTACCCCGTGCGCTGCCGTTACTGTCATCACCGCACCTATGGCAGTTTCCTTCTCGCGCTCATTCTCTTTCAGCTGCGCCGCCATCATTTCGGCGATAAAGAATCCGGCTGAACCAATCCCACAACCGTCTGCCCGAATCAATTTACTGCGGAGCCGGCCCCCGCACGATCTGCACCAGATTATCCGGCTGCACATGTTTGGCAAACGCCGCCTTCACATCATCGGCCGTCAGTGCCGAATATTTCTTCGCAGCCACAATCGGCTCATCCAGCGGCAGCCCAATCTCTGCCCGCCCCAGCAAGCCACCTGCCACCGCTTCCTCGCTCGATTCGCCCAGCGGAATCTGCCGCAGCAGCAGCGCCTTCGCCTGATGCAGTTCCGCGTCGGAAACATCCTGCGTTCGCATCTGGTCCAGATCGCGCACAATCAGCGCCCGCGCCTTCGATACATTCGGCGGATCGCATCCGTAATTCACTGAGTAGCTCGCCCGCGTCTCCGACGCATCCATGCTCACATCCACGTTGTAAACGTAGCCCGCCACCTGTCGCAGATCGTGATACAGACGCGTCGCATAAAAGCCGCCGCCCAGCACGTGATTACCCAGCTGCAGCGGATAGTAGTCGGGATCGAAGCGGTTCACATCCACCTGCTCCGCCAGAATCACCGAGTCCTGCACCGCCTGCGCATCCGGCACCGTCGCCGCCGAAGGCTTGTTCTCAGGAATCGACGCCAGCGTCGTGTTCGGCTTATCCCCCGTCGCCTTCCAGTCCCCAAACCACTTCTCGATAACCGCCTTTGCCTCCTCCGGCGTCACATCCCCCACCACGACAATCGTCGTCAGATCCGGCCGTACCGTCGCCGCGTGGTATTGCTTTACCTCATCAAGCGTCAGCTTTTTTACCGTGTCCGGAGTCGCCTCCCGCAGCACCGGATCGCCCTTCGGCAGCAGCGCCAGATCCAGCGCCCGCGATGTGTGATATCCCGGGCTCTGCAGATTGCCCGCCACAAACCGCGCCATCTGTTGCTGCGTGATCATAAACGCCTGTTCCGGCAGCGCTGGATGCAGCTCGTCGTCCGCCAGCAGCTGCACTCCCCGCGAAAAATACTCCTTCAGCACCTTCAGCGAAAAGTTGAACCCGGCATTCTCGTTCGCAGCAATATCGTCCAGCGCCTTCTGGTACGCGATCCGGTCCAGCGTCGTCGTCCCGTAGGAGTAGAGCTGCTCCAGCACATCGCCGACTCCCTCCTCGTTCGGCGGTGTCTGCAGATCGCCGTTGTGCTTCACCGATCCCATCACCGTCACCGTCGGGCTCGTCGTATCCGTCCGCACGATCAGCCGGATTCCATTGGCCAGCTTCGTATCCGAAACCGGAATAAACGTGGTCGGCACCTGCAGTTCCGCCAACTCCTTCGCTGCCCAGTCCGGCAACGTCACCGGCTTTGTCGGAGCCGACGTCACCTTCTCGCTCCCGCCAAATCCTTTCTCCGCCACCGGCTCGCCATTCGGCGCCGGCTTCAGCGTCGCCGTGATCGTCGGCGCGTTGAACAAATACTGCTTCGCTACCCGGTTCACATCCTCGAGCGTCACCTTGCGAATCGCTTCGATGTCCTCATCCGGCGAATTGCGGCCCTCCGCAGCCAGCGCGTCCGACCACGCCGACGCCAGCTCCGGTATCGAATTCCGCTGGAACTCCGCCTGCGCAATTTCCGCGCGCTTCGCCGCGTCCACCAGGTCCGCTGGCACCCCATCCTGCGCGTATTTGTTGATGATTCCCCGCATCTCCTCGATCGCCGGCGCTGTATCCACCCCTGCCGGCTGTGCCACCAGTCCGAACGCCACGCTTGCCTTTGGATACGTCTCCACCACTCCAAATTCCGCCGCCAGTGCCTTTCCCGCAGGCACCATTCCGTACAAATCGCCGCGTTGGCTCGCCAGCACGTCCGACAAAATCTGCATCGCCGCATAATCCGGCGAGCTCGTTCCCGGCATCCGCCACGCGACGAACCCGAGCACGTAGGGCAAATTGCTGTCCAGCGTGAACGTCTCCGGCTTCACCGGCTGCAAATCAATCGCAGGATGCGCAGGCAACGGATGGCTCGGAATGTCGCTGTACATCCTTTTAATCTTGTCCAGCGTTGCCGCCGGATCCACATTGCCCACCACAACCATGATCATGTTCGAAGGCGTATACCACTTGTCCGCGAACTCCTTCAGCATCGCTCCCGTCGTCTTGTCGAACGATGGCCGTGTCCCCAGCGCGTCGTGCGCGTACGGCGTGCCTGCGAACATGTCCTCGTTCAGCCGATCGAGAAATTTGTACGTCGGGTTCGACAAATCCCGCGCCACTTCCTGCTCAATCGCCCCTCGTTCCTGATCCCACTCCGCCTGCGAGTCGTCGATCCCATGCAGGCACGCCGCCTGCGCCTGCAAAGCAATATCCACATCCGCCGAAGGCACCGTCTCGAAATACTGCGTGATGTTCTGCTGCGTGTCCGCGTTGTTGTCGCCGCCCAGCAGCGCAAAAATCGCCGACGTCTGATCCGCCGTCATCCCCTTGCAGCCGCGAAACGCCATGTGCTCCTGCGCGTGCGCCATCCCCGGGAATCCGTCCGGCGTCTCGTTGCCCCCGGCAATAAAGTTCGCTTCCACCGTCACTACCGGCGCCAGCGTGTTGCGGATAATCACCACCCGCATGCCGTTCGGCAACGTAGCGCGCGTCGGCGCACCATCAGCCGCACCAGCCAAAGGTGCTGCGGCAAAAATCGAAAGAGCAGTCAGCAGGACGCTAAGGTTCGACAAACGCTTCAAAACGATATCCTCCGGGATATTCCCTGATCTTCGATGGTAAAGGAAACGGCAGCGAAAGGATCGAGTCGGACCGGCGCCAGTGACGAATGGTGCTTCAGGGGGGATTTAATGGTTGACGTATGACGTAATGCGTCATACGATACACGTATGATCGTCAGCTTCAGGGACGCCGAAGCCTCGAGGCTGTTCCTGAAGAGAAAGAGTCGGCGCTTTGCCGGCATTGCGAAGGTGGCCCTGCGAAAGCTCGATCAGATGGAGGCGGCAAAATCGCTGGAGGATCTGCGTATCCCGCCGGCCAATCGCCTGGAACTGCTCAAAGGAGACCGGCAGGGTCAGCACAGTATCCGTATCAATAGTCAGTTTCGTCTTTGCTTCGAATGGCGGCACGATGGAGCCCACGGAGTCGAGATCGTGGACTATCACTAATGCATGGTTGAGGAAATATGACGATCAGAAGACCAAAGGATGGATGGAAGATCGAGGGCGTTACAACGCATCCCGGCGAGATGCTGTTGCAGGAGTTCCTTATCCCTTTCTCTCTCAGCCAGAACCAGCTCGCCCTCGACATCCGTGTCCCCGCCACTCGTATCGGGCAAATCGTGAAGGGGAATCGCTCTGTCACTTCCGACACCGCGCTGCGTCTGTCCCGGTACTTTGGCAACAGCCCGGAGTTCTGGCTGAGCCTGCAGCAGATGTACGACCTCAGCAAGGCGCGCCAGGAATCCGCTGAACGAATCAACGAAGAAGTGCGGCCGCTCAAACGTACAGCCTGAACTACGTGGTCGAGTATTGCGAAGATAGAAGACCGCGACGCTTCAATTCTGCCATCATTCCTCGGATCAAATTCTGGTAGACCTGCGAATCAACGAATCGTGCCCTCGCGCTGACGAGCCTACTCGTCCTCCCCAATCGGCATCCCCGGCGGCGAAGGCACCGCCTTCGCCGGCACAAACTTCGCCGGATCACGGAAGAATTCCTCCATCCGTGCCACTTCATAGGCCCGAAACGCCTTGTCCTCCTTGCCCGCAGAACCATCCGCCCACCCATCGTGCAACGAGTGCAGCGCCACCAGCACCGTGCCCCGCGTCTCTGCTGACGCTTCCGGATTCGCCGCCAGCCCCAGCAGCGCCTCCACGATCCGCCCCTCCACCGCCCGCTTCACCTCAACCTCCAGCCCCGAAGCCCCTTCCCCCAACGCCGTCGAGTGCAGCGTCGCCTCAATCACATCGTCCAGCGATGGCTCCGCGCTCTCCCGCGCGTGATACTCCACCAGCCGATTCGCCCGCTCCGGATGAAACAGCAGCCCCAGCGTCGAATCCGCCGCCGACTCCGCCGCAGCGATCGGATCGAACGTCACCCCCGTATCCGTCGGAAAACTCTCCTCTGTTCGAGGCAGCCCTGGCGTGCGCGGCGGCAGCAGCTTCAACAGCGACTCGGGCAGCGTCAGCGTCTCCGGCGACAGCGTCCGCAACACGCTGGCCAGCGCATGCCGTTGATCCGCCGCGTCCACAATCTCCGGTAGCTTCTCATCATCGCCGCGTACGTTGTACCGGTAGTCCAGCCCGCCAATCTCCTTCACTGCCGCTTCCGTCTGATACCGATGGAAAAAGTACACCAGCACCAGCTTGTCCTCCATCTTTGCCAGTGGATCGCCCTCGTGAATCGTATCTACCCCAAACCGCTTCAGCGCCGCCGCGCGCACGGCCAGCACACGATCCAGCTCCGCAGCCGGATCTTCCCCGTTGTCCCACAAATGCGCGTGTGGATGCGCCCCGCCCTGCGGCCGCGCGTCTTCGTCCGTTATATAAATCATCCCCGTCTTTTCTGAGTCGCGAAGGATCCGATCCAGCCCCGCCGCATCTTCCACTGGCTTTCCATCGCGATCGAACTCCCGATATCCGTAATCGATCGCGGCCTTATCCCAGGTTCCAATCCCCGCTGGATACGCGTGCGAAATATCCGGCACGCCGTCCTTATCCAGCGTCACCCACGGGTGCGGATAATCCATCACCGACATCGTCTCGTCCGGCGGATGCGGAAAGCTGCTCGCCGCAAAGTTGTGCGACAGCCCCAGCGTGTGCCCCGTCTCGTGCGCGCCCAGCTGCCGGATCCGTTGCAATACCATCTGCAGCGCCGCATCGTGCTCGGCGTCCGCTGCCGGCTTGCCCTTCCCATAAGGCGCCGTCAGCGCTTCCGCAATCAGATAATCCTGCCGCCCGCGCAGGCTCCCCAGCGTCACGTTGCCCTTGATAATCTCGCCGGTTCGCGGATCGGCCACCGCATCCCCGTAACTCCATCCGCGCGTGTAGCGGTGCACCCATTGAATGATGTTGTAGCGCACGTCCATTGGGTCGGCGCCTTCCGGCAGCACGTCCACCCTGAACGTTCCCGGTGCCCAGCCCGCCGCCTGAAACGCCTGATCCCACCATCGCGCCCCCTCCACCAGCGCGCCGCGCAGCGGCTCCGGCGCTCCCCGGTCCACGTAATACTGAATCGGCTCCACCGCCTCGCATGCCCGTGTGCAGTTCGGATCCTTTTTGATGAGCCGGTGCCGCAGGATGAATTGCTGCTCCAGCTGCCCGCTCAGCGGCGCATCGTAGTCGCGATAGCTCATCGGGAAATACCCCGACCGTGGCGAAAATCTCCGCGGCGTAAATCCCGGCGGCGGCAGCGCTACAAAATTCTGCCGCTCTCGAATCGTCACCGCCCGCGCATCGGGCGACACTTCACGCAAAACCCGCCCTACCGGCTGCGTATCCTCAGGCCGCGGAGAAAAAGTCAGCTCCGCTTCCACCACCGTGTTCTTCGCGAACGCCTTCGTGTTCTCCAGCACCAGCGTCGACCGCGCCGGATCCACGTGGAACGCGCCCTGTTTCCCCTCGGCCAGGCCCTCGCCCACGTGGTGCACATCGCTCAGGAAGAACTGCGTCGCATCCACCAGCACCGTTCCATCCGGGCTCTCCGCATCCACCGTGAACCCCGCCACCACCGAAATCGGGAACGACTCTTCCACCGCCGCCGCCACAGCCGCTTCGCTCGACGAGCTGCGGAACTTCAGGTTCGGTTCCACCAGCAGCAGCTTCGGCCCCGTCCGCTCAAAGTGGACGATCGCGCCCGGCGCCATCTGCCCGCGGTCCATCCCATACCCGCCCAGTTGGCTGCTGCCCATGCTCCACGGCGTCGAGTTGGTCCAGATCAGGTCCGCCGACCGCGTGTGCTCGGCGTTCCCCGTCAGCGGCACTTCGAGGTAAAGCTTCCCTTCCTTCCCATCCCAATCCAGCGGCAGCAACCCCGGCATATGCCGCATTGCCTGCGTTCGCTCCGCTAAAGAGGCCGGAGCCTTGTGCGCCTCCGAACTCTGCGGAGCCGCAGCGAAAGCGGCTGAACTACCGATCCATGCAAGGGGAAAAGCCAGAACGAGAAAAGGAGTGAGCACGCGAACCATGCTCTCTCTTGTAGCACGGAGCGCAGATCTGAACGACAGAAGCGGTTTTCAGGAAAGCTTAAATATTTGGGCGAGGTCAGCGACTGGCGAATGAGGAAGGGGTCGCGACGGAGACGGAAAAGGATCAGCTATGTGGAGGCTTCCCAGCCGCCCAATCAAGTACTCATCAAGTTAAGCGAGAAGTCTATAAACTACATGTATTCATGTGTTTGGATCGTCGTCGTATCGTTAAGTTTTGACGAAGCCGTCAAACGCATCAAGTATTCGCATCTTCTGTTGCAGCAGCCCAAAAGGGAATATAACGCATCAGCTTTGGAGCAGCCTCTTGGTCGTAAGGGACAATTGCTCCTGCTCGGAGCGCTTCTTTGATGAGGCGGGAAGCTTGCGCCGTGTTCTGAGGTTGAATGGCGAACCGCTCTCTCACAGAAGTGTTCGTCATGTGGTCTCGGTTAACGTACCGAAGGCAGGCGTGCAGATACAGGGCGCGAACGCGGTCTTCCTCATCCATTTTTCTTAGAGGCTTGTGCGCGAAGAGAACTACGCGTGTGTTGCCCCCGGTCACCTCGCTTAACGGTGCTGGCAATTGGTGCAGTTCTGTTTGAAAAACGATCTTGTCCCAACCGCTGCCACGCTCTTCGCAGACGCCGATGCGCCGCATCAGTGAAGCGAGAGCCTCGTTGCGAGAGCGCGGCGGCGAGTCGACAAACCGCCGGACGTTCACAAGGGGTTCGCCGGGATTCGTCAGCTCGATTCGATCATCGAAGATCTCGATCATCGGTCCCGCACCTGTGATCGAAAAATCCTGATGGATTAGAGCGTTCGCAACCAACTCCCGGACCGCCAGCTCTGGGTACATTGGCGCATCCTCGCGCAACGCCTGCCGGATGATTTCACTCGACGGCAATAGCCCGTTGACATAGGAAAGGAGCCGCTCAAAACCACTACCGTAACCCCTCGCCCCATGCTGTTCCTTCAGAGTCTCCGTCCGACTGTTCCCGCGATATTGAATGACGCGCACCGCTTTCCGCTTGAGAGGTCCGAACGAATCAAGTCTCTTCGCAAACAGAATTGCCCCTAGATTTGTGATGTCCCATTTGCCCGCCCCATTCGGGACGATCAGATTGTCCGCCTGCAAATCCGCAAGAATCGCGCCTGCGCTCTGCGGTGCTACACGAGCGGTCAGCTCGAAATAGCCAGAGAAATCAAGGAGATTGAAAACATCGGCGGCAGAAACGTGATCGGCAGCGATATTGCTCTCGAACGGAACGGTATCAAAGAGTCTCCATAGTTCCCGTTCTCTCTCGGGGTAGTCCTTGAGCTTCTTCTTGTAGCTGCCGATCCGGATGAATTCCTGCTGTTTGAATTGAACCGGCTCGCGGATTGTCCGCTCTACTTCCAGAATGACAGCTTCTTCGCAATCGACGTGCAGCCGATAAAAACGAAAGTGAATCTTCGGGGTCAGACTCCTCAAGAGCCAGTTTTCGAGTTCTTCGTTCCCAACCTTTTCCGTGCGATGGTCGAACGAGGTCCCGATGATCGCATGGTCCCCGTTCCGAACTCCCCAAATCAGGTAACCGTACGCTTTCGCTTCCAAAGCGGCAGAGTTGGAGAGGGCAGAAATGTATTCCCCGATTTGCTGTGGGTCCGCGTCATTGTGCTTGAACTCTACCCACTCGGTTTCTGTGGGATATTTGCACAGCTCACGCAGGAGGCTTGTAAGGTATTCGTCGCTGCGATCTACGGGCATTGCGAGGTCAGCTTACCAAACAGCACCCCGGCGGCCGCTGTTGGATGAACATCGCCGCTAGTAACTCGATGGTGGTAGAGAAATGCGCTTCTCCGCTACATTGGGAGGCGGGATATCGAGAAAAGATGGTCGGGACGGGCAGATTTGAACTGCCGACCCCTCGCACCCCAAGCGAGTGCTCTACCAGGCTGAGCCACGTCCCGACAAACAGCAGAGGTCCACCCAAGTTTACCATCAGCCCTCGACGCGGCCCTCGATGCGCCCCCTCCCAGCGATCACTCTCCGCCCAGCCTCTCCCGCCTCTAACAAAACGAGCCCCGACGTCTCCGCCGAAGCCCGCTAAACCCTAAACTCCAAACTCTAAACTCTGCTCCTACCGAGGCACCTGCCAGCCCGCCCCCACCGTAGCCAGCACCGCCTGATCCGTCGGCGCGCTCCCCAGCGACTTCGCCACTGCCGGAAAGCCCGCTTTCACCTGGTCCGTCGTCGCCCACACCGGCACGTCGCGCATGGTGTATTGATACGTCACCGTCGTCTCGGTAAATCCATCCCGCGGCCCCGGCGGAGTGAAGCTCACAATCCCCGTCACCTCGCGATGCCCGTAGCAAAACCGCGGGGCGAACCGTTGCCCTGCCAGATTCAGCGTGTATCGATCCACGTGCATGTCCCGATCCTCAAGCCGTGTCAGCAACCCCGCGTCGGTCAGAGAATCCATCTGCGCCTTCTCCACCTTCGCCGTCGTGCCCGGCGCCACCTCATAAGGAAACGTACGCCCCTGCGGAAACAGGCAGTCGTTGCGATCCTGGTAGTACGTGTTCAGAGTGTTGGTAAAGTTTTCAGCCGTCGGCTTGTTCTGCGATGAGCACCCCGCGACCAGCGCCACCAACCCACAAACGGCAATCCGCACCTCGTTCCTCATCGACATTCGTCGTTCCTCTTTCTTCGAACCCATTGGCTCGTTCCGGCCCGTTCGCATTGGATGCAAACCGAGTCGCACCGCGGCGCAATGCCGCACATTTCCCCTGAAGGAAACAGCCTATGCTATGCGACGAATTTTCGGTGAACGACTAAAGAAGCGGCAGGGTCCCCCGGCTGGCGCGATTCTCCTGCACCGGGGGCAAGCAGAGGAAATCGCGAAAACCTGCGCCCCTGCCGTGATGCTGTCTGCGTTGCCTCGCGAAAGCTCCGCAGGGAACAACCGTCCCGGCACAGTCGCCGCAGCCGTTGCTCACCTTTTAAAGGATGCCGCCTGGCCGCCCGCAAGATGGCCCCTCCTCTTCCACAATTCGCCCCCACCCGCGCCCCATTCACCCCGGATTGCCGGAACTAAAGCCGCGCCACCGGCGTATCGTTTATCGAGAGCTTTTCCCCGGAGTTGCTATGCGAGTGCGCGTTTTGCCGGAAGCGCTGATTTTGGGCATCCTGCTGTCCACCATCGGCTGCCACGTCTCGGTCGACAAGGGCCGCAACGGCGAGGATAAGAACGTCAAAATCGATACTCCCCTCGGCGGTCTCCATGTCCGCAAAGATCAAACCTCCGCTGCCGACCTCGGCCTGCCCATTTATCCCGGAGCCCTCGTTTCCCCGGACCACGACGGCGACAAATCCGCCGACGTCCACCTCGGCTTCGGACAGTTCCAGCTGCGCGTCAAAGTCGTCAGCTACTCCACTCCCGACGACCGCGACAAAGTTGTCGCCTTCTATAAAAACGCCATGGGCCGCTTCGGTGATGTCATCACCTGCGATGGCAACAACGCCGTCGGCTCGCCCACCATCACCGGCGAAGGCCTCACCTGCAAAGAAGACTCCAAAGTCCAGGTCCACGGCAACGACCTCGACGACAACTCCAGCTTCAACCTCCGTGCCGGCTCCCGCCACCACCAGCACATCTTCGCCATCAAAGACAACGGCGGTTCAGGAACCAAATTCACGCTCGTCGAATTACAGCTCCCCGGCGCCCTCGACGAACACGAGTCGAAGTCCAGCGACTAAATCGGCTCCGGGCGCGCCGGCTTTTTAGCCGATGGCTTTCCGCTGACCGATTCTTGGCTGACCGCTCTCTACGCTGACTGGCGTTTTAGCCGACCTGCCTTTCGCTCTTCTGCGTTGGCCGCATTGCGCTCCCTGCCCGCGTGCGATAGGGTCAAACTATGGATCGGTTGTGCCATCGCTGCGGAAACAGTCTCGAAGAGGGCGCAGGATTTTGCCCCCATTGCGGCGCGCCGCAGCTCGTCGTCGATGCCAGCGAGCCGATCGGACCCCAGCCAACCGCACAGCGCCTCGGTGTCGATCCCAACCGCGTGCAGTGGCGCACCGCCATCACCACCGCTTTGCTCCTTGCTGTTCCCGTCGGATTGCTCTCCGCCCTTGCCGGCATGAGCTCTCTCTTCGTCATCGCCGGCGGCTTCGGCACCATCGCCCTCTACCGCAAACGCACCGAAGCCTTCACCGATGGCAGCATCGGCTGGCGTGTCGGCGCCATCCTCGGTGCAGCCGCTGCCGTCATCGCCACCGCGGCCGATGGCTTGCGGCTCCTCACGGAACGCTACGTCCTTCACCACGGTGCTGTCATCGACAGTCAATTTCAAGCTGTCGCGCAACAAATGGCCGACCAGGCCCTCAAGAGCAATACCGAAGCCATGCAGCAGGCCCCGCAGCTCGTCCACAAGTGGGTCAGCTTCTGGCTCTCGCCCGATGGCCACGCCGCCATTCAGCTCCTCACTGCTGCCATCGTCGCTGCCGGCATGATCCTGTTTGCCGCCACAGGCGGCGCCATCGCCGGCCGCATCCTCTCCATCCGTCCCAAAACACAGCGCTCCCTCTAGACCCTGTCGATCTACAGAACAGACCGAGGACCAGAAAGTCTGTCATCCTTCCAGGAAGAAACCACACCCGTCCAGAGGTATGCGCGCACAAAAGGGGAAGCAGCTCGCTTCGCGAACTACTCCCACTCAATCGTCCCCGGCGGCTTCGACGTAATGTCGTACACCACCCGATTAATCCCGCGCACCTCATTCACAATCCGGCTCGAGATCGTCTTCAGCACTTCATACGGCAGCGGAACCCAGTCCGCCGTCATCCCGTCCTCCGAATGCACCGCGCGCACCGCGCACGTGTACGCATACGTCCGCTGATCTCCCATCACGCCCACACTCTTCACCGGCAGCAACACCGCGAACGACTGCCAGATCTTCGTATAGAGTCCGGCGCTCTTAATTTCCGTCACCACAATGTCGTCGGCTTCCTGCAGCAATGCCACGCGCTCCGCAGACACTTCGCCGAGAATCCGCACCGCCAGCCCTGGACCAGGAAACGGCTGCCGCTGCAATATGTCTTCCGGCATCCCCAGGTCCCGCCCAATACGCCGAACCTCGTCCTTGAACAGATCCCTCAGCGGCTCAATCAGCTTCAGGTTCATCTCCTCCGGCAGCCCACCCACGTTGTGGTGGCTCTTGATCGTCTGCGATGGCCCCTTCACCGACGACGACTCAATCACATCCGGATACAGCGTCCCCTGCACCAGCCACTCCACTCCGCCGGTCTCCTGCGCAATCCGCAGCGCCTCATCGTCAAAAACCGCGATAAACTCCGTCCCGATAATTTTCCGTTTCCCTTCGGGATCGGTCACCCCCCGCAGCTTGCCCAAAAAACGCTTGCTCGCGTCCACCCCCACCAGCTTCAGTCCCAGCTTGTCCCGCAGATTCTGCTGCACCTTCTCAAATTCGTTCTTGCGCAGCACGCCGTTGTTCACAAACACGCACGTCAGTCGATCCCCAATCGCGCGATGCACCAGCACCGCCGCTACCGAGGAATCCACCCCGCCTGACAACGCGCAGATCGCGTGCCCCCCACCCACCTTCTCCCTGATCGCCGCCACCGTTACCTGAATAAAGTGCTCCGGCGTCCACTCCGGCTTCGCTCCGCAAATATTGAAGACAAAATTCCGCAGCACCTGCGTGCCCAGCGGCGTGTGGTGCACTTCAGGATGAAACTGCACCGCCCAGATCCGCCGCTCCGGGTTCGCCATCCCCGCCACCGCGTTTTGCGTCTTCGCCGTCAGATGAAATCCCGGCGGCAAATCCACCGCCTCATCCCCATGCGACATCCACACCGCGATCGAAGCCGGCAAATCCGCAAACAGCGGATTCGCCGTGTCGATCACCTCCACCTCGGCATGCCCGTATTCCCGCTTCACCGCCGAGCGCACCCGCCCGCCCAGATGATGCGTGATGAACTGCAGCCCGTAGCAAATCCCCAGCACCGGCAATCCAAGGTTCAGGACCTCCGGATCGGCTGGCGGGGCATCCGCGTCGTAGACAGAGCACGGGCCGCCCGACAGCACAATGCCCACAGGATTCAGCGCGCGAATGTCATCGATCTTCGCCGTGCACGACAACACAGCCGAGTAGACGTTCTGCTCGCGAATGCGCCGCGCAATCAGCTGCGTATACTGCGCGCCAAAATCAAGGATGACGATGGAGGGGGTAGTCACAGCCCAGTTTGTCAGGGATTATTGGCCCTGTAAAGAAATCCGGACCAGGCACCAATCGATGCTCTTGGATTGGGTCCGCCTGGACGGCTAGTCCTGCTTCGACACCCGCGTGTAGATAAAGTCGTATTCCGTATGCCAGGTCTTGCCTCCGTCCGACGAACCCCGGGAGAACTGCCGCACCTTATCCGGACCGAGATTAAAGAACTGCAGATGACGCAGCAACGTCCCGCCCGTGGCCTGCGGCACATCGTCCGTCCAGTAGTCCATCACGTTGTCCTTCAGGCTGCCGTGGAAGAACATCACCCCCGCAGCGCTGTCGACCCAGTATTGTTCCCAGCGTTTCTGATTCGGATTCCAGGTGTTGTAGCTCTTGCCAAAATAAGGGCTTCCTGCCGAGGTCCAGTTCTCCCAAACGACGCATCCATTCATCTCTCTGGATACGTGACTGGTGCCCTGATGTATGCCGCCTCCGGCAGGGACGACGTCCCAGTCGCCAATCCAGAAATCGAGTTGCCTGAACTCCGCATCCTCACAGGGACTGGCGTTATGCTGCACCTGTTTTGTGAGCGCGATGAACTGCTCATTGGCGCGCAGCCCGGTCCACTCTGTGTCGCCCGAGAGTCGAGCCGGCTGCATGTACCCGGCATCGGCGGAAGACTTCAAAAACTCGAGTGCCTGCGTCGAATTGCCGGCGCCGGCATAGATGGTGGCGATCTCATAGTCTGCAAACGACGCCGGAAAGCCTTTCCCATTGCCAACAGCCTTCGCCTTTTGCATGGCTTCAAGGGCCACGTCGTAATGCTTGTTTGCGCGTGCAGAAGCTCCGAGACGGTACCAGAATCGACCGTTATCAGGTTGCTGTTTCACCAGTGCGGCGTATTGAGATTCGGCGGCCGTCCACTCCTGCGCGGCATAGGCCTTCTCGGCGGCCGTCACAGCCGGGTCTGGAACCATGGGCGCCTGCGCGTGTGCGGAAACTGACAGCAGCGCCAAAATAAAACCCACCACGAAGGACAGTCGCATCGGGCCTCCCGAGCGCGTACAGGTGCACCGAGAATCATGCTGCAGGAAGCCGGCCCCGGCGCAATCATTTGTGACGAAGCAAGGTTGCCGGGTGATGAGAGTGCAACGCGGTGCAAGCGCCGGTTCATTCCAGGAAGCCGAAAATCTCTCACTCCTCGGAAAACAGTACCCCGCCAGCGGCGTGCTAGCGCCGGTTCCTTTCCAGGAAGCCGAAAATCTCTCACTCCTCGGAAAACAGTACCCCGCCAGCGGGAAGTACTGGTTCCTTTCCACCGGGCCGGAAAAATCTCCCAGCCCTCGGAAGCCTGTACCCAGCCAGTGCCTCACAGACTGGCTCCGCCCACGAACCCTAAAAACAGTACCCCGCCAGCAGCGTGCAAGCGCCGGTTCCATTCCAGGAAGCCGAAAATCTCTCACTCCTCGGAAAACAATAGCCCGCCAGCGGGAAGTACTGGTTCCTTTCCACCGGGCCGGAAAAATCTCCCAGCCTCGGAAGACTGTGCCCATCCAGCAGGGCAGCCCTCGGAAAACTGTGCCCAGCCAGTGCCTCACAGACTGGTGCCTCACAAACCGGTGCCTCACAAACTGGCCCCGTCTCCACACCCCACCTCCCAAAAACCAGCGCCCCGCCAGGTTCACCCCATAGCAAGAAGCAGAATCCCAGGCCGGCCGAATGTCGACCGCCAAATGCTCTCCGCAGCCCCCAAAGTACCCAATGTGGACAAGCCCAGTCCCATTTCGGAACCACACCCCCACCCCCCACTCCACGCCATCAAAACGCCAAAGGACCCGCCTCCGCCCGCCCCGGGTTCTACACGACAAAACACGACGCGGCCCCGCAACCACCCACGCCCCATTCGCGTATTACCAGGTGCAAGGGAGATTCCCCCAATGACCTCTCACCCATCCCCGCATCCCCTCCGTGCCATCGCGTTCCTCACCTTCGCCGCCGGCCTGGTCGCCGTCGCGGTAGCCGCGGCTCTGCCCACCGGCCAGGCCCACGGCGGCATGGCCCACATGTTGGGCCATATGTATATGACCACCCTCCGCCCGCCTCAGCCCGGCGATCAGCAAAAGGCAGACGCCGTCGTTGCCGCCGCGAAAACCGCCATGGAGCCCTATAAGGACTACCACCGCGCCCTCGCCGACGGCTTCCACATCTTCCTGCCCAACATCCCCCAGCCGCAGTACCACTTCACCAACTACACCAACACCCGCGCCGCGGCCCATAATTTCGACCCGCTCAAACCTGGCTCGCTCCTCTACAAAAAGAATGCCGACGGCGGCTACACCCTGGTCGGCGCCATGTACACCGACCGCGTCACCGCCACTGAGGACGAGCTCAACGGCCGCATCCCCCTCAGCATCGCCCGCTGGCATCAGCATGTGAATTTCTGCAAAGCGCCCTTCGGTCAGGCCGCGGCCTATTTCGGCCCCAATGCGAAGTTCGGCCTCATGGGCTCCATCACCACGCGCGACGACTGCGAAGCCGCCGGCGGCGTCTTCATTCCCCACGTCTTCGGCTGGATGGTCCACGTCTATCCCTACGAAACCGATCCCGCCAAAGTCTGGGCCATCGACGACGACGACAAAGGCCACGACAACATGGACCATTCCGCCATGCCCGGCATGAAAATGAACTAGCCCAGCCCCCATCTCCTGAATCCTGCCCAATACTCGATTCCGTGAAACGCCGCCGCCCGCTCCCGCACTACCCGTCAACCGAGCGCTGAACCAGCCAGCCGCGTGCTATAGTCCCGGCATGGTTTCGCCCCGCGGGGACGATCGCTCAGAAGACAAGGGGAGCGGTATGGGCAAAGTGGGCGCATGGCTGGCCGGAATTCTGGCCACCGTCATTGGCGGTTATGCAGTCTGGTATTTCACGCGGCCTCCCGCCGTCACCACCTTCGAAGGGATGGTGTACGCAGGCGATGCTCCCGTCTCCAAAGCGCTCGTTGCTGTCGATCTCAGCGGCAACGCCGGCGCCAACGGTGCCGTCCACGACGTCACCGACGAAAACGGCGCCTACCGCATCGAATTTACGGGACTCCCCACAGGCTCCGGCGCAACCCTCACCGTCAGCGCCACCGGCTATCAAAACACCACGCCCAGATCAGTGATGGCGCCCCTTCAGACCGACATCCATGTCGATTTTCCCCTGGACGCGCTCCCGGCCCCGCCCGCTCCCACACCGCCCAGCCCCACGCCACCCGGTCCCTCGGCGCCGGTCCAGCATCCAGTGCGCCCGCCATCCGCACGCATCCCTCGCTACATCCCCAAACTCGCTGCGCAGGCCAAGAAATTCACCGTCCCTCAAAAGTAGGTGAACTACTTCGACGTCGCGTTCGCTACGTCGGCCTGCGACGAATAAAAAAACAGATCGACCACATAGGATTAGCTGCTTTTTGCGTTTGCGCCGAAGGCGCCGCTGGCCGCACCGCAGGTGCCCCACAACTCCACGAACGCCACCACCCGAGCCACCTGAAAAAAATCCGAAGCCACCAGATAAACCACCGTCACCACACCCCACCACGCATACAGCGCCCCGCCGCTCACCGCGTCCATAAACGGCAACGGCGTCGCGGAAAATACCATCGCCAGCACAATCAACCCAATCTTCGCGATCCCCATCACCAGGTTGATCTCCACCAGCTTGCCCCGCAGCGGCCCCAGCCGCAAACTCCGCGTCAGGCTCCCGCCAATGCTCCGCCCCTCCAGCATTCCCGGGGTCCCCGACGCGCTCGTCGTTGGCGTGGTGGGGTGGTCCAGCAACGCCAGCAGCGGTGCAATTGAGAACACCCAGCTCAGCAGCGCCCAGACCGTAAAAATACCCAGCGAAAATACAATCACCAGCGCGCAATAGAAAACCAGGTTCGGTTCTCCCTGTGCATCTCCGCCCATCGACACATTCGTGAGAGTGAAGTTCGCCGCCCAGTGGATCGCCCGAAACCAGGCCGCGAACGTCGCCACCAGCGCCACAATCCGCAGCAGCTGCAGCACGATCATCGCCACCGGCCGCCACGGCGTCTCCGGCCTGTATCGACGCACCACCGCATTCCGCCCCAGCCCCGCGGCCACCGACCACGCTACCATCGCCAGCGGCAAAAGCCACACCGCCAAATGAACCACCGGCCCCCGCAGCACGTCGATAGAATCCGAAATCTGCAGCGCCCCGTTCATCGGATACTCGAGCGAAAACTCAAAGACGCCCGTCGCCCGCAGCCGCGCCGCCGTCTCCGCCCAAATCCGCAGCCCTTCAAACCCAAGCACAGCAAGCAGCGGGATCCCGAAAGCCCACCGCCACGCCACTTCCAGCGCCAGCAGCGAAGGCCGCCGCCAGCACAGCGCCAGGATCTGCACAAACGACTGCGTCCCTCGGGGTGTTCCGCGCACAGCGGACGGCAAAGCGTGCCCCCGACTGGCCATCCGCCTACTTCACCACAATGTTGATCAGCTTCCGCGGAACCACAATCATGCGCACGATCTCCTTGCCGGCGATCAGCGAAGCAATCTTCTCGTCCTTCAGCGCCGCGTCGCGCACCGTGTCCTCACCGGCGTCCGCGCCCACCGTCACTACGGCCCGCAGCTTCCCGTTGATCTGCACCGGAATCTCGATCTGCTCCTCGCGCGCCAGCGCCTCATCGAACTTCGGCCACGGCGCTCGCAGCAAATCGCTCGTCTCTCCGATGTACTCCCACAACTCAAACGCCAGATACGGCGCGAACGGCGCCAGCATCAGCGTCAGCGACCGCAGCGCCTCCCCCAGCACCGCATCGGGAACCTTCCCCGCGCCGATCGCACCCTCTGCCGCGGTCAGCGCATTCACCAGCTCCATAATCGCCGCGATGCAGGTGTTGAAATGCCACCGCCCCGCAAAGTCCTCGGTGATCTTCCTGATCGTCTGGTGCAGCTTGCGCAGCAGCGCCTGCGACTCCGGCGACAGATTCGTGTCCCTCGCCGCGCCGTCCCTCGCCCGCTCCCCATGCTTCATCGCAAACCGGTACACGCGGCTCAAAAACCGGCTTACCCCCGCAACTCCATCTTCCTGCCAGTCCAGGTCGCGATCCGGCGGCGCCGCAAACAGCGAGTACATGCGCGTCGCATCCGCACCAAAACGCACAATCATTTCATCAGGCGATACCACGTTGCCCTTTGACTTCGACATCTTCGCGCCGTTGCGGATCACCATTCCCTGCGTAAACAGCCGTTCCACCGGCTCATCGTTCTTTACCAGTCCCATATCGCGCATCACCTTCGTCCAGAAGCGCGAATAGATCAAATGCAGAATCGCGTGCTCCACCCCGCCGATGTATTGGTCGATCGGAAACCAATAAGCAACCGTGTCGGTTGCAAATGGAGCCTTGTCGTTGTGCGCATCCGTGTACCGGTAGAAATACCACGACGAATCGACAAAAGTATCCATCGTGTCCGTCTCGCGCAGCGCTTTTCCGCCGCATTTTGGACACGTCGCGTTCACAAATTCCGGCATCCGCGCCAGCGGCGACCCGCCCTGCTGCGTAATCTCCACGTTTTCCGGCAACAACACCGGCAATTCGCTTTCAGGAACTGGAACAATCCCGTCCTTCGCGCAATACAGCATCGGAATCGGCGTGCCCCAGTACCGCTGCCTGCTGATTCCCCAGTCCTTCAGCCGAAATGTAACCGTCGCCTTGCCAAATCCATGCGCCTCGGCGTACGCGGCCATTTTGGTCTGCGCTTCCTCGCACCCCATCGAGTTGAACTCACCCGAATTGATCAGCAAACTGTCCTCACTCGTGTAGGGCAGCAGATCGCGATCCCCATTCGCCGCAGCCTCTCCATGGCTCCGCGGCAGAATCACCACCCGGATCTCCAGCCCATACTTCTTCGCGAATTCGTAATCGCGATCGTCGTGAGCCGGCACCGACATAATCGCGCCCGTCCCGTAGTCCAACAAAATGTAGTCGCCCACCCACACCGGCAGCCGTTCGCCGCTGTATGGATTGATGGCGTAGTACCCCGTGAACACGCCATGCTTTTCAATGGCGCCCACGTCGCCCGCTTCGCGCGCCTTTCGCTGCTGCTCCAGCAATCCCGCTACCGCGTCTGACAATCCCGCATCGGACGCCGCCATCTCCTTCACCAGCGCATGCTCCGGCGCCAGCTGCAAACTTGTCGCGCCGTAAATCGTATCCACGCGCGTCGTGAACACCTTGATTTTTTGCCCGGTTCCCTTCACGCCTGCGCGCGCCGGCAACATCGCGGTCCCCTTCTTCCGCTCTTTCTCTTCTTCTTCCGTTGCGTCGCTCCCGTCCTCCAGCTCAAACGCAATCTCCGCACCCTCGCTGCGCCCAATCCAGTTGCGCTGCATGGTCCGGACCTTCTCCGGCCACCCATCCATCTTGCTCAGCTCGTCCAGCAGTTCCTGCGCATAATTCGTGATTCGCAAAAACCACTGCTCCAGATCCCGCTGCTCCACAATCTGCTCTTCGTGCCGCCAGCAGCATCCATTCACCACCTGCTCATTCGCCAGCACCGTCGCGCATTGCGGACACCAGTTCACCTTGCTCTTCTTGCGATACGCCAGCCCCCGCTCGTACATCCGCAAAAAGAACCACTGGTTCCACCGGTAATAATCCGGCAGACAGGTCGTGATCTCGTTGCGCCAGTCATAGCTAAAACCGACGCGGTTCATCTGTTCCTTCATCGCCGCAATATTGCTCAGCGTCCACTGCCGCGGCGGCGTGTTGTTTTTCAGCGCCGCGTTCTCTGCCGGCAATCCAAAAGCGTCCCACCCCATCGGGTGCAGCACGTTGTAGCCCTGCATCCACATGTAGCGCGCCAGCGCGTCCCCAATGGAGTAGTTCCGCACGTGCCCCATATGCAGCGCGCCCGAGGGATAGGGCAGCATCTCCAGCACGTAATACTTCTTCTTCTCCGACGAGGCCGGCTCCGCGGCGTACAAATCCGGCTGCGCCTCCCAGCGCGCCTGCCACTTCGCCTCAATCTCGCCGGGCATGTACCGGACCTCAATAGGTGTGGAATCCCCGGTGGCTGCCTTCGCGGCAGCTTCTGCTTGTTCTTTGGTAGCCATCAGTGGCCTCAGCTTCGATTGTAAATTGATGCGCCAGCCCGCTGGTTCTCTACACCCTATCCCCTATCCCCTGTACCTTATCCCCTGTCCCCTGCGTGCGCTCGCCCCAGGCGAGGGCACGCAACGTCTCCACATTCCGCCCCTCATCCCCCTCCTCATCCACCGGCGTCTCCGCCACAAACGCGCAATGCGCAAACCGCGCATCGTTCAGCAGCCGCTTGAAAGGCTCGAGCCCCATCGTTCCCATCCCTATATGTTGATGCCGATCCAGCTTCGATCCTCGTGCCGCTTTCGCGTCATTCATGTGCCACACCCGCACCGCCTCCAGCCCCATCGTCCCTCTGATCCACTCCACCGTCTGCTCGTACCCCGCCTCGCTCACCAGGTCATACCCCGCCACATGGCAATGGCACGTGTCCAGACACGCCCCCACCGGCATCACCCCGCGCAGTTTTTCCATCAGCTCCGCCACCTGCTCAAAACTTCCGCCCAGCGAAAATTCCGCGCCCGCCGTGTTCTCAATCAGCACGCGAAAACCGCAGTCGTCCAGCTTCACGCCATCCACGGCCCGCGCAATCGACTCCGCCGCCAGCCGCAATCCCTCCGCTCGTGTCAGCCCCTTCCATGATCCGGGATGCAGCACCAGATACTCCGCTCCCAGCGCCAGCGCGCGCTCCACCTCCCCGCGAAACGCCACCACCGACTTCTCCCGAAACAATTCCGTCTGGCTGCACAAATTCACCAGATAGCTGGTGTGGATCACCAGCGGCGCGCAGTCAAATTCCGTCCGCAGCTTTCGCATCTGCTCGCAATGGCTCGCCTCCAGCCGCTGCGGCCGCCACATCCGCGGGCTCGACGAAAAAATCTGAAACGTGTTCGCCCCAATCGCATGCGCCCGCTCCGCCGCGCGAAACACCCCGCCCGCCGTCGAAAGATGAATCCCAATCCGCTTCTTCGCGACGGCCTTCGCCTCCTTCACGTCGCCGCCCAAAGATTCAGAATCGGGACTCGCGTGGATGCGAAGTCATCTACATTTCGAGTCACAAGGGTCAGATCGAAATGAAACGCCGTTGCCGCCAGCAATCCGTCGATGCCCGCCACCGTTCTCCCCTTACGCTTCGCCTCCGCGGATACCAGTCCCCATCGGTCGGCGACCGCCCGGTTGATCGGCAGAATCCGGCCGGCGAAGCGCGCAGGGAGTTCGCGCTCAAGCCATTCCTGCAGTTGCGTGCGCCGTCTTCCTTGTGCCAGCCCCGCAACTCCCCTGCGAATCTCTCCCAAAGTCAACACGCTCAGATGCAGGAGTGACTCATCGGCGCTATCCAGCCATTGCAGCACGCGTCGCTCCGGCCGAGAGCTCACCACTTCGAAAATGCAGTTCGTGTCGAGCAGAAATCCATTCAAAATTTGATCTCCCGCCCCGTATCGCGGGAGCGCTCAAGATCCAGTTCGGCCCCGGCCAGCGGGGATTCGCGGAAGAACTGCACCAGACTGCGCGGCTGGCGGGATTTGGCTGCCAACTGCTCCCAGGTTTCTTCCGCCACCATCACCACGCCCTCACGGCCCTGTCGCGTAATCCGCTGCGGCCCCTTCGTGCGCGCCAGACGGAAAACCTCGCTGAATCGAGCTTTGGCCGTCTGTACCTGCCAGGAATCCGGAGCCGTCACGTTTGCCTTCTTCTTCACAGCGGTAGCCTGATTTCTGTCCGCCATTCTCACCTCAAACTAGTCTGACTAGTCCGATTATAAACACAGTTGTGACGACTTCTGTATGTACATCCGCGGTCGCCCCGATCGCATGCGGCCGCTCCGCCGCGCGAAACACCCCGCCCGCCGTCGAAAGATGAATCCCAATCCGCTTCTTCGTCACGGCGTTCAGTCTATGGCTCTTCACCCATGGACCCGGCGCGCCCTGCGTAGCTCAAACCATCCGCTCGCGGTAAGCTACTTCCACCTTTTTAAGGAGAGTCCCCATGCGTCTGCGAAAAGACGGCCTCTTCGCGGTTTCCCTCGGTGCGCTGCTGCTCGTCGCCCTCAACCATCACTCGTCCGCACAAGCCGTCGACGGCTTCCCCGCTGGCTTCGATGCGGTCCAGGCCGCCCCGGCAAGCCATCACGTCATCTTCGAAAACAGCCTCGTCCGCGTCCTCCAGGTCACGCTTCCCCCACCTGGCTCCGCGGAGCCGATGCACTTCCATCGCTGGCCCAGCCTCTTCCTCGGCTTCGATACCGGCGGCAAAACCGCCCACATCCGCTATCACACCCCCGATGGCAAGGTGCGCGACGTTCCGAGTGAGACCGAGCCCACCCATCCTGGAGTCTGGAGCGCCAGTTGGATGAAACCGGAACCGATGCACTCCATTGAAGTCGTCAGCGCCGAAGCCCCAGGTCCCGGCTCCTTCCCAGGATGGCTCAGGGTCGAGATCAAGGTCCCACCAACTCCCTAACCCCCCACAACCCCAAAACCCCACAACCTCAAAACCTCAAAACCCCAAAACCACCGACGGCCAGGTTCACCCCACAGCAAGAAGCAAAATCCCTCGCCGGCCGAATGTCCATTCGATTCCATCTCGCTTCCACTCGAAAGTACTGCCCCCGTACCATTTTGGAAAAACACGGCCTCAACTTCGCCCAGCAAACGGTTTGCCCCGGCCCTGAGGCCCCTCAAGAGCCCAGCCCCGAAAATCCTGCAGAAATAAAAGCGGCTTGACTCCTCCGCCCCCATCACCACCCCGACCCAGCCTCCAACCCCTAAACTCCAAACTCTGCCTCATCGCGGTATCCTGACCCTTCCCGTGCCTGACGCCGCCGACTCCCAAACCCCGCTGATGCGGCAATACATTGCCGCCAAACGCCAGCACCCCGACGCCCTGCTCTTCTTCCGCCTTGGCGACTTCTACGAGCTTTTCTTCGACGACGCCAAAACCGCCTCTGCCGAGCTCCAGCTCACCCTCACCGCCCGCGATAAAGAACGCCAAACCCCCATGTGCGGCGTCCCCTGGCACGCTGCCGAAAACTACATCGCCCGCCTCCTCCGCAAGGGCTACCGCGTCGCCATCTGCGATCAGATGGAGGACCCCAAGCTCACCAAGAAAATCGTGCGCCGCGAAGTCACCCGCGTCCTCACCCCCGGCACCGCCCTCGATCCGCAGCTCGCCGCCGAGCAATCCAACTACCTCGCCGCCGTCCACCTCACCGACACCGCCGCCGGACTCGCCGTCCTCGACCTATCCACCGGCGACTTCCGCGCAACAGAATTTTCCGGCCAGGCCTCCGGCCACGGAGTTTCCACTCCCGCCGCCACCGCGCAAGCTCTTGAAGAACTCCTCCGCCTCTGCCCCGCCGAGCTCATCTTCCCCACCACCCGCGGCCCCTTTGGCCCCAAAACCGATGCCGCCACCCTCGACCCCCTCCTCGCCCAAATCAAAACCCGCACTCCCGTCGACGACTACGCCTTCTCGCCCGATTACGCCATTCCCCTCCTCGAGCGCCAGCTCGGCAGCCAGTCCCTTGAAGGCTTCGGCCTCGCCACCCATCCCGCCGCCGCCATCGCCGCCGGCGCCATCGTCCATTACGTCCGCACCACGCAGCACTCTGACGCGGCCCACGTCGACTCGCTCCGCTACTACGCCCGCGCCGAGTGCCTTCACCTCGACCAGGTCACCGCCCGCAATCTCGAACTCACCGATCCCCTCTTCACCGACGCTGGCCCCGACGTCACCCTCTTCCGCACCATGGATGCCTGCTCGACCCCCATGGGCAAGCGCATGCTCCGCACTACGCTGCTGCGCCCTATGATCGATCCCGTCGCGATCGAATCCCGCTACGCCGCCGTCGATGCTGCCCGCGCCAGCCTCATCCGCCGCGAAGAACTCCGCCGCGCCCTCCACGGCATCCTCGACCTCGACCGCCTCCTCGCCCGCATCTCCCTCGACAGCGCCGGCCCCCGCGACGTCCTCGCCTTAGCCGCCTCCCTCCAGCACCTCCCCGCAGTCCAAAAATCCGCCGCCGCCCTCGCCAACAAAGATGGTCATCCTGAGGTCGCGCAAGCGGCCGAAGGACCTTGTGTTTCGCCCGAATCGACGCCCGGTGCCCCGTCCTTCTGGTCCACCTCCGCCACTACCCTTGACACCCTTGAGGACCTCGCCGCCGCCATCCTCACCACCCTCGTTCCCGAGCCGCCCCTCACTCTCGCCGAAGGTGGAGTCATCGCTCCCGGCATCGACGCCGAGCTCGACGACCTTCGCTCCATCGGCTCTAGTGGCCGCGCCTCCATCGCTGCCATTGAAGAACGCGAACGCCGCCGCACCAACATCGGTTCCCTTAAAGTCCGTTTTAACTCCGTCTTCGGCTACTACATCGAGATCACCAAATCGAACCTCGCCTCCGTCCCCGCCGACTACGAACGCAAGCAAACCCTCGTCAACGCCGAGCGCTTCACCACCCCCGAGCTCAAGGACTACGAAACCAAAGTCCTCACCGCCCAGGAACGCTCCGTCGAAATTGAAAAGCGTCTCTTCGCCGACCTCCGCCGCCGTCTCGTCGAAAACGCCAGCCGCATCCGCCGCACCAGCACCGCCGTCGCCCAAATCGACCTCGTCGCCAACTTCGCGCACCTCGCCGCCCTTCGCGGCTACACCCGACCCCGCATCGACCCCGCCCCCATCCTCGAAATCGCCGGTGGGCGCCACCCCGTCATCGAGTCCCTCATGGAGAACGCCGGCGAAACCCGTTTCGTCCCCAACGACCTCTACCTCGACGCGAGCGACCGCACCTCTTCGCCCAACCTTCTCCTCATCACCGGCCCCAACATGGGCGGTAAATCCACCTACCTCCGCCAGGCCGCGCTGCTCGTCATCCTCGCCCAGTCCGGCAGCTTCGTTCCTGCCGACCGCATGACCTACGGCCTCGTCGACCGCGTCTACACCCGCATTGGCGCTGCCGATAACCTCGCCCGTGGCCGTTCCACCTTCATGGTCGAAATGACCGAAACCGCCACCATCCTCAACACCGCCACCCCCCAATCCCTCATCCTCCTCGACGAGATGGGCCGCGGCACCTCCACCTTCGACGGCCTTGCCCTCGCCTGGTCCACCCTTGAATATCTCCAGCGCAACATCGGTGCCCGAGCCCTTTTTGCCACCCACTACCACGAGCTCACCCTGCTGGCGGATGAGTTTCCCAGATTAAAAAACCTGCATGTTGTGGTCCGGGAAGCCCCCCAGGGCATCGTTTTCCTGCATCGCATAGAACAGGGGCCTGCGAATCGGAGTTACGGAATCGACGTCGCGCGCCTGGCTGGGCTTCCTCCAGCCGTCATTCAGCGCGCCCGTCAGGTGTTGAAACAGCACGAACGGTCCGAACGGCATAACGTTGCCGTCGAAACCGAGCCGGCGCTGCAGCTCACCATGTTCACCCCCCTTTCGCAGCGCATCCTCGATCGTCTGGCGCAGACCGACATCGACACTCTTACGCCTCTGCAGGCGCTCAACCTTCTGGAAGAACTGAAGGCCGAAATCGGGGATAAGAAAGTTAGCACCGCTTCTTAAGTGACTAGCCCAATGATCTCCACTCTCCCTTCCGATCTCTCCTCCGCCCCTGGGGTTTCCCAGAACGACGCGAGTCGCCGCACCCGCGTCTTCATGCCCCGCCGCCGTAACGTCGAACTTGAGGAACAGGCCGGCCAGATTCTCATCGCCGGCGTCCAGGCCACCTCGCTCTCCGATGAAGAACTCGCCTGGTTCAACCGCATCCGCCCCGGCGGCATCATCCTCTTCCGCCGCAATATCGACAACCCAGCCCAGGTCGCCCATCTCCTCCGCGATGCCGACCGCCTCGGCACCACCCCCCTGCTCCGCTCCATCGACCTCGAAGGCGGCCTCGTCGATCGCCTCCGCGACCTCATCTATCCCATGCCTTCCGCCGCCGCCGTCTTCGCTACCGGCAAACGCAATCTCTTCCGCCAGCATGGTTGGCTCATCGCCCGCGAAGCCCGAGCCCTCGGCTTCAACGCCGTCTTTGCTCCCGTCCTCGACCTCGCCCTGCCGGAATCCGCTTCCGTCCTCTGTACCCGCGCCGTAGCCTCCGAACCCGGTCGCGTCATCGACTACACCCGCTGCTTCCTCGCCGGTATGGCCATGGAAGACATGCTCGCCTGCGGCAAACATTTTCCCGGACTCGGCGGCGGCAAGGTCGATTCGCACCAGTCCATGCCCGAAATTCATCGCCAGACCCGCCTCATGTGGCGCACCGACCTCGCGCCATGGCTCGCCATCGCCGGCCGGCTGCCCCTCGCTATGGTCGCCCATGCGTCCTACCCGTGGCCCGGCCGCGATTCCGCGCCCGCCACCGTCTCCCGCTACTGGGTCACCAACGTTCTCCGCCGCCAGATCCGCTTCAAGGGCATCATCCTCTCCGACGATATGGAGATGGGTGGCATCCTCTCCCAAATGTCCATCGAAGACGCCGTCCTCCAGGCCTTAACCGCCGGCATTCAGATGATCGAAATCTGCCGCGACCCTTCCCTCGTCACCCGCGCCTGGGAAGCCCTCGTCAAAGAATCCGAGCGCTCCCCCGCCTTCCGCGAATACGTCGCCAGCGCCTGGCGCAAGGTCTATCGCTCCAAGAAAAAATGGCTGCGCCCCACCCGCCGCCAGAATCTCTCCCCCACCCGCCTCGATCGTCTCTGCGAAGACGTCAGGAAATTCGCTGCCCAGGTCGGCGAAACCCCCGCGCACAGCGCCCCCGACCCCGAACGCTGGAAAGGCCTCGAGCTAGGCGCGCGCAATTAGAGAAGGCGAACTCCCCATGCCCGCCCACATCGGCGCCAAACTCTACAGCGGCTTCGACGACCCATGCGGCATGCTCCACGATTGCCACCGCCGCATCGAGCGCTTTCTCGCCGTCCTCTGCGAGGTACTCGCAAACGAACGCGCAAAAACCAAAACCCGCGCTTTTCTCTCAGGACCGCCAGATCCATCCACCTACATGGGGCCACCGCAAAACTCACCCGAAACCCAACCCCGCGAGCTAACTCCCAAAAAACCGTAAACCTGAGCCGGCCAGGTTCACCCCACAGCAAGAAGCTCATACCTCCGCTGCCCGAAAATCAATCCTTCCAACCCCATCGCATCATTCCGAAGTAACCTCCCCCGCCCCGCCCAAACCAATATGGGAATCCCAGCCCCCAAAATCCCAACGCAACATCCCAACCCAAAAAGCAAAAACGGCGAACAGGTTTCCCTGTCCGCCGTCCCGCTAACCCCCAACCGTCCTACCATCGGAATACCGAAATCTCATCCATGTAAACATTTCCCCACGTCGTCCCGCTGCTGCTCCCGTCGATCTGAAAGTTCGTCACCAGCGATGGTCCCCACCCCAGGTCATATCCCGAAAACACCGTGAAATTCAGATTCTGCTGCGCTCCATCCAGCCACACCGAGTGGTACGTCACCCACCCTGAGCTGTTCCGCGAAAAGTAAATCTGCACGTGATGCCACTTGTTCACAGCCCAGCTATGCACATTGCAAGGCGCATACGAGTGCAGCCACGTATCGTTCGGCGCCGTCGGCGATCCACCATTCACTGAGTAATCCCACCTCTGAACCCAGCTGTCGCACTGGAATCCCATGATCACCGTCTCGCCGTTGCCCATCGTCTGGTTCAGATCGAATTCCAGATTCGCAAACCCATTCGAATCGTTCGCGATGTACACCCACGTGTCGTAGAAAAAGTTCGTCGACGTCGTGTCGTCGCCGAAACTGGCCGAATACCTCTCGCCGCCAAAATTACTGAACTGGTTCGCAAACAATCGCGCCGTCCCCGTCAGCGAAGGCGAGCTCTTCAGACTCATCGTCCCGCTCGATGACCCCGTCGTTCCCCCATCGTGCACCGCCGTCCAGTTGCTCAGCGCCTGCAGGCTGCTCACCTTTACCGCACTCGACGGGATCAACGACGTCGCGCTGCTGCTGCTCTCACTCGTAGCCGCCGCGGCGCCCGTCACGTCTATCGACACATCCGTCACGCACACCGCACCCGCCGTGTTCCACACCTTCACATGCAGCGTGTGCCATCCGTCCGGCGCACCTACCGGCCCGTCGATGTACTGAGCCTTCCACGAAGACGTCTGTGCGCTATTGTCGAGAGAGTAACCCACCCCCGTCACCGCCTTTCCCGAACACACGCTCGCGCTCATGTTCAGCGTGAATGGAGACGATACCGCCTCCCCATTCGTCGGACTGTTGATCGTGGTTTGCGCCATTGCCGCAATCGTTGCTGAGGAAACCAACATAAACAGGACGGAGAAAGCTTTTACAGATCGCATCAAACTTAACCTTTATAGGAGGATGGGTGCCGCTGCAGGCCCGGCCGGGCCTCGATGCATGACGGCCGACCCTCGATCCATGCCTCGAATCGATCGCCTCGCCACGCGGGTTGTTCGCTCAGGATGCATCTACACTCCGAGTCAGCCTGCACGATTGCCTCAGCATCCATGCGGGTTGACTCGTAAACTTGTTCGTCCCAACAGCCCTCCGGGTGCTCTGCAGCGCAGAACTTTCCCGCAGCGCCCCAAAGGGAGCGAACTGGAAATTAAAAGTTTTCAGGTGGGCCGTTCAGAGCCAGGATATCGATGCGTGCATTCGATTCGAGCAGCTCAGCAGGCCTCTTTGATCATCGGCCGCGGGCGAAACCAACCTTGCCTGTTTCGCTTTTGGCCCTGCCGTTCTGGCGAGATCAGCATCCGATCTTCATCACGGATTCACTATCTCGGTGATCGGTTTACGTTTATGACCGAAAGGCAATCAGTCGTATTGAATGTTAACTAATCCTACAACACAGCCGTATACCAGGCAACCTTTTTTTCAGCCCAAAAATTTAACCTTCGGTGGATTTCCCGAAGGCAACTTCGATTGTTGTCTCAGAATCAGCCGCGCCCGGCTTCCCCCTCCAGCTGCTTGTAAAATTGCCTCCTGCATGCCCACAACTTCAGCGATGATCGTCGCCGGCATCATGAGCGGCACTTCCGCCGACGGCATCGACGTTGCCCTCATCAAAATTTCCCCGGCCGCCCCACTCAAGCCGGGTGTCCCATTCAAGCCCGCCGTTGGCTTGAGTGGGCCAGCCCCAAAGCTCACCCTCCTCGCCCACCGTGCCTTCCCCTATCCGCCCGCTCTCCGCCACGCCGTCCTTGCCGCCATGGCCGGACAGTCCAACGCCCCCACCACTACCGCTGAGCTGGCCCGCCTTCACTGGCGCCTCGGCCTCGCCTACGCTGAAGCCCTCCAGGCCACCATCGCCGCCACAAAAATTAAACCTGCCCTCATCGGCGTCCACGGCCAAACCATCTACCACCAGGGATCGCCCGCCCTCTACGCAGGCCGCCGCATCGCCTGCACCTGGCAGCTTGGCGAAGCCGCGCTCATCGCCGCCGCCACCGGTATCCCTACCGTCTCCAACTTCCGCCCCGCCGACATGGCCGCCGGAGGCCAGGGCGCGCCCCTCGTTCCCCTCCTCGATTACGTGCTCTTCGCGCATCCCACTCGCGCCCGCGTGCTCCAGAACATAGGCGGCATCGGCAACCTTACCGCCATCCCCGCCGCCGCACCGCAATCCAAAGTCATCGCCTTCGACACCGGCCCCGGCAACATGATCGTCGACGCGCTCACGCAACAACTCTTCGGGAAAAAGTACGACTCCAACGGCCGCATCGCCGCCCGCGGAAAAATCCTCGCCCCTGTCCTCACCGCAGCGCTCAAAGAAAAATTCTTCCGCCAGCCCCCACCCAAATCCGCAGGACGCGAACAATTCGGCGCCCTCTACGCACAACAATTTCTCGCCGCCTGCCGCAAACACAGCGGCCCGAAGAATTTCCGCCCCGAAGACGCCATCGCCACTGCCACGGCTTTCACCACCGCCACCATCGTCGACGCTATCCAGCGCTTCGTCCTCCCCAAAACAAAACGCGTCCCCATCGACTACATCGTCGCCGGCGGCGGAGCCCGCAACGCAACCCTCCTCGCCCAACTCCGCGAACGCCTCGCGCCCATGAACTGCACCGTCACCACCATCGACACCATCGGCCTTCCCGCCGAAGCCAAAGAAGCCGCTGCCTTCGCGCTCCTCGCATACCAAACCTGGCACCGCCAACCCGGCAATATCCCCTCCGCCACCGGAGCCCACCGCCCCGCCATCCTCGGTCAAATCACGTATGTCTAATCACAACTCCGGGTGCCCCATTCAAGCCCGGTTTTGGCTTGAGTGGGCGTCGCGATCCGCCGAACGTCGTCCCCAGCGCTTGTCCGCGATCCGCCGCCTCGCCGTTCACTGCGCCCTGAGCTCTGTGCTCTGTGCCCTGATTTTTGGCTGTGCCAAAAATCAAGACCCCCAAACCGTCACCATGCTCATCGAGTCCAGCCCCGCCAACCTCGATCCCCGCATCGGCACCGACGCCCAGGCCGAGCACATCGACTCCCTCCTGTTCGACGCGCTTGTCCGCCGCGACGAGCACTTCGGCCTCCAGCCTGCCCTTGCCGCGCGCTGGGAAACTCCCGACCCTCTGACCTGGATTTTTCATCTCCGCACCGACGCCCGCTTTCACGACGGCCGCCCCCTCACCTCCCGCGATGTCAAATTCACCATCGACTCCATCCTCAACGGCACCGTCATCTCCGTAAAAGCCGGCTCTTTCACAACGCTGGACCACATCGACGCGCCCGATCCCGCCACCGTCATCTTCCACCTCAAAAAACCCGATCCCTCGCTCCCCTTCAACCTCTGCGACGGCGCCATCGGCATCGTCCCCTACGGCAGCGGACGCGACTTCGCCCACCACCCCATCGGCAGCGGCCCCTTCACCTTCATCAGTCAGCAACTCGATCGCGACGTTGTCATCGCCCGCGCCCCCACTTACTGGGACAAGCTTCCCAACATCGCCCGCATCCGTTTCGCCGTCGTCCCCGACGCCACCACCCGCGCCCTCGAGCTCCAGAAAGGTTCAGCCGACATCGAAAGCAACGCCCTCCCCGCCGACGAGGTTTACGCCCTTACCCGCGATCCGCACCTTGCTGTTGAAGACGGTCCCGGCACCGTCCTCAACTACATCGTCTTCAACACCCGCGATCCGCTCCTCCGCGACGCCCGCATCCGCACCGCCATCGCGCTCGCCATCAATCGTCCGCTCCTCATCCAGGCGCTCTATCGCGGAGAAGCGCGCATCGCCGAAAGCATGCTGCCGCCGCAACACTGGGCCTGGACCGCCGACACCGCGCAGCACAATTACGACCCCGCCGCCGCCAACGCCCTCCTCGATCAGGCCGGCTATCGTCGCGACGCCCATGGCATCCGCTTCCACATCGACATGAAAACTTCGAACGACGAAACCGTGCGCCTTACCGCCGTCGCCATCCAGGAACAACTGGCACCGATCGGTATCGCCCTCGATCTCCGCAGCTACGAGTTCGCTACCTTCTACGCCGACCTCACTCGCGGAGCCTTCCAGCTTGCCCCCTCCCGCTGGATCGGCGGCAACGAAAACCCGGACATTTTCCGCTACGCCTACGCGACCGCGTCCTTCCCGCCTCATGGAGGCAATCGCGGTTTCTACTCCAGCCCCGCAATGGACCACCTCATCGCCGACGCCACCTCAGCGACCGACCGCAACCAACAAATCGCCGACTACCATCAGATCCAGCAGCTCGCCGCCCGCGATCTCCCCTCGCTCAACCTCTGGTATCTCGATTCCGTGATCGTCCACAACCGCCGCCTCGCCAACATCCACCCCAACCCCTCCGGCACCTTCGACTTCCTCCGCACCGCCACGCTCCAGCCCTAAATTGTCATCCGGAGTCCGCCGCGGCGGACGAACGACCTTGTGTTTCGGCACCCAGCCAAAAATCCAGCTGGAAAAAGAAACCACCGTCATCCTGAGTCCGCCGCGGCGGACGAAGGACCCTGTGTTTCGCCTCCCATCCAAGAATTCACCGGGAAAAGAAAAACACTGTCATCCTGAGTCCGCCGCGGCGGACGAAGGACCTCGTTTTCGCCATCCCAGCCACAAATCCAGAGAGAAAAGAAACCACTGTCATCCCGACTCCGCCGAGGCGGACGAAGGACCTTGTGTTTCGCCAACCAGCCAAAAAACCAGGTGGAAAAAGAAACACTGTCAACCCAATCTGCCACAGCGGACGAACGACCCCGTGTTCCCCATCCCGGCCCCAAATCCAAGGGAAAAGAAAACACTGTCATCCTGAGTCCGCCACAGCGGGCGAAGGACCTTGTGTTTCACCTCCCAGCCAAAAATCCAAAGGAAAAGAAAACACTGTCATCCTGAGTCCGCCACAGCGAACGAAGGACCCTGTGTTTCGCCTCGCAGCCAAAAATCCAGCGGGAAAAGAAAAATCTGTCATCCCAAGTCCGCCGCGGCGGACGAAGGACCCTGTGTTTTGCCTCCCAGCCAAAAATCCAAAGGAAAAGAAAAATCTGTCATCCTGAGTCCGTCGAGGCGGACGAAGGACCCAGTGTTTTGTGTCCCAGCCAAAAATCCAGCGGGAAAAGTAAACGCCGTCATCCGGAGTACGGAGCGGCGGACGAAGGACCTTGTGTTCAGCATCCCAGCCAAAAATCCAGCGGGAAAAGTAAACACCGTCATCCGGAGTCCCGCCACAGCGGACGAAGGATCTTGTGTTCAGCATCCCAGCCAAAAATCCAGCCGGAAAAAGTAAAAGTGTCATCCCAGGCGAAGCATTCCAATCGACGTTGCGCCCGCATTGGGCGCAACAAACAACGCAGAAGCGAGCAATGAAACCCCGAGCAGCTCCGAACGAATGAGGTGCGCGTCGAATCGGCGAACGCACCTGCGTTTTCACCGCCAAACCGCCGGCCCCCGCCAAACCGCCGGCGCCAAATCGCCGGCCCCGCCAAACCGCCGGCCCCGCCAAAGCGCCGCCCCCCGCCCAAACCAAAAAAAAGCCATAGAGCGGCCAGGTTCACCCCACAGCAAGAAGCTTATACCTCCGCCGTCCGAATATCAACACGAATCGTCCCAGCATCACCCCGAAAGTACTGCGTTTTCCCAAATCGACCCTCAACCCCTCTCAAAATCCAACCAGCGCTATCCGTTCTCCACCCGCGCCTTCACATCCGCGTAAGCCGCATCGATCAGCTTCCGCAACGCCGCCGCATCCACCACCATCCCCGGCCGCAGCTTCACATGGCGCATGAACTTTCCCGCACCCTGCATTAAGCCGACCGGATCCGGCAACGCCGCGCCCTGATAGAAACCCACGTTTACATGCGCCCCAAACACATTCACGTATCCGAACGCCGCATCGCCCAAACACGCCACCGGACAACCGTCGTGCATCAGCTCGCGCACTTCGTCCCCGCACTGGCGCATCACCTCAAACCACTCCTGCGCGATCGCTCCCAGCGGACCCGCATGCTTTTTCATCCACGCATCAACGGCAGTATCCCGCGCCACGCCACCCTTCAATCGAAACAACTCCGTTCTCTCCATCGCCCCACTCTCGTCCCTCAAACCCTAAACTCCAAACTCTAAACTCTCGTCCGTCCGCTCCCGCAACCTATACCCTGTCTTCATGCGCCTCACCCTCCCACCCGGTCCCCACAGCGCTTACCTCTTCGACATGGACGGCACCATCGCCGACTCCATGCCCCTGCACTACATCGCCTGGAAAACCGCGCTCGCCGAGTACGGCTGCCCCCTCTTTCCCGAGCCGCTCTTCTACTCCTGGGGAGGCATGCCCGTCCGCGCAATCGTCGCCACCCTCAACCAGCGCCATAACCTCAACATGCCGATTGAAGAAGTCGCTCACCGCAAAGAAGGCCTCTACTACGAACTTCTCCCGCGACTCACCGCCGTCCCGGAGGTGCTGGAACAAATCGAAGCTGCCCACAAAAAAATTCCCTTCGCCGTGGTCTCCGGCTCCACACGTGAATCCGTCACCAAGTCGCTCCGGATTCTCAACCTGCTCGACAAGTTCGACATTCTCGTCTGCGCAGGCGACTACCATAAGGCCAAACCCGACCCCGAGCCCTTTCTTCTCGCCGCAAAAAAACTCAATGTTCCCACCGCCACCTGCCTCGTCTTCGAGGACACAGCAATGGGCATAGAAGCCGCAACCGCCGCCGGCATGCAATCCGTTCGCGTCCTCCAGCCCTGGGAACGCCCCCTGGCCCAACCTGTCATCTGAGCGGGCTCGTCCTCGAAGTCGACTGAGAAAGTCACGGCCTTCACGCCATCGACCCGGCGTGAGATGAAATCAGCTTCAGCCTCAACCCCAGCCCGGGGCGGCATTGTAAAAAGCGGAAACTCCACCAAACTGAAACCGCCAACCTAACCCGACCCCAAACCCAAACCGTAAGCGGCAGCCATCCCAACAAACACCCCACCGCAACAACCAGCCATCCCAACAAACCCACCACCCCAAAAAAAGCTGGACGGCCAGGTTCACCCCACAGCAAGTAGCGAACTCCGTTGCCACGCAATATTCAAACGAATTTCTTCGCAGCTCCAGCCGAAAGTCACCCTCCCAAAGCCCTTCGATCCATTTTGGGAAAGCTCCCTCTCCAGATCCTCTTCAGTCCGCGCAACAAAGTGGACGACCGTCGCCCCGCTCCGTGCTCTGAAACGTACCCTCGCGCCAGCAGCAAAATCGACTAATCCGGCCGTCAATCGCCGACCAACGCAGAACCGACCCGAACCCACACCCGGCGGCCAGGTTCACCCCACAGCAAGTAGCGAACTCCCTCGCCACGCAATATTCAAACGATTTCCTTCATGACAACCGCCGAAAGTACCCCACCCGATCCCCGGTGCTCCCATTTTGGGAATGAACTCCCCACCGAAACCCGATTCCGCAAGAAAACCAGGTGGACGATAATGACCCGAGGTCCAAAATGAAGCTCAGCCGCCGCAAGCTTCTCTCCGGAACCGCCGCACTTGCGGGCACAACCCTCGCTCGCCAATCTTTCAGTCTCGCCTCAGCCCTCGCCGCAGCCTCCGCCGCCCAACTCGCCGCTGACCCACGCCGCCCGCAATACCACCTGCTCCCCGCCGCCAACTGGATGAATGATCCCAACGGCCCCATCTTCTGGCGCGGCCAATACCACATGTTCTACCAGTACAATCCCCACGCCGCCGTCGCGGCTGAGATGCACTGGGGACACGCCGTCTCCCCCGACATGGTTCGCTGGCGCCATCTTCCCGTCGCTCTCGCCCCAACCCCCGGTGGCCCAGACGCCGCCGGATGCTGGACCGGCACCGCAGTTCCCGACGGCGATCGTGTCGCCGTCCTTTACGCCGGCGTTGCCTCCGCTCCCGAAAACGAAGCCACCATCCGCGACGGCGCGCACAGCTTGCGCGAATCGCAGTGCCTCGCTTTTTCCTCCGGCGACCTCACTCACTGGACGAAGGTGCCGAACCCCGTCATTGCCGCCCCGCCTCCCGGCCTCGACGTCACCGGCTTTCGCGATCCCGTCCCATGGCGTCAGGGTGATACCTGGTATTGTGCCGTCGGCTCCGGCATCCGAGGCCAGGGCGGAGCGGTCCTTCTTTATCGCTCCTCCGACCTCTACCACTGGAACTACCTCCACACTCTTCATCATGGAGACCCCACCGCCAGTTCGGTCGCCGATCCCGTTGCCTCCGGCGACATGTGGGAATGTCCCGACTTCTTTCCCCTTGGCGGCAAGCATGTCCTCATCCACTCCGGGTCCGGCAAGGCATTCTGGCAAACAGGCACGCTTGATATCGACGCGATGATCTTTCATCCCGAGCGCAGCGGCGTCCTCGACTACGGCGCGTTCTATGCACCGAAATCGCAACTCGACCAGCACGGCAATCGCATCCTTTGGGGCTGGATCCAGGAGAAGCGTCCCGAACAGGAATACAGCGCCGCCGGTTGGGCCGGCCTCATGTCCCTCCCACGCATCCTTACCCTCGACAGCCGCGGCGATTTGCAAAGCGGGGTCGCTCCCGCCGTCGAAACCCTGCGCCACCACGAACAGCCGCTGCGCCTCACCGGCCAGGAAGCGAGCGACCGCCAGCAGCTCGCGCGCATGACCATCCAAAACGCATCCGGTGAGGTCCTCTGCTCACTGCGCCGAACCACAGCCCCTATCGAAATTTCACTCGTCGCCTCCGACGCAGCCGGAAAACCCTGGCTCACCTGCCGCCGCGACCCATCCCGCCCCAACGAAATTCTGATCGAAGATCAGTGGTTGCCCCTCGGCTCCGATCCCGGTCCCGACGCCGGCTCCATCGAGCTCCGCTTCTATATCGATGGCTCTGTCGTCGAATGTTTCGCCAACCACCACGGCACGCTGACCCAGCGCGTCTATTTCGAGGGCTCCGCTGCCCCGAACCTCACCGTCCAGGTCAAAGGCAGCCTGCAAAGTCTGGACGCGCTTTCCCTCTGGCAGATGTCCCCCATCTCCCCCAACCGCCTCACCACATAATTCACAAAGGAATGTGCGGGCGACGCCGCCATCTCGAGAGGGAAATAAGAGTACCGGCCGCAATCGAAGGCGCAAGGAAAGGCTGCTGGTCGGCGCGACCCCAGGCGCTCTAGCTCGGCTGAGATGACAGATCGAGTTTCCGCTGCACGCGGTTCCGCAAATCGCAAACCCAAACCGCTAATCCAGAAACAACCCCAAACCCAAAACAAACCCCAAACCAAACTCCAAACCCCAAACCCCAAAGCCAACCCCAAAACCAAAACCCGCCAGGTTCACCCCACAGCAAGCAGAAGACTCTCCTGCGCTGCAAAGATCAATACGCCTGACTACTGCCCGTCAGCCCAAAGTAACCCCATATGGACTACAGGCGAACCAATTTGGGAAAACGAGCCCAGCTCTCCCCCATAGCCCCCAAACGCGCAAACCCTCCAGCCCGCCTGAATCCGCAAAGCTGCCAGGTCTCCAACCCCTAAACTCCAAACCCTAAACTCCAAACTCTGTACTTCTCAATCGTCATCATCCTTCCGCACCCCGTGCGGATGCGTCAGCATCCACGGCACCGGCTTCGACCCCATCGCATCCTTCCACAAAATTACGTTCAGCTTCACCGGATCCGCACGGTCCTCCCGCCGAAAATCCATCTTCGCCGACTCCTTCGCTCCCTCGGCCTTCGGCGCGTTCGCCGTGTAGATCAACCCGTTGTCCCGATTCCGATAGTCCGCGCTGTACGCCGGCTGATCGCCTGCTCCGGAAAACTCCGGCGCCATCAGTGGAGCAAACGCATCGTTGTTGTTCATCGGTGGCGCGCCCAGCAGCGTCAGCATCGTGTGTACCGTGCTCACCGTCGTGTAAAAAGTGTGATCCACAAAGGGCGCCTCCTTGTGCGGCGCATACTTGCTCACCACCAATGCAATCGACCGGTGCGCGTCCACGTGATCGGCCCCGTCCTGCGCGTCATCTTCGAGGATGAAAAACGCCGTCGAATCCCAGTAAGCGCTGTGCGAGACCGCGTCCACCGCCCTTCCCACCGCCAGATCGTTGTCCGACACGGATGCCTTCGGCGTCGGCATCCCCGGCGTCGTTCCCGCCGTGTGATCGTTCGGCAGCCGCAGCATCACGAACTGCGGCATCGGGTCGTGTCCGCCCTTCAGATCCTCTGTCCACTGATTAAAATGCGTCAGAAACTCGTTCACCCGCAGCTGATCCGGAAAACTCAAATTGAAATCCGGATACGCCGCATCGAAATGCCCTTCCAGCTCCGGCTTGGTCGCCACGTTCTTGTAGATCAGCGGAATCTTCCACGGATAAGGGCTCATCCCCCCACCATAATTCTCAGGAATCGCCTCGCCCTTGCCAACGAAAGGGTGCTCGCAGAAGTGCGTCTCTTCCGGCGTTCCGCCCTGCTGCGGCAACGGCCGCTCCTTGGGCGCTTCTCCCGACTCGTCGCAGAACTTCGTCGAAATAAATTCGCCAAAGTGATACAGCGTCTTGTGGCTCTTCGCCAGATCGGTCCACAGATATCCGCTGCCCGGCTCGTCCACATCCGGAATGTGCTCCAGAACCGGATACCCGTCCTCTACCACGCCTTCAAAGTCGTATCCCCGCTCCCGGCCCCGATAACCGACTTGCCAGGTGCGCTCGTTGTAGTCGCTGTCAATCGCCGCCGTCGACCACACATGCCCATCGCCGGAGACTTCGCCGGAATCGTAGAAGTTGTCCAGCACTCCAAACTGCTTCGCCAGCGCATGCAGGTTCGGCGTCGTCTCCGCGCCATACATCGTCAGCGATGGATCCCCATTGCCTACCCCCAGATCGCCCAGCAGCTGATCGTAAGTGCGGTTCTCCCGGATGATGTAAATCACGTGCTTGATCCGGTCCCCGCCGCCCCGAAACTCCACCCGCTTCTGCGCCGCGTACATCAGATTGTTTTCCAGCGTCTCCTTCGTCAGCTCCTTCATGCGGCTTTTCGCGTCATCCAGCTCAATCGTCGCCAGCGATCCATGCAGCATCGTCGCGATGTACGTGTGCGGCCGCCCCTCCAGCCGCTTCGGCGCATTGGCGGGCGGATTCGGCGCCTCCGGCTGCGGCGCCCCGTTCGGTGCCGTCCCTTTGCCCTTTCCCGTCGCTACATATAAATGATTCCCCTCCACCGCCAGCGCCGTCGGATACCACTCCGTCGGAATAAACCCGATCGGGATCACCGGCGCATTCGCTGGCAGCGGTTTCTTCAGGTCAAAGACTGCTACAGCATTCGATCCTGAATTCGCCACCAGCAGCGTTGCTCCGTCTTCGGCCACCGCCACCGCGTCCGGCATCGATCCAAAAAATGCCTGCCCCGGCAACCGTGTGTCGTAGAACGCCGCCGCCTTCATCATCGGCCCCGCAACCCGCACCGCCGCCACGCCATCGCGGTTTGCCAGCGCAACATACAGCATCTTCTCGTCCGGGCTCAGCGCCATCGCAATCGGATGCGAGCTCGGCGAAGTGTCCCGCCGCGGCGCCAACAACGGCAGCTGCTGCAGAACCTTCCCGCTTGCCAAATCCAGCGCCGCTACTGCCGACCCGTTCCACAACGTCACCCACGCCCGCCTCCCGTCCCGGCTCGCAATCACCGCCACCGGATACGTCGTCGGAATCGTCGGCCCCACCGACAAATCGAACCGCGTCTCCACCTTCCCGCTCGTCGCATCCAGCAGCAGCACGTCGTCGGAGTATTCATCCGCAACCAGGATCTTCTCCGATCCGTCCGCGCCCTTCACCGCCGCCAGCCCCGCCGGCGCAGGAATCGCCTTGTCCTCCGCCATGTCCATGTTGCCGTGTTGCTGTGTCTTTCCCTCCGGCAGCTCCCGCAGCGGCACCGGAATCGTCCGCTCCAGCGTCAGCGCGTCCGCCACTCCCGTCTCGCCCGGGGCAAATTTGTAAACGCCCACAGCGTTCCCGGTCTGCCCTTCCTTCCCGCCTTCCGGCGCGCTCAGCGAGTCGAAGCTGACGTACAGATGCGAGCCATCCGCCGAGAACGCAATACCCGAGTAGTACGTCTGCGGCGACGCAACCTCCGTCTCTGGCTCCGGATAATCCGTCAGCTTCCCCGTCCCCGTGTCCAGAATCGCGACCGACTGCTCATAGTTCGACTCCACCGTCCCAAACCCGGCATTCACCAGCGCCAGGTAGCGGTGATCCGGCGACCACGCCGCCGTCATCGGCAGGCTGTTCAGCGGCTGGGGCGATCCAGGCACCGGGCCGGCAATTTCCTTGCTGGTCGGCAGATGGATCGTCTGCGCGGCGCAAACAGCCGCGGAAAAAAGAAGAGCAACACAACAGGTACGCAGGTTCAGTCGGTTCATCGCGTTCTATCGTCTCCGGGGCTGGTTAAAAAAGCGTGAAGGGAAATGTTGCTCACAAGCCTTTGTCCACCGTGAAGGTTACTGTCGGGGGAGATCCTCCGGCCCGGCCCGAACCGCCTTACAAAAGTGTTACATCAGTCGCCCGGCGACGGCTGATAGCTTTGAAGAAACAACAGGATTTGCCGCAGTTCTCTCCAAAATCCTCAAGAAACGAAGTATCGCTCATGTCCCCTCAAGTACTTGAACAGCCGGTTGCCTCTCCTGAAATCGTTGCGCACCCCGTCTCCCCGGTTTCTAAAGATATTCGCCCTATGCCGCAGTTAGGCCGCGCAGCCCAGGGGGGCAGGCTCAGCTGGATCACCATCATCTTTATGGGGCTGTTCCATGTCGGGGCCGTCGCCGCGCTGTTCATGTTCTCGTGGAAGGCCCTCGCCCTTGCATTCGTGCTCTGGTATCTGGCCAACAGCGTCGGTATCGGCATGTGCTACCACCGCCTGCTCACGCACCGCGGCTATCGCGTTCCCAAATGGCTTGAATACGCCATGACCGTTTGCGCCACGCTGGCGCTCGAAGGCGGTCCCATATTCTGGGTATCGGTGCATCGCGTGCATCATCAGCTCTCCGACCACGACGGAGATCCCCACACACCGCATGAAGGCGGATGGTGGGCGCATGTGGGCTGGATCCTCAGCGGCGAATCCCTCGGCGGCCAAACCGAAGCTCTCGCCCGCTACGTCCCCGATCTCACCCGCGACCGCTTCTACGTCTGGCTCAGCAAATACCATTGGGTTCCTCTCGCCGTCGCAGGTGTCGTCTGCTACCTCATCGCCGGCTGGCCTGGCCTGATGTGGGGCATCTTCCTCCGCACCACCCTCGGCCTCCACGCCACATGGCTCGTCAACTCCGCTACCCACATGTGGGGATCCCGCCGCTTCCAGACTCGCGACGATTCGCGCAACAGCTGGTGGGTCGCCATTCTCACCGGCGGCGAAGGCTGGCACAACAATCATCACGCCCATCCGGTTTCCGCGCGCCACGGCCTCAAGTGGTACGAAGTTGACCTCAACTTCTATGGCATCTGGATCCTGAAAAAAGTCGGCCTCGCCCGCGAAGTCAAACTCGCCCAGTACGACCCCCACAACCCCCGTCCCGCCGGCGTCGCCTAAGACGCGTCCGCCGATAAGGTCGCCACAGCGAAATAGCCAGCGAAAAAGACCAGTTCTGAAACGCGACGGCTTCAGCCGTGCGTAAGAGGCCCAGGGTTGAAGGGGCAGCACGCCTACAGCCGCGAAAGAGGCCAGGTTTGAAGGGGCACGCCTTCAGCCGCGAAAGAGGCCCCGGTTTGAAGGGGCACGCCTTCAGCCGCGAAAGGGGCCAGGTTTGAAGGGGCATGCCTTCAGCCGCGAAAGAGGCCAGGTTTGAAGGGGCACGCCTTCAGCCGTGCCGTAAGACCGCAAACTGATCACGGCTTCAGCCGCTGAGAGATTTTTCTCCCATTCAGGACTTTTTCCGCAAACAGTAAAGTCGCGACTACCCTTCATGGGCGGCCGCACTGTCGCTCAACCACCACTGTCATCCCGAACGCGCAGCGGAGGGATCTGCGGTTGCTTTTGACAGACACGCCCCCTCACTCCGCAAGCGTACCGGCAATTCAGAGCACCACACCGCCCCAGGAACGCCTCAGCCGGCCGCACTGTCTCTCACCTTCCTCACCACTGTCATCCCGAACGCGAAGCGGAGGGATCTGCGGTTGCTTTTGACAGACACGCCCCCTCACTCCGCAAGCGTACCGGCAATTCAGAGCACCACACCGCCCCAGGAACGCCTCAGCCGGCCGCACTGTCTCTCAACCTTCCTCACCACTGTCATCCCGAACGCGCAGCGGAGGGATCTGCGGTTGCTTTTGACAGACACGCGTCCTCACTCCGCGCGCAGAAGCCCGTTTCAACCACTCCTGAAAAATGGGAAGCGTGAAGTCCCTGATCCGGCCGAGTCCCCCGCGACGCCGTCCGTTGTCCCGCAGCCGCCGATCCGAACCCACAACCCCAGCCTGAAACCCAACCCTGAAAACCCGCCACACCCCCCGGCATGGAAACGCCAGGTTCACCCACAGCAAGCAGAAGACTCCTCCCCGCCCCCAGGTCGCAACACAATTCACTCCCGGCTCCGCTCCGAAGTACCCCCGACTCATCCCCGCCGTGTCATTTCTGGAAAATTCTCCGCCTTCCGCGAAGCATCTCGTTCCGCTCCCCTCGAGTAGCGAAATCCGCACAACCCACCCCTAGTACACGTGTGCCTGCGCTGCATAATCTGTCTCTGCAAAGTGGATGGTTAGATCGATGTGCCCCGGTGTATCCCCGTTGAGTGCATCGGCTCGTATCGGATAATCCGTGCCCGCAACCAGCCTCCCGCCAGGCGTCCACACATAGTCGGGCGCATCGCTGCTCCCGTCGGTGCTGAACCGAACCTCCACCGACGTCACCGGCAAAGTCGGCAGACTGCCCTGATACTCCAGTTGGAATCCGCCAGGATACGTCCCATTTCCGTCTGAATATCCGGCCAGATAATGGCCGCTGAAGGAAGCCCCTGCGCTGTACCCCTGGATCCTCTTTCCCCACTCCTCGGCCGTCAACGCATAACTCGACCGCGCCTCACCGTCCCGCACATAAAGCGCGACGTCCACGTTTTCCGGATGATTTCCGGTTCCCGTATTTGCGTAATCCGTGCCTCCGTAAGGATAAAGAGCGCGCAGCGTCGCCCCCGTCTGCCATTGATCCACATAATGCACGTGAACCTTCGAGCTCCCGTCCGACATGCGCACCGTAGCCACCACCACCGCATTTTGGAGCGCGCTGCCGCTGGTGTTGGCTACCGCCAATACGTCGCCCCAGTAAGTTCCATCCCATGACGGCAGGTACCCGACGGAGAGCGCGCTGCCCAGGTCCTCATGGGTCAGCCCATCGCCGGCCTGGCCCAGCGCTCCGATCGAAGTGTCCAGCCCATCGGCCGTTTGACGAAACTGCTGCTCGAGATTCGCTTTATCGAACTCGTTCATCAGCCGCGCCACCAGCTCGTTGCTGGCCTCCTGATTCGCCTGCGGGTCGTTCTGCATCGCGTTCGCCAGAATCTCGTACCCGCTGGGCTTGGTCTGATCGATAAACCCGATTCGGTGCAGAATCTGCATTCCCGTGCCGGTCTCCGTCTCGATCTGAGTCCACGCCTTCGCCAATTCAGGATTCTGAAACGTCACCGTGCGGTCGCCATAAATCGCGAGCAAACGAGAAGCTTCGGTCCCATAATTCATCGCCTGCGTCGGCGGGCTGTCCACAAGAGCCGTGCCCGCAATCACCGCGGCCTTGTGAAACTCCTCCCATCGCGCCGTGATTTGCTGCTCAGCCCGGTCGTGCATCAACGCGGCCACCACATGCTCAATCACGATGCCGCCCACAACCGCTATGGCCACGAACGCAAGGGTCAGTCCCAGAACAGACTTCGCTTTCATCTTCACCTGTGTTTGGGGGACCGGAGAGTTTTGCCGTTGATTATCTCATCCTCCTCCGCCTGGCGCTTGTCCCCCTTCGCCCCCGCGCTGCCGAGCGGTACCATGGACCCGGAACTCATGCGCATCTCCGGTCGCCGCCGCAACATGGTCCTCTTCATCCTGCTCGGCGTGTGCCTCATCGGCGTTGCCGTCACCCTCAACGTCGGCTGGATCCTCCTCAACTGGCGCCGCATCGTTCCCATGGCCCTCGGCATCCCCTTCTTCGCGCTCCTCATCGCCGGCGTCACCCTCAACACCATCTTTCTCGTCCGCGAAGTCCGCCGTAACGAGCGCCACGACGCCTTCCTCAGCGCCGTCACCCACGAGCTCAAAACCCCCGTCGCCTCCATCCATCTCTACCTTGAAACCCTCCAGCGCCGTCAGCTCGACGACGCACAGCGCGGCGAGTTCTATGCCCGCATGCTCGCCGACAGCGACCGCCTCCTCGCCACCATCGAACAGGTCCTCAAAGCTGGCGAAGTCGGCCAGCGCGCCCGCTCCAGCATCCGCATCCCCGTCGACATGCGTTCGCTCGTTCAGGAATCCATCAGCACCACCCTCGCCCGCCATCACCTCGAAGAAAAAGCCATCACCCTCGTCATCAACGAAAGTTCCCTTCCCATGCTGGTCCGCGGCGATCCCGACGAGCTCCAGACCGCCTTCCTCAACGTCCTCGGCAACGCCATCAAATACTCTCCCAACGGCGCCGAGATCAGCGTCGCGCTCAGCGTCGAGCACGATGCCTGGGTCCGCCTCAGCGTCACCGACCACGGCATCGGCATTCCCACCACGCACCTCAAGCGCATCTTTCGCCGCTTCTATCGTGTGCCCACCCGCAGCGCTCTCCGAGCCAAGGGCACCGGCCTCGGCCTCTACATCGTTCGCACCATCGCCCGCCAGCACGGTGGCGATGCCACCGCGGAAAGCGATGGCGAAGGCCATGGCGCCACCGTCATCCTCCAGCTTCCCCGCATTTTGACTCCGCTTCCCGCTCAGGACTGAAACATGCCACGTATTTTGATCGTCGAAGATGAGAGCAACCTCGCGCAGGGGCTGCTCTTCAACCTCAAGGCCGAAGGGCACGACGTCAAAGTCGAGGGCGACGGCGAATCTGCGCTCGAAACCCTTCGCCGCGAATCCTTCGACGCTGTCGTCCTCGACGTCATGCTGCCCGGCAAGAACGGATTTGAAGTGGCCTCCGCCCTCCGCGCTGACGGCAATTTCGTTCCCGTGCTCATGCTCACTGCCCGCGCCCGCTCTGAAGACGTTGTCAACGGCTTCGAGGCCGGCGCTGACGACTACCTTCCCAAACCCTTCGATCTTTCCGTCCTCCTCGCTCGTCTCAACGCCCTTCTGCGCCGTATGAAATGGCCGCAGCCTCCTGAAAAAACCGAAGCCCCTGCCGACGATCCATCCGACTTCTCCTTCGTGGGCCGCCGCATCGACTTCGACGCCCTCGAACTGCATGCCCACGGCCGCGTCGTCCGTCTAACTCTCATGGAGGTCGACTTACTGCGCTACCTCACCCGCAATCGCGAGCGCATCGTCTCCCGCAAAGAACTCCTCGAGCAGGTGTGGCACGTGCGCGACGACACCGACACGCGCGCCATCGATAACTTCATCGTCCGCCTCCGTCGCTACATCGAAGACGATCCTGCCTCGCCCAAACACCTTGAAACCGTTCGCGGCGTCGGCTACCGCTTCCTGTCCAATCCGGAGTAGACCTATGGTTGGAATCTGCTCGCCTCCTGCATCCGCCGTTCGCCTCCCGCATCTACCAGACACGAGGAACCCATGAAAGAAGTAACGCTGCGCGTCGAAAACATGCACTGCGGAGCCTGCGTCCGCCGCGTCACCCAGGCCCTCGGCAAAATCGATGGCCTCCGCGTCGATGAAGTCCGCATCGGCGCAGCCCGCGTCGAGGCGCCCGACGACCTGCCGGAAAGTGCCATTGTGAACGCCGTCCGCCAAGCCGGATACTCAGCAGTCGTCGAGCACTAATCTCATGTCACCGAGGCTGCACAAATCGTTCCGGCCTTTTGTATCAGCGCAAGCGTTCAAACCTTGCGCACAGAGTCGGCAGACTGAAGCTTTTGTGTCAGGGCACGAGTTCACTCGTGCCGAGCAAGCCGCAAAAAAAGGGGAGGGCTTTAGCCCCTGCGGTCGTTCAAGAAAGACTTCGAAGTTTTCAAGGGGCTTCAGCTGTGCCGTAACGCTCATCGCATCAGTCCGGCTTCAGCCGCTGAGGAAAGGATCTTCAGCCATCCAGAGTCTTCATCCATCACGAGCCGTGAAATTGCCTTTTTGGTTTTTGTGTCAGGGCACGAGTTCACTCGTGCCGTACAAGCCGCAAAAAAAGGCGGGGCTTTAGCCCCTGCGGTCGTTCAAGGAAGACTTCGAAGTTTTCAAGGGGCTCAGCTTCAGCTGTGCCGTAACGCTCACCGCATCAGTCCGGCTTCAGCCGCTGAGGAAAGGATCTTCATCCAGAGTCTTCATCCATCACGAGCCGTGAAATTGCCTTTTTGGTTTTTGTGTCAGGGCACGAGTTCACTCGTGCCGAGCAAGCCGCAAAAAAAGGCGGGGCTTTAGCCCCTGCGCTTTTTTGTCAGCACCAAAGGTCGTAAGCCGATGCCAGCCGCCGAAATAGAAAAACCCGAAAACCAATCCGCACCGGCAACCTCCACCATCACGCTGCCCATTACCGGCATGACCTGCGCCGCCTGCCAGTCCCACGTCGAACACGCCCTGCAATCGACCACCGGCGTCAGCGCCGCCTCCGTCAATCTCCTCACCAACTCCGCCCGCGTCAGCTTCAATCCCGCCGTTGCCACCCTCGAAGACCTCATCGCCTCGGTCCGCGATTCCGGCTACGACGCCACCCTCCCCCAGGATCCAACCGCCACCGCAGACGAAACTGCCGCTGACGAAGGGCCCCTCCGCGCCAAAGCGCTCTTCACCCTCAGCGGCGGCATCGTCGTCATGCTGCTCATGGCAGCCCACAACTGGCTCGCCCCCTTCGCGCCTGTGCTCTTTGCTGTCTCGCCCCGCACCCTTCAGTACGTCATGCTCGCCATCACCCTCGCCGGCATGTTCTGGGGAGGCGGCATCATCTATCGCCAGGCCTGGACCGCCGCCCTCCATCGTGCGACCAACATGAACACCCTCGTCGCCCTCGGCACCGGCGCGGCTCTCCTCTATTCCATCGCCGCCACCACCATGCCCGGCCTCTTTCGCCGCAACGGCCTCCACGCTGACGTCTATTACGACGCGGTTCTCCTCATCCTCGGCTTCCTCCTCCTCGGCCGCTGGCTCGATGCCCGCGCCAAGCGCCGCACCCTCGATGCCCTCCACGAGTTCATGAAGCTGCAGCCGCAGTCCGCGCGCCTCCTCCGCGAAGGCCACGAAGTCGAAGTCCCCCTTGCCCAGGTCATCGCCGGCGACATTGTTATCCTCCGCCCCGGCGAGCGCGTCCCCGTCGACGGCCTCGTCCTCACCGGCACTACCTCCATCGACGAATCGCTGATCACCGGCGAATCCCTCCCCGTCCCAAGAAAATCCGGCGACCGCGTCATTGGTGGCTCCCTCAATTTCGACGGCGCACTCGAGTACCGCGCCACCTCCATCGGCGCCGACAGCGTCATCGGCCAGATGGTCCGCCTCGTCGAAGAAGCGCAGTCCTCCCGCGCTCCCATGCAGCAGCTCGCCGACCGCGTCAGCGCCGTCTTCGTTCCCGTCGTCCTCGTGCTGGCCCTCGCCACCTTCCTTATCTGGATCCTCGCCGGCGGCGGCACCGGCCGAGCCTTTGCCGTCTCAATCGCCGTCCTCGTCATCGCCTGCCCCTGCGCCATGGGTCTCGCCGTTCCCGCCGCGCTCACCGTCGCCATCGGACGCGGCGCCCAGCTCGGCGTCCTCTTCAAAGGCGGCGAAAGCCTCGAACGCCTCGCCCGCATCGACACCGTCGTCCTCGATAAAACCGGCACCCTCACCGAAGGCAAACCCGAAGTCGTCGCCGTCCATACCCTCGACGGCGCAACGCAGGATGAAGTCCTCGCTCTCGCCGCTGCCCTCGAACGCCGCTCCGAACATCCACTCGCCCGCGCCATCCTCACCGCAGCCGAGGCCCGCACCCTCTCCGCACCAACCGCCGACGATGTCCGCGCCATTCCAGGGAAGGGAATTCAAGGCAGAGTCAATGGCCGCCTCATCGCCGCCGGCAATCTCGCACTCATGCAGGAACTCGGCCTCATCGTCCCCGAACAAACCGCGTCCGCCCCCGGCACCACCCAGATGTACGTCGCCCAGGACCGCGCTCTTCTCGGCGTCATCGAAGCCCGCGACACCTTGCGCGCCTCCGCCCCCGCCGCCATCGCAGGTCTACAACGTCTCGGCATCAGCACCGCCATGCTCACCGGCGACACTGCCGCCACCGCTGAGGCCGTTGCCCATGCCGCTGGCATCAGCCAGGTGTGGGCCGGCCTTCTTCCCGCCCAGAAACTCGAAAAGATTCGCGAGCTCCAGCAACAAGGCCATCGCGTCGCCATGGCCGGCGACGGCATCAACGATGCCGCTGCCATCTCCCAGGCCGATGCCGGCCTCGCCATGGGCACCGGTGCCGATCTTGCCCGCGAGGCCGGCGACGCCATCCTCCTCCACGCCGAGCCGCGCCAGATTCTCGATGCCGTCCTCCTCGCCCGCCAGGCCCTCCGCGTCATGCGCCAGAATCTTGGCTGGGCCTTCGGCTACAACCTCCTCGGCATCCCCATCGCCGCAGGAATTCTCTATCCCGCCTTCGGCATTCTGCTCAGCCCCGCCATCGCCAGCGCCGCCATGGCCCTTAGCTCCGTCAGCGTCCTCTCCAACAGCCTTCGCCTCCGCCGATTTACCCCGCGCTAAACTAAAAGCGGACTCCAAACGTGCGCATCCTCACGCGATACATCCTGAAAGAGGTCCTGTCGCACGCTGCGATCGGTGGCGCGATCTTCACCTTCGTCCTCTTCATCCGCTACCTCCCGCACCTGCTGGAAATGATCGTCCGCAACAGCGCTTCGCTCGGATCCATCCTCGAAATCGTTTCCTTCACCCTCCCCGACATGCTCACGGTCACCATCCCCATGGCCGTCCTCGTCGGTATCCTGCTTGGGCTCAGCCGCCTCGCTGCCGACAGTGAAATCACCGCCATGCGCGCCTCCGGCATCGGCGTCTGGAGCTTCGTTCGCATCGTCGGCATGGTCGCCGTCGCCGCCTGGGCTGTCAGCCTCTGGAACACCATGTACCTGGCACCCCGCTCCGCGGCCGCCATGATCAGCCTCGAAAATTCTCTCGCCAATGCCCAGGCTTCCTACGAAGTTCAGCCGCGAGTCTTCTACGAGGATTTCCGCAACTACGTCCTCTACGTCCAGGATGTGCGCACCGGCTCCGGCGCCGCTAACTGGCGCGGAATTTTTCTCGCTGACATCACCAACCCCGACGCCCCCAAAATTACCACCGCCGATCGCGCCACCGTCGTCAACGGTCCCAAACAGGCCATGACCATGCGCCTCCGCGATGGCACCGAGAGCCAGACCGTTCCCGATCAGCCCAACCAGTACACCGTCTCCACCTTTGGACAGACCGACCTGCCCCTCGAAACCGGCTCTCAGGAAGATGTTCGCCTCGGCCGCAGCGATACTCCCATCCTCGCCATGAGCACCCGCGAGCTCCTCCATCGCACCCACGGCAAAAACGGCGGCCTCTACCAAATCGAATTCCAGAAGCGTCTCGCCTATCCCGCTGCCTGCCTCGTCCTCATGCTCGTTGGCGTCCCCCTCGGCATCTCCTCCCGCCGCGGCGGCAAAGGCGCCGGCTTCGTCCTCACCATCGCTCTGGTCTTCGTCTATTACTTCCTTTCCTCAACCGGAACCGCCCTGGCCCGCCAGCACAAACTCCCCGCCTTCCTCGGCGTCTGGCAGGCCAACCTCATCTTCGCCTTCTGCGGCCTCGTCCTCCTCCGCCAGATGGCCACCGGCGGCGCAGCCCTCGCCGCTCTCTCCTCCATCGGCAATTGGTTCCGTCTCCGCTCCGGTCAATCCGCCGCCTCCGCAAACGCAGTCAAAGTTACCGTCCGCAAGCGCGCTACCCGCGGCCGCTTTCCCCTTATCCTCGATGAGTACGTGCTCCGCGAGTTCATCCAGACATTTGTCATGGTGCTCGTTACATTTGTCATGCTTATGCTCGTCTTTACCTTCTTCGAGCTGCTGAGCGACATCATCAAAAACAAAACACCGCTGGTCACCGTCGGGGAGTATCTGGTCAACCTCACCCCCAGCATGATCTACCTCATCACCCCCCTCAGCGTCCTCATCGGCGTCCTGGTGGTCTTCGGCATCATGAACCGCAACAGCGAGCTCACCGCCATGAAGGCCACCGGTGTCAGCCTCTACCGCATTACCGTTCCCGTCATTGCCATCGCCGCGGTCCTCTCCGTCTCCCTCTTCATTTTCGATGAGGTCTACCTGCCGCAGGCCAATCGCCGCCAGGAAGCTCTGCGCAACGTCATCAAAGGCAAGCCCGCTGAAACCTTTGAGCATCCCGGACGCAAGTGGATCTTCGGCCAGCAGCGTCCCGGACAGCCCACCCGCATCTTCTACTACGAATATTTCGAGTCCGACCCCAGTAACCCCGACGTCGCCGCCTTCGGCAACATCTCCGTCTTCGAATTCAATCCCGGCTCCTTCAGCATCGCCAAACGCATCTTCGCTTCCTCCGCCCACTGGGAACCCAAACTCAATACCTGGGTCTTTGAAGATGGCTGGGACCGCACCCTCAACGGCTCCGATATCACTTCCTACGAAGCCTTTCCCGTCAGAACCTTCGAGGAAATTCCCGAACAGCCCGCCTATTTCAGAAAAGAAGTCCGCCAGTCTTCGGAAATGAACTTTAACGAGCTCGCCACCTACATCCACGACCTTGGCCAAAGCGGATTCAACACCGTCCCCCTCCGGGTCCAGCTGAATCACAAGATTGCCTATCCCCTCATCACCCTCGTCATGGCCGTGCTCGCCATCCCCTTCGCACTTTCCATGGGTAAGCGCGGCTCGTTGTCCAGCATCGCCACCGCCGTCGGCGTCGCTATCACCTACTTCGTCGTTTCAGGATTCTTTGAAGCCATGGGCAATGTCAGCTGGCTGCCCGCCTCCCTCGCCGCCTGGTCTCCCGATTTCCTCTTTGGGCTCGCCGGTGCCTACCTTCTCCTCCGTACTCCGACTTAAACGAAAGCGAACCCCATCCATGTTCGGTAACCTCCAGCCCCTCGTTCCCTATATGCGCCGCTACTGGCGCGGCTATCTCTGGGGCTGTATCTGTACGGTCGCGGCCAATGCCATCTGGGTTCAGTTTCCCCGCCTCATCGGCCTTGCCTCCGACGACCTTGCCAAGGGCGTCACATGGCATAAGATCTTCGGCTACGCCGGCCTCATCCTCGCTGTCACCGTCATCCACGGCATCCTGCTCTTCTACATGCGCTGGATCATCATCGGCATCTCGCGCGACATCGAGTTCGATCTCCGCAACGACCTCTTCGCCCAGCTCGAAAAACAGTCTGCCTCGTACTACCAGGAACATCGCACCGGCGACATCATGGCCCGCATGACCAACGACCTCAACGCAGTCCGCATGCTGCTCGGTCCGGCCATCATGTATACCGCGAACACCGTGCTCTTCTTCGCCGGAGCCCTCTACTTCCTCCTCCGCATCAGCCCCTTCCTCACCCTTACCGCGCTCGCCCCCATGCCCCTCGCCAGCATCCTCATCCAGTTCATGGGCCGCCGCATTCACGAGCGCTTCGAGCGCATCCAGGCCATGTTTTCCGATATCTCGGCCCAGGCCCAGGAAAACTTCTCCGGCGCCCGCCTCGTCCGCGCCTTCGCCCAGGAAGAAGCCCAGGTCAAAGCCTTCGAGCGTTCCAACCGCGAATACATCCGCCGCGCCCTGCGCCTCGTCCGCCTCATGGGCATGCTCTGGCCTACGCTCGAATTCATGCTCGGCGTCTCCCTCGTCATCGCCCTGTTCGTCGGTGGCCATTCCGTTCTCGCCCACCGCATCACCATCGGCCAGTTCGTCGCCTTCAATACGTTTTTGCTCATGCTCACCTGGCCCATCATCGCCCTCGGCTACGTGGTCAATCTTTTTGAGCGCGGCACCGCATCCGTGGTCCGCATCCATGAGCTGCTCATCGCCGAGCCCTCCATCGATGATCGCGATGCCGCCCCGTCCTCACCTCCGCCAGAAATTCAGGGCGATATCGAGTTTCGCGATCTGGATTTCGCTTACTCGTCTCAGAACGGCCATTCCGTCGAGGTGCTCCACAACATCTCCCTCCACATTCCCGCCGGCAGCAGTCTCGCTCTCGTCGGCCCAACCGGCTCCGGCAAATCCACCCTCGTCAGCCTCATTCCCCGTCTTCACGATGCCCCTCCAGGCACCGTCCTCATCGATGGCCGCCCCGTTCGTGAATATCAGCTCGACTCGCTCAGAGCCGCCGTCGGCTTCGTCCCCCAGGAAACTTTCCTTTTCAGCTCCACCATCCACGAGAACATCGCATTCGGCGTTCCCGGCGCGTCCGCTGAAGCCGTCACCCGCGCTGCCGAAGCCGCCCACATTCGTGAGGAATTCGATCTCTTCCCCAATGGCCGCGAAACTGCCGTCGGCGAACGCGGCCTCACCCTCTCCGGCGGCCAGAAGCAACGCACCGCCCTCGCCCGCGCCATCCTCCGCAATCCCCGCATCCTCATCCTCGACGATGCTCTCGCCAGCGTCGATACCTATACCGAAGAGCGCATCCTCGCCGAGCTGCGGACCGTCATGGCCGGCCGCACCACCATCCTCATCTCCCATCGCATCTCCACCGTGCGCCATGCCGATCGCATCGCCGTGCTCGTGCGCGGCCGCATCGCCGAGCTCGGTACCCACGACGAGCTGCTCGAGCGCAATGGCTACTATGCCGGCCTGTTCCACAAACAGCTCCTCGAAGAGGAACTGGCCGTTACCCACTGATTGCATCGCTCCTGACGAAACCCGCGCCCGGTGCCCGGTGCCTACGCCGTCCAGCTCGATCTGGCGCGCTCGGCCGGCGCATGCCCGGCCGATGTCATAATCATCCGCGCAGCCACTCCCTCGTCCCCGCCCAGCTGCCGCAGCACTTCCGGATCGCGTGCCGCCACATTCCACGCCTCCCGCACGTCGCGAATGCACCCGATCGCTTCTTTGAACCGTTCCGGCGATTCCAGCCTCGAACCTTCTAGGCACAGCGCGAAAATCGCTGCGTAAAACTCGCTCAGCGCCTTGGCCGAATTCCCCCCAACATCCGGGCGCAAACGCGACTGCAGATGCATCAGAATGGCCAGCACCCGCCCGATCGCGATCCGCCGCGCCGCCGTGTCACGGTTCTCCACCGCGCTGATGGCCTGATACAGAAAACGCGCCATTCCGTCGTACAACGCCACAATCAGCTCCACCGGATTCATCCCGGCAATCGCCTGTTGCTGATAATTCATACCCCTCCGCGTCAGCCCTGCGGGCTCTCGTTATATCCCGTTATCGCGCTGTACAGTTCGTTTACCGATTGCAGCTCCGTCGGAATCTCCTGCAGCGTGTAATTCGCCTCATTCAATTCCGTCGTCAGCTGCGCCTGCTCCGCGCTGATGGCGGTGTCCTCGTTCGTGACGTTCGTGTTCAAAATCGATTCCTGCGACGAATTCTGGCCCAGCGCCAGATAGATCAACCCATTCGGCCCGCTGTTGCCCAGCCCTTCCAGCGTCGTCGTCAGGTTGTCCCCAAACGACGTCCCGCTGCTGGCTGCCTGAAAGAAATTCATCGCCCCCTGATAGTTGCTGTTCAGCGTGCTGTCCAGCGTGCTCGAATCGAACGTCAGCGTCCCATCATCGCTCGCGCTTGCCGTAATCCCCAGCTGCGATAACGAGGTGACGCTGCCCGAAGACTGTGTGAAATTCACCGCCTGCTGCAATTGCTCCTGCAGCATGGCGATCGTCGCATTTCCGAACAGTGGCTCCGCCGTTCCCGACGAGTTATTGCCCTCCTGCGTACTCAAATCCCTGATCACCGTGTTGTACGCCGTCACAAACGTATTGACCGCCGTCTCCACATCATTGTTGTTGTTGGTGATCTCCACCTGCACCGATTCCCCCGGCGCGGCGTCCAGCAGTTGCATCGTCACGCCCGTAATCGCGCTCGTTACCGTATTCGATGGGCTGGTCGTCGCAATCCCATCCACCGTCAGCTGCGCGTCCTGCCCCTTCTGCACCTGACCAAAGGTGAACCCGGTCACGCTCGAAGTGGTATCGGTCAGCTTGCTGCCGTCGATGGTGACACTCCCGGCCGCCCCGCTCGTGTTGCTGATCAGAGATAGCTGCGATTGCCCCTGCGCGTTCCTGACCGCGTTGGCCTGCACCCCGTAGTTGCCCTGGTTAATGTACGAGGCCAGCGTCGCCAGCGTGTTGTTCTGCGGGATCGTCGAGCCGTCGCTGTTCGTCACCGTTCCATCGGAGATCGTGATGGTTTGCCCGTTGAGCGTCAGGCTGCCGCTCAACGTATCGCCGGATCCTATCGCGCCCGCGCCGCTTGCATAAGAATAGGTCTGCGCCAGCTGCCCCACCACCAGAGTGTGGCTCCCGGCAACCGCTGACGAGGTTGCGTTGGTCAGCGCCAGCACCGAGTCATCCGAGCTCGAGCCTTCCTTCTCGGAAAGCACGCCGTCGAAACTGTACAGCGAAGCCATTGCCGTCGAGAGCGAGCTGAGATCCGTTCCAATGCCGGTGAGCGCCGTATCCTGCGCCTCCAGCGCGGTCAGCTGGTTCTTCCAGGGTGTCTCCACCGCCTGCAGATTCCCTACAATTGCGCTGACCGTGGTCGATACATCGAAACCCTGACCGCTGGTCGGTGATCCAAATGAGATGCCGACGTTTCCCATAATCCCGTTATCGTCCGTTTCCCTGCATTCCTTAACCCACACCGCATCCCTGCACTCCCAGGCCCCCCTGCCCGCACACAACCTTAGAGACCGCTAACAAAAGCGGGGAGCTGAACGCTCCCCGCCGTCAAACTGCCGCGTTGGTTGACTGAAGCAGCCTGGTCACCTTCGGTCCGGCGCCGTTGGCCGCAGCCACGGCGCCGAGCCTTTCCCTGGTGCCTCCACTGCCCTGGTTTTACTGAAGCAGCTTGGTCACCATCTGTTCCGTGCTGTTTGCCTGGGCCAGAGCGCTGATGCCGGTCTGGGTCAGGATTTCGAACTTCGACATGTCCGAGGTCGCCGACGCATAATCGGTCGCCGTGATCGAGTTCTCCGCCGAAGTTACATTGGTCTGTTCCGCGTTGGAGATGTTCGCCGCCGCGCTCAGGGTGTTGATGTTGGCGCCCACCTGGCCCCGCTGATAAGCGACAGAGCTGATGGCGTTGGTTACGGTCTGCAGCGCCGCTTCCGCGTCCACCTGCGAGTCGAGCTTGGTCGAGGTAAGACTGGTTCCTACTCCCGCCCCTGCTGTGGTCCCGCCTGTTCCGGTTTGCGATCCGACCGTTACACTCACCGACGCACCTGCCGCGGACGATGCATCAGAACTGCCGACGTTCGCCGTGGTCAGGGTTCCGGCTGTCACGGAGTAGTTGTAGCTTCCCCCGGACGTCCCGTCACTGGTGTAAATGTTGATGGCGCTGGCGCTGGCCGGCGTCTCCGATGCGTTGCTCGCCGTCACCGAAAGCAGTTCGTTCGCGCTTCCGCCGCCCGCGGTCGCGATCGACACCACGCCGGCTGCCACCGACACGGTGTACGTCGAACCCGTGACCGCACCCAGGTTCGCGTTCAGCGATGTGGTCAGTGAGGTTGCCGCTGCATTGGCGATCGACTGGTTCTGGCTCGCCAGACCCGTATAACTCGCCAGGTTGACGATCTGCGTACCGGGGGCTGTGCCGGCGCTTGAGTTAAGGGTGATCGAGCCAGTCAGCGTGTCGCCCTGCGTCAGGGTCACGGTGAGAGGATCGCTCTTGGCTGTCTGCGTGAACGAGGTTGCGGTCAGATTCGTCGCCGAACCTGTCCCCGAGGTGAAGACCGCGATGTTGTTGTAATTTGTGGTGCTGCCGATCGTCCCAATCTGAGTCAGAATGTCCTGATACTCCTGGTTGGCTGCGCTCAGCTGCGAGCTCGACAGCGTTCCGCCGCCGGCTTCGGTGGCCAGGGTTACAGCGCGGCTCAGAAGGTTGGTGACCTGCGAAAGCGCGCCGTCGGCGACCTGCAGAAATCCGACGCCCGCTGTCGCGTTCGCCGAAGACTGTGTCAGTGCGGATGAGTTGGCCTGCAACCCGTTCGCGATGGACAAACCGGCGGCATCGTCGGCGCCGGAGTTGATCCGCGATCCGGATGACAGCTGCTGCAGCGTTTTTTGCAGGCTGGCCTGCGTTTGGTTGAGGTTGTTTTCGGCATACACAGCCGAAATATTGTTCAGGACTCCCAGTGCCATGATCTTTCTCCTTGCTGATTTGGGTTCCTGAACGAAGTGCGCTGGTCTTACCCCCTCGCACTCCCGGGAACCACTTCACTCACTGCCTTCATCGGCTCCCTCCCTTTCCCCATCATCCTCCCTCCTCCCTTTGGACCCCCGCGTGCACCCTCCCCACCCTTCACCTCCTTCCTCTTCCTGCCGATAAGTACACATGACGTCGGACACGCCACCATGATCCATCTCACGCGACTCAACGGAAACCCGCTGGTCGTCAACAGCGAGCTCATCAAATACGCCGAGTCTTCTCCCGACACCATGCTCACCCTGGTCAACGGCGAAAAGATCGTCGTCCTCGAAACCTGTGAGGACGTCGTCGACCGCACCATCGCCTATCGTGCCCGCGTCCTCTCTGCAGCCACCCCCTCCCTGCGGCCCCTGCCCCCTCCCTCCCCCGCGCCGGAAACAGTCTCTCCCAGCCCCGAATTCAACCCCGATCCCCAGGACTAACGCCCATGGATGCTGGCAGCCTCGGCGGAATTCTTCTGGCTCTGGCCGGCATTCTTGCCGGTCTTCTCCTCGAAGGCGGACACATCCGTCAGATTGTCCAGCCCACCGCCGCCATGATCGTCTTCGGCGGAACCCTCGGCGCCGTCATGCTCCAGTTCCCCTTCCGTACCGTCCTCTCCGCCCTGCTCCGCCTCTTTCGGCTCTTCTTTCACAAAAGCGATCGCGGCCTCGCCCTGCTCCGCCAGATTGTCCAGTTCGCTAACAAAGCGCGCCGCAAAGGCATCGTTTCCCTCGACGCCGATCTCAATCAGGTCGCCGATCCCTTCCTTCGCCAGGCCCTCATGCTCGCCGTCGCGGCACCGAGCCCTCCGAACTGCGCCGCATCATGGAGTTCCAGATCGATAATGTCAGCGAAATCGAAGCCCGCATCCCCGCCGTCTTCGAATCCGCCGGCGGTTTCTCCCCCACCATCGGCATCATCGGCGCCGTCATCGGACTCATTCAGGTCATGCAGCACCTCGACCATATGGATCAGGTCGGCCGTGGCATCGCCGTCGCCTTCGTTGCCACCATCTACGGCGTTGGCGCAGCGAACATCTTCTTCCTCCCCGCCGCCGGCAAGCTCCGGCAGCGCGCCCGCGAAGATCAGCGCCTCAACGAAATGGCCCTCGAAGGAGTCATTTCTATCCTCGAAGGCATGAATCCTCGCATGATCGAAATCAAGCTCTCCAGCTTCAACGGCACCGCTCCCCCTGTCCAGGAGACGCGACCGTGAGGCGCTCCTCAAAACTCAAATCAACTCCCCACGTCCACCACGACCGCTGGCTCGTCTCTTACGCCGACTTCATCACCCTGCTCTTCGCCTTCTTCGTTGTCCTCTATGCCAGCTCACGCGCCGATCAGCAAAAACAATCCCAGATCGCCCATTCCATCCAGTCCGCCTTCCAGGCTCTCGGCCTCTTCCCCTCCAACCCTTCCCCCGGCCATCCCGCCGTCGATCCCCAGGCCGCGCCGCCCCCCGTCAACCTCGTCCTCGGCGACGACCTCTCTATCTCTCCCGCCGTTCAACAGGATCTCCAGCGCCTGCAAACGCAGCTCGCCGCCCTCCTTTCACAACAGGTAGCCAACCATCTCGTCACCCTCAAACTCGGGCGCGACGGCCTCGTTGTTTCCCTGCGCGAGGCCGGCTTTTTCGACAGCGGCGCAGCTCTTCCTCACCCACAATCGAAGGCCGCCCTCGATCGCATTGCTACCACCATCGCCGCCACCCCTTACGACATCCGCATCGAAGGCCACACCGACAACGTGCCCATCCACACCGCGCAGTTCGCCTCCAACTGGGAACTCTCCACCGCCCGCGCCACCGAGCTGGCCAAAATCTTTATCCTCGATCACCAGTTTGCCCCGGCCCGTCTCTCCGCCGCCGGTTACGCCGAGTACCACCCCGTCGCCACCAATGACACCCCCGAAGGACGAGCCCAGAATCGCCGCGTCGACATCATCGTCCTCCCCCGCATCAGCGTCGTGCCGGCAAAGGCTGACCATTAGAGTTTAGGCATTTGGAGTTTGGAGTTTGGAGTTTGGAGACTGACCTTCTCCAACGCCGTGTATGCGAACGTGATGAGTCGCCGCGGCGCTGTCCGGCCTCATGCGCCCTGAACTCTAATCCCTAAACCCTGCCTGTAATCAAAATCCCAATACCGGATGCGGAACATATGCCTCCTCCAATCCCGCCATCTCCTCCGGCGTCAGCTTCACCGCCAGAGCCGCAACCGCGTCCTCCAGATGACGCTGCTTCGTCGCTCCCACTATCGGCGCCGTAATTCCCGGCTTCGCCAGCATCCACGCCAGCGCCAGCTGCGCCTGCGGCACGCCCCGCTTCTTCCCCAGCGCCTCCAGCGCCTCTACCACCTTCCGGTCCGCGTCCTCCGTCGTCGAGTACATCTTGTTCCCGAAGTTGTCCGTCTCCGATCGCTTCGTCGTCTCGCTTTGCCACGGCCGCGTCAGCCGCCCTCGCGCCAACGGGCTCCATGGAATGATCCCGATCCCTTCCTCCCTGCACAGCGGAATCATCTCCCGCTCCTCTTCCCGATAGAGCAGGTTGTAGTGGTTCTGCATCGACACGAACCGTGTCCACAGATGCCGATCAGCCTGATACAAGGCCTTCGCAAACTGCCACGAGTACATCGACGAGGCCCCGATATACCGCACCTTCCCCGCCTTCACCCCATCGTGCAACGCCTCCAGCGTCTCCTCGATCGGCGTCTCATAATCCCACCGATGAATCTGGTAGAGATCCACGTAATCGGTCTCGAGCCGCCGCAGGCTCTCCTCCAGCTCAAACACAATCTCCTTGCGCGACAGCCCTCGTCCATTGGGCTCATCCCGCATCACGCCCCACACCTTCGTCGCCACCACCACCGATTCGCGCCGCACATTCTTCTTCAAAAAACGCCCCACCACCTCCTCGCTCGCCCCGCTCGAATACACGTTTGCCGTATCGAAAAAATTGATCCCCAGATCCAGCGCCTGCTTCAGAAACGGCTGGCTCTCGGCCTCGTTGAGCGCCCACGCGTGCCTGCCCGCCTTCGGCTCACCCTCCGCCGGCGGCCTCCCATACGTCATGCATCCCAGACAAATCCGCGAAACCTTCAAACCCGTCCTGCCCAGATTCACGTATTCCATCGCAACTCCCTTGGTATAGATAAATGCAAATCCTGTTCCTCATTCATCCTAAGACTCTAATCGGAGCTGCTCCCTGCTCCCTGCTCCCTGCTTCCCGTACCCTGTACCCTGTGCTTCCCGCGCGCCGCCTCCGCACCTTGTACAACCGCCTCGTCCAGCTTTACGGACCGCAACAGTGGTGGCCCGCGAAAACGCCTTTCGAAGTCGTCATCGGAGCGTACCTCACCCAGAACACAGCCTGGAAATCCGTCGAGCGCTCCATCGCCAACCTCGAAGCCCGCGGCATTCTCTCCATCGCCGGCCTTCGCTCCATCTCTGAAGCCGAGCTGCGCACCCTCATCCGCCCCTCCGGCTTTATGATCCGCAAAGCCGCCGCCCTCAAAGCCTTCGTTGCGTTCCTCGACACGCACTACAAAGGCCAGATGGAAACCCTCCGCCGTGCCGCCCTCGACGATCCGCAATCCATCCGCAAACAGCTCCTCCACCTTCCCGGCATTGGCCCCGAAACCGCCGACGCCATCCTCCTCTACGCCCTCGACGCACCGGCCATGGTCGTCGATGAATACCTGCGCCGCATCACCACCCGTCATGGCCTCGTTCCCGAAAACGCGAAGTATCCCGCAATCCAGGCCCTCGCGGAACAGGCATTCGCGCGGGAGCAAGCTTCGGAAGATCCCCAGGACCTGGCCCGCCACTACAACGAATTCCACGCTCTCATGGTCCATACCGGAAAAACCCATTGCGGCCGCGTGGCGCATTGCGACCGCTGCCCACTCGCCTTCGACCTTCCCAAAGTCCCGCCGCCCCGGCCCTCGCATAAACTGAAACGGTGACGGTGACTCTCTACGCTGCGACTTCCAACCCCGGAAAGCTGCGCGATTTTGCCATCGCCGCAGCCGACGGTGGATTCGCCATCGAGTCGCCGCCCGACTTCAAAAACTTTGCACCGCCGGAAGAGAACGAGCTCACCTTCGCCGGCAATGCGCGCCTCAAGGCCCTCTACTACAGCAGCGCAACTCCCGGCCTCGTCCTCGCCGACGATTCCGGTCTCGAAGTCGATGCCCTCGGCGGCGAGCCCGGCGTACGTTCGGCGCGCTTTGCCGCGGATGCCGGTTTCGAGCCTCGTGACGCCGACCCCGCAATCTCCATCGATGTCCGAAACAATCTCTACCTCCTCTCTCGTTTGCGCGGCATCGCGCTGCGCACCGCCCGCTACCGCTGCGCCCTCGCCGTAGCCAAAAACAGCGAGCTGCTTCTCTCTGCCGAAGGAACCGTCAGTGGCGAAATCCTCACCACGCCGCATGGCATGGGCGGTTTCGGCTACGACCCACTCTTCTGGCTCCCGCAGCTGCGCCTCACCATGGCAGAAATCACCCTCGATCAAAAAAATGCGCTGAGCCATCGCGGCCGCGCCTTCCGCGAGCTGCTCCCCAAACTCAAAAGCCTCACGGCCTGACCCAGGAAACCCCCCAACAGGTTCCAGTCGCAAAATCGCGCCCAGGTTGTGAACCACCTGGCGGCCTCGTTCGTTCTCTTGACAGACCAACGATCGAGGTACTTTCCATGTCAAGCCGATCCGCCCTGATCCTCTCTGCTGTTTTGGCCCTCTCGCTGACGCTGGCCGGGCAGAGTCGCCCTGCGCCGGTGGCTTCGCAATCCGCAGCCGAACCCATGCTGCCCCTCACGGACAAGGAAGTGGCCGACATCCAGCACCAGCTCATCGACCTGTTGCGGCATAGCCCTACACGCACCACGGTGGTCGCCCATGACCCGTCGCTTCTGGCTGACACCGACTACGTCCAGCGCAACAACCCGCAACTTGCCGACTTCCTGAAGGCTCATCCGGAGGTCGTCCGCAACCCGAATTACTATCTCTTTACGCGCCTGCCTCCGGATGCGGGTGGTCCCGACGAGGCCCTTGAGCACGCCGTGTGGCCGGACGTTTACCAAAGGCAATACCGCCGCACCGGCTTTGATGAACTCATGTCCAACGTAGCTCCGCTATTAGCGTTCGCCGCGTTTCTTGCGGCCGCAATCTGGGCCATCCGCATTCTTATTGAAAACCGCCGCTGGAATCGCACCTTCAAGCTCCAGTCCGAGGTTCATGGCCGCCTCGTGCCACCCCACCGAAGAAAATTACCCGCACAATTCGCCTGCGAACGCCACGCCTGAGGTGCTGCGGAGCAGCACGACGGTAGAAGCCCCGGCCTTCAGGCCGGGGAATCCGCCGCCAGAAATCCAACGGGCTTCAGCCCCTGCGCCCTTTCTATCCGATGGCTTCCCCCACGCCCTTGTGACAGGGCACGACTTTCAGTCGTGCCGCGATTGAACTGGGCTTCAGGCCCCTACGCCTTTGTGTCAGGGCACGACTTTCAGTCGTGCCGTATCAGGCCCCAAACCAACCAGCCTGGGCTTCAGCCCCCGCGCCTTTCTGTCAGGCCACGACTTTTCAGTCGTGCCGTTCCACCCAAGAAATGACCCGCACAATTCACCTGCGAACGCCGCGCCTGAGGTGCTGCGGAGCAGCACGACGGTAGAAGCCCCGGCCTTCAGGCCGGGGAATCCGCCGCCAAAATCCGATGGGCTTCAGCCCCCGCGCTTCGTATCAGGGCACGGCTTCAGCCGTGCCGTAAGAGCCCGCAAATCATACCGGCTTTAGCCACTGAGGGATGGTTTTTCTACCGTTCAGGACTTTTTCCGCCGGCTGTTCAGTCGTGCCGTTCCACCGCCAAAATCCAACGGGCTTCAGCCCCCGCGCCCTTCTGTCAGGCCACGACCTTCAGTCGTGCCACCAGACGCCGCGATTGAACCGGGCTTTAGCCCCCGTGCCTTTGTGTCAGGGCACGACTTTCAGTCGTGCCATATCAGCCCCCAATCAACTGGGCTTCAGCGCCTGCGCCTTTCTGTCAGAGCACGACGTCAGTCGTGCCGTCAGCCGCCCCGATGAAGGGGGGCTTCAGCCCTCGCACCTGAGGTGCTGCGAAGCAGCACGACGGTAGAAGCCCCGGCCTTCAGGCCGGGGAATCCGCCACCCAGAAATCCAACGGGCTTCAGCCCCTGCCTTTGACCCAGACACGATTGAGCAACGGTAAACACCAGCCGAAAACTGCCTTTCAAATCTCGAGCACAGAAACAACCTCCCCCGCCGCCAGCCCCTCCGCTGTCTCCGGGACCACCAAAAAAACATTCGCCCTGGCCGCCGCCGCCAGGTCCCCCGATCCCCGCCACTCCACCGGCCGCACCCGAGCCCCGCGAACACTGCTCTCCACCCGCGCCGGCAAAAACCGCGTCAGTCCCGGCTTCACCCGCACCTCTTCTTCCAGCTGAGCCATCCCAAAACGCGGCCCGCCAGCGCTCTCCCCGCCCATCGCCCGCACCAGCGGCGCAGCAAACAACGCGAACGTCACCATGGTCGAAATTGGATTGCCCGGCAACCCAAGAAAATAAGTATCCGCCAGCTTGCCAAACACCACCGGCTTGCCCGGCTGGATGCGCGCACCAGTGAAGAAAAATTCGGCGCCCAAATGTACCAGCGCCTTCTCCACAAAATCGAACTTCCCCATCGAAACACCGCCGGTCAACAACACCAGGCCGCAATCTGAAGCCTTCTGAATCGCTCGCTCCGTCGCCGCCTGATCGTCCCGCACCACCGGGGAAATTTCCGGCGCCCCGCCCGCGCGTCGCACTTGCTCCGCCAATGAGTAACTGTTTGAGTTACGAATTTGATGCGCCAGCGGCGTTTCCCTCACGTCGACCAGTTCATCGCCTGTCCCCAGTATCGGCACCCGCGGTCTCAGGAAAACCGGCAGCTCCGCGCGGCCGCATGTTGCCGCCGCAGCAATCTCTGTCACGCCCAAACGCCGGCCCGCCGGAACCACAACATCGCGCGCTCGCGCTTCAGCCCCGGCAGGCACAATGTTTTCGCCCGCGGCAATCTCGCGCGTTCCCGACAGGCTCAGGAGATCCTCGGCCGCCGTCACATGTTCCACCATCGCCACGCAATCGGCGCCCGGCGGAACCGCGGCCCCGGTCATAATCTCCACCGCTTCCCCGGGCCGGATCGCTCCCAGCGTCCATGCCTCCCCAGCGCGCAACTGACCGATGATCCGCAATCCGCCAGCCCGCAAATCCGCCGCCCGGCACGCAAAACCATCGCGCGTCGCCCGCGCAAACGGCGGCTGATCCCGATCCGCTGCCACCGGTTCCGCAAGTACCCGCCCTGCCGCTGCTCCCAGCTCAACCCTCTCTACCGTTGTGGCCGCGCGCACCCATTCCGCCTCGCGGCGCACCACTGTCGCCGCGTGCTCGTAACTCAGCACAATCGATGGAGATTCACCACTCATCACTGTAACGATTGTCGCAAAAAGACAAGAGCGCCGTCCCCGCCTCAGGATGAAAGCGGACCCGGCGCTCCTCGATTTGTCTCGATCTAGTGCTTTTTCGCTCCTGACTTATAGTTGGTCGATTGCGTCGAACTCAGTTCTGCCAGCACCTGTTTTGCATCGCCGGAAAACTGCCCGGTCGGCGCAAGATCCAGATACTTCTGGTACGCTTCCGCCGTTCCCGGCGGCGCAACAATCTTCTGTGTCTTCGGGTCGATGGTCGCCTTGTTGATCAGCGCCTTCCCCTTCAGGTAATACGGAATCGGCTTCGTCGCATCCGCCGCAATTGCCTTGTCCGCCGCTGCCACCGTCGCATCCAGCTGATTGTTCCGGTCCATCACAATCGCTTCGTTCGTGTAGTACATCCCCGCTCCGCCCGGATTCACCTTCGCCGCCGCATCGTATGCAGCCTGCGCTTCCGGAATCTTGGCCTCTGAACCATACGCCTCACCCAGCGCATTTCCCGCCGCGCCTTCAACTTCCGGATTCGGCTTCTTCTGCGCCGAGTCCAGCTGGATCCCCTTTTGCAGCGAGGTCTCCGCATCCCCGTACTGCTTCAGTCCCAGTTGCGATTCCCCCAGCTCCACCCACAGCAGCGGTTCGGTCGGCTTCGCGACTGTGTCTTTCTGCATTAACTCCGCGGCATCCTGGAAATTCTTGTTCGCGCGATCCGACCGCGCCTTTGCCAGGTCTGCATTCAAATTCTTGATCTGGCCGTTCTCCTTCAGGATGCCGGCATTCTTCGCCTTCGTCTCCTCCAGCGACTTCCGCTCTTCCGGCGTCAGCTTGTCGAGATACTCTTTGCGCGACATGTCGTCGTCCTGCAGCGTATCGGCGCCTGCCGCCACTTTAACGTTGTCGATCTGGTCCACCACCTTGTCCTTCGGCGTATTCGGCGCGCGGAAAACCAGCGTGTACGACCCCGGATTTACCTCGCCTTTGAACTGGCCGCTCGTATCTACCTGAAAGGTGTATTTCGGATCAGACGTCGGCGACGCCATCCCCCCTTCAAACAGAGAAACAGTTCCGGCCGTCTCCGGCGAACCCGCTGGATCGCTGACCGTTCCATGGATCTTGCCCGTCTGTGCTTGCCCCGCCAGTAGCAGCGGAGCGCCAAAAAGTATGGCCAGCGCAAAACGCGGGCCTAAGTTTTTCATCTCCATATCAGTCCTCTCTGCTGGAGTGCGCAGTCACGCTGCGCCCTCCTGATTTGTTTTCCCGGCTTCCGGTCCCGCCCCGCGCCTGCGCGCGTAGCGGATTGGATCCCTGGCCCCGGCCTCTTCGAAGGCCCGCAGGCGCAGCACACAGCTCTCGCACACGCCGCACGCAACCTCTGATCCCGAATAGCATGACCACGTTAACTCCAGCGGCGCGGCCAGTTCAAGGCCCAGCGCCACGATCTCCCTCTTGTGCATATGGATGAGCGGCGTCCTCACAATGATGTCGCCCTCCTTCGTTCCTCTTCGAATCAGCTCCTGAAATGCCTCGTAATACGCCGGCCGGCAGTCCGGATACCCCGAGCTGTCCTGTTCCACCGCCCCAATCAACACCGTTCTGGCCCCCAGGACTTCAGCCCAGCTCACCGCCGCCGACAAAAAATGCGCATTCCGAAACGGAACATACGTCACCGGAATCTCAGAACCGATCCCGGCGCCGTCCTCTGGCGCCTCCGGAACTTCGATGCGCTTATCCGTCAACGCCGACCCGCCGATCCGCCGAAATAGATCGAGCCCGAGCCGCAGAAACTCGCGGAACCCCAGCCGGTTCGCCACCGATCGGGCCGATTCCGCTTCCCGTTCCTCAGTACGCTGCCCATAGCTGCAATGCAGCGCATATGCGTCGTATTCACGAGCCGCCAGCGCCGCGCATACACAGGAGTCCATGCCCCCGGAAAGGCAAACAACAGCGCGTTCTCGACCCGATTCCCGGCCTCGTTCGACCACCCTTTATCGTAACGCGATCAGCGATTTCCGGTGCAGTGACGGCGAGCACCAGCCTCGCGCCGGCCTCGACCGTTTCCCAACCATGCCCTGACTGTCCCCAGCGGTCCCCGACCGAACCGCGCCCGACCGCGCCCGACCGCGAACCGCGAATCGACTGCGCGCCCAACCGTGCAGCCGGTCCCAACGGTCCCGACCGAACCGCGAACTGACCGCGAGCCGACTGTGCCCAGCCGCGCTCTGACTGTCCCCAACGGTCCCGCGCCGGACCGCGAGCCGACGTGCCCAGCCGCGCCCAGCCGCGCCCTGACTATCCCCAACAGAACCGACCCACCCATGCTGGACGGTCCCCAAACTGTCCCGGTTTCTGCCGAATGTCCCGGCCTGTCCCAGCCTGTGCCGCACTGCGCCAAGCCTGTGCCGAGCCTGTGCCGAGTCTGCGCCGAGTCTGTGCCGATCGAACTGGCTTCAAAAATCCAAAAACCCACTCACCCCGAAAACAGACGCCGCCAGGTTCACCCCACAGCAAGTAGCAAAATCCTCTCCGGCGCCAACATCAACGCAAATCCACACCCCGCCGCCTCAAAAGTAACGCCCCGGACCATTCCGGGAAACCGCCCGCCCCAACCCGCCCTCAACCAAAAACCCCAGCACAAACTTCACACCCCAAAAAAACACAGTCCTGACGCGGACGCCAATCAGACGCCGCCAGGTTCACCCCAACAGCAAGCAGCCCAGCCAGACCCCTACTCCGCCTCCACCTGAAACTTTCGAAACGCCACCACCCCTAAAGCAACAAACAACAACAACGTCAGGATCTGCGCCACCTTGAACGGCATCTCTTTCCCTGTCGGCGCCAGCGCGTGCAACGCCGGCACCTTCTCAAACGACTGCACCACCAGCACAAAAAAATTAAAGAACTCCGCCGCCACCACGGTCACCACCCACGTCCCCCGCCAGCCCCCGCGCAGATGCCCGCCGTACAGCGCGATCACCGCCAGCAACAGCACCACCAGCGACAGGCAACCGATCACAATCCCCGGCGTCATCCCGTGATACGGAAACAGAAACCCAGTCACACTCGTCGCCGCGGTCGTCACCAGAAACAGCGCCGCCATCAGCGGCAGCCGCTTCGACGCCATCATTCCAAAAATGACGATGAACCCAGCGGCAATCCCAATCAGGCTGATCGCCACATGCACCTGCGTAAACCCGGCAAGACTCATGCCCAAAATCATGGTCGGCATCCTTTCTGCACATCTGCTTTCCGATTCCATTCGGCGCATCGCGCCACAAGGTTCCCCGGCGTCGGCGACCAGAAATACGCAAGCAGCTTTTTCCGGAGAGCACCGAGATTACCACAGCTCGCCATCGTCGCAGATCCTCTGGCTACCCGGCCCGGCCCATCGCGCCCGTCATCGACAACATCGCAGCAACGCGCATACTTCGGCTCCTGCATTCCATCCTCCTGCATTCACGGAGCGCACCTGTCCCGCGCCGCCTCACCTCTTCTTTCACCGGCTCTCGTCCCGGCGTCCCTCCACTCTCCAACCCCTTCGCCCCAGCTCAACAACGCAACCCCTGAGCGAGAAACGCAGCTTGAAAGGCCGCCAGTGCCATCCCCCGCCCCAAAAGGGTGCAGGCGTCACCCCGCGCTCAGTTCGCCCTGGACCGCAGACTGCGCACCGAACCAAACAGCGATCGCTTCCGCGAGCCCAACCCGCTTTGCTCTCCCACCCACGCCACCTACCCATCAGGCCTTATCAACACGGCGCTCGGGTGGAAGGAAGCAAGCATTTCTCCCCCCGCGGCCCCTTCCCGGAACAGTCTCGCGAAGCAGCCGCTCCTCATGCGCGATCAATTGCCCGCTTCCGGTTAAATGTGGAAAATCTGTCAAGTCCTCAGCCTCAAAACCAAGGTAATGATCCCTGATTCAAAAGCACTTCCACGCCGCAAACTGCAAACAAATTTGGCTTGTTTTCAAACTGAAATTGGTATCCTGATAATAGGGATAAAAAAGAAAAACCCCCGCCCCATCGAGGGTTCGTCACAGTCCGCCTGGCGCGGGCTTTTTCTGTTTTTGGAGAAGAAATCTGCCATGACCGCATCGGTCTCATCGCGAAGATTCGTCGTAGGCATGCCCACCGGAAGCCTGACCTTACTTGCGATCCCGGCCTTCAGTCCTTGGTGCCCGGTGTCCAATCCTGGCGCCGATCCTCAGTGCACCGTCCGTCTAACGTACGGTTCCTCAGCCCCCAGCCGCTCGATCGAGTCCTCCAATGCAGCATTCGCAACCTCCTGTGCTGCATTCAAGGTCACAAACCCGGCATTCCCGCCGCCAATGCCGCATTCCCTTCCGCTTTCCAACTGCCCCGGCGCAAAACACTTAACCCCTTCGCAACCGCATCTGCTGCATTCGAGATGCCGAATGCGGCATTGCTTTCCTCCTGTCAACTGCCCTGCTGTCTGTTACTTGCCGGTCACCCAATCAAGGATGGGAAGCTAAATCACTCAAAACAAGGCACAGAGAATTAACAAAGAAAGATGGAGAGGTGATGTGCCAAATTCGCGGATCGCTGGCGCGCCCACGTTCAACTGAACAGCCAGTACGCCTTCGGCGCGTCCCGCCCTCACATCGGGTGCGAGACTTCGTTCGCGTGCGGCACCAGCTGCATGTAAACGTCCTGCGGCACCACCGTCTGCCAGTGCCCCGCCACCCGCGCATACAGCACGACGCCCACAAAGATCACCGCCAAAATTGCCGCTACCGTTCGGGGCCTCACTACCCGCCCCCTCCACCGTTCCGCCGCACTCCCCACCTTACGAGCCGGCAGCGCCAGTTGCAGCGCATTCTCGACCGGGCACGACGCCACACATGCCATGCACGCCGTGCATTCGGCCGACCGGATCTGCACCAGCTTGTCGACGCTCAGGTGCGATGGGCAAGCCTTGTTGCATTTTCCGCAGTCAATGCAGGCCTCCGCGTCGCGCCGGATCTTCACCGGGCTCAGCAACGAGACCAGCCCCATCATCGCGCCGTAAGGGCACAGATACCGGCACCAGAAATTCTGCACCAGCACCGACGCCAGCACCAGCGTGCCGACAACCGCTATTCCCACCACGCCAATGGTCCGGAAAAAGTCCAGCATCTTCACGTCGGCAATCGTGCCATAAGGCCCGGTCATGAAATCGTGCAGCGCCTCGACCGGCATCCACGCAATCACAAACCCAAAAAATCCCAACAACAAATACTTCACGCCCCGCAGCTCGCGATCAAGCCACCGCGGCACCACGAAATTCCGCCCCAGAACTTTGCGCCCCAACTTCCAAAGATATTCAGACAGCGTTCCCACCGGGCAAAGCCATCCGCAAAATGCCTTCTTCAACAGCACGCTCATGCCGAGGAACGCGATCAGCAGGAACATCGCTGCTGGATGCACACCCGGCACCCGGCCTGTTACCAGCAGATACTTCAGGTTCATCAGCCCCGCGATCGGCAGCCAACCTTCCACGCCCGGCGGCCGCCCAACTGGCCAACCTTCGCCGCCAAGCTCAAAGAAACGCACCCACACAAAGAACTGCGCGCCAATCCAGACGTTGAGCGCGATAAACGCCATCTGCACAAGCCGCCGCAGCTTCTGCGACTCGTCCGGTGCCGCCCGCCGCACCACCTTCTTCTTCCGCTTTTCCTCGCTCGAAACCAACGCGTCCGCTGCCTGTATGCTCATTGCCTGCCGGCTCTCAACTACCCCTCGAACGTACCCGCCACACCGGCGTTTCTCTGTGACTTAAATCACTCCCAAACCGCGGAAAACAGTACTTTCGTCGTGTAAAATCAATCCAGCCCGTCCCGCTGCTCTTCCGCACAATCCCTGTCTACATCAGGTGCTTTCGCGAAGGCTTGAGGACAGCCCGCGCCCCATACCGAGCGCGCCAACATGAGATTCAGGGAGTAACCCGATGGCCAAGATTGCCAAAACCGGCGACCGTAAAAAAATGATGGATACCACCAAGAGCACCGACTGCCCAAAGTGCTCCAAGCCGACGCGCATCGTGAAGCGCGTAAAGGACCGTGAACGCGGCATCCCGGGCGGCGTTTACATCTCCTGCTCCGCCTGCGAATTCCACGAGAAGCTCTAGTGTCACGAGAAGCGCTCGTGCGGTGTCCCAAAAATCTGTTGCGTAATTGATCTGCCGCCTTTGTATCCGCGCACGAGTTCACTCGTGCCGTAAATCGGCCACAATCAAGCGGCCTTCAGCCCCCGACGTTCCGTTCCCGGCAAGCCAGGCGGCCCGGACGATGTCGTGAATTTCAACGGACAACACACTAGACTGCCGTTTCGCAACTCTTCTTGTTGCTGTCATCCCGAACGTGCAGCGGAGGGATCTGCGGTTGCTTCCGGCGGGCTCCTCCGCCTCACTCCCGGACCGTGAAGGCACTTCAGAAACCTCCCACGAGCCGCGGCGTCGCTCCACGCGTTCCAGGGTCAGTGATTTTTCTTGTCCTCTCGCGGCCCATACACATTCCGTGCATATTCAGCCGGTAGACTTTTCCTGACTCCTCGAGGCCGGCCGCGAACGCCGCCTGCCTTCGAGCTTTTCAGGATCCCCGATGCGCGTGTTGCTGTTTCTGCTGTTGCTGGTGTCCTGCGGCGCCTCTGCCGCCGCCCAAAACCTTCCCGCTCCCAACCTCGTTCTCCAGGGCAACGTCCGCCCTTCGCAGAACCAAACCTATTTCCCAATTCCGTTCACCGTCCCGGCGGGCACCCATCGCATCACCGTCACCTTTCAGAACCTTGGCCACGATCAGCGCACCGTTCTCGACCTCGGCATCGCTGATCCCTTTCGCTTTCGTGGAAACAGCGGCGGCAACAAGAACCACTTCACCCTCAGCGACACCGACGCTACACCTTCCTATCTCCCCGGAGCCATTCCGCCCGGCCGCTGGAAACTCCTCATCTCCGTTCCCAACATCCGCGCTGGTGTCACCTCGAAATATCGCGCTGAGGTCTGGTTCAACTCCGCGCTCGACGATTCATCCTTTACTCCTCAACCGCTCAACTCCCAGCCCGGCTGGTTTCGCGGTGACCTCCACATGCACACCGCGCACAGCGACGGCAGCTGCCCAAGCCAAGCCGGCAACTCCGTTCCTTGCCCGCTGTTCCTCACCCTTCAAGCCGCAGTCAAACGCGGCCTCGACTTCATCGCCGTCACCGACCACAACGCAACCTCGCAGTATGACGACGAGCGCGAGCTCCAGCCTTATTTCGACAAGCTGCTTCTCATTCCAGGCCGCGAGATGACCACCTTTCACGGCCACGCCAACGAATTTGGCACCACGCGCTACATCGATTACCGCGTCGGCTCGCCAGCAGTCCCCGACGTCAACGCCATGTTTCGCGCCGCCCGCGCCCTCGGCGCCATCGTCTCCATCAACCACCCGCAGTCGCCTACCGGCGAAATCTGCATGGGCTGCGGATGGAATCCCACGCCCGCCGCGGACATGAGCCTCGTAACCTCCATCGAAGTCATCAACGGCGGCGGCCTGCCCGCAACCCGCTTCTGGGGCGCGCAATTGGACCGCGGCTACCGTCTCACCGCCGTCGGCGGCAGCGACAATCACCACGGCGACTGGCCCCCCGAACACACCGCCTCCGTTGGCTACCCAACCACCGTCATCTATGCGCGCGATCTCTCCGTCGCCGCATTGCTCGACGGTATCCGCTCCGGCCGCGTCTTCGTCGACGCCTCCGGCTCTCGCAATCGCTCTCTCGATTTCCACGCACAAGCCGGCAGCAGCTCGGCCGAAATGGGCGGCGTACTCGCTGCTCCCAACAACGCACCCGTAGCTCTCGACGTCCACGTAGCCAACTGTCCAGGAGCCACCGTCCACACCTTCCTCGACAACGCCGAAGTCGCCGCCCTTCCATCGCAGCCCGTCACCGATGCCGATCAAACCCTCCACGCCTCGTGGACCTCTGACGGCGCGCGCCACTGGATTCGCGTCGAAGTCCGCGATGCGGACCGCCGCCTCCTCCTCTTCGGCAATCCCGTCTACATCAACTGGCCCTCCCATCCGCCAGCCTCTTCCCACTAACCGAAAGGACTCCATGCGTCGCGCTCTCAGCCTGCTGCTGCTCTCCCTCTGTACCGCATTTCTCAGCGCACAGCCCCATGACGCATCGCTGCCCGGCGCTCGCTCCCTCATGGACGCGCATAATTGCTATCCCTATTACGAATGGTGGAACGACCGCATCGATCGCGCTCTCTCTGCCGGTACCCCGCTCGCCATTGAGCAGGATCTCTACTGGTACACCGACAAAAAGACCGGCCGCTCCCAATCGCTCGTCGCGCACGGCGATCCGGTCAGCGGCCATGAGCCCACCATGGACCACTACTTCTTCGACCGCGTCCGTCCCATCGTCGAGCGCGCGCTCCAGCAGGGCAATCACGGCAACTGGCCGCTCATCACCCTCAATCTCGATTTCAAAACCGAGGAGCCCGCGCACCTCGCGGCCGTCTGGCAATTGCTCACGAAGTATCAGGACTGGATCACCACAGCACCCAAAACCGGCGACCCCGCAACACCGCAAAAGCTCACCATCCGCCCCATCCTCGTCCTCACCGGCGAGTCCGATGCGCAGCAAGCCGTCTTCTACGATCAGGTGCCGGATGGCGGCCGTCTGCTCGTCTTCGGCGCGGTGCACACCAACACCGCCGATCCCATGGCCGCGCCCGATGTTCTCGAACCCGCACCCGCTTCCAACTACCGTCGCTGGTGGAACAACCCCTGGCGCGTCGTCGAAGAAGGAGGCCAGCAAAAAGCCGGCGCATGGACCGCAGCCGACGACGCCCGCCTCCGCGCCCTCGTCCACCACGCCCACGACCACCACTTGTGGATTCGCTTCTACACACTCGACGGCGCAACCGAAAAAGAGGAAAGCTGCAATGGCTGGTTCAAGAGCTATAACTTCGGCTCACTGCCGGCCGCTAAAGAACGCTGGCGCGCCGCCCAACAGGACGGAGTGGACTACATCGCCAGCGACCAATACGAATTGCTCGGCCGCTTTCTGCGCGCAAAGCCGTAATTTCCCAGCAAGCAAGCACAAGGGAAGTCGCGCCCAGGCAGCAGGCGGAAAGAACAATCAGATGTAAGAGGAAGAGAAGGAAATCAATGGTCGGGGAGAGAGGATTTGAACCTCCGACCCCCTGGTCCCGAACCGCGTTCCAGAGCCTATTGAAACCTGTTGATATTTGACGATCCCAATAGCTTTGTATTGAACCTGTTGCGGCCGCCTTGTTGACCTCTGTAGCTTTGTGAAGGTCTCGGAGGCTTTGGCAGCTACAAATTCGACTACACCGAGTGATCTTCGCGAAACTTACGTACCTTTCGGCACCTCAGGATACCCTTTTGAGGGGATATTGGTCTGGCTTGCATGCGGGTGACTACGTTGCGACGGAGCACCGACTATTAACGTGGGCTTCAGGGCGATTCCGGGCAGGCTCGTCACTGCCGCTGGGTAGCGTGATGGCGGCTCGGGAGGCCAAGAGCCAAAACGGGATCCAAAGCGCACTTAGGGTTGGTTCCAGCAGGCGAATATGCGGAATAGGCAGGAACTCCGGCACAACAATCATTAATTGGACACCGAACCAGCCGGCAACCACCGCCGGCGAACGCCATGCCCCGCGGGCGGCGAGTGCAACGAAAGAGGGTAGTGCAAGAGCGAAGTCATGAAACCACAGGTAGGGTGAGCTGGCGAGTGAAATTAACAGCAGCAGAGGCAGATGCTGACGCCAGACCCAGCAGCGGCTGTGCTTTCTCCAGTAAACGACGAACCAAGCGGCCCCGGGAATGCAGGGCAGCCACTGCAGCCAGACATGCTGCACACCGAAGATCAAGCGCAGCAGTCCTCCTGCGCCGCAGCTTATTTCGAGTGTCGGACCGGAAGCATCGCGGAGGTAGTGAAGGGCTGCCGGGTCGAAGACGAGAGCGCCGGCCCAGCATGTCAGGCACGTGAGAGCCGCTACGGAAAGAAAGCGAAATCTCCGCTCCCGAATCGCCCAGAGGAGAATCGCTATCAGGACAAGCCACAGTAGCTGTGGCTTAATGCCGAGACCCGTTGTGGCCAGTCCTGCCAGAAACCACCGCTGCGATCGGAGCAGGAGCAGGACAGCAGTTAAAGAAGCCAACATGAGAGGCGTGACCTGGCCGAGTCGAACCGCAGTTCCGAACGGGAAAAAGGTCAGAAAGACGAGGGCGGCGATCCAGACCTGCCGTTGCTTCCCACCGAAGAAGCGCCAAAGACCAACGGCGGAGAAGCCGCTGAGACCAAGCGAGAGCGACATCCACACAACCTGAGCCACACGAAACGGCAGAAGGGCGACGAGGCCCGGGATGTATAGAGACCAGGGCGGATAATGCATGGGCTGGACAACCGGATTAAGCCACCCCTGGGCACGCTCGATTGCGAGAATCGCGCTGGTCGAATACGGGTTGAGGTGACCGAGGAAGAGTCGCCCCCCTGACCAGATGGCGATGAAATCGACATACGGTAAGGCCAGAATCTTACAGAGAGTCGCAAAGAAGAGGGCACCGCAGCAGAGGAGGATGATCGCGGTCTGGCCGTCTCCGCGGCGCACGCTCTTCACCGGTCCGCCAGGATGGGGCTCGGTCTCCCTTTTCGCCAGCTTTGCCTCAGCCAGCAGCGACGGCAAATCCTCATCAGACTTGCAGTCGAATTTGGCAGACGGATCGTCGGACGGCTTCGCTGTATCTTGGGGTGAGTCTTGCGCCATTTAGCTTTTACTCCGCCACTATGAAGAGGCTCTGTGGGGCCGCTGAAGGTCGAGAAAGTTCAATCTACCAACGCCTAGAGCATTTACATGTGGAAAGCGCAGAGCGCCTTCGCGATCCTCTTCGACTCTCTGCGACCAATCCGGCCGGATGGATCCATGCATCTGAACCTTTCCGACGAGCGGTGAACATGGTTTCGAGGCAGGTGCCGCCCTCAGCAGGCTACGGAACGGTGAAGTACACCACTCCCAACAGAAAGAACGCAATCAGCAGAACCATCAGCACCCACTGCCTTGGGGTGACCTTCGTCCCTTCGGGAATACCGTCGTTCATACGCCAATCTCTTCCAGCACCAAAGGATAGCAGCATGCTCGCATTTCACGGCATCCCCCGAAGGTCGCATCCGTTCGTGGATTCGAATTGGCCTCTCCCGCCCGAGTTTTCCGTGTATTCGCCCGTAACACATCGACACTCAATCGCATACCGACTCTACGTACCAACTACCACCAAAACTGGCACCTTATAAGTTCCAGACGGACTTCCTCTTGGCCACGCCTAAGAAGCTCTGAGAGACGCGCGCGGGTTCCTACTGACCCCGATTCGAAAGTCTGTAGAGGAAGAAGAGGTTCATTTTGAAACTGTGTTGCTACCTCATCCAGTCGGGTGAAACGGGGATTTCGAGGGGTTACTTTGCGCCATAATCAAATGGTTAACAACCATACTTTCGCGTGCAGTTGGAAAGTATTCTCGATCTATATTCGGCAATTACGTCCAATATAGTTAACCGCACATTATTAAAACGAGATGACTGCAGTTACGAGAAGTAAGTTGTGCAAATAAATTCCTTGACGGCCCATCAGGGAGGTTCTCTTGGAATGAGAAGTGTGCAGGCTCACCGAGCAAAGCGAATGCTCGTTTTATGTGCTGCCAGTCTGTCTTGCCTTCTGTCCAAATGTCGCAGATCGCGTTCATGCTAGCTCCCGAAGTTCCACTTAACTACTGCTCTATGTAGGGTATTGGTCCTGATTCTAGGACGGAATCATGAAATAGTGCAATTCGATTCGATATTATCCAAGTGACCTTGTGACCTGCCTCACCTGGAAACTCGGCTCTCGTAAAGTGAATGTGGGGCGGGGCACGATGGAAAGCGAGTACACGACAGAGCAGGCCAGCGGATCCTGAAGCGCATGAGGCGGATGCCAAGACAGGAGATCTGTGGCGAGAGTACGAGGTCGGCGTGGCAACGTTTTATGGATGCAAGTCGGAAGCGGAGGATGAGAAACGGAGGGCTGAAGAAGCTTTTGGCGGCATAGCCTGGACAAGAAGATGTTGAATGCGGTGATCTGGAAAAGCGGCTGGGGCTTGACGACAATGGCTTCATTCTCACGGGGCGCGATCTTCCGCTCTTCGCGCCGTGTGACACCACCTCCCGCTTGGCCGCCGAAGCGGGCGCCTCATTTGATGGAGAGCAGCCTCCCTGGTGTTTTCGCGGTCGGCGACGTCTGGCCGGGAAGTGTGAAGCGCGTGACATCGGCAGTCGTTGAAGGAGCGATCTCGGTAGGTTTGGTCCATCGTGCACTGACAGAGTCAATAGGGGGGCGGTATGGGAACATCGGGCCGATCCCCTGGCCCAACACCAGGTGGTCGGACGCGCCTCCCACAGACGAATCTTGTTCAAAATCAATTGGATTGCCGCTCGCTGCGATCTCTGGACGGTCGACTGTCGTCGATTTTGTAGCTGTCAGGTCAATCGAGATCCACAAGTCCCACCAAGTGCCCTACGTTAAACCACTGATTCTAAGGGAGGAGAATTGGGTAGGGAACCTGGTCCCGAGCCGCGTTCCAGAGCCCATTGAAGCCTGTTGATATTTGGTGATCCAAATTGCTTTGGATTGAACCTGTTGCAGCCGCCTTGTTCCCCACTGTAGCTTTGTGAAGTTCTCGGAGGCTTTGGCAGCTACAAAATCGACTACACCGAGTTAGAGTGAACCCTTTCACTGAGACAGTCGGCCGCCACTGCACGCTGCGGTCTTCCCGAACTCAGCCTCATTTGGATGACCGACGTGACGCACAAAACCAACCACGATGACGGCCAGCCTGTGGATTGGCTGGAGTGCCCACCCCAAAACCGATAGGCAGCGTGCCTGAACCGGCGAGAGACCTGGAGAAGTAGCAGAAGCCGTGCAGTGCAACTACGGCTTCGAAGTAGCGAAGGGCACCGACTCTCGATGAACTCCGGAAGGGTGGCCCTTCGGGTCCCAGTGGAATACCCCCGATAAAGGTCCCGGCTACGGTTTTGTCCAACGTTCCGGCATAGCCAACATGAAGAGCCGCTGTACTGCCCTTGGTCTCACGCAGCATTAGCATTGCGATGCCAAACTCCTTGCACGTGGGGTCATAGGCCCTCGCGCCCAACTCCATCGCTATTCTACTGCGCCGCTCCTGTGATTTGTATCGCTCAGGGTTCTTGACCACATCACATAACTGACTGACGCTGCCCAGCTTCGTCACCTGGTCGTCGTAGAGGCCGAGGATTTAGTCCGTCTCGCTCACACCCGCGTCCGCAAGGAAGCCGTTGGATCTGGGATCGCGGCTCCAGACCTGAATCGTCGCTTTGGCCAGCCGCTCGCCTTCCGCGTCGTAAACGTAGCCGGTCATCGGGGCTGTCCCGCTGTTGTGGGTTGTTCATGCGGCGCAGCCGCCCGAACGCAGGTAGGAGCTTGCAGCCTCTCGTACGATCTTGCTGCGGTCAGTTCGAGCAGCGTCCTCCATCGCATTTCTGATTAGGGCAGATCGGCCGCCGGTAGCCGCCAACGCGTGCGCAAGACCGTGTAGAGCCGCCATCCTTCCCGCTGGAAAGATCGCGGATTTGACCAAGCCTTTCAGCAGTTCTACCGTCCTTTCATTACGCCACTCATCCCCGAGGATGTCCGCCGCCTTCCATGCGGCGAATCCAGAACTTCGCTCAACGCCGCGGATATATTGGGTCAAAATATCCTCAATGTCCAGTTGATCCGCCTCTGCGAAGTCATCTCGCTCAAGAGCTGAGAACATTGTGAAGTGAATTTCATACCAGAACCGCTGCTTCCGATCTTTGAGCATGCGGCGGATTTGACTCTCGGCCTCAGGATAAAGAGCCACTAGCGTTCGCGCTGCGCCATCTCTAAGCGCTTGATCGGGAAAGGTCGACCTGAGAAATCTCAACAGGCTCCCAAGCAATCGGCGTCGCTCCACAACAGTCGTTGTTCTCAGATTGACCCGGATGGCGGAGACGGCTAGCCCTCTATGATCTTCGAGCATTTTCCTGAAATTCGTATTCATTATCACTCGCTAATTCTGTACCTTTGGCTTTTGGGACAAGTCTTTAGTGTGGCTTTGCACATCACGGGTGGCAGTTTTGAGGTCAGATTTTACTTGGTCTCGCGCCTTTTGACCCTTTGTCTGGTCTAGTTTGTCAGACAAGGATCTCACCTTGTCCACTCCTTTTTGAAGACCTGAAATATGGTTTCGCACATCAGCCGGGTTCTTGTATGCTCCTTTGGCCAGTCCGGTCTTGGCAGTTTCGATTGCCGCTTCCGCATCACTTGAGGCATCCTTTCCTTGCCCCTTGAGAGAGTTGGCCTCAGCATCTTTTGAAAAGATGAGCGAGGCCCCCACACTAAGGGCGTGCCCAACCGCGGCCACATCTTCACGGGCGATGTCTTTGAGAAAGCCCACTTGTTTGTTTACGAAGTCACCGACTTGGTTTCCCATTTCGTTGTACTGCGACTGCGTGAGCGTCGTCGGGCCAGTGGGCAGCACCACTGGCCCTTCCGGTGTGAAAATTGCTTCCTGATGACCATCCGCGTCGAACCCACTGAGCGGATTGTTCCCCACGTACTGATACAGGTTCAGGCTCCGCGGGTCGTCCAGTTTGGCGTACGGAACCGGCTCTTCTTTGGCGCTCCAGTCTGGGCTGAGAAACCTCCCCATTGAGCTCGCGTAGTACCTAGCTCCGAAGTAGTCGTTGCCGCTCTCTGCGTCGCGTTCTTTGCCGGTAAACAAATGTTCTGTTGGCGCCGTCGCGCCGGTTTCGGCGTCTCCAAACGGCAAGCTGGAGCAGGTCTTCTCGATATTCCCCGCAAAATCAGTCTGAACGCGCCGAGAGCCAAGCGGGTCGTTGAAATAAAAGTGCAGTCCGCCGGTTTTATCCTTTCCACTTACTGTAGTGCCATCGTAAGTGGCAATCAGCGCGCCTCCCGCCCACACGTTGGTGTGCAGCCAGGCCAGGGTATTGTTCGCATCCATCCCCATCTCGGTCATCTGCTCGCCGCTCGGCCCGAGGATGTAGTCGTTGGTTGTGGCGAATCCGCTGATCGTCGGATCGGCAACTCCACTGCGAGATGTTGCCCTTGGCCACACGCGTGCCCTCCGCATCGTAGAGATAGCCGGTCAGGGTGATCCCTCCGAAGCCGTTCGGCGAGGACACCGCACAAATGCGCCCGTCGCCGTCATAAAGATACTGATTCTGCGGATCGATGAGCACATTGCCCGCCTTGTCGTAACTGTACAACGCGCTCGTCAATTGGTTGTTGCCGTTGTAGTTCGCGGTGGGCGTCATTCCCGCTGTGCAGGCAGCGGTCTGCAAGGGCAGGTGGCCCGGTCGAGTTTTTCACTGCTGGTTCTCCCGCGATCAATTGTGCTCCATCCAAGCCGCGCTGTTTGCGGCTTGGGTGGGGAGGCATGAATCCATGCCTCACACGCCCTCCACCTTAACCCAACGCCCGCTCATCACGATAAATACCTCATGGACGATGAGTGGGGCGCCTGTCCAGCGGGATTTAAGAGAAATGCTGGTTGAGGTTCGTGGTTTCCCACTCATCCACGATAAAACCGTGGATCAATGGGGCACCGCGGGCTTTTTGGCGGTTCATGACCGGGCCACCTGCCATCGTATCGGTATTCCCGGTCTCCAAAAGCGAGAGACCGGGGGCACCCTCAGTGTAGTTGGGAAGGATCATCGGGACCGTGGCTACCCGCCCGGAGCCACGGCAGACCCCTCGGCTCGCACTCGTCTAGTGTTCCATCCATGCTCGAAAAATGCCGAGCATCTGGTTTAAGTTTTCAGGCCCACAGGCTCCTTCAAACACACCGTTCCGTAATGAGCAACGTATCCATGAAGTCTCGCTGTCGTCCACGTTATGAATTGCAGGGACAAGCCCAGGTTTGCTGGTGGCGATTCCGTCTATTACAAGCCTCCATCCGGGGTTGTCGAGCGTATCGAGACGAACGCCATAAGAGTGTTCCCATGTCCCGTCGCATTGCTCTTTGTACCAACTTTGAAGCCAGATCAGTTCATTCATGGAGTTTTCTTCAGCACCTTTTGGGCAGCTTGTATATCCGCCGCAGTAGCAGCCCGCGTAGTTTGCGGTCCGAGATTGATCTTTCCGTTAGGTCCTACCGAGATTGGACGAGATTGGACGTGGGGAGTGTTTATATACTCGCCCGTTACCTTGTCGAAGTGGGGTTTTCCTACAAGGTCTAAGTTGGTTCGCATCTCAGGCGTCGAAAGATCAACTCTCGTCACACCTGTCTCCTTGCTGAGTTGGGAAGCCATTGTCCCAACGTCGGCAGCCTCCATCGCCGCAGCTTCGGGAGCCATTTCGGGCATACCAGCAGCCATTACTAATGGAGCCACCGTCATGCCTGCTTTTTCACCATCGTTCCCTGGCTGGAGTGCAGGTGTATCAGGAATACCCATTCTTCGGTTTGCCGCAGAGCCGCCAGAAAGAAGCGCGTTGTATCCCGCCTTGAGCATTCCTATGGCACCAGAGACCGGAAGCATCAAAAAGTCCCTGACCCCACCTGATGCCGGAGCGACTTGAGTTGGTGCCGTAGGGTCTTCACAGTCCGGTGGGCATCCATGACCGTCAAGGTCTGGCTTGCTGAGTGGATTGTTCAACACATAGCCGTAGAGATTGAGACTCTGCGGATTGTCCAGATGCGAGTATGGTACGGCTTCAGGAGACGCGCTCCAATCGGGACTCAACCACCGTCCCATCGTAGATGCGTAGTACCTAGCCCCGAAGTAGTCGAGTCCTGATTCTGTGTCTCTTTCTTTGCCGGTGAAGTGATGTTCCGTCGGGAAAGCCAGCAGACCGGCGTAGGCGTAGTTGCTGGTCAGCCCCGAGCAGTTCAGACTATCTCCAAAGGGGAGGCTCGAGCACGATTCCTCCGCTACCCCGGCATAGTCCGTCTGCGCCCGTCGCGTGCCGAGCCAGTCGTCCAGGTAGAAGTGCAGGCCGTTTGTATCGTAGGTTCCGAGTAGCTGGCCACCCGCCCAGACGTTGGTGTGCATCCACATCATGAGGCCGTTGGCGTCGCTGGCCAGCTCGGTCACCTGCTCGTCGCCCGGCCCCAGAATGTAGTCCGTCTCGTTGATGGCCGGACTCACTCCAGCGACGGTCGGATCGCAGCTCCAGGAGGAGATGTTTCCCTTGGCGAGTCGGGCCCCGTCCGCGTCGTACTCGTATCCGGTCATGGGCCCAGGCCCGCCGTCGAAACCCGTCAGGCTTTGCACAGCGCAGATTCGGCCTTCCGCGTCGTAAAGGTACTGATTAGTTCCGTCGTAGGTGATGTCTCCAGCCGCATCGTAAAGGTAGGTTGCTGCGATTCCGGGTGCGTTGGTCTGCTGGACCTGATTGTTGACGCTGCCGCTGGTGGGATATGTAGCCCAGTCGGTTCCAGTCGTGGCGCCGGTTTGCGGGGTACACGCCGACAAGCCGCCCGAACCCGACTGGAAAGCTTCGCTCGAGCCTTCCTGCATGGTGCGATTGCCGAAGGCGTCATAGCTCCAGCAGTAGTCGGCGAAGGGCACAGGCTTGACATACGGGTCAGTAGGCGTACCGGTCTGTTGCGCCAGAGCCACGCGGTTCACATTGTCGTAGGCGATATTCGCCCAGGTTCCCATCACCGAATCCGCATAGCCGGTCACATTGCCATTCGACTGATAAGTGATGTTGTTGTAGCTGTAGACGGTGACTCCATTGTCGGTATTTTGGTCCGCACCTCCGTCGAGGTTGCCGTCTGCAGGCGGGGTCATGAAAGACGGTTCTGAGAACTGGCCGGAATCATAGCTTGTCGTCGTCAGCGAGTATGTGTAGTTGGAGGATGAACCGGCAGTTGTGGACTTTACATAAATAGCGTCATTTGTGGCGGTTACCATGACCCGGGCCCCCGTCATGACGTGTCCTGCCAGACCCGCGGCCACCGTGACCGGCGTCGATCCAAGACCATACGGAGTATATGCGACGGGTGCCCCATTGACCGTGAGGGTAACGGTACCGAAGTCGGCTTTGGTTGGCGACGAAGTCCAGCCAGTGGGAGAAAAAGTGAACGATGTTGTCGGCCCGGTAATCTGCAGTGCGCCGAAGGCTCCCCCGTTGGTCAGTTGGAAAGTGATTGTCGCACCAGACGCGTGCGCGCACAGACCCTGTCCGATGTAATCCCGAGAAAACATGCCAGCGAGCGCCGAAGCCAGAGATGCCGTGGTCGAGAACTGGGCATAATGTGCCGTTTCAACATAGCCGCTGAAGGTGATCGTAACGTTGCCCGAGTCCCACGAACCGGAAATCTGGTGTTCGGACCCGTTCACCGTCATCGTCGCGGTTGCCGAAGCCATCGCACGGCCGCAGCAACACAAAGCAAGTGCAAGGAAGAGCAGAAGCATTCGCAGCTTGTCGTGTTGCGGCTTTGACATCTCCCCATCCTCGTTCGCTGCAGCGTTGGTCTCCCGAGAGGGTGCGCTTCGCTCGCGCATCTCAGCTGCTCCCTCTTCGAAACTTCCAGTCCGCGGGGTAATCATTGACTTTGCTCCGCCCCAGTGATCGATATCGTCGCCGAGCCAGCGGTTGCGTTCACCAGAAGACTGCCTACCCCCTGTTCGCATCCCGGTCGGAGGCGAGAGTTGTAGCTGCGGCTTAGTGCCAGACCATTTCCGAGCACAGCGTTCTGCAAGCCGCCAAATCCCGCGTAGGACGGAGTCTGGGTGCATGGAGACGACGCGGGCACGGTTTCACTGAACAGCGTGCCCGGATGTTGCGTATTCGCCCAACTGCTGCTCAAAGTCTGCAGGCGCCCTGCGCCGTCATACTGAGAGGTGAATGTGAGCGGAGAAGTGAGACCGGGGATCAATTGAACGCTGCTGGAGCAATTAAGATGGCCCGCCAGGTCGTAGCTGTAGCTGGAACCGGAGCAGGGAGACGCCGTCCGGCAGCCCGACGTTGTGCACTGTTCGTCTGTCCGGACCCGGCCCATGGGATCATAGGCCAGGGTCGCGCGAAGTGTTAAATAGCCACTGCTTATCGGCGGCACGCATGAATTCTGAGCCCTGATTGTCCACTTATTCGTAAGACGCCCGAGAAAATTGCCTGTACTGCCAACGTTGCCGGGAACGGAGGAGGTATCGTATTGATAACACGACCATGGAGTTGCGGTGCCGGCAGAGTCCGAGTAACTCTTTTCCGTGATCCTGTCTATCCAGTCATAGTTGGAATACGTGAAGACGCCGCGATTATCGACTTTGGAGACGACGTTACCGTTGAGGTCGTATAAATAGCATGCTGTCCATTTACCCGAAATGCCGGTGCAAATCTGATTCGGCGGATACTGGGCCGAGGCGGTCTCTGGGTTGTTGGCCGCATCCAGGCGGCCGAGGCTATCATAGAAAAAGCTGCGAGTGACGGATCCGGCTCCAGTTCCATTTTGCGTCACAGCCAACAGGTCATTCAATGCGTCGTATGCATAGTAGGTGCCAATGTTGTCTACATTGCTCGCATTCGGTTCCATGACGGCGAGGAGCCGACCGAAAGAATCGCTGGTCCTTTGCCATTCCCTGCCGGTTTCGTCGGTCGAATCAACCCACAGGCCAGTAGCGGCCGATTTCTGGCCTTGACAGATGCTTGAGGATCCAGTCGGAAGGATGACAGGGGCTGTCCCGTTGTAGCACCAGCTCAACCACGATGAATCGGGCTGGTGTTGAAAAATGGGCCGCCCCATAGCGTCAAAGTAGAAATAGGCCGAGCCATCCGTACTTGCCGGGCTTGCGCGATGGGGATTCGTTTTGATATATGGATGCCCTTCACCATCGTAGGTGGTTTCACTCGTAACATTCGTGTTGACCGGATCGTCGAGCACTGCTTGCCAAACGTGACCGATCCCGTCCGAGCGCGCTATCGTAGTAGTCTGGACCGAGTTGGTCTGTTTTACCTGAATGGTGACGTTGGGAACTGTACCGCCGGATGTATAAGTGCCATCGTTATAGGTGTAAGTGGTAACGCCGAGATCTGGATGAGAAATGCTGGTTAAGCGGTTCAGCGCGTCATCATAAGCATATGAGGTTGTCCGGCTGTTCTCGTCTGTAGAGCTTGTGAGCAGGCCATTTGTATAGTCATACGCGAACTTCTCCTGCAAAGAGTAGGGATAGCTAATATTTGTCAAGTAAGCATCTGTTGTACCTGGTGGTGTGCCGCTTGTATAACTATCTGCGTACGAGTAGGATGTCGTATGGCTAGAAGCGGATCCGGCGGGCATATCGGAGCAGGATCCATTACCGCAGGCATCCGTCTCTGCAACGACCTGTCCTGCTTCGTCGTATTGATACTTCGTAATTGAGTTGTCGGCAGATCCGCCACAAGCACTCGACAAACACATCCGTGTGATCGTCGTCGCGTTTCCTCGACCGAGAGTTGGGCTGCCGTTATATTGGCTGGACTCGCAGGGAGGAGAGGTCTGAGGTGAAGAACCACCGGGAAAGCAGTTTTCGTCGTGCTGAATGAGGCCGGTGACCGCAGATACCGTACCTTCATCATATAAGTAGGTGGTCTCGGCAACCGTAACCTGCGTGCCACCGACAAGACCGAGCACCGTGGCGGTCAACGGCTTCGCGAAGATCAGGTTGGGCGGAACAGGGCTCGCAAATGACTTAAGAGTGGTTACGACTTCCCTTAGCGGGGCGGCGCTCGGAGGTGTAGAGCTGGATGCGGTGCAGTAGTTTTGCAGACCGCTCACCTGGCCCACATCGAATTGCTTATCATCCGAGATCTGGCCGTAAAGATACTGATAAAAGTGACCATAGGCAAGGCTCGAACTACCGTTCAGTACGTGAACCTCACATGCCAGCTGAAATTGGTTATACCATTGTTTGTACGCAGTATCGAGAGGATTGCCACTCGTACCCTGACCCCAGTCGTAGTATTGAATTGTTTGCTCTACCGGCGGATTACATGACTCGGCACAGCCCGTTCCCACGACAGGCGATAGTTGGTTACCGGGAACATAAGTATAAACGACGGTGGAGGCTTTAGTCAGGACGTTGTCAGTACTGGTGACTTTCGTGACTTTTGTTGTCCATGCCGTCGGAGCCGTCGTCGAATTCCAGTTGGTCGTATAAGCAAAAGACTGGGTCAGTGCGTAAGAAGAGCCTCCATAACTCACTTGCCGCGCCAGTACCACGGGTGTCGGATACGCCCAGAAGCAGGCGTTAGGTACCACAGTGGAGTGATCCAGCGTGCTCGCAGAAAAACTCGAGAATTGAGAATAGTTACTCGGGCTCGGAAATCCCCATGTATATGATACTTTTCCACCATCGGGATAATCAATTTCCCTGATCGTTCCGTAGGTCTGATCGTAGAGGAAGGTGTATGTTTGATTGTTGGGAAGTTCAATCGAGGAGATCACGTTGATGGTCGCGGTGTTGGCTGGTAATGTTGCGCCCGTAGCACAGTAGGCAGTATTCTCAATAAGGGTCTTCTGGGCGGGACCCGCAGTATAGCTCACCGGTGTTGTGATGGTTGTAACTGCGTATTGCAATCCATAAACCGTATATGTCTGTGTCCCGGGGGTTGTTCTGGGCGTGATTTGAAGGGTCATTGCTCTCCCTGCGGTGTCAGTTCCGCTCAAACCCGATTGGCTAACGAAGTTGCCGTTGCGGTCCTCGATGCCACTGGGAAATACAGCCACTTGATTCGGTCCTTGGGTGGATATCTCGGGCGAAGCGAAACTGTAAGTATTTCCCTCCTCATCGATTGCGTGAATCTGGACCGCATCGCCAGCGGTAAGCTCGGCAACGGCGTTGGAATCCAAAAGAGCGGCGGTTTCCCCGTCGGAGTAGTTCCACGCCTGCGCAGCCGTCAGCGAAGGCGGAAATACCTGTTGTGGGTTACATGTCGATCGAGGATCCGCGTTTTGTCCCCGCGCTTCCACCCCCTCTGCCAGGTTGTGTGCAGTGCCATTCAGGTCATAGAAATGAAACGCGCTTATGTAGCTGCAATTGACAGCGGAGTAGCCCTGAGGCGTAGGCGGCGATGTGAAATTCCATGCTGAAGCGCTTCCTGTCAAAGCAGTGCTGTCAGCCGAACCCCAGCCGTTGGCCTGGCCGAGTGGATTCGCCGGCGAGGTTGCCCATGCGACCCCAGTTACCTGAGTCAGTGCGCTGATTTCGCCGGAATTGTATCGGAACACGGCGGGAGGATCGATGCCACGACCGGCTGGCGCAGGCATGCGGATGTTGATGCTGAGGCTGCCATTCGCGGGATTTACCGTTTCCGAAAGCAAATGAATGTAGTCGTGACCGGCGCCCGGAATGGGATGCAACTTGTTATCGCCGATCGGACCGGCCGCGGGCGGAAACGATTGGGCCGCTACACTTAGAAAAGCCGTCATGAGAACGCATACCGAGACAGGCTTAGCGATCTGGCGAATACTGCTTCGCATAGCCAATGTGGCGAGAAGGTCAGTAGTCATAGCATCCTCTGTGGTGGATGGTTAGCATTCCCACGCGCGTCACTCTAGGCAGTCCCTGCTCGAATTGAAGCTTCTTTCCTGTTACGCCTACTGCAGCGTAACCAGAACCTCAATCACGCCCGTGCCCGAATCGAGGTCGCCCAAGGCCTTGCCGACGACAGCACCAGTCAGCCGACTGCGATCCGCTCCCTTCATCGCCCGGCCGGGAGTCGAGGACGCTACCAACAGATCACCGGTTCGAATGGGGCCGCTTTCTGTCGTCACCTTGACGGGAACTATTCCCACCATTGCCAAAGGAACTTCGTCCGGACTCTTTGGACCCGTCAGCCTTCTGCCAACGTATCCAGGTTTGGTGGAGTAAATCCCAGCGACGAGCGTGGAATAGGGCTGGAAAGCCTCCTGAAACTCGCCGGGATGCTCCGGATCGATTACAAGCAGATCGCCGGGTTCATATTTCTTGCGTTGGCCGGTTACGTCCACCGACTCGGCGAAATCCCCACCGCAGGAAACCCCGGTATAGGCCGTGCTCTGAGTGGTTCCATCGGCGAACGTGATCGAAGCGCCGCTGTTTGCGGTCAACTTAACGTTGCCGTTCACTTCAAAGGTCGCGCCGGGGTTCGTCGTGCCAATACCGACGTTCCCGCTGCTTTGGAGCGTCATTACGTTGGTGTCCCCGGTCAGGGTGCTAGTGGCCGCGGCTTTCAATTTGATATCAAGCCGGGTCTGCGGCCCACAGCAAGCCCCACTTGTGTTGTAGGTGCCAAGCTGGAATGCCGCGACTTGGGGGTACGAAACGCCTGGTTGAATAAGTCTCGTAATATGGAATTCGTCCTCTGTCCCAAGAGTGTCTGTGGCGACACTTCCGCTCAAATCGAGCCTAACCTGGGGTGATGTTGTGTTGACGCCCACGTTTCCAGCGCTCGTCAAGACCATCTGCGGAGTTCCGGCTATGGAAATACCAGCCCCAAACGTCAGCTGGGTGGGATTAACTCCCATGCCATACATACCATTGCCGCCGCCATCGTACGCTGCGAACTTAATGGTATTTATTCCGGTGCCCAAGGACAACAACGCGTTCGGGGTCGTCGTGCTGACGCCGACGTTACCAGTTGTGGGAAAGACATTGGTCTGTGCTCCTGCGGAAACCGCAGAGAGCGCGATAACAATACAAAATTCATACCATTGCTTTTTCATAGTTCCCCCGAAAGTTCTGTGTTCACCAGGCCTGTAGCCGGAACATCCAGACAACGTAATGCCGAGAAAGTCGAAGGGTGATCAGAGGTTCCGCACTTAACACTCGCGCTCGCTGAGAGGCGAATGGTACCGTCGAACGCAGAACGCTTTTCGCGCAAATCGGACCTCGCAATGCGAAATGAATACGCAATGCAATCGATTCGCAGATTTCTGAGGAAATGTAAGGTGCAGCCGCTGAAAAAGTCAAAATACTTGCAGCGAAGGCTTGTTCTAAGGAGACTGCCTTCTGCTGGTATCGCCTACGTGCCGTCATCGCCGAGGTCTCAAGGGGCTCGCCCAGACTGATGACTGCATGCGGAAATTACACCAGTGTTGTCGCTTGGAGCTCTTGTGTCAAGGACGTAATCAATGAACGTTCTACTTTGATCAGACGCATCGCGCCCCGGTCCCGATTACGATCTCGTTCCTGCTGTTTACGACAGAGTAATCATTGACAGAATTGGCCGGCAGGTTTAATTTTCGCGATTAGCTCCAATAGCCTCGCCAGAAGGGTTGAAACTGTGGTAACTCTCGTGCGTCCCCCTCCCTGCGTCAAGGGCCATAGACACGTTCCTTAAGAGACGATCACGGGTGCATATGCTTGAGGGTTCCCTCCTCGCCGCTTGCCCCACTTGAGCTCCGCTGAGGGCCACATAAGCCATATGCCTCTGGAGGTTCACACATGGCCGTCAGTGAGCGAATGGGGCCGGACCCCGAATTAAGCGCTGGAAATCGCACGACAGAATCTCTGCTCTAAGCTGGAATTGCAAGCCGACGGTCGTTAGTTGGGTGACAAGGAGACGTCGCGAATTTGAAGCTGAGGTTGACGGCTGCTGTCTGGGTCTTTGGGGGGCCATCTGGTCCAACACCAGGGGTCGGGCGGCCTTCCTATAGAGAATGCTCCTGCTAAATCAACCTAATCCAAGCCAGCAGCCATGTCCGGCCCGCCTGCCTGTCGTCGATTTTGTAGCTGCCAGAGGAAGGCATTCACGGCGATTCCCAAAGCCGATAGCATGGTAATCGTTGGAAACCCTAGACTGAGGAGAGACATAAAAATGGATACGCAATCGATCCTCGCCGCTGTGAGCGAGGAAATCGCACGATTAGAACAGGTGAAAGTTTTACTGGGGGCTGGTACTGGACGCGTCCCGGCTACAGCGAAGCCCCGCAAAACGAGGGTGATGAGCAAGGAAGCGAGAGAGCGGATCGCAGCAGCACAGAGGAAGCGTTGGGCTGCTCAAAAGAAGGCAGCAAAGTAAATCATCCCCAGTGATCTACAAAGGAAATGCCCTGGCTATTCGGCCAGGGCATTTGTGTCTAAATATCTCTAAAGGTGATGGAAGGTGAAACGCCTCCACTCACCCGATCACGACAAGATCGCCGTTCCTTCGTATAAGACTCATTGGCTCACCCAACGCGTCTCCCTGCAAGATATATAGATCGCCGACGTAGCCCGGAGCCATTCCAGGCGAAAACCTGAACTTCACTCCATATACCATGTCGGCAAATTTTTCAGGAGTCTCGCTCTGGCCGATACCCACGCCTCCCGAACGACGGGCATCGCCATAATCTCCTTCCACTCCGCCATGGATAATTCATGTGGCTTGTTCATCTCCGTATCTTGTTAGTTGCCTTCAGTATGGATGGCCTCACCGAATGTCAAGGGTCCGCCCAGAGGGGGTGAGTTCACCTTCCCTATCCGCATTGGGGACCGCCTCGCGTGCGAAACAGTGCGCAACCGCAAGCTCAGCCGACCACTTGGGCCAACGCCAGGTGGTCGGGCGTGACTATGTCCGAAGAATCCCCTGCAAAATCAATTAGATTCCGACTCGCGGGCGATCCCAGTAGGGCCGACTGTCGTCGATTTTGTAGCTGGGAGATCAACCGAGATCCACAAGTCTCACCAGGTAGTCTAACAAGAACGCCGGGAATTCGGAGAAGTGACGATAATGCGGCCGCTGTCGTTTGCCCATCGGTGGCTCCTGCAAGGCCGGTACTGATACTGTTAAACGCCTCTATGTTCTTAGCGAACTGTGCATTGTCCTCGTCAAGCTGCCGCCCGGTGGGATGGCTCTCATTGATAATGCTCACAATCATATTGAGATCGTTGACGACTGCTTGGCCTTTCACAGCCGCCCGTCGCATGGTGCTGTAGTCGGCTCAGAACCCCTTGGCGTTGATCGCTGTGAAAACTCGTTGCTCCGCCCAAAATCAAGGCGACGGTTTTCGCCCCTCGGAGCTTACCCGTGCTAAAAACTGTAATTACGCCCCCAAATACGATCACGCAGATAATGAGAGCTTCTTGCCAGTTGGCTTGCCGGTTCCACTCTGCGATCTGCTGGCTGCAACCGTTAATTGTCTGCTCGTATGTAAGTTGAGGCACCCCCGTATCTGCACCCGCGACGGAAGGTCTTAAGCAGAAAGCAACAACAACAAGGCAAAGCATCGCCTGGATTCGTTTCGTTTGGGACGCTCCCTACGCGTGTCGCCCGTGAAGATTCTGGCTCAGGCGTGCCCCACTTAGCAACTAACCCATCGAGCCACTAATTTGATAGCTCTGAGTTTCCCCATGCGGACGCCGCGCTCCATAGCAGCCAGCCTCCGAAATTGCACGTCACCACCGCCGCTAATCAATATCAAACGATGATTATCCCCAAATACCTTCATAGACGGCGTCTTCGTCCGCGGAGGCGCCGTCTGTGCCCGTTGGGCTAGCTCGGATCTTTTACTATCAGCACCGCAGCCATACAATCCAAGGGGTGTGGGCCGCTGAGTGAATGGGTCCCCATTTCTGTCGCGGCCGGGTCGTCGAAATCCACTCGCCATTGACTTGTATGGGGAATGAGCCTTCGCATTGTGTAGAAGCAGCGGTACGCGTCTTCATGGTGTTCATCCGGCGTCGCGCTATGGGATGCAAATCGAAGGGTTATATGGTAGAAGGGAGGATCGAACCCCAAAGCGTCTGCCTTGAGTCTGTTGAGTGGCGGTTGCGGCTCATCCAGAGACGACCGAGGTTGCTGGCAGAGAGTAATCTCCGGCGGGGCGAGACACTTTGAATAGATGAAGCGCAATCCACGCGCCCTGACGCCCGCGGCAACATCTGACGTGGAATTTACCCATGTGGCTGCGCCATTGCGGTGAATCCATATAGTCTCGGGGACCAGCGGCACAATGCTATCGGGAAGCGGCACCTTAAAGACCAAATGACAGTTCTGTGCTGGTACCGGATCCAAGTGAGCCGTTGCAATAAGCAGTTGCGTCGGATCAGTGAAATGGCATTTCGTCGCATCTTTGGGCGTACGAGTTTCCACGTCTAAGCAGTATATGTACCCTGCCGGAAATCCATCAATTGGTATCGGTTCAGCTAAGCCAAGCAAGGAGATGTCATTCGTATCTGTCAGAATATTGGCGTGGTGATCAGTACACAAGGGGGCGCAAATTCTCACAGCTCCCTCGCAGAAATGCACCACGAATGGCCCAAGCAGATCAAATGCCAATGGTTCTGATGCGGTTGCGGCGCGTCCTGACGACTCGGTCTTCTCTCGTTCATCCATGGTGATCTCCGCCTTTTTTTTTGAAATATGGGGCTTCCCTCTAGATCGAATAGTCAGGAAGCTCCGAAAACGTCGAAAGATGCCCAGTAGAATGGATGACCATGATGGGAAGTGCTTCGGACACCATTCTCAGCGATGCGCAGAGCCGCCGCCGGCCCTTTACCGCGCATTAGCTCAGCATAGAAGTTCTTCATGAGTTGGCGAGTAACCTCAGAATCGACCTGCCAGCGACTGGCTACGACATGAGTTGCTCCGATCGCGAGAAACGTGCGGGCAAGGCTGTTTATATCTGCCGGGGTACCCTCATCTCCACTAGCACTATCGCAAGCTGAAAGAACCGCCAGCCCCAGACCGGGCAAATGGAGGGTCGCAAGATCATTAGATCCCATATAGGAATGGCCTCCCAACACTAAACTCGTACCTGTCGAATCGGCAATCGCGTGGCCGACAAAATGGAAAAGTTGCGCAGTACGTAGTCTTTTGAACACCACTTCGCGCGCTAAAGATGATCCCGAGATGATCGTTGGATCCACGAAATAAGAGGCGACATCGCTTCCCTCTTCGTTCGCTCCGGGCAGCGGAGGTGAGGACCGATCATTCGAGCCCGAGGAGACAACTATCAGTGCTCGGGTCAAACGATCCAGAGACGTAGATTGCGAAGTTTGTTTTCCATATGCCGATCCCGGAGAAATAGTGATTTCAAATTTGTCCGCTAGGTAGGCGCGATCATCTCCCCGAAGAACTGAAAACGGTATCGATTCTATGATTCCGTCCGGCTCGATTTGCAGTGACTTGGCATCGCTGATCTCGGATTCAATGGGCTTAAACAATACACCGTACAGATCCGCGCCAGCCGTCTCTAATAAGTCGACGTCGGATGCAGGATCAGAGCTGAATTGGAGAATCCGCGAAATCAATTGCTCTAGATTTGAGGGGCGCGGCAAAATGTGCAGATGTACCGTGTTATCTCTGACCACGAAGACGGCTATAGAATCTCTCAAGATGGCATAGGAGATCAATGCGCTTTGGTGTGGCAGGTACGAGGGCGGCAATGTAGGCAAAGAGTTTGACCCCACATGACCTCGCGCCTGACGCGACGGACGAAGCGAGGAGCCTTTATAGCGCTCCCAGAACGCAAGGGCGCTCTCTGGTGTGCCCAACCGTATTCTTACTTCGAGAAGATCCCGATAGAGTTCACCACGGGCTCGGGCCCACACTAACTTCTCACGTTCGTCGTGCAGACTCAGAAGTCCCGTTTCTCGAAGGGCCAGGGATTGGGCAAGAGCAGACTGCGCTTGCCCATCGTCGTGCGTGAGAAGATAGGCCTCGCCTAATGTCTTAAAATACTCCGCTTGAAACCGACCCGGCCCCGCAATGTCAAGCTCCTTGCGAAAGGACAGTAAGGAGTCGAGTGCGCTCGCGGGATCTCCATGATGCAGCTGGATTTCAGCAGCTTCCTCAGCGATCTCTGCCTTTCGAATCTGCACGCCGGGGTCGTCAGGCAAAGCGCCGAGTTCCAACGAGGCCACCCTTAGGGTCTCTCTGGCTGCTGGATAATCACCAGTCCTCTCCTCTGCACCTGCCAGGAGTTCCTTCTCGACGACCCGGCTCACGGGATCTGCTGAGGGAAATCGGATCGCAATCTCGTTTAACGTCGAAACATCGACGAACGCCCAGTTGACTCCATCGGCCGTATTGAACAGAGATGAGTAGAGATTTTCCCCGCGCCTGTCCGATGCGCTTGATTTCCAAAATAAAGAGAGTCCGCCTCGCAATTCTTGCAGTCCCTCCTCCGCGTGACCGGTGGTCAGGAGGTAGTTTGCGCCAAACGCCGTCGCCCGCAATTGCAATTCCGGATAGCGATAGCGTTGCGCCAATTCCCAGCCTTTTCTGTTGCTTGCTATGGCGGCGCTCATGTGGGCTGCACCTGCCAGACACTGCCCTAGCTCAATAGAAATCGAGGCTTGCAACCAGTGATAGGATGTGTGCTCTAGAATCGGAATTGTTTGCGCGGACGCGAGGACACAAGCCAAGTATTGTAGCGAAGCGTCCTCGGCCCTCATAACTTCGAGAGTAGCCAGCAATGCGCCAGGTACATTGTGCGAATGCGCGAAGTCCGATTCGGACTGCCTGCCAGCCTTGATCGCCAAGCCGTATCGCCCGTTATGCATCGCGCTATCTCCCGCCAGAAGAGTGCGAATCCCTCTATCTTCAGATGAAATCGTGTGTAACAAATCGGCCAGCCATGGATCGCCATTGTTCCTCTCGATTATGCCTGCCAAAAGTTGCAGGGCGCGGCGTGACGCAGCTGGCGGCAGAATCACGAATTTATTCGTAGCGAACGCTTCTGGAATCCAGGAAGCCAGAGCCTGTTCCTGGTACACCTCGATTCTTTCCTCGATTTGTGATGTTACTTCGTGTCCCTGCGCGGGAGACAGGGCCTCAAAATCACGAGGTCGAAGCAGGGGCTTTGCGTTTGATTTCTGGCGCTTATTCAAAATTTGTTGAATGGCGGCCAGGTGTTCGTGGGCCTCACGAGTCCATTCACTTAGCGGGTCCAATCTCAGATAGCGATTCCAGTCATCGATAGCCTGATTGTAGAGAAAAAGCTTCTCGCAGCCGAGGGCGCGGTTGAATAACGTTATAGAGTCGTTTGGCCGAGCAGCCAAGGCCTTTCCCCATACCTCTATGGCGTTACCATAGTCGACCGAGTGGTCGGTAGATTCGGCGCGCATATAATAGGCGGACCCGAGATCGGCTAGCAGTTGAGCTGAATCCGGATGCGTCAACAGCGCATTCCGGAGAGTAGCGACCGCCGAGTCATAGTTTCCATCAAGCAGGTCGGCGCGAGAGCGCGCATCAAGCCAGATTGGGTCGTTCGGACTCTTACGAAGATTCTCGCTAATAAGAGCTTCTGCCTTCAACAAAGTCGTAGGTTTATCCATTTGTGACGTGGACGATCCGCGCCGCACTTGCAGGGGAGCATATTGTGCTCCCGGAATTCTGACCTCTAAGGTCCGATGTTGGGTGTAGGCTTCTGCTAATAATTGGTCGGGCTCCGCTGTACGCGTCAATCGGATACCCACCCAAACTGCAATTGCCAGTGCCACTGAGGCTCCAACAGCGAATGTGACCCAAATGCGACGGCGCTTAATAGCCGGTTTGACTGGGTGTCGCGCGGATGACCGCTGTAAGGTTGCCGCCAGTTCGTGTTGCCAGACAGGAACCGAACTTCTCAATGCGGCTATTCTGCCTTCCTCTTCTGGCAGCAAATCTGTTGTCAAATCCGCGAGTGCGTTCTTCAGTAGCGGTCCGCAATGGTCGCATTCGCCGGCATGGATCAAATAACCCTCCGGGTCCCCTGCTTGAACACCGTTGGCAGCGACCTCTATCCACACCTCGTCTGGCGGACACTTAGGGCCTGACGGGGTAGCCCCGCTCGCTCTAAGCAGCGACAGTAGATCCATCGCACGCCGCTCTTCAGCTAGCCTCGACTGACACTGAGAACACGCCTGGAGATGACTGCGCGCACCCTCGCCGCCGTTACTTTTTTCACCCGAGTCATCCTTGGCGCTTAGCTCATAGTGGAGAAGCTCTTCGATTTGGGCGCCCGTAAGGTGTGGTTCCAAGCTGCTTCTCCTTTCTAAAACGATTGTGCCGGTAGAATCCCTTCGGCGGACTTTCGTGCGTCACCGCGCTCAGCGGGGCGGAATGCGGCTATTCGCGCCCTTAAGTCCTTGGTAATGCGTGAGATGAGGCTCTCTACACCTTTTATATTAAGGCCGATTCCAGGCAGGGCTGCTATCGCGGCGGCGGAGAGTCCCGCGCGATAGTAGAGCCAGAAAACTCGGATGCTCCGATCGCGGTCCGCAGAGGCTAGGTGCTCCAGATGGTCCTCGATCTCCTGAATCAAGACAGCGCGTTCTATCGCTTTGGGACCGCCCTCATTGTCCTCTGCAGCAGCCGGATCAAAGTCCTCCGGCAGATCCTGCATGCGATTCGCGCCGTGCCTTTGTGAACGCAACTGTTTGAAATGGTCCCGTACGACGTTCGCGGTGACCACTTTCACAAACCCGATAAACCCATCTGAGTGGTGCGCTTTAAAGTTGCGGAGGAGCCGGAAATCATCAGCGCATAGCTTGAGATAGGTCTCCTGAATGAGATCGTCAACCGTTTGGGACGATGAGTCGCCCAACCTTCCGGCCGTACGTAGCACCACCGCGGCAATAAGGCGGTGAAAACGGCGAACAAACTCTTCCCAAGCTCTGATCTCTCCAGAGGCAGAGCATCGCCGTACAAGCTCCTCGATAGATAAAGAGGAATAGCTTCCCACATTTGCCCCGCGCGTAGTGGCCGCATTATACACAGGTTATCTGCCAAGGTGGTTATGAAGCTTCAATCTCATCCGAATACGAAGCGAAATCGAGGGAGGCGGCCTCGGAAAGTGACAGGCCGAGCAACATCTTCGGGCCTGATAGGAGCAAGGCGGCAGTCGTTCTCTGGACTCCTCCGATTCTTCTCCCGCCCGCGAAGGGACACCTCCACATTCCTCGTTACTAGCAACATTACTGCTAAAGATACCCAGTCGCGACGACCCTTATCAGTGCATGGCGGGGGAAATAAGCAATGAACATACAGCGAGTAGGCGCAGTTATCCCCGGACTGCTGACCGGCCGCCTACGGTGGCCAGTAAAGGTGGAAACATATGAGCCTATTTCAGGGCGCCTGGTCCCCTGGCCCGAGGGGAATTGCTCTGGCCCAATATTCTCACTCGCAGTGAAGGGAATCTTCTGCCTCTGCCGTTCTTAGAGACATTCGGAGCCGGCCCCCTTAAAGTCGGCCGGACTCCAATTTGGGTACCCCAACGGAGGAACCTGAGATGCACTCCAGTCGAGCCATGAGTCGAATTGTGCGCGCCTCTCTTCGAGGCGTTCTTTTTATGATCTTCTCCCTCCCCGCGTTTTTCCCTTTCGAGCTGCCGAGTTTCGCCCAGTTGATTCAACCGGTACCTACAGCGGGCGATTCGACGGTCACGATCACGTTTTCCTCTGCCCTCGCTAACGCCGCGACCGGCCAACTGTACAGCAATGGAAAGGTGTCTGTGGGTGCGCAATGCGTGGCCTCCGCAGCCTACGTGCTGGCGCTCAAATCTGGGGTTTCTGCAAATGCGCCAGTCAACAGCACGTCATTGGTATTGACGACGAACCAGCCTTTGTCCGCTGGCACTATGCTTTGTGCTGTGCTCTCGGGAGCGGGCGGAGCGGTGGTTGTGTCCACTCCGGTCGTTCAGGTGCAGACAGCCGCAGCACCGCCGGGCTTCGACTGGGGTCTCGTGCGGGCTTACTTCACCGCTGGCGCTCTCACTTCTCAGGAACAGAGCCAGTTCTCTCACGAGGATCTGTTCCTCGCATTCCGGCTGGACAAAGTGTATTGGACGAACGCCGACTCGGCTGGGAACTACAAGCCGCGCCTTAGCTCATTCTTTGAGACGCGATTGACCTCCTTGCCGGTGGCCGTGCAAAACTGCAATGCTTCGACCTCTACTTCGGCGTGCTCGTCCTCAAGCAGCACTTCCACCTCGACATCGGCGACGACTCCTTCCACAACCAGCCAGACGTTTCTGAATTCGCAAAAATCGGCGCTGCTTCAGTTCGGTGTATATTACCCGATCTTCCTGAACACGTGGACGATCAATTCACGTATTGCGGGAGGCAACACGCCAGCACCTTATGGGCTCTTTCTGGCACCCATTCTCAAGATGGGGTTTGATACGGCCCTCGACGGCCTGAATGTCACCCAGCAGCAGTCAAACGCCTCTTCTCAGGTACAGTCCATTGGGAATTCGAGCCAGTTTTACAAATTCTATGAAGGGGGCTTCCGGCTTGGTCATGATGGCTTAAGTTCCAACGCCGGGGAAGCGGCCGAACAAATCAGCTACGCAGACGTAGGGTGGGGTCGATTCAGCAACCTCTCGTCCTTACTCTGTCCGGTAAACGAGTATCAGGGAAATAACTCGTGCAATGCTCTCGCGGGCACACTACCCTGGCAGCGCGACTTACGGCTCCATGTTGAGGGTCTCCTGCAGATTCCGGCGACGAAGGGGTTCAGTGTCGGCTTTGGGTCCAATGTCAGCTTCCACCCCGCATCACGAGCTACTGCGTCCGCCCCAATTCATATTCAACCGTCGGATGATCTCCGATTTCTGTTTGCTTACCAGTTCGACATAACGACGATCGCTTCGAAGTTGGCTCCTCAATTGACTCCTTAGAACCAAAAACAGTGTCTGCCTATGGGATTTAGGTGCAAACTATGTCGGCTGGACGAGGGCGGCAGTAACCCTGTTTTCCGGGCCACCCGGAATTGAGAAGGAGGATCAGCCATGAACGAAGATAGCGCAAAAGATGGATCGCAACTCGGACACTCCGGCACACCCGGTTCTGGCTCGGACGGGGAGCAGGCGTGGACGATACTCAGGCAGTTGTCAAAGGAAGCCGAGCCGCGACTCCGTCAAATCCTTCGTCCCCATGAGGAAGCCGGTATTACCTGGGAACTTGACGCGGATACCATCGCTCTTCGTTTGCGGCTCGACAAAGCCCTCAACCAGCTCACTCTCCTCGAGCTCCGATATCAAACGGGCCAGTGTGCCCCGGACACGGCATCATCCTCGTACACCTCCGGGATGGATGTTGTACCAATCCCAGCGGGCGAGAGTCTTCAGATTCTGGTTCATTCCGAGGCATTTCTCCATTACTGCAGCTCTTACTTGTACTTCGGCGTGCGCTTTCTTGCCGAACGCCTATACTCCGCGGAAAAAGCCTCCCAGGAAAGGCTCGAACAATCCCCCAAATCCGGAATATCCGAATCGCACTGGCGTCCCTTTGCCCTGGCTACTCCACCCTGCGTTATAACCGAACCCCAAACAGTGGATCGTTTTCTAAACCTCCAGTCGGACGACCGGCGGCCCGAGGAAGAGGCGGCCTTATTGTTTCTCGACGGTTACTTCGAGAGGCCGCTCGACTACGAACTCTGGCTCCGCGGTCTTCTCTCGACCAATGACGCCGAACAGAACGAACGCTTTCGTAAGGTAACCGACGGCCTGGTCCTCTGGCTGGAGAGCCGGATCCATTTCTATGTCTCTCTGATCGCCGGCAATGTCCAGAAGGCACGCCCGGGATCTTCCAACCTCGTTGTCATGTCGAATCTCATTGGTAGCGGGAAACTAGCTGAGCTTGGAAAGGCGTTTTCTCCCGAACAAATCCTCCGCAGTCACCTTGAAGACAAAAACCCTGTGGAGATCCTTCCTGATTTGGCCCGTCCGACTGGCGGATGGATGATCACTGATCAGCGCGCAGCCAGATTCGGGTTGGCGGACTTCTACTGGATCGCGCGCCTTCTCCGCGCCACCGTCTCTTCCAGTGGATCGGTCATCTACGCCGGCACCTCCTGGATGCACCTCCTCCGCTTCCACGCCAATCTCAAGGGAGACGCGACTCGAGCATCGGAGATATTCCAGTGGGAAGAAGTCATCCGTTCCGTCTTCGACTTCTGTTGCGACCTCATCCAGAACGCGATTGAGGTGACCGGCGAGACCGTCTGCAGTATCCTCGCGCCAGACTCTGTCCCGACTCCGCCGAACGTTACCAGGAAATGGCGTTTCGTTTTTGACGAGGAACTTGCCGAGATCGCTCTCCAGCGGGATCGCAGGTCCTATCGCGATACCGTGCAACCCGCATCTCCGCCCCTTCCTGCTGGAACGGCCATCCCTCTCGGTGCCACTGCAGCTGGTCCCCCACCTGCGGCCCGACCCTGTGACCGCGAAGGCTGGAGCGAACGCATCGCGACCGGTAAGAGTCCCTCCAATCTCGTCGGCCTTGCATTTTCCGGAGGCGGCATTCGTAGCGCCACGTTCAATCTCGGCGTGCTCCAGGGCCTGCAGGAATTCGATCTGCTGAGGAATATCGACTACCTGTCCACCGTGTCCGGAGGCGGATTTATCGGTTCCTGGCTGATCGGCAACGTCCGCCGTTCTGCCCACTGGCTCGGGCGCGTTACCGACTGGAGCCCCTCGATCGACCATCTTCGCAACTATTCCAATTATCTTGCGCCAAGAAACGGTATCCTCAGCCTCGATACGTGGACCATGTTCGCGAGCTGGATTCGAAATACTTTTCTTATTCAGCTTACCGGCCTCGTCTGGCTCTTCGTGCTCCTGCTGCTTGCACTCATAGTCAAATCGGGCTTCGTGGGCCTCAGTTCGTGGCCCTGCCCCGTTTCATCCGCTGCCCTCCTCGCATCAATCTGCGGCGCAATAGTCACGGCCACAACCGTCTATAACTTATTTGGAAGCAGCGTCACTACCGGCAAGAAAGGCCGCGCTTCAAAATGGGTCATCCGCCTGGCCGTCGTTCCTGCCTGGATCGGCGCCTTCTCCATTGCCGCTCTGTTGTGGCACGATGCCCCACCCCTCCCTGACGTTCGCTACAGCCGAATTCTCCTCTCCGGGTGGCAGCTCGACCGCGGGGGTCCGTTGTTGCTTTTCACACTCGTCGGTCTATTAATCCTCGCTGCCTTGAGCTTAAACAAGGAGGTTGGCTCCTGGCGTCTGTACAACGCGGCGTGGATCAGCATCGTCTGTACCTTCGTACTCTATCTGGGCCTCGCGGGGGTCTTCTACCTGGACTGCCTCATGGCGGCCGACCCCGAGTCTGCATGGTATGCGTATGTCTTCTCTCCCGCTCTGGTTCTCGCTGCGTACTCGGTCAGTACCGTTCTCTTTATAGGTTTCACCGGCCGCAGGTCCAACGAGGCCATTCGTGAGTGGTGGACGCGCTTCGGCGCATCGCTGGGCATCTCCGGCGCTGCCGCTATCGCGATACCAGCCGCTTCCATTTTCAGCCCACGCCTGACATATTTTTTCTGGAATCTTTCACAGCACCACACTATCGCCTGGGCGTCGGTCCTCAGTTGGCTCGGCACTGTCATCGGAGGCCTCTTCGCCGGCAAGAGCAGCAAGACCGGCGGCGAACGCAACAAATCCCCCAATCTGGAAATACTGGCCATCGCCGGCGGTTTGTTGTTCATCGTCGGCGCTCTGCTGCTCGCCTCCACTCTCCTTTACTTCCTTCTCTTTAAGATCTTCGGTCCCGAGAAGGCAAAGTATTGTGAATTTCTCACCACTCTCGATCTGCTCCCCGCGTATTCAATCCCGCTCGCGCTCATTGCAACTGCGATTGCCGGATATTTTTTCTCTCAGTTCTTCGAGATCAATATATTCGGCCTGAACCAGTTCTACAGAAACCGTATTGTTCGTTGCTATCTGGGCGCCAGTCGCACAACTCCCGGTGTGAGAAAACCAAATCCCTTCACCGGTTTCGATTTCCAGGACGACATCAAGCTTCATAAGCTGCAGAAAGACGATGAACTCGACCAGGCCAATGGCCCCTACCGTGGCCCGTTCCCGATTATTAACTGTGCCCTCAATCTGGCCGGCAGCCAGGACCTGGCGGTCAAAACCCGCCACAGCGCTTCCTTTTCCCTGACACCATTTCGTTGTGGTTCCGATCGTCCCTTGGTTGGCTATGCCCCAACTCTCGCCCCTGACGGCATGTTCGCAAATGGCATCATGCTCGGCCAGGCCGTCTCTGTCTCCGGAGCAGCAATCAGCCCCAATCAGGGTTACAACACCTCGCCCATCGTCGCTTTCCTGCTCACGATGTTCAACCTGCGCCTCGGCTGGTGGTTTCCCAACCCCGGCCAGTCAGACTGGAACAAGGCCGGCCTCGGGTCTAGTTTTTACTACCTGAGCCGCGAGCTGTTCGGGTTGGCTGACGAAGCTCGCAATTTTCTCAATGTCAGCGATGGCGGGCACTTTGAAAACCTCGCTGTTTACGAACTGATCCGCCGCCGTTGTAAGGTCATCATCCTCTGCGACGCTGAGTGTGACGAAAAGCTGGAGTTTGGCGGCCTCGGTAACCTGATCCGCATCTGCGAGACCGACTTCGACGCCATTATCGATCTCGATGTCAAATCCATCCGCCTGCAGAAGGGGTCATTCAGCCTCGCGCACTGTGCTATAGGCCAGATCAAATACAGCAACGGCAGCATCGGCTATCTGATATACGTCAAAGCATCGATTACCGGAGATGAACCCGTGAGTGTCGCGCAATATCGCTCAGCGCATCCCACCTTTCCACACGAAACTACTGCGGACCAGTTCTTCTCCGACGATCAGTTCGAGAGTTACCGAAAGCTGGGGCAGCATGTCGTCGAACACTCGCTGCGCGGCACGATTCCCGGCCAGCATCCGGTCGCCATTGCCGAGAAGCTCGCTGACGTCTTAACCCCTGCTGGCTGTCCCAGCGAAGTCTTCCTCAAGCACAGCGCCGCCCTCAACTCCATCTGGGATAGGTGCCGCCAGTCGAGTCATCTTCACCCGTTCCTCCGGGAACTCATGGGCTTGGCGTTCGCACCGGTCTCGGCTCCGGAAAATCCGGTCGATCTCGCAACACGTCAGAGCGAGGAACTCTGCCTTGGTCTGCAGCTAATCGCGCTCATGGAAGATGTATTCCTTGACCTCCGGCTTGAAGACTTCTGGCAGCATCCGGACAACCGTGGTTGGGTCATACTTTTTATGCAATGGTCCCGAAGCTCTCGCTTCCGCCAAATCTGGACTCAGACCCATCGCACATTTGGTATCCGCTTCGAGCACTTCTGCACGGCGCGGCTTGGCCTTCATCGGGATCGCCCCATCGTTCGCGTTTAGCGAAATGGGAATTGCGAAGCGATTGGAAGTCCGTATCTAACCTGCTCCGGGCGTTATGGGTGGCATTCGCAGTCAGGCGGCCCTGTCGACGGGCGGCAAGGATACCGGATTTCTCGATATCGCGAAGATTTTTGCCGGGGCATTGGCGGGATCAACCACATCCACCGCGATAAGCACGGTCAGGTCACAACGCCGAACGCGCTGAAGGATCGCGGCAGTGCGACGCGAAAATCTATGCCTGGTCAACCTTTTCACGGAATTGAGATAGGTTGTGTCCTTTCGGCAAGCCTGCGTAGGGAGGGCGCAGAGCTACCGCGAGCGGGCCTTACTGCGGCGGGACCGGGGTGAGAGGAGTCGATTGACTTCGTCGATCGAAAAAGCCTGGGGATCGAAGTCGTCGCCAACCCAGTCACGCAGTTCTTCGAAGCTTTCATCGCCGGGATTATTGATAGCCTCGAGAAGGTCGTAATATCCGGGGATGCCGCCGCAGTCTTCGGGCGGACAGGCGAGCCGGCCATCCGTGCAGACGGGGTAAGTGATGTTGGGATCCGCAGGAAGCACCTTCTCCAGCACGATGCTGTGCTCCCAGCTGTCGCCGAAGTCGTAGGCGTAGATCATTTTTGCTGCGGTCTCTTCCAGTAAAGCTCGGAGACGAGCCGTGCGCTCGCTTTCGACGCGAGGCAATCTCTTGAAGGGGTCGACAGGTCCCGGCTGGCCGAAGCGCCGGCGGCCAACGCGGAACTCATGCAGGTGGCTGTCCTCCCAGCCCATCGCAGTCTGCAGCACGTCATGCAACTGTGCCAGGGTTATGTCTGCATGAACCAGCATCCGACGCCAGACGGGCGGTTTGGTACCGAGCAACGTGACCTTGATCTGATAGACGTCCTGTCCGGGATCGACTGTCTTCATCGCCATATCAGCTCCTGTTCGAGGATAGGATACGGCGAACGGAGGTGCGGCCGATGCTGAGCTGGCGAGCGATCCGGGATTTGCTGAGGCCGGAGCGATAGAGTTTGCGGACTTTGTCGGCGTTAAGGCCGGCGGTAAGAGGGCGACCCAGGATTTTGCCGTTCTGCCGGGCATGAGCCAGACCCGCACGAACGCGTTCGCGCAGTACTTCGCGTTCGAACTCCGCGAAGACGGCTAGCATGGCGGCCATGGCGCGGCCGGCGGGTGTGGTCAGGTCGAGTGCCTCGGTCAGTGACACGAAGCCGACGCCAAGATGTTCCAGTTCCTGAAGGGTGGCCAGCAGATCGGTCACTGATCGTCCCCAGCGATCGAGTCGCCAGACCAGAACCACATCGATATCGCGCCGCCGTGCCGCTTCGATCAGCTTTCCTCGCATCTGCCGCTCGGATGCGCCAGAGCCGACCTCTTTCACCTGCATGGCGATGGTCCAGCCTCGCCGGGCAGCATACTCGCGCATGGCGCGATTCTGCATGGGCAGCGTCTGCTGATCGTGCGTGGAGACGCGGGCGTAGAGCCCGGCGCGAAGTGCGGTTCTGGTCCGTTTGGAAGGGTGGCCGAAAACCCTTCGCGATTTGCTCTGTGCGGAAGCCTGTTTGGCGGGCATTTCAGGCTGATCTCCGACCATGGCCGCAGAGTATCCTTTTCGGCCATCTGAGCCATGGTAGCGCGTCAGGGTTCAGCGATCCGGCTGCGGCAGTTCCACGGCATCCACTCTGCCGGATTCAGCGCCAGATCTTCTGCATGCCGCTGCAGCTCGGTCAGATAGTCGAACGGGTTGGCTGCCGTTCAGCTCGCAGCTGCGGATCAGGCTCATGTACAGATCACCCACCTGTGCTCCGTTCAGCGTTTTATAGAAGAGCGAGTTCTTCCGATGCAGGATTGCCCGCTTCAGCGATCGCTCGCAGATATTGTTATCGAGCGGGGCCCCGGCGGTGCGCAGGAACAGGGTCAGCGCCTTCCAGTGACGCAACATATATTGGATGGCTTTCCCCAGGCCGGAGTTCGGCTCTGTCCGGCGGCTGTCTAACTGCGATTGCATCCAGCCGTGCAGCTTATCCATCACAGGACGGCTGTGCTGCTGATGGAACCGCAGCCGCTCCTCCGGCGACATCTTCTGCTCTCGCGCCACAGCATCATTGCGATACACCGCGCCCAGCGACTCCAGCACATGACGGCACTCCTCGGGGAAGTTCGTCAGCACTTCAACGAACTGCCGCCGCCCGTGCGCCAGGCAGTTGGCCACCAGCAACTCCACATCCTCGCTGAGCTTCGGCGCGTTCCGCGCCAGCGCGTCCGACATGCGGATCGGCGCAGCCAGTCCTGCCGCCCGGTGCTTCAGCACCGCGGTCAGATTTTCGCCCGCATGTCTGGTCCCGCTGAAGAACAGCGCGATCTTCCAGCCCGTGCCGTCGACACGATGCCGCTGGTAAACACCCCGGTCCTGTCGTCTGCCGGCTCGCGGGCCAGATGCAGGACCCGCATGCTGGTGTCATCGTTGTGCAGCACTTCACCCTGTGCTGCCTGCCGGATCAGCTCTTCCCAGGCCGGCCGTATTAACTCGGCCGCTTCCTCAACGATCTCCCACTGCGTGGCCGCCGGCAACGGGATCCCCAGACTCTGTTCGAGGTGCTCCAGTCGATAGAACGGCATGCCGCTACCGTACTTCAGCTGCGCGATCATCGCTGCCGCCGTGTCTTCGTACTTCTCGTCGCCCACTCCTTCCGGAGTCTGTGCAGTGAAGACCTCGCCGCACAGGTTGCAGCGCAGCCGCTCCAGCTCATAGACGGTTGCCGCCAGCGGAGCCTGCCCCGCGATCCGCACCAGCACTCGCGGATACTGCTGCACATAGACTCGCCCTTTTTCGCATCCCGGACAGTGATCGCCTGCCGTCAGCTGCCCATGCGGCACTTCCACTCGCGTGGCTGCCGCTGTAAGCATCGGCTCCGTTGCGCCCGTGTCCCGGCTTCTTCGGCTTCTTCTTTTCGTCTGCTGCCGGCTTCGGCTTGTCGCTGAGCCCGGCCCGCTCCAGTACCTCGCGCGTCTTCTCTGTCACCAGCGGGAACAGCAACTTGCGCAGGTCCCGGATCGTGGTGTCCTTATCCGCGATCAGATCCGTGAGATAACTCAGCCCCTCGACCACCGCCTTCAGCTTCCGGAAGTCCTCTTCGGGGAGCGACGGCCGTACGCGCCCCAGCAGCGATTCCACGCGAGATCTCCAGTACTTCGGCCGCGGGCTTCGTCACCAACCCAGGTTCGCTCAGGTCGTTTCAAAACTCCAGGACTTTTCAGGGCCGTATCTGCGCGGATGCCGCACTGCCCACCGGCCGCCACACTGGCGCTGCTCGTACTCGCGATGCATCCCCGGCAGCCAGCAGTAACTGCGCCTGCCATGCTTCCAGCCGTCGCGCCGTATGGCCTTCACCGTCCGGCCACCAGCCGAACCTTCCCTTCGACAGTCACTTGATCAGAAGCCAAAAACCCTGCCCGTCATAAGTAAGCAGCCGCACTGTCGTGCCACGCCGGCTCCTGAAGATGAACACGCAGCCCGAGAACGGATCCTCTGCCAGTTGCTCCTGAGAGAGCCGAGCCAGCGAATCGATGCCCTTACGTCCATCCACCGGCTCGATCGCCACCAGCACCCGCATCTGCGGCGTGATCTGGATCATCCCGCCACTTCGCGCCACACCCGCAGCAGTGCTGCCCAGTCCGGCGCCGTCGCACTCTTCCACTGCACCCGCATCCGCGGCTGTGGCGAACTCTCGAACTCGATCACGTACTCGTCGGCAACTGTTCCCGTCGCGCCGATCAGTTCCACGAACGAGGTCGGCGACTGATCCCGGTGCGGCTCGCCAACTGTGCCCATCCGCTTCTTCAGCGCTTTGTAATCCAGCCGAAGCGTGTGCGCCACCACATTCGCTCCGTGCTGCCGCGCCTGCTCCACCGCCGCCTGCCACAGCGTCACCGGCAGCTTCGCCCGCCCCGTGCGCGTACCCCTGAACTGTTCAAACTGACGCTCTAACTGGATAACTGAATCCGGAACAGCAGCCTTCCTGGATCTCATCGTCAGCCACCGGCTAACTCAACCTACCAGCCCAGCCCCGCTCAAATCATGCACCCTTGCCGAAAGGACACGCTGCTTTTGCGTCGCAAAGGAGTCGAAGTCAACGTCATATACAAACGTGATGTGCCCGTCTACCTCCCTGAGCGCAACAGATTCCGACGGCGCAGAACACGCGGAACCGCTGAACCTCAAATTCGGAGACCGGTCACACTAGCGGTCATTACATCTGGGGTAAACGATCAAGAAGACAAGTGCACCACACTATGAACCGAAGCTTGAAAAGATGTCAAGAGAAAAATCTGCAAACGCAGGACGATATCGCTTGTACTATGTGCAATCGCCCGGCGATTTACATGGGGCCGGCTTCACACTCTAGAGATATATCCAAGTGCCAACGACATAAGTCCGCTAGGGCGGTCTGTCTTTCTACACCCGGTCTAGGAACCGAACCCCACATTTTCTCGGGATGAAAGAGTTCACGAGTAAGTAATAAACGCTTAGGTAACAACTGCATTCCGGCGCCTCACACGCCGGCACATGGGTCCGGTGCTAGAAGAGTCGCGGATGGGTCGCCGTGGCTGGAATTGGGCGGCCTGCTCAAGCCATCGCCATAGTTAGCCACCACTCGCGAACGGCAAAGACCACTAAACTGGCAAAGCTGGAGCGGGCGTCGGCATGGGGATATGTCTCGTCGGTCAGGCGAAGGCCTTGATGCGGTGGCGGGCCTGCTCGGGACTCATTTGCTTCGTCTCCTTCGAGTAGGAACCGGAGCCTGCAAGTGCCAAACGCAATCCCATAGAAAATCTATGGTAAGTGCTCGGTTTGGGCCTGTATGGTCGCAAGATGGCAGATTCAAAGACTTGGATAGACGTGGCCGACACAGCAATAAAGATCGGAATGGGAACATTGCTCGGTGGTGGGTTCGCCATCTGGCGAGCGCATCTAGGAAATCAGAACCAAGCCCGAAAGATCTATTTGGACAAGAAGCGCGAATTGATTGAGAAGGTGCTCGATGACATTGATGCGGTTTATGCCTCTGCGACAATTTACTGGGCAAATCTAAGCAACGCGGTTTTTATGCGCGACGGAGGCCGGAGGCTGACTGCGAAGGAGACCGATGAACTGAATAACCTCGAACGGCAGTTGTTTGGGGACTTCAAAATCTTTGGGTTCTGCTCCTCAAGGCTACTGCTAGTCGGCGAGGAACAGGCGGAGCAATCACTCCGCGACTTGCGGAACGCCATTGACGGGTTTTTCAAAATCGGAAGTGTTGCCAACGACAAATGTACTCAAGAGGTTCTTCAATCTCACAGGGACCTCATCCAGGCCAAGCGCTTGGAACTCTTTGCGAGTCTTCATTCGGCTTATAAACGCGCTGACTGACACCCCCGGGCACTTTGGGATTATCCCGATTCGCCCAACCTCTTTCGAACCGTCCCCGCCAAATGAACCCGAAGACACGCACAGGGAGAGTCTACAGACCCTCCCTGTCCACTCCCTTGGCCCAATACCAGGTTCCTGACCCATCCCTCCGAGATCCGGAGGAGCTTAGAGTCAATAACTTCTCGATGGCCTGCCAGTATGCTTCACGGTGCTGTCGTCGATTTTGTAGCTGCCAGAGCCTCCGAGATCCTCTCGAAACCACACAACTCAACAACCTTCAACAAGTGCCCATTTGTAAACCATTGACTCTAAAGGAAGGGTTTTGGGTAGGGAACCTGGTCCCGAACCGCGTTCCAGAGCCTATTGAAACCTGTTGATATTTGATGTCCCCAATAGCTTTAGATTGAACCTGTTGCGGCCGCCTCGTTGCTCTCTGTAGCTTTGTGAGGTTGTTGGAGGCTCTCGCCGCTACAAATTCGACTACATATGGGGCGGCCTACAAGAGACATCTATATTGCCCTACACTGAAATGCTACACACAAGCCCGTTTGTGGGTACCAATCCTGCTTTTCTCGCTCAACCCACTCTCAATGAGCGGGTTGCCCTGAAATCACCAATAGAAACGGAGCCGGCGGTCACCCGGCCCTTTTGTCAGATCCGCTAGAGTGATTGGAAATCCGGGTCAATACCAGGCCGGAAGTTCATGCGCTTGTAGCCTTCCCTTGTCAGCTTCCGGTTGAAATTGGAAAACATCGATATGACATCATCCTTGGTGCCAATGAATTCATCTCCCCTGCTGGTTTCTAGGCTGTATTTGACCTCGCCATCTATATCCCACTGACGAATGATGGCATGCAGCCACGGGCCGGGCGTACCTGGCTTGTCGTATTGCGCATCAAGAATAGCGCTGGGTCGCTTGCTAAGTGGGCCTAACAACGTCCCCTGAGATTGCTTGGCCAAGGCCTCACCGGCCGCCTGCAACAAGCATTTCGGTTTCGGTGTAATCTTTTTCGAAAAATCTGGCTTGGCTCCAATTGGCGGCGGCGCAATGGGCTCCCCGTGAAATTTACGAAGCAGCTCCTCATATGCCTCTTCGTTGTAAGGATTACCCATGAGGTTCACACCCATACGTGTCTTCAGATAGCGAGGGAGTGAGGCGTTGAACGTGCCCTTTCGGAGAATAGGGATGAATTTATCCGTGAGCATGTGTTCGGCTACTTCGCTCGTAATAATCATCGACTCCCAGCCAACGCCCCCTTCACGCTGATTGGCTCGATTCGCATATTCTTCTGTACAGATTATTGCTACATAGTCGCTGCCCGCGATTGCACTTTCCATGAAGTGCAGTTTGTCCTGACCCAATTTCAAATACCAGCGGTCAAAGATGACCTGAATGCCATCTGTTTGTAGCCGTTCAGCCAAGGCTTTAACCCACGCCTTGTGGTCGTCTCCCTCCCATGAATAAGAAAGAAACACCCGCGGAGTGCCCTCAATTCGTGCCGGCAAAGTGACAGGGGTGTTCGATGGTGCCGGTGTCGCATGAAGAGCCGCTTCTTGCTTCAAATATTCATACCCTTCGGTCGTCACTTTATAAAAGCCATTACCACTGAAATCGGCTAGGTAGCCGTTATTGACGAGACGCGTCCAGGGCGCTGCCAGGAGATGCTCTACTACCTCTCTTCTTTCTGATTCGGAATAGAGCCGCGCCATGCCGTAAGGGTCACCCGGAAGTGTGAGATTGTGCTTGTTGAGGATGCTCTCGTTGTGGCTGCTCATTTTTGTAAGCTGGGCCAAGAGCAGACGATCCTTCTGCTCCGGTGGCAATTTCCTCAAATCTGCCAGTGTTGGTGCCAATCTATGGAGCTCTGCTTCCGGGCTTTCAGTGCTAGACGGCTGATTAGGAATGCTCATTATCACGGGTTCTCCATTCTCCGGAGTTGATGTCTGCACATTGTCCATCTGTTCGATTTCCCAGATCTGCTGTGCAGTTGTGTGCACCCCTGGCGTCGGTGGCGCATGCTTTGGACTACGAACCGACGCCGCGGCTGGCTTGACTGGATGCTTCCTCCGCGGAATACCGATATTTTCAGAAATCTGGATCCGGTTCTCGATCGATCGCTTTCGGCGCTGCATACAGGTCCGCAGCGTTATCTCCAGTTGCTGAGACATGTGTTCCATCGAGCCGCGCAGGCTTTCGAGTCTCCACTGTATCTCGCCAAGTTCCCGCTTTACATACGCAGCGACGTCGATTTGAGGCGTCGCCGGGCGGAGCCGAATCAGCATTTCATGCTCGACAATTTCACCGTGTGCGACCGTTGCTTTCATCGCTGATGGGCGAATATCAAACACGGATGGATCGCCGTCGAACGGGATGTATGCCACGACCTCGATCGAATTCGGTGTGATCTGCTCCTGCTCGGATGTCCATTCGTCGAGTTTGAGCCTTGGAACGTCGAGCATGAACTTTTTCTTGAAATCGACAACGAACGGTTCATCGAGCGCTTCCTCATCGGTCAGCGCTTCATAGGCCTTCTTCAGCCTCTCCCTTTGGTCCTCGACGAAATCGTAGATGTCGCGCCCTGCGAAAAGTAGCCTTGCTGCCAAGAAATCTACCCCGTTAGCGTTTTCCATTATTTCACTCTGGAAGTATGAGGGTGTGGCGGGTCGGCTTCGACACCGTTCTCAGACGACGCCTACATAAACGCCAATGCACACATTGAAAGCGGATATCGACCGGTAAGTCGGCTAGTGTGGAAGACTGCCGCAAACGTTACGCCATGTCCGTTTCGGGGAGAACTTCTGCCCAGGCCAGGCCATCGTGAGTGAATAGCTGGGCCGGCCCTATGTCCGAAGAAGGGTCGCTTCAGCCACGCGTGTATATTCGCTGTTAACTCATGCGACGCCCCCTTTATATTCCTGAGCCCGTTCGACGGGCTATTGAGACCCATGTGCGCCAAAGGATGGCGGAGGTGGAGGAGCGCTATTGGTCTGGCGCTGAGGACGAAGACACGTTCACCGGCCACTTGGGTGCCCTTCTCGGCACATCTGAACGAAAGATAATGGTCAGTGAAAGGCCTTGGCGTTGGAGCATTGAATACACGAAATTCCGGGGCAGGGGTAAAGATGCAACTGAGCGCAGCGTGGGTGCCGACGGTATATTCGAAATCCGAGTTCATGGGATCGAATTCGAAGGCCAGAAGAGCCTTCTTTTTCAGTCGAAGATGGGAGATCCGCACGGGAGCGAGCCGAGGGAGCAGGCCATCCGGCTCTCAAATTGGCGAGAGGCCGCAGTGTTTCTTTCGTATACTCCCGCTGCGATCAAGGTCTACTCGATCGACGACGTCTTGGGCAACGGAGGCGCCACGGGGACAGCATTTGCAGATTTTTTCTTGGATGAATACTTAGCTTGCAATGTAGGCGACTCAGATCTGCATTACGACGCTAAAGCCAGAACGTTACGCTGGCGCGACGAACAAGGAAACAGTGTTGCTGCTCGGTTCCCAGTCCCCCGGCGGTTGCGAATATCAATTCAGAGTCCAGACACTCCGCAGACCTCAGCCACGTTGATCCGCCCTGAGCAGATATCCGAGCATCGCATGGATGGCAGTGCGAGGGATCGACTTGGCGTCAAACCTCACGTCTCTGCTGATGTGATAAAGAAGGCAAAGCGAAAGATTGCACTCCTCTATCACCCTGATCGGTTTCCAAATCTCGCGGATGAATTAAAGGCAGTGATCAACCGACGCATGGCGGAGTTCAACGTCGCTTATCAAGAACTAATCCGGGACAGAGGCGCGAAACATTGAATATCCACATACCAGCGGGTGCCGGAAAGAAGATCGACGCAGAGCTTTTTCCGTAAGCGTCCGGTCTTGCCATGGGAAAAGATGGCGGTCGCAGTGCTGCGCCGTATCCTGAGATCAGAGAGAGCCGGAGATGGTGAAGAAGAGCACCGGGATGGAACAGGAAGTATGCCAGCTCAAGGTGACGCTGCGAGGCACCAGACCGGCTATCTGGCGACGGCTGGTGGTTACGGCAGATACAACGCTGACCCGGTTGCACAGGGTGCTGCAGATTGCGATGGGATGGCAGGACGGCCATATGCATGAGTTCCGCGTAGATGACCGTCGTCGGGCGGGAGCGGGGTCTGCGAAGATGGGGCGCAGTGCACATATCGGTGACGCGCTGACGGGGATCGGCAGCTCACTGACCTATACCTATGATCTCGGTGACAGCTGGGAGCACAGCATCGTTCTGGAAAAGCGGTTTTCCGGAAGCGATGATGTTGCATATCCCGTCTGCCTGGGTGGACAACAGGCGTGTCCTCCGGAAGACTGTGGGGGCGTTGCTGGTTATTACGATCTTCTGGAGGTTCTCCAGAACCCGGCCGATGAGCGATATGAGGAAATGCGGGAGTGGATTGGAGAAGACTTCGATCCGCGGGCATTTTCCGTGGAGGCTGTGAATCGGCAGCTCAGAAGCGGGCGGGTTCGGCGCAGAAGCTCCACTTAGTGTCCACTACTTTTAAGTGGACACTTCGGAGATGGGACTAAGAGAGATCGGCAGCCATGTTCCAGGGCAGCAGTTCTTCAACCCGGCTGAAAGGGAGGTCGGCGATGCGGCTCAGCACTTCGCGCAGCCAGCGTTCCGGATCGACACCGTTCAGCTTCGCCGTGCCCAGCAGAGTATAGATGGCAGCTGCGCTCTCGCCGCCACCGTCCGATCCGCAGAAGAGATAGTTTTTCCGGCCCAGAGCGACGGCGCGAAGCGCCCGCTCGGCCGCCGAGTTGTCGATCTCGACGCGGCCGTCATCGACGAAACGAGTAAGGGCACGCCAGCGCGAGAGCGCATAGCGAATGGCCTCTGCCGTCTCCGACTTCGGAGACAGCGATCGCAGCGTCTTCTCCATCCATGCGCGGAATTCAGCCAGCAGCGGAGCCGCCCGGGCCTGCCGGATCGCTCTTCGCTCATCGGGCGGCTTGCCGCGAACCTCTTCCTCGATGCGATAGAGAGCGCCGATGCGCTCCAGCGCACCGGTGGTCGTCGGCGAAGGATGCGCAGCGTGGATGTCGTGGAACTTGCGGCGGGCATGCGCCCAGCAGGCCGCCTCGCGAATCCGGCCTGTGTCATACAGATGATGGAAGCCGGAATACGCGTCGGCCTGCAGCGTGCCCGTGAAATCCCTCAGGTGCTCACGCGGATGTTCGCCCTTCCGATCCGGTGAGTAGGCGAACCAGACAGCGGGTGCAGTGTTCTCGCCTGCCGGGCGGTCATCGCGCACATAGGTCCAGAGTCTGCCCGTCTTCGTCTTCCCGTTGCCGGGAGCGAGTACCGGCACGGGCGTGTCGTCGGCGTGCAGCTTCGTCGCACCGAGAACGTGACGGCGCACCCCATCGACCAAAGGCGCGAGCAGTTCGCTGCTGGCTCCGACCCATCCGGCCAGCGTGGAGCGATCCAGTTCGACTCCCTGCCGGGAATAAATCTCCGACTGGCGATACAGCGGACAGTGATCCGCATACTTCGAAACCAGAACATGCGCGAGCAGCCCGGGAGCAGCCAGTCCGCGTGCGATCGGCCGCGACGGTGCCGGAGCTTCGACGACTGTCTCGCACTTGTTGCAGGCGAACTTCGGCCGCACATGTCGTATCACCCGAAAGCTGTCCGGGACATAATCCAGCTGCTCGGAGACGTCTTCTCCGAAATGGCGAAGATCGCCGCCGCACTCCGGGCAGCAGCTCTGCTTCGGCTCGTGCGTAACGATCTGGCGCGGCAGATGTTCCGGCAGCGGCTTGCGAGCAGGCTTCGCACCAGTGCTCTCGGGCTGAGCATCGCACACCGGAACCGACGCGAGGGCCGCGTGAACGGCCTCCATCTCCTCCAGCTGCAGTTCGAGCTGGTCAAGCTGCAGGGAGAGCTTCTCGCTCTTCCTCCCGAAGAGCATGCGGCGCAGCTTCTCAACCACCAGCTTCAGATGTTCGATCTGCTGCGCATGCGCGGCCAGTTCGGCCTGATGCTCTTCGCGCAGTTGCGCCAGTTCGGTGAACTGCCGCTG
>DASXDF010000019.1:0-2357 GCA_036490815.1 Acidobacteriaceae bacterium
GGGCAGCGCCATCACGCTGATTCCTTCGACCCCCGGAGCCTTTGCGCAGGTGAGCATCAATACGGAGTATCTGGCCGGAACCAACGCTGGTTTCGGGCCCGTCGATTTCGTGCTGAACGATTCCGCCGGAACGGTCTTCGACAGCACGGGCGGCTCGAATTCAGGAGCACCGGATTTCCTAGGGGGATTTTCTGACGGCGACGGCACGGTGGATGCGGCTCCGCCGACTGCGCCCTCGTCCACGCCGGAACCTTCGTCGCTCGCTCTGCTGAGCACCGGACTTCTGGGCCTGGCGGGCGTTGTGCGTCATAGGCTGGTTGCGTAAGCGCGTTCGTCCTAAGGCACAAGAGGCAGAGATCATGCGATCTCTGCCTCTTGCTCTTTGGGAGCGAGCACCGCTCCTGATGGGGCGTACGCTTCGAGACTATCTGTGCCCACCGCCGGGATGACCGCTCCCGCCGCCTGCGTGACCTCCGCCGGCGAAGCCGGCGCTGCGCTCTCCCGCCGGACTGTGAGAGGCGGTGCCGACGTGGCCGCGGCCGTCGCGGGCTTCGTTGCCCTGGAAGTGGTTGAAGGGTTGCGCGCCGCGTCCGGGCAGCGGGCCGGAGTAGCCGTGATGGGGATCGTAGCGGTTATCGACGTGGCCATAGAAGCCGTGGGCGCCGTGGAACCAGGGGCCGGCGCCGATGAAAATGCCGCCATCGAACCAGTCGGGGCCGTAGTAGCCGTAGGGAGCGCAGTCATAGGGCGGGTAGTCGAAGTATCCGTAGGGACAGACGGGTGGGGCGCCGATGCTGACGACGACCTGGGCAGGCGCTCTGGACGTGGCGCTCATCAGCGCCATCGTGAGAGCAGAGAGAGCGAGGACTTTCCATCGGGTCATACTTTCTCCTGGTTGAGACGTTCTTTAGGGCCTGGGAGACGGTTCAGGGATTCTACCGCTTGTTCTGTGATTTGGTCGCGAGGGAGTGCGGGGAGAATTCGGAAGGTGCGCGGCGGCCGTCGTTGGGCGGCGCGGAATGCACTCTTTCCGGCTACACACCTTTTCCGGCTACCCACCCTTTCATCGCCGAAATATTCATCCTGCAATGACTGGCCCGTCACCTCGCGATTATCCGGCATAGCCATACTTGGCTCATCGCGCGGAGCTGTTCCGCCGTCTCGGGCTCTCTCTCACGACAACCTGCATTGGTCACCAGGCTAAGGAGCCGCTCAATATGCTTGCACGTTCTCTTCGTCTTGCCCTCGTTCTCCTTCCGCTCGCTTTCTCCTCTCTGGCTGCGCACGCCGAGACCTTCGACTGGACCCTCACGGGTCCGGCAGCGTCGCTTGGCGGTTTTGCCGAAACCGGCAGCGGCACCCTGACCGCAACCGAGGCGGGCGGCGAATGGACCATCGATACCTTCAACGGAACACTTGGCGGGAGCGCCATCGCCGGCCTTATCAGCTTCGATGGAAACGACAATCTTCTTTTTCCCGCTTCCACCTTCCTCGATACGTCAGGCGTCTCCTTCGAGACCGCCAGCGGAGTTGAGGCCGACATCTTTAGCTTCTACGCTCCCGGTTCCACCGACATCACGCCGGGCAACAACTACGGCGAGATCCTGGGCGGCACCACTTCCGGATTCGGCGTGGGCACCTTCAGTCTCAGCGCAGATCCTGCCCCCGAGCCGGCCAGCTTTCTTCTGCTCGGTACGGGGTTGCTCGGCGCGGCTGGATTGTTGAGGCGTCGCTTCGTTTAGGTCGCGTTCACCGACGCTGAGAAGCCCCGGCGATCCGCTGGGGCTTTTATTTGATGCTCAAGCGCCGTTCAGAATTGCCCAAAGACGCACGCACGAGAAGCGTCTCCAATATCCACTAAAACGTGAAGCGCCGTTCCTCGATTTTCCCGGGAAGTGAAAAAGGCTCGTCTTATGAATTGGGTGGTGGCCCGGGGCAGATTCCAACTGCCGACCTTCGCGTTAGGAGTGCGCTGCTCTATGCAGCTGAGCTACCGGGCCACGCATCTCTAGTGTATCGCGATGGTTGCAGTGACTCGCTCACAGAATGGACGAGGCGTATCATCAGGGCGTGCCGAAGTATTCCATCGTCGTTCCGTTTCATAACGAGGAAGAGAACGTCACGCGGCTGTACGATCGCGCCAAGGAAGTGATGGAGCATGTGGTGGAGGCGAGCTTTGAGCTGGTCTTCGTCGATGATGGGTCGCGCGACCGCACCTACCGTCTGCTGGAAGAGATTGCCGCGGTGGATTCACGGGTGCTGCTGATTAAGCTGCGGCGGAACTTTGGACAGACGTCGGCGCTGGCGGCGGGGTTCGATCATGCGTCGGGGGAGTACATCCTGGCGATGGATGGCGA
>DASXDF010000020.1:0-86635 GCA_036490815.1 Acidobacteriaceae bacterium
GCAGCCGCAATTGGACCGGCCCACGCGTCTCTTCAACGGCCTTCACGAACCTGCGCACGTACTCGCTTACAACGGGTGATTTGTTGGCCGCCAGCGTCGCCAAATGGATCTCCAGTCGAATTTCCGGATCGCGCAACGGTACGGCGACCAGACGGTCGCCAACGATGCGCTCGGCGCCCGCAGGCGTGAGCCACGCAATGGCGGAATCTTCCCCGAGGATCACCGGCACCTGATCTGCCTGCGTCACATGATGGCGGATGCGCGGATGCAGATTCTTCTGCTGCATCTTCCTCAGAATTCCATCGTGGAGGCTGGGGTGAACCCTCCGTTCGAAGAACACCCAGGGGAACTCCGCCACATCGCCCAACTCAACCGACTTCATTCCAGCCAAAGGGTGTTCCCTCAGCATGACAATCATGAAGGGGTCATTGGCGACGCGCACGGTCGAAACCACCGCATTTCCGGGCGGTGACTCGACCAGAGAAACGTCGATCTCACCAGATCGAAGCCGCCCCAGCATGTCGAATGTGAACCCGGTGACCATTTCGATGGAGACCTTTCGGTGCGAGCGGAACTCAACGGACTGCAAACGCTCCAACCAGTCGTTGGAGAGGTACGAGGATGCGCCGATTCTCAACCTATGCTGTTCGCCAAACTGGCTATCGTGTGCCTCATTCACGGCGCGATGGAAGGCATGGAAACAGTCGTAGGCGTGCGCCACAAAGGCCTGGCCGGAGGCAGTTGTGACCATGCCGCCGTTGCCCCGCTCGAACAGTTTGAGCCGGAGCCGTTGCTCCAGCTTCCGCAGTTGCTTGCTGAGGGCCGGTTCGCTGATTCCGACTCGCGTGGCGGCGCGCGTCATATTGCCCTCTTCATTCAACACGAGAAGCAGCTCAAGATCGCGGATACGCGTTTGACCCGGAGTCATCGCCTTTGCACCTCGGCATACACCATCTCTGTGGGATAAAGGCAGCCGACGTGATTTTCTGGGGCCGCTGCTTCCGTTTTTCTGTTTGAAACCAGGATCATGCGGCCGGCCCGCTCTAGGAGATACGCCAAAAGCATCCGAAGGCCTATGCTATAAGGCCTGCGCTATTCCGTGCGCAGCGCCTGCATGGGATCGACTTGAGTTGCCTTCAGGGCGGGGATACTCATAGCGCACAACGAAACGACGATGAGAATCAGCGCGGAGATTCCATAGACAGAAATGTCGAAGGCGCGGATCGGCAGGGTTGACTTCGTTGTCATGCGCGCGAACATCCATGCGGCGGGAACAGCCAGCAGAAGGCCTCCGAATAGGCCCACAACAACCTGACGCGCTCCTCGGGTAATCACTGAACGGAAGATCGTACACTGGGTCGCTCCCAGCATCATCTGAATTCCGAACTCGCGGGTTCGCTGTCTGATGACGAAATTGAGCACAGCGTAAAGACCCGTCACGGCAAGGAGCACGGCAACGCCGGCCATGAAGAGGATGATTCTGGCCAGGGCGCGGATTTCGAACGCGTCGTCCTCAAGAAAAGCCCAGATCGTATAGGGAATATCGAGCTGACCCGGATCCAGCGCTTTCACTATTTGCCGGATGGAAGCGGAAATGGGAGCCGCATCCCCGCGGAAACGAACGAAGAGTTGGCCCTCCAGCGCGTCCGAGCGACGCAGCGTATAGAGGCGGGGTCCGTCGAGCATCCCGTAGCGTTCCGAGCGGGTGTCCTGAGCGACACCGATTACAGTGAGGAGGTGATCGTCAGGCGTCACGATCGCCTTCCCGATGGGGTCGGCATCACCCCAAAAGGCCCTGGCAAATGAGCGGGAGACAACGGCGACGGGCGGGCTGCCTGAAGCGGAAACATCTGGTCCGGGAAACGGACGGCCGCGGAGCAGCGGGATTCCGAAGGTAGAGAAGTAATTGGCAGAGACGTCGTCGATGGCAGCGGTACGCCCATGCCCTTTGAGCTGATTCTCGAGGCGCACCTCATTCTGCGGTGCGGAGCCGAAGGGTGCGATGCTGGCGTAGGTCAGAGACTGTACTCCTGGAATTGCCAGGATGCGGGCGTTCAGAGTGCGGTAGAAGGTCACGGCCGACGACGGCGTGTAAGGAGGGATGTTGATGTCGAGCGGAACCGTCATGAGGTTCCGTGCGGCGAAGCCGGGATCGATACCGGTGACAGCGGACGGCAAGCGCGCGAAGAGAACGGCGGCCGCCAGCAGCACAAAGCTCATGGCAATCTGCGCAACGATCAGCACGCTAGTCGCGCGGGTGCGAGTGGTGGCTGTGCCTTCGCGGCCCTTGAGGGCAGTCGCCAGGTCGAATCGAAAAGATTCTCGCAGCGGTGCAAGAGCCGATGTAATGGTTGCTATCAGTACAAGGGCGGCGAGGTAGACGAACACTGTCCAGTTGGGGCGGATATTAGGTATGAACGTGCTCTGGAGCGGGTCTAGCGATCCGAGAATGAGAGCAGGAATACGAGCGGCGAGAAAGATGCTGGCCATGCCAGCGGCCAGAGCGGTGAAAAAGCTTTCCAGTGCGAGCATACGCATGAGCCGCGCGCGTCCGGCACCGAGGGCGAGCCGCACAGCAAGCTCGCCGCGGCGCGCGATGGCGCGGGATAGAAAGAGCATCGTGACATTGGTGCAGGCAAGGAGAAGGACCAGCGAGAGCGGTCCGAGGATCAGCAGGGTCATACCGGCAACGAGCGGCTGCATCCGGGGATTACGAAGGAAAGATCCGTCGGTGACCCCTACCGAAGTTTTGCGATCGAGGGGGAACGACCTTTGCTGGGTGTAAAGGCTATCCCTGCGCCGGAGGATGGTTTGTAGTTCAGCGGCCGCCTCGGCGCGGTTGTATCCGGGCTGCAGTCGCGTTGCCACCGTCAACCAGGGCCACGGGCTCTGAAAGGCACTGTTGCCGTGGTTGAACAGGGGCTGGAGGGTGTAAGGGATCCAGATGCCTCCGGCCAGTTGGTTTGCGTCGCTGTCCGATGCCACGCCGACGACAGTCAGCGGTTCGCCGTCGATGTGAATTGCCTTTCCGACGATGTGGGGATCGGAGGCGAAGAGGTTTCTCCACGTATGCTCGCTGAGCACGGCAACTCGGTCGGCAGACCCTGGGGCACACTCACCCGGGAGAAAGAAGCGGCCCGTGAGGGCGTGGCCGATTCCAAGAACACGAAAATAGTTGCAGGTGACCAGAAGTGAATTGCTCTTTTGCAGTTGGTTATCGAGCGTCGTTCGGATTTCCTGCCACGCTGCCACGTCGCTGAGGGTATGCGCCTGGGCCCGAATGGCGTCGAAGTCGTCAGTATTCAAAGACGGAAACTGGGACGCTCCGGGAAACCAGCCGTCATAGTGCGGATAAACCTGCGCATAAATGGAAGGCTGTTGCCGGGTCGGTGGTTCGAAGAACAGGAAATTCAGAACTGTGAAAACACCCGCGTTCAATCCGATGCCAACGGACAGCGCCAGAACGGCAACGCATGTGAGCAGCGGGGTGCGGCGGGCAGCGCGGAGAGCGTGGAGAACGTCTTGCCGGTCGATAAGCACGGTTTGGACTCCTCACGGTGATGTGGGCCAAGGATCGCAGAAATCCGAATGACTGAGCAAGGCTCTTTCTGAATTCTGGATGTATCGTCGGCAACTTGGAAGTTTCACCCGAACAGCCCAACTTTACTAGGTCGCGGCGCGGCGTCGAGCCTGATAGATCGGCTTCAGGAGTTCCTGCTAGTGAAGTAGACGGAAATGGACGGCTGGAGCAGGCTCGGGGATGTCCCGAAGGGTTATCGCGGAAACCCGAAAAGTTATTGGACAGAAATCCACACTGGGTGCAGCTTTTTGCACAGGGAGGTCTTCCCCGTGCCCAGACCGCGCAGATCAACCGACCACCTTTCCGCTCGCCTGCAAACACTCCTGTTTCCCACTTCCCCAAGTCCCCGACCCAGGGCGATCCTTCCGACCCGAAATCCGTCACTGGCGGCTGGTCCACCCGATCCGATCGAGCCCCTGGTGAGCGTCGGGCGGGCGGCGCCGCTCCTTGGCATCTCGGTCAAAACCCTGCGAGACTGGATACTGTACCGGCGCATCGACTACGTGAAGATCGGAACGCGGGTCATGATCCGGCCAGAAACCATTCGCGAGCTGGTTGATCGCAATACCCGCCGCGCGGACATCGCATGAACATCTGGAAACGCGCGAACAGCCCCTACTACAGCTATCGTTTCGCGTACAAGGGCAAGATCTATTCCCGGTCCACCGGGAGCGCAAACAAGGTCCAGGCGATGAATGTTGCCTCGGCGGCGCGCCTGAAACTCATCCGCCAGGAAGCCGGCATCGAGGAACCGGAGCCGGTCGCCGCCGTGGAGCCGGCCCGCCGGGTCCCCACGCTGCGGCAGTACCAGCAGACCTTCGATGCCTGGGTCGGGACCGCCAAGGAAGAGCAGAAGGGCACCGTCAAGTTCTACCGTGAGAACTACCGGAAGCTGCTCGAATACGGTCCCTGGGCTGATCTGCCGCTCGATCGGATCGATGAGCCGAAGATTGAGGCGTTCAAGATGTGGGCTTTGAAGCAGGGTGGACGCCGGCGCAACGGGAGCGGTTTTCCGGTCACCAAAACGACCGTCAACCGCTATCTTGCGACCCTGCGCAAGGCTCTCCGCTATGCGCAGCGCAAGCTCAAACTCATCGACAAAGTGCCGGTGATCGAGCAGTACACGAAGGACGAAGGAGCGGAGCGCGAGACGGACTATGTCTTCAATGCGGAAGCCTGGCAGGCGTGGATCGACCAAGCCGCCGAGCCGCTGTATTCCGGATCAATCCTCGCCCGACACTGCGGGATCTGTCGCGGCGAGATGCTCCATCTCATGAAGGACTGCGTACACTTTTACCCGGAGCCGATCGAGCAGAAGATCTTTGGTTCCCTGCTCATCAAGCGAGGACTGAAACGGCGGGCGAGAAGGCGGGAACTGGTTGTCGATCTGGCCATGAAGGAGGTCCTCGAAAAGCTGATGGCGACGTCCCGGTGTGCTCATGTATTCACTCACCCCGGTAATCCGAATCAGCCGCTGGGACCATGGGTGCTTGAAACCCAGATCGGCGATTTGCGCAAGAGAATCCAGACCCATCCGGATGCCGGGCTCCACGGACTCCGCCACACCTTCCTGACCGAGGCCGGGGAGCACACCGACCCGTTTACGTTGCAGTACGTGGCGGGCCACGATAACATTAAAACGACGATGCGCTACGTGCATCCGCAGGCCAACGCCGTGCTGGCGTTGTTCATGCGACTGGGCGGGCTTGAGAGCCGCCGACAGGCACACAGAGGCACGAGGCGCAGGGTAGTGACAAAAATGAATACACTGGAATCGACCCTCAACAACGGTTCCGGTCAACAAGTTGAAAACAAAGCGGTTTTAAGTGCGGAAGTGGTGAAATTGGCAGACACACCATCTTGAGGGGGTGGCGCCGAAAGGCATAGGGGTTCAAGTCCCCTCTTCCGCACCAAAAATTTTCCGCCTGAATCGCCGGCGCCTCCCGAGGACTAAGAAAACACCGTGATCATCTTCGTTACCACCATCCACGTCATCGTTTGTCTGTTGCTCATCGTCATCATCCTGCTCCAACAGGGCAAGAGCGCCGACCTCGCCGCGGCCTTTGGCGGCCAGGGCTCGCAGACCGCCTTCGGTCCCCGCTCGGCCGCGAATCTACTGACCAAAAGCACCGCCTGGCTGGCCGGCATCTTCGTCCTCACCTCCATCACCCTGACGGTCCTCATGCAGCATCAGACCACCCAACGTCATTCGGTTCTCTCCGGCACCACCACCTCACAAAGCACGCCCAAGACTAAGTAGCTCCGCAGGAACGCGAAGGGCAGGCCACGAGGCCTGCCTTTTTGCGCGTTCGCGCACCCGCCGCATCGCCGACAATAGAACCATGATCCTTGAGACCTTCCCCGTCGGCCCTCTCCTGTGCAACTGCACCATCCTGGGCGATCAGGCTACCGGGGAAGCCATGGTCGTCGACCCCGGCGACAACATCCCCCACATCCTCGCCTTCCTGGCAAAGCACAAGCTCACACTCAAGCAGATCGTCGTCACTCACGGCCACATCGACCACATCGGCGGCGCAGCTCTCTTGAAAAAAGCCACCGGCGCCCCTGTCCTCCTCAACCAGAACGATCTGCCCCAGCTCGACATCATGGAAGACCAGGCTGCGTGGCTCGGTGTTGCGCCGCCCCTCATCGTTCCTCCCGATGGCAGCGCCGACGAAGGCATGATCGTCGGCATCGCCGGCCACAACGCCAGCGTCCTTCACACCCCAGGCCATACTCAGGGCAGCATCTGCCTTCACTTCGCGCCCGAAAATCTTCTCCTCGCCGGTGACACGCTCTTTGCCGGCTCCATCGGCCGCACCGACCTGCCCGGCGGTGATGGCCGCCAGATCCTTCGCTCCCTCCACGACCGCCTGCTCACCCTGCCCGACGGGACCACCGTCATCGCTGGCCACGGCCCTGCCACCACCATCGGCGAAGAACGCGATTCCAACCCCTTCCTCCAGCCTGGTATGCGTCTGTAGCAAGAGCTCCTGTCGCCTGCTCCCTGCCAGCCGTAACCTGTTTCCTGTCCCCTGCACCCTGTACCCTGTACTCATGACCCAGCTAGAAGCCCTCTACCGCTACGAAGGCCATCCCACCGAAACCGCCATGTTCGCGCTGGGCAATCTCCGCGAGGTCTACGGCATCCGCCGCATCAAGCTCGACGAGCAATGGAAAACCGTCCGCGTCGAGTACGACGCCACCCGCCTCGCCGGTCCCACCATCATCCAGATGCTGCGCCAAACGGGTCTCGCCGTCGTCGAAGAGCTTCCCCTCATTCCGCCGCAGGAAGCTGCACCCGCCTCCGCCGAACCCGCCAAATAGTCTGATCCCGCAGGTTCACTCGCGATGCGCATCGCCGTACTTTCTGACTTCCACGGAAACCGCACCGCCCTCGAAGCGGTCCTGGCCGACCTCAGCAATCAATCCCCCGACCTCGTGCTGCACGCAGGTGACATCGCCGACGGCGGCTCCAGTCCCGTTGAAGTCTTCGACCGCATCCGCGACCTCGGTTGGCCCGGCGTCTTCGGCAACACCGACGAAATGCTCTTCCGCCCCGCAGCGCTCGAAGAATTTGCCGCCCAGTCGAAAGCCCCACCCGCCCTGTGGGACGCGGTCCGCGAGATCGCCACAGCCACCCGCGCCGTCCTTGGTGAGGAACGTGTGGCCTGGCTCCGCAATCTGCCGCTGTCGCTCGAGCGTCCAGACTGCGTTCCAGGCCTCGCTCCCATCCACGCCAGCCCCGCCAGTTGCTGGCACGCGCCAGCCTCCGACGCTACCAACGCCGACCTGGAGACAATCTACTCGCCTCTCGGCGAGCCCATAGTCGCGTATGGCCACACCCACATTCCCTTCATCCGCAATCTGTCTGGAATGCCGAAGCTCGTCATCAACACCGGCAGTGTCGGCCTGCCCTACGACGGCGATCCGCGCGCCTCGTATCTGCTCCTCGACGACGAACAGCCCACTATTCGCCGTGTCGCCTACCACGTCGAGAAGGAGCTAAAACTCCTCGCCTCCTCAGGCCTCCCCGGTGCAGCCTGGACCGCCAAAATGCTGCGCGCCAGCGCACCCACGATGCCATAAAAGTGTTGCGGATTTTTCTAACCGCGCTCCGCGATTACGGCCCCGGCTTCCCCGCCAAACACCCCTCAATTCCCTGCCGCCACTCCGGCCCGCTGTCACGATCCCGCGCGCCCATCGCCTCCACATTCTCGTTCGCCGCAGCCGACAGCGCCGTCCGCGCGTACCTCACCTCCACGGCCGTGCGATCCCCGTCGATCGCCTTCAGCCGAACATCGATCAGGCTCACCAGCGCCTCAGGAATGACAGAGACATATTGCATCCGGCCGCCGTCAAGGTCGAACACGGTGTTCACCCAAATACTGTTGTGGCTCCCGTGCGCCACCGTGAACACCGCGCCTTCCACATCCTTCCCTGGTTGCGGGTAAACAAAATGCGGATCCCAATGCTTACCCGCCCAACACCGTTCCCCTTCAGGACCGAACAGCGGCGCCACCCGCGCCAGCGGAGCCGCCACTTCAAAACGAAATGTATTTTCGCTATGCGCACAGTGTGACGCCTGCATAGAATCCCCCGTTTGCGACGTGCCGGACACCGAAAAAATCAATGCGAGCGCGAGCAGCACTGCGATTATGAGCGCTCCTTCAGGTGGTGGCTGTCGGCAGCGCGCAGCGTCATCCCGTACAGCGTTTTGAATTGTTCGATTTCCTTCAGAGTCTCCCCGGTGAACGGCGCTTTGCCCTCGAAGGCATGCAGCACAATGCCCTCCAGCAGATCGCCGAGGCTCATGTCTTTCAGCTCGGCAACCGCCTTCAGTACCTTCAGAAGCCGCTTCTCGATGCGAACGCCCGTCTGAACCCGCTCGACTTCGACAGCTTCGAATTTCGGATGTGCCTGCTTCATACAACTAATGTACCACGGTACATCGGTACTGTTAGTCGAGCTACGGTAATTTTGCCGCCTCAATCACCGGATTCCAGCGGTCCGTCCCTGCCAGAAACTCCTCCGGCCGGAATCGTCTCGCATCCGCATCCGTCAGTCGATGAGCCCACGGCACCCTCCCCGCCCCACTTGCCCCTGGACCGGTATTGCCGAACTCCCCAAACCAAGCCGTCTTCTCGTTCGCCGTCTTGCCCCAGTTGTTCCAGCCCTCGGCCCGAACTTCCGCCGGCAGTTCTGTGTTCATAAAGATCACGCGCGCATACGGCCGCCATGGCCGCCCCAGAAAAATCCCCGGCAGCTTCCCATCCGCCCCCGCGTCCACCTCAGGCCCGCTCGTCACCTTGCTGTTCACAATCACATAGCCGGTCGTCTGCTCCGCCGACGTCCGCGATTGTGCCGTCAGGTAGCCTGGCCCGTTGGCATGAATCTCCGAGTGATCGAACACAGCAGCAGCGTTGCCGAAAATAAAATCCACTCCGCCTTCGATATACGAGTCGACGTAGTATTGCCGCCCGTAATCCGCAAACAGCGTGTCCTGGTGGCCGAGGAACCGGCAATGCTTGAAGATCGCCCGATCCGACCGTACCGCCGCGGCCACAGCCTGCCCCGTGTTCCCTGCCGAATTCTCAAACGTCACATTGTCGGCTTCAAAGCCCGCGCCGTTCACCTCCACCGTCTCCGTAAAAAATGTGCCGCCCGCCTCTTTCGCATTCAGGCTGTTCGTAATCACCACGTCTTCCGGAGACTTTCCCATCCCCAGCAGCGTGATGTTCGCGTGATTCTGGGTAACGTTGAGCCGCTCGTGATAGGTACCCGGCGCAATCTCAATGAACACCCGCCCACTCGCACCGGCGAAAGGATGATGATCGAGGGCCATCTGGATGGTCGGAAATTCCGTCTTGCCTTCGATCCCCGTCTTCACGTCTGGTGAAACGCGCACATGGACGTCCTGGCACAACGCCGTCCACGACACAAAAAACAAAGCTGTCATCAACTGGAATCGCATCGCCTAACAGTGTGCAGCGATGCTCACTGAAACGCTACTCTGGGGTGAGCTCACAAGAACCGGAGGAACCTGCGTGTTCAAAACCTGCGTCGCGGTTATGGTTGTCATCATCAGCTTCGGCGCCCGTACAGCCGTGGCGCAAACGACTCTAAGTGACGGAACCGGCGCTTATGCCACCGGCCGCTACCGCAACCTTTTCAAAGAAGACGGGCACTCCGAGAAAGAAATCCGCGCCAAAATCGACGCCGCCTATAACCAGCTCTTCCACGGCGATCCCCAAACCCAGTCCGTCGTCTTTGCCGCCGGGTCGAACGCCAATGGCCCTCTGATGTACCTCACCGACTGGAACAACCACGATGTTCGCACCGAGGGCATGTCCTACGGCATGATGATCACCGTCGAACTCAACAAGAAAAGTGAGTTCGACGCCCTCTTCAACTGGGCGATGACGTACATGTACATCGCCGACCCCAAAGCACCCAGCTACGAATACTTTGCCTGGTCCTGCAAAACCGACGGCACCCACAACTCCGAAGGCGCCGCGCCCGACGGCGAATCGTACTTCGCCATGGCTCTCCTCTTCGCCGCCAATCGCTGGCCCGGCGGCACAGGCATCTACCACTACCGCGCTCAGGCGGAAAAGCTGTTGCACGCCATGGTGCATCGCGCGGTGATCACTGCGCCCGGGCCACGCGGTCCGCACAGCGTCGGGCCCGAGGTGAACCTCGATCCGCCCATGATCCTCTTCGTCCCCGAGGTCATGCCGCATCCCTTTACCGATCCCTCGTATCACCTGCCCGCGTTTTATGAGCTCTGGGCGCGCTGGGGTCCGGCTGATGATCGCGACTTCTGGGCACGAGCCGCGGAAGCCAGCCGCGCCTTCTTCCCCAAAACCGCAAACCCGGAAACAGGCCTCGTCCCCGACTATGCCAATTTCGATGGAACCGCGATGGTCAATCGATTCTCGCAATCCGGCGAGTTCGGCTACGACGCCTGGCGTACGGCGAGCAACTGGAGCGTCGACTGGTCCTGGTGGCACAAAGCTCCCGCCGAGCAGACACTCAGCGACCACCTTCAAAAATTCTTCGCGTCGCAGGGCATCGATACCTATGGGCCCGTCTACACCCTCGACGGCAAGCCCCAGGGATCGACCCCGCACCTCACCCGCGAAGAGCATCCTGAAGGCCTGGTGGGCACCAATGCCGTCGCCGGGCTCGCGGCTACCGACCGCACGCGCGTTCGCCAGTTCACCGAAGCGTTGTGGAACTCAAACATTCCCTCAGGGCAAAGCCGCTACTACGACGGCATGCTCTACCTCATGAGCCTCATGCACGCCAGCGGCGAATTCCGCATCATCATCTCGAAGAAGTAAGGAACGGCAGAAATCGGGCCAACCCTCACGCCGCCAGCTTCACCCGTGGCCGCGCGTGCTCCATCTGTTCGAAGATGCGATCCCGCCAGCGAAGAATATCGTTCTCGCGAATCGTGCGCCGCATCCGCAGCATCCGCCGGTGGCGCTCCTCCGCCGGCATCTCCAGCGCCAGCTTCAGCGCGTTGCTGATGCCAACCTCGTCGTAGGGATGCACCTCAATCGCCCCCGTATGCAGCTCCGGCATCGCGCCGGCAAATTCGCTCAGGATCAGCATCCCATCGTTTTCAATGTGCGCAGCGCAGTATTCCTTCGCTACCAGGTTCATCCCGTCTTTCAACGGAGTGATCAGCGCAATGCCCGCCACGCGATAGAGCGCCAGCAACTCGTTTCGTGGCACAGAGCGATGCATATACTGCACCGGCGTCCAGCCCGGCTCGCTGAATTCTCCATTAATGCTCGACACGAGCCCCTCAATTTCCGAACGAAGATCGCGGTACCCAGGAATGTTTTCCCGGCTCGGCACCACCACCTGAATCAAAGTGATCTTGCGGCGAAACTGAGGATAGGTCCGGAAGAAGGCACGCAGCGCGCGTAAACGTTCCGGAATACCCTTGGTGTAATCCAGCCGATCGATCCCCAGCGCGATCTCCATCTCCGGCGCCTGGCTGCGAATCTCCCGAACCCGCTCCGTCACCCCCGGCGCCGCAGCGCTCTTCGCAAAGTCTCGAAAATCAATGCTGATCGGGATATCGCGTATGCAGGTAGTCCCGCGGCTCGTTGAAACAATCCGCTGATCGCCTCGACCCGAGACCCTGGCTTCCGGGAGATAGGTGCGAATGCTCGCCACCAGGTTGCGCTGATCGCGCGCCGTCTGCAGTCCGATGAAGTCGTAGTCCAGCAATCCTTCCAGCACCTCGCGCCGCCATGGCAGCTTCCCAAAAATGTCTGGCGAGGGAAACGGGATGTGCAAAAAGAACGACAGAAACGCATTCCGTCGACGTTCGCGGATCGCGCGGCCCACCTGCATCAGCTGGTAGTCATGCACCCAGATCAGATCGCGCTCGCTCGCGATGTCCTCAACAGCATCGGCAAATTTGCGATTCACACGCCGGTAGAAATCCCAGTACACCGGATCGAAAACCCCGCGCGACTGCAGATCGTGGAACAGCGGCCACAAAACCTCGTTGGAAAAACCCTCGTAGTAATTGGCCTCTTCTTCGCGCGAAAGAATGATCGGCGCATAACGAAAATGTTGTTCCCTCCCAGCGGCCTTCAGCTGGCGATGCAGTTCCGGCGAGTCCTCGCTGCCGGCGCTGCCTACCCAGATACCGCCGTGCTGCTTCACGATGGGCTCCAGCGCGCCAATCAGGCCGCCGCTCGACGGCACCGCCTGCAGCTCCCCGTTTTCCCGTTTGAACGTCAGCGGCAATCGATTCGAGACCACCACCAGCCGGCGTTCCGCGCCGCGGCTGTGCGCGTGTGCAGTCGCCTTCATCGCCGCACCTCGCCTCCCTCACCACCGACGGCCGCAACCCATCGATCGAGAAACGCCAGTAATTCCTCCGGTGGCGTCAGCCACACATCCGCCGCGGAAGGCCGCGGCTCCGGGCGCACCAGCACGCGAAGAGCGGAGCCCTCAACACCCCGATTCGCAAGCGCTGCAAAGGCCTCCTCATCCGTCACGTCATCGCCGAGGAAAGCAGCGGGCGCATCGCGCGGCTCGTCGTGAAGGATGCTCCCCACCGCACTCGCCTTGCTGCAACCGGATCCGCGCAACTCAATCCCGCCATCAAACGGCAGCAGCTCCAACCCGCGCTCACCCGATCCGCCGGCGAGCAGCGAGCAATCGAAATTTTCCCCGAGAGCACGGACGCGCGCCGCATCCGATTCTCCCAGCGCCCGCGTATGCATCGCGAGGCTGCCGGTTTTCTTCTCGATGACGGCCCCAAACCCATGACGCACCAATTCACTTTCGAGCTCCGCCAGGCACCGCTGCTGCGTCGTGCTCAGCGGAGTCGCGAAGTATTGCCCGTCCGCTGTGATGTGCTCGCAACCGTGGCTTCCCCAAATCTCGATGTGCAGTTCCGGCGGCATCAGCGCCGCAAAATCCCGCGCCGGCCTCCCCGAAACCACCACCAGCCGCGTGCGCGGCGCAAACGCGATACGGAACAACCGCTCCATCACGCCGGGATACATCCTGGCCTGCATGCGCTCGCGCACAAACGGCGCCAGGGTCCCGTCGTAGTCCAGCATCAGCACCGATCGCGGCGCGCGCTCCAACTGCCGCCACCAATCTGAGAGCCCCACGGCGGCGTACCCCGGCGATACTCCCGCCGTTCCTGGACTCTCCCTCACAATTCCGCCGGCAATCGCCGCCCTCACGCCAGAGTCCATCGCTCTCACCCAAACTAACTTTACTTGGATGCTTCTAACCCACGCTTAAATTCGCAGAGAAAACAAAAACCAATGCTACAGTCTCCGTCAGAGATGGCGCACGCGATTACAGTAAGAGGCCGCACGCATAGCTTTGCCGATCTGAAAACCCTGCTGGCCAAAGCCTCTCCAGCGCGATCGGGCGACGCGCTCGCTGGCATCGCCGCCGAAAACGAAGAGGAGCGCGCTCTCGCGCGCATAGCCCTCGCCGAAGTTCCCCTGCGTACTTTTCCCGAAGAGCCGCTCATCCCCTACGAGGCCGACGAAGTCACGCGTCTCATCGTCGATACGCACGACACACAAGCCTTCGCCCCCATCAGCGCGCTCACCGTCGGCGAATTCCGTGAATGGCTGCTCTCTCCTGAAACCGACACGGCAACCCTGGCCCGCGCCGCGCCGGCGATCACACCCGAAATGGCCGCGGCCGTTTCAAAATTGATGCGCAATCAGGATCTGATTCTCGCTGCGCAAAAATGCCGCGTGGTCACGCGCTTCAGAAATACCCTTGGCCTGCCCGGTCGCCTCTCCGTGCGGCTCCAGCCGAATCATCCTACCGACGACGTGCGCGGCATCGCCGCCTCCATGCTCGAAGGCCTGCTCTACGGCTGTGGCGACGCGGTCATCGGCGTCAATCCCGCGTCCGACAGTTTGCAGGCCGTCACGCGTCTCCTCGATAGGATGAACGCCTTCCGCGAGCGCTACGATGCGCCCACCCAAACATGTGTGCTCGCGCATGTTACAAATACACTTCGCGCTATGGAACACGGCGCCCCCGTCGACCTCGTCTTCCAGTCCATCGGAGGAACCGAAAAAACCAACACCAGCTTCGGCGTCAACCTCGCGCTGCTCGCGGAAGCGCGCGCCGCCGCACTCCAGCTCAGACGCGGCACCGTCGGCGACAACGTGATGTACTTCGAAACAGGACAGGGCAGTTCCCTGTCCGCCGGCGGCCACCACGGCGTTGATCAGCAAACCTGCGAAGCCCGCGCCTATGCCGTGGCCCGCCACTTCAAGCCGCTGCTCGTCAACAGCGTCGTCGGCTTCATCGGCCCGGAATATCTTCTCGACGGCAAGCAGATCATCCGTGCCGGGCTTGAAGATCATTTCTGTGGCAAGCTGCTGGGCCTGCCCATGGGCTGCGACGTCTGCTACACCAATCACGCTGAGGCCGATCAGAATGACATGGACACACTGCTGACTCTGCTCGCCGTCGCGGGCGTCAATTTCATCATGGGCGTCCCCGGCGCAGACGACGTCATGCTCAACTACCAAAGCACTTCGTTCCACGATGCGCTCTACGCACGCACAGTCCTCAAACTCCGGCGCGCGCCCGAATTCGAAGCGTGGCTCGAGCAGATGGGCATTGCCGATGAGCGCGGCAATTTGCTCGGCGCAGGAGCCGAACAGAAGTTGCTGACCGGAGCCGGCGAGTGGCTGAGATAAAGAAAGAAAGCCCGCACCCCGAGCCCACTCCGAACCTCTGGGCCCGCCTGCGAACCTTCACTCCCGCGCGTATCGGACTTGGCCGCGTCGGCGGCAGCCTGCCCACCCGAGCCCTCCTCGATTTCGACCTGGCCCACGCGCGAGCGCGCGACGCCGTCCACGCCACCTTCGACGCGGAAACCCTGGCACGCAATCTGCGCGAAGGCGGATTCGGTGCTCCAACGATTGTCGCCAGCCAGGCCCTGAGCCGCATGGAGTATCTCCTGCGGCCAGACCTCGGCCGAGCCCTCGATCCCGCAAGCCGGCAGCGTCTGCAAGCGCAGTCAGAACAAACGACCGCACCCACCATCGCCCTTGTCATCGCCGATGGCCTCTCCGCCATCGCCGCCGCCCGCCACGCCCTTCCGCTCCTGCGGCAACTTCACGCGGGCTCGGGCACGCCCCTCGCCGATCACTGGAAAAGCGTCAGAATCATCGTTGCAAATCACGCCCGCGTCGCGCTCGGCGACGAAATCGGCCAGATCCTCCACGCCCAGGTCGTCATCGTCCTCATCGGAGAACGTCCCGGCCTCACTTCTCCCGATAGCCTCGGCATCTACCTCACCTGGGCTCCCCGCATCGGACGCACCGACGCCGAGCGCAACTGTATCTCCAACGTCCGCCCCAAAGGCCTGCCCTACCCGCAAGCTGCAAAACGCCTGGAGTACCTTCTCTCCGAAGCACACCGGCGGCAGCTGAGCGGCGTAGGCCTCAAGGATGACAGCGAAGGCTTCCCGGACCCGCGGCTGGAAAATAAAACGTAGCGCCTCTGGTCCGTCGCATTGCTGGACAGCAAGGTGCGTAGGTCTCTGTGGTAACGATCCACAATCCTTTAAAAACAATCTTTTAACCCGAACCGCGTCGCAAATACTCTCTGGATTTTTCCAGCCTTTTCGACCCAATTGCGGCCTAGAATGTTAACTGATATGGCAATTCGATGGTTTCGTCCCGTTCTCGCAGCAGCGGTGTCCCTCGCGGCGGTGGCCTCAGTGTGGGCCGACGCGGCGCCGTTTGATTTGGCCGGTCCCAGGCTTGAGGTCAAAATCACGCGCGCCGGCAAAACCCTGCCCGTCTCCCAGGTGCCCAACCTGGCCGTCGGCGACCGTGTCTGGATCAAAGCCGATTTGCCCGAGGGCCAGGCCGCCCACTACCTCATGGTCGCTGCGTTTCTCCGGGGCTCGACTAACCCGCCCCCCGAGAACTGGTTCTTCAGGCAGGAAACCTGGAACAAGAAAACCGGCAATGAAGGGCTAACCGTCACCGTACCCGATGGCGCGCAGCAGGTCGTCATTTTCCTCGCCCCGGAAACCGGCGGCGACTACCGCACCCTCCTCGGCGCAGTCCGCGGTAAGCCCGGGTCCTTCGTCCGCGCCTCGCAGGATCTCAACCAGGCCATGCTCGATCGCTCCCGCCTCGATACCTACCTCGCCGCAGTGCGCAGGATCAGTGCCACCGACCCTTTGAAATTGAAAGACGCTGCGCCGCTGCTGGCACGCAGCCTCGGCATGAAGATCGAAGACAAATGCCTCGACCGCATGCCCGACCTCCAGGCTTCCTGCCTCACCCAGGGCCAGGAAGCGATGATCCTTAACGATGGCCACAGCATGTCCATCGTCGAAGCGCTCACCGCGGGCGCCGTAGGCGATCTCGCCATGCAGCTCAGCTATACGCCCCAGGCCAACTACGGCTTCTATAGCCCCTACATCGGCTCCGTCATGGACATCGCGCGCATCCTCGACACCTTCCATACCGCGCAATATCAGTACATCCCGGCACTGGCCACGCAGCAGGGCGATCGCATCGCGCTCATGCTCAACACCCCGCCCTCCTTCCATAATCCTAAGTCCGTTCTCGTTACCGCCCTGCCGGCTGTGGAAGCCGCACAACCTCCGCCCCTGCATCCCGTCGATTCAAAGCAAAATTACTGCGCTGAAAAAAATTCCCTCGTACTCGCTGTCGATGGAGCCCCGCTGGTCTTCTCCACCGGCTACACCCACGAGATGACCCTCCGCCTCAAAACCAAAGAGGGCAAGAGCGTCGACGAAGTGGTCAAGCCCGACGCCGAAAAGGGCGGCCTTGAGCTCGAAGCGAAAGACCTCAGCGCCAGCGACTTTGGCAACACCATCGATGCCTCGCTCCACGGCTACTGGGGATTCGAGAAGTATGACGGCCCGACCTTCCGCCTCGAAAATACCCACTCCCAGCACTGGGAGCTCGCCGCGGCGGACCGGGAGGCCCTGATCGTCGGGCGTGAAGACACGATCCACCTTTCCACCGACGACGCCAGCTGCGTCGACACCATCCTTGTCAAAGATTCTGCCGGAAAAGAATTAAAAGCCGACTGGAAGGCGACCGGCGCCGACCAGGTGGAAGTCAAACTGCCCCTGAAAGAAGTGAACCCAGGCGCGCTGCAGCTCGAAGTCAAGCAATTCGGCACGGTCACCGCGCAAACCATTCCCTTGCGCGCATACGCGGTTGCCGGCCATCTGGATAGCTTCACTCTCCACGCCGGCGATGCCCAGGGCTTGCTCAAAGGCAGCAACCTGCAGGACGTTGCGAACCTGACTCTGGACGGTGTCGCCTTCGCTCCAGGAAAGATCACCTCTACCATGGGCAGCGACGAGTTGCCGATGGTCGCCAAAGATGCCAAGGCCGCCGCGAAACTCAGGCAGGGCGAATCCGGCAAGGCCCAGGTCACCCTCACCGATGGCCGCGCCATGGCCGTCGACGTCGCCGTCGGCGCACCTCGTCCTGGAGTCGAACTCATCGGCAAGAGTGTCCAGGCTTCGGCTTCCAGCACCGGCAGCAACATCCAGCTCGCGAATCAGGATGAGCTGCCCCAGGATGCCAAGCTGACCTTCAGCGTCCGCGCGCAGTCGCCGGTTTCCTTCCGCCGTGGCGAGCAGATTGAAGTCGCTACCGAAGATGAGGCGTTCTCCACCACCCTCAGCCTCGACAACGGAGGTATGACCCTCGAGAACGGAAAGGTCGCGCTCGCGACCCTCGATCCCGCGAAAGCCTTCGGCGGTTCTGCATTCGGTCCGCTCAAATTCCGCGTCGTCGATAACGGCACCTCCGGCGACTGGCAAACTTTGGCAACCCTCGTCCGCCTGCCGGAACTGCACGACCTCAAGTGCCCCCCGGGCGACGATCAGGAATGCCGCCTCAGTGGCTCCAATCTGTTCCTCGTCGACTCTGTCGCCAGCGATGCGCAGTTCGCTCATCCCGTCTCCGTGCCCGATGGATTTCCCGGCTACGTGCTTCCGGTCCCGCATCCTGAAGGCGGCCAGCTGTACCTCAAGCTGCGTGACGATCCGTCCGTCGTGAATCAGGTCACCCTCGCAGCGGAGAAACTGCCTCCGCCGCCGGGCGAAGTCCCCCATCGCTCCACGCGCGCCGCGTATCACGAAGGAGAAACCGCTCCGGCACCAGGCGACACGGCTCAATCCGGCACTCCGCAGAAGCCCGCGGCACCGCCCGCAGCTGGTGCGGCGAATGAGACTAAACCAACTCCCCAGCCGTCCACTCCCCAGCAGCCGCCGTCGCAGCCGCAAAGCGGAACAGCGCCGCAGAAACCGCAGACAACAACGGCCCCGGCCACTCAAAATCCGCAGTCGGGACAGAGTGGCGCGAATGCGGCAGCAGCGCCGAGCGGCACGCCGCAGTAGGGTTTCCCGGCACGGCAGTGTAAGCCCATAGCTGCCGCAGTGGTTCGCACCCGGACACTCAGGAGGCATCGATGCTGACCCCGTTCGTCAGGTTCTGTGTGGTTTTCGTGTGCTGCGGAGCGACTGCGCTGGCCCAAAAACCTCTCGATGTCCCTCCTGTATCTACACCACCGCCAGCGCCCACGGCGGGTCCGGTCAGCTTTAACATCGTCGTCACCGACAAGTCCGGTCACCCCGTTTCCGGACTCAAACAGGAAGATTTCTCGCTTCTCGATAACAAGCAGCCGGCAACGATTCGCTCCTTCCAGGCGCATGCAATCGACGACCCGCAGAACAATCCAGAGGCGATGGTCATCCTCATCGACGACGTGAATGCAAATTTCAGCACTGTCAGCGTCGTCCGTACCCAACTTGAAAACTACCTTCGCAGCGGTGGCGGAAAGCTGGCCATCCCCGTCGGCATCCTGATGCTCACCGACACCGGCCTCGACCAGGTCGCCCCGCTCTCGAGCGACGGAACGATGCTCGCTAACGCCCTCCACCAGAAGGAAGGACAGCTGCACGATATTCCCCGCTCGACCGGATTCTACGGTGGCGAAGAAAGGCTGCAGATTTCCCTGCGTGCCCTCAGTTCCCTGGGAAATTATCTCGGAAAGGTGGGCGGCCGCAAGCTCGTCGTCTGGATCGGACCCGGCTGGCCCATCTTCGATAATCCCAACGTGATGATTGGCCCTCAGCAACAACGCAATCTCTTCAGCGCCATCGTCAATCTCTCCGGCATGCTTCGTGAGGCCGGAGTCTCCATCGACTCCGTCGATCCCGTCGGTCCCACTGACGCCGCCAGCTCGCGCAACTTCCTGTGGGAGGACTTCGTCAAGCCCGTCACCAAACCCACCAAAGCGGATCCGGGCGCGCTTGCGCTCCAGGTGTTCGCTATGCACAGCGGAGGCCAGGTCTTATACGGCAGCAACGACATTTCCGGCGAAGTGGTAAAGTGTGCAGCCGATACAACCGCCTGGTATACGCTGTCCTTCGATCCGCAACGAGCCGATGCCCCCAATGCCTGGCACGACGTCGAAGTAAAGATCAACAAGCCAGGCCTCAAAATCCGCACCAATAATGGCTACTACGCCCAGCCCTGAATTGAAGGACACCGGCGCATGATTGAAGGCCGCCGCAGCGGAACAGCCGAGCGCGTCGCCGTCCGCCGCGCTGCCCACCAGCTCTACGACCGTCCCCTCATCTTCGAGGATCCGCTCGCCGCCAGGATCCTCAGCGAAGAGGCCGCCGCCCGCATCCCTGCCGAAGCCGACGAAGGAAACCAAAATCCCTGGGGCCGTGGACTGCGCATCTTCCTCGCCATCCGCAGCCGCTTTGCGGAAGAAGAGCTGGCTCGCGCCGTCCAGCAGGGAGTTCGCCAGTATGTCGTTCTGGGCGCCGGCCTCGATACCTTTGCCTATCGCAATCCATTTGCCGATCTCCGCGTCTTCGAAGTCGACCATCCCGATACCCAGGCGTGGAAGCGGGCGCGGCTCCAGCATGCAGGCATCGACATTCCCGGCTCCATGAGCTTTGCGCCCATCGATTTCGAACGCGATACCCTCGCGCACGGCCTCGCCGCCGCAGGATTTCGCTCCGACGAACCGGCCTTCTTCGCCTGGCTCGGCGTCGTCCCCTACCTCACTCGAGTTGCCGCCTTCGCCACCCTCACCTTCATCGCCGGCCTCCCTCAACACAGCGGCGTGGTCTTCGACTACACCATTCCGCGCGAGCTCATGGGCGAAGCCGAGCAGCGCGCCTTCGATCATCTTGCCGAGCGCGTGGCCCGTGCCGGTGAACCCTTCCGCCTCTTCTTCGATCCCGCCCACCTCGCTGCCGATTTACGCGCCCTCGGCTTCACCGAAATGGAAGACCTGGACGGCGCAGCGATTCGCCTTCGCTGGTTCGGCGAACGGCCCGACCCTTCGCGGCCCAGCGGAAGATCCGGCCACCTCCTCTGCGCAAAAGTGTGACCAGACGCGGAACCGCCCGTCCTCCGCGCCCGTACTCAACAGTCACTGGAGAATCCATGGCCGCTCTGCGTCAGGACCTCGCCTACACCTTCCGGCGTATCTCGAAATCCCCTGCCCTCGTCTTCACCGTCATAATCTCCATTGGCCTGGGCATCGCCGCCAACTCCACCATCTTCTCCATGGTCAGCCGCTTCGTCCTCAGACCCGCGCCCGTCGGCGATCCCGGTACGCTGATGACCCTGCACACAACGCACGACGGCGATCAGTGCTGCAACAATTTTCCCTGGCCCACCTACACCGATGTCCGCGACAAGGCAAAGTCCTTCTCCGGCGTAGCCGCCTACGATGAGCTTCTGCCCGCCTCCATCGGCGGCTCCGGCGAACCCGAGCGCGTCTGGGGCCAATCCGCCACGGCGAACTACTTCGATGTCACCCAGATGCACATGGCTCTCGGCCGCGGCTTTCGGTCCGATGAAGAAAAGCAGTCCGTCGTCGTTCTAGGCTATCGGCTCTGGCAGCGCCGTTTCTCCGGTGATCCGGCCATCGTCGGCAAGCCGGTCACGCTTTCCGGCAAGCCCTTCACCGTCATCGGAGTCGCGCCTCCCGGCTATCACGGCCTCGAGCTCATCCTCGATCCCCAGTTCTGGATTCCTCTCGGCAACGTCGAACAGTTTGCCCCCAACCTCCCCAGTCGCGATTCCCGCTCCAGCCACTGGCTTGACGTCATCGCCCGCCTCAAGCCCGGCGTCACCGAGGCACAGGCCAACGCCGAACTCGCCACCCTCGCGAAAAACTTAGCCACCGCCTATCCGGCGACCGACAAAGGCAACGGCTTTCGCTTCGAGCAGGCGGGCTCCCTCCCTCCGCGCGACAAGGAAACCTTCCTCGTCTTCCTCGGGGCGCTGCTCGTCGTCGTCCTGCTGGTGCTCGCCATCGCCTGCGCCAATGTTTCAAATCTACTGCTCGCGCAGGCCGCAACCCGCCAGCGTGAGATGGCCGTACGCATCTCGCTCGGCGCCACCCGCGGCCAGCTCCTTCGCCAAATGCTCCTCGAGAGCGTCATTCTCGCCGTCGGCGGTGGCGTCATCGGCAGCCTTCTCGCCCTCTGGGCCACCTCCGCCCTCGGCGCCTTCCACGTGCCCGCCCCCATTCCGCTCGACCTCACCCTCACTCTCGACTGGCGCGTGATCCTCTACACCTTCGCTCTCAGCGTCGCCGCCGGCATCCTCTGCGGACTCATCCCCGCGTGGATCGCCTCACGTCCCATCCTCGTCAGTGCTCTCCGCGGCGAAGACGCGCTCGCGCGCCCCGGCCGCCGCTTCACATTGCGCAACGTTCTGGTCGTCGCGCAAATGGCTATGTCCATCGTCCTGCTCTGCGCCATCGGCCTCTTTCTGCGCAGCCTGCAGCGCGCCACCGGCATCGACATCGGCTTCCGCTCGCACGGCGTGCTCATGGTCTCTGTCGACCCACGCGTCCACGGCTACTCTGCGGATCAAACCAATCGATTCCTGGCTCAGCTCCAGGAACGTGTCGCCGCTTTGCCTGGCGTGCGTTCCGCTGCCGTCACTGACTCCGTCCCTCTCGCAGGAGGCAATCGCAGCGACGGTTTCATCGTCGAGGGTCGCAAAGAAAGCAAAGAAGCGCCCATCGTCGACGAATTCATGGCCGGCCCCGGCTATTTTCAGACGCTCGGCATTCCCTTCTTCGCCGGCCGCGACTTTTCCCATGAAGCCGCCAACGCGCCTAAAGTCGCTATCGTCAGCCGCTCCCTTGTCGAGCGCCTCTTCCCCAACGAGAATCCCATCGGCCAGCGCATCACCGGAGGCGGCGCCACCTACGAAATCATCGGCGTCGTCGGAAACATCAAATCGCGCACCCTCGGCGAAGACACCCGTCCCGTCCTCTTTCGCTTGCTCCCGCAAAACACCGGCAGCGATCCCTCTTTTCTTGGATACACGCTCATCGTGCGCTCAGACGGAGACATCGCCGCCACCACCAGCGCGGTCCGCGAAGCCATTCACACGCTCGATCCCGCTATGGCCGTCTACAACGTCGAAACCATCGAAGACCATCTCCGCAGCGCGCTCTTCCTGCCGCGCCTCGCCGGCACGCTCTTCGGAATCTTCGGTTGCATCGGAATCGTGCTGGCCGCCACCGGCCTCTTCGGTGTGATGAGCTATTCGGTCAGCCGCCGCACCCGCGAAATCGGCATCCGCATCGCACTCGGCGCCCAGCTCGCCGCCGTGCGAACCCTCATCCTCCGCCAGGGAATCGTGCTCACGCTCGTCGCGCTGGCTCTCGGCTGGCCTGCGGCGTGGCTGGCGGCCCGGTTCTCAACCGCCTTCCTTTACGGAGTCCAGCCGCACGACCTCGTCACCTTCACGCTGGTCCCGGTCTTTCTTGCCTTCATCGGGATGCTCGCCTGCTGGATTCCCGCCGAGCGGGCCACCAAAATCGATCCGCAAACCGCATTGCGCTACGAGTAGCTGGCGGAACGGCAGACACACGCGAGCAACCAGGCACTCTTACATATTCGTGTGGCCAGCCCGCATCTCCTCATTGAACGTCGGCCGCGTCACCGCCAGCGCCGCCTGCAGCTTCGCGTGATACTCGTCGGCACGCTCCAGCAGCTTCGGTGTGGCAGAGGCGTATTCTCCATCAAGCGTCAGCAATCCCTCTCCCGCCACCTCGGCAGCCATCCGCAAGAGCTCTTCGACCGTGGTGTTCAGATACTGCGCGTCGCGCGGATCCGCAATCCACACCGGCTGATTGCCACCCAGAACTCCCGACAGCCAATAAACCTTGAGCGCCAGAAAATCCATCCGGCTGTGATCGTCTGTGTCGGTAAAGAAAAATTTCTTCTGCCAGCGGCTGTAGTAGCGCGTTGTCACCGGCACCGGCTGCCGGTTGCCGCTCTTTAGCAGCTCCAGCTGCCCGCGATCCAGGGTCTTGCGCACAGCGTTGTAAATAAATGTCTCGGCATACGGCTGCTCCGGCGCAGGAACAATCTCCGCAAACGTCACGGTCATGCTTGCAGAAACCAGCGTATGCAGCGGCGATTGCGCCCCATCTTCCAGATGCAGCGTTCCGTGCACAATGTACGTGTCTGCCCCTGAAGTCGACCGATGAAACGGCCACTGGAAATGGCTGAAGCTCACCGGCAATCCCGCCAGTGTCACATACGCGTCCGGCCGCGGATTCCGCAGCCGCCTGGCCGCCTCGCGCAGGTGCGTCGTCATCTCCGGCAACAGTTCCGGCTTGTTGAAATCGAACGCGTCGCTCAGTTCCAGCAGCAGCGACCGTTCAGCCGGGGCTCCCGCATCCGCAGCCAGACGGAAGCGCGTCGTTGGATGCCCATTAAAGTCGGTGCCGGCATCGATCGAAAGCACGACCAGGCCTGCCTGTTGTGCGGCTGTTTGCAAATTCGCGGTAAGAGTCGATTCAAGATTCGCAGTCATAGGGTCTCGGAATGATTTGTCTCGGAAGGCTAGCCCATTGTAGTGGTTTACTCGACCCACTCGAAACCCCGAATCTCCAGGTCACCGCAAACACACGGGTTGCATCTCATGCCACCGGCCGGCCAGACAGCGTGTTTACCAATTGTGTATCATCTTTCAGTCGCAGGACGACAGATCGGATCCGGCTCCACGTCCCGCAACTTTTTGGGCCCCAAGCCGTCTACTCAAACTTACTGTTCTTTTTGTGACAAGGAAGGCAGGGTCTCCTGTGCATATGGTTCGCCGCACCGCCCTCGTAGCACTTGCGTCCGTTGAACTGGTAATACTGCTTGCTGCACTAGCCAAACCAGCATACGGCTACGTCGATCCAGGCTCGGGTCTGCTCGCTGTTCAGGTCGGCGGTTCCATGCTCGCCGGTGCCCTTTTCATCCTGCGCTCCAAACTTCGACGTCTCTTCCGCCTATCCTCCAATAACGAAAACCCCGAAACAGAAAAGAGCGCCGAAGCAGAAGCGAGTGAGTGATGGCGGCTGCCGAGCTCACGCTCGAGACTTTTCGCGATCCCGCAGGCTCTGTACGCATCGTCGGCGATCGCGTCCTGCGCGTGGTCCGCACCGAATTCGCTCAGCCGGCTCTTCAGTTCCTGCAATCGCCAACCGCGCAGGAGTGGGTCGCCCAGGGCAGCCTCATCGAAACGCGCTTCCTTTCCCAGCAGGATGGCACCTCCACCCTCGAACATCCCCGCGTCTTCTTCCCTTCCTATCCGTGGGAGTGGATCCCGAGCGCCTGGATCGCCGCCGCCGACCTCACTCTCGACCTCTGTGAGGGTCTCCTCGACAAGGGCCTGATTCTCAAAGACGCAACCCCGCTCAACATTCTCTTCCGTGGCCCGCACCCCGTCCTCGTCGACGTCCTCTCCATCGACCAGCGGGATCCCGAAAGCCCGCTGTGGCTCGCCTATGGACAATTTGTACGCACCTTTCTGCTGCCCCTCGCCGCGTATCAGGCTTTGGGCTGGCCTCTGACCGCCGCCATCCAGAAACGCGACGGCTACGAGCCCGCCGACCTGGCTCCTCACCTCAGCCGCTGGCAGCGCTGGCGCGAACCCTTCCGGTCCCTCGTCACCCTTCCTCTCATGCTCGAAACCAGCGGCAAAAAGAGCGCGCAGAACACGAAGGTGAAACAGAATCCCGCCGTGGCCCTCTCCGTTGTGCGCCGCAACCTCACCGGCCTGCGCAAACATCTGCGGCACATCGAGCACACCCTTTCGTCCCGGCATCACGCCTCGCGCTGGAGCGGCTACTCACAATCAGCCGATCACTATGCCGCCCAGGACCAGATGCAGAAGCGCCGCTTCGTCCGCGATGCCCTCGCCGCCGCGGTACCACGAACCGTTCTCGACCTTGGCGCCAACAGCGGTGTCTATTCCCGCCTCGCAGCCGAGGCCCACGCCGAAGTCGTCGCCTGGGATACCGACTTGCCCGCCACCCAACAGAATTGGCGTGAAGCGCGTCAGCACAACCTCAACATCGCAACCCTGATCGCGAATCCCGCCCGCCCCACGCCCGCTGTGGGTTGGCGCAATGCCGAGAGCCTCGCCCTGCTCGACCGCTCCCGCAGCCGCTTCGACTGCGTCATGATGCTCGGCCTGATCCACCATCTCCTCCTCTCTGAGCAGATCCCGCTTCCCGAGATCATCGCCCTGCTTCGCGAGCTCACCACCAGCTGGGCGATCGTGGAATGGATTCCCGCCCGCGATCCTCGCTTTGTCGACCTGCTGCGCGGCCGCGAAGCGCTCTACGCCCACCTCGACGAAACCGCCTTCACGCAGACTGCCTCCAACCACTTCACCGTCGTGCTCCGTGAAGAGCTGCCCAATGGCCGCGTCCTGTTTCTTCTGCAGGCCAGGTAGCGGAGATTGCGCGAGTCGGCCTCCAGTCAACCCGGCACGTCATGGCCGCGCGCCTGGCTCGAAGCCGCCGGTGCATCTCTGCTCCTTGCCCCCGGCCTCATTTGGAACCAGCTCTCCCCTACTCACCTGGATTTGTATCATCGGCTGTTACCTATAACCGCTGTCGTCCGCGTCCTCGTCCTCGACGTGCTCGTCCTCTGGCTCCTCGCCGTGCTCGCCCTGCGCGCCATCGAACGCCTCACCGGGACGAACAACTCACAGCGCCGCACCTTTCGCACCCTGCTCTGGGCTCTGTGGCTCGGCCTGCTCGCCTCCCGCCTCATCGCCGGCCTGATCCTCGCGCAGCTCCTCTCCTGGCAGGAGCTCTCCGCAGGCCGCGCCTTTGCTCTTACCGCCGGCATCCTGCTCCTGATCTGGCTCCTCACGCCCCGCACCTACCTCATCGCCGTTCGCGGACTCCGCTTCGTCGCTCTGCTCTTCGGCTTCTGCATCTTCTGGGCCCTCCCCATGCTCGTCATGGCCGGGTTCGCCCATCAGCCCCACGATCAGGCGGAGTTTCAAAAACCCGTTCCCCCCGCAGCCGCCCCCCATCCCCGCATCGTCTGGCTGCTCTTCGACGAGCTTTCCTATGACCAGCTCTTCGATCACCGCTGGCCTGGGCTCGACCTCCCCAACTTCGATCGCCTCCGCACCCAAAGCGTCACCTTCTCTGCGATGGAGCCCGACGGCTACTTCACCGAGCGCATCATCCCCTCGCTGTTCCTCGGCAAGCCCATCGTCGATGCCCGCAGCACCGAGGCCGGCGCCCTCCGCTATCAATCCGCGAAAGGCGCTCCGTGGCAGGCCTTCGATGAAAACGCCACCCTCTTCGCCGACGCGCGCCGCCAGGGCTGGACCACCGGCATCTCCGGCGACTACAACCCTTATTGCCGCATGCTCCCCAATCAGCTCGATTCCTGCACGATGCGCCTCATCGTCTTCGGCGAGCATCTATCCCGCGACAAATCCACGTGGGGCAACTTTATCGCGCCCGGTCACGCGGCCCTCGCGCGCACCCTGCACCAGCCCTACGAGCCCGCCCCCAGCGAAGCCGAGGTCTTTGCGAGCATGATGACCTCAGCGCGGCAACTCGTCACCAACGACGCCATCGATCTGGCCTTCGTGCATCTCTACCTGCCCCACCCGCCCGGCTTTTACGATCGCAAAACGGGTCGCGTCCTCATAGGCGGCAGCTATATCGATAATCTCGCCCTCGCCGACCGCTCACTCGCCGACCTCGTCTCGGCTCTCGGAGAAACTCCGTCTGCTCATCAGACGACGCTCGTCATTTCTTCGGATCACAGCTGGCGCGTTGGCATCTGGCGTCACGGCTTTGGCTGGACAAAAGAAGATGAAGCAGCCTCGCGGCAAGGGCAATTCGATCCACGCCCGACCCTCATGGTCCGCTTCCCCGACGAATCGTCCCCAGCGGACGTCAGCCACCCGGTTCCGCTGCTCGCCATGCACGACATCATCGAGCGCATGATCACCAAAGAAATCAACAGCCCGCAGCAACTCACAACCTGGGCCGCACAACAGTAGCTATCGCCGCTTCAAGAAGAATTCCCGCGCGCTCGCGTGCAGCAACTGGTAGAGAAAGGCCGCGTCGACCACAATGCCCGCAATGCCCTGGAACCAGTCCCGCACCATCAGCAGGCTCACCACGTCTCCCAGCGCGTTGATCCCGAACAACGCCACCGAAAGCAGCCACGCCCACAAATACCCGCGCAACAAACCCACCCCACTGATCGCTGACAGCAGTCCCACCAGCGCGAGCATCGGCGCCACCTCGACCGCATGATCCGCAAACGCCGCATGGACCCCCGGATTGAGCTTCCATATCCGGTCTACCGCCGTACCCGGCACAAACAGCGAAAAGCTCACGATGAAGCCGATCGCCGCCGCAGCCAATTGCAGCACCGCAACCACCGTCACTCCCGCTGGCCGTTTCATCTTTCCTCTACGGATGCAGAATTGCCGCCGGGCTCCCCGCGGGCCGCGTCCAGTGCGCCCCCGGCCGCGCCAACGCATACATCTGCTCCGCAATCTCGTCCATCATCGCCATCCGATCGCCGTTCTCCTCATACAAATCAAAGTGCGTGCGATTGTCGCGATACGTGAAGTGTGGATCCCCTCCCAGCTTGTTCAGCACCGCCTCGAACCTGTGCGCCGCCCCGTCCAGATAAAACGTGTCCGCCGTCCCCACCACCAGGTGAATCTTCCCCTTCAGGTCGCGCCCGCGCGTAGCCCAGTTCGCCTCCGTCAGGTGCGCCAGGTCGTAATGGTCGTGCCAGTAGGCCACCACCGCAGGATCCACATCGCCCGTCTCGCGATTGAACATCGGCAGCGGTCGCCCATCCGCGCCACGCGGCGAAAATACCCACTCGAACGAACCCACCTGGCCGCCATAGGTCCCCAGCACCTTCTCCTGCTTCGCAAACTCCTCAAATGTCGCCATCACTTGCTGGTGATCCCGCACAATCGGCCACGCCGTTCCATCCGGCCGGCGATAGACATTCGCGTGCGGCGCGTACAAATCAATCTCGCTGAAGTCGTGAAAATCGCTCGGATCCGGCGACGTCGACCACGTCCCCCCAAAAATCGTCGGATAATTCACCTCCAGCTGCAGCGTCGCCCATCCACCCGACGAATGCCCCTGCAAAAACCGCCCCGACGCCTTTGCATCCATCCGATACTTGCCTTCGACCCATGGAATAAACTCCGCGGTCAGCGCCCGCCCCCACGGCCCGTTGTTCACCGAGTCCGCAAATTCATGCGTGCCCGTCGCCAGCGATTCATCCAGACAAATCCAGATCATCGGCGGCATCTTCCCCGCCTCCATGCGGTTCGCAATCTGCAATGCCGTCGGGCGAATGCCCGGCAGCGTACCGCCGAAGCCGTGCGTCCAGTAGACCGTCGGATAATGCTCCTGCGGGTGCTCCGCATATCCCGGCGGCAGCACCACCCAGCCGCGAATATGCATCTCGCGCCCCGAAAATGCCGTCAGCGCCGGACTCACGAAGTCCACCAGCGTCGTTGCCTTCTCCGCCGCCGCCAGTTCTTCCGGCTTCAACGGCAACGGCCGCGGTGCCCGCGCCTCATCGACATGGTTCAGCACCAGCGCGGGCTCGCTCCCCGCGCCCGGCGTCCAGTCCGTCAGCGGAACCACCGCGCTCTCCACATCCCCCGCAGCTGGACCCGCATAAACATAGGTGTGCCCCGCGTCCAGCACCGCGTGCGCCCGATAGGTTCCCGGCTTCAGCGAAGAAAATGGCCCAGGAAACGCCAAATCGTCTACGTCTACGTCCACCGTCGTGCCGGGCTTCCATCCCGCCACATCTTTCGCCGCCACCGACGTCGCGGAAGGCCTGAACTGGCTCATCGTGTCCTGCGATCCGTCCGCGCCCGGCTCCAGAAAAATCAGTAACCGCCCCGACGCGGTCTGCATGCCAGGATCGAGCGTCACGTGAAAAAAGAGATGCTGCGGAGTGTTCTGTGCATACGCGAGAGACAGCAGCAGCGGCAGAAGCGCAAGGCCGACGGCTTTCTTCAGGATCATTCCCGCGAGTCTATCAGCGATGCCCACGGACATCCCGCTGGCAAGGGGGGTGCCTTCCAACCCGCCCACTGCAACGAAAGTGTCACGCGCAGCTCTGGCTAGTTGTAGCTCACAATACGCCGCAGTCATTGAAAATGATTTACCAAGGTTCATTCCTCCAATCTGGTGAACGGTAAATCTTTCACCCCTCGAAGTTGGCGGCGGATGGTCGATTGGGAATGGATCGGATGACCTGAATTCCAGGCGGACGTTCGGGCGGCCCGCCTCAAAAGCTCCAGAAGGAGAACTCTCGCGATGGCACAGGAAAATAAAGGAATCGGATTGGCATGGGTTTTCGCCGGATTAGGCGCCGGCGCTGTGGCTGGAATTGTTTGTGCCCCAAAACTGGGCCGTGCACGGCGTGAGGAAACTGCCAATGGCGCCCGCCAGGACTCCGAGTTTCTGCGTGCACGAACCCGCCAGGCCGCTGACGAGATCAGCGCGATTGTCACCCAGAGCAGACAGCAGGTAGCTGCCCTCGTCGACCAGGGTAAGGCTCAGGTGAACGAGTACGTGACTCGCAGCCGCCACGCCGCGGAAGAGGTTAGCACCATGGTCGACCAGAGCAGGCAACAGGTAGCCGCCCTCGTCGACAACAGCAAGCAGCAGGTGAACCAGCACGTCGACCGCAGCCGCCACGCCGCGGAACAGGTCTCTTCCCTCGTCGACCAGAGCAGAGTGCAGGTCGCCGCCCTCGTCGACGACAGCAAGCAGCAGGTTAACCAGCACGTGGATCGTACCCGCCAGGCCGCCGAAGAGGTCACCTCCCTCGTCGATCAGAGCAGGCAGCAGGTTGCCGCCCTCGTCGATAACAGCAAGCAACAGGTCGGCGAGTACGTCGATCGCACCCGCCTTGCCGCCGAAGAAGTCACCACCATGGTCGACCAGAGCAGGCAGCAGGTTGCCGCTCTCGTCGACGACAGCAAACAGCAGGTCAACCAGCACGTCGATCGCACCCGCCTTGCCGCCGAAGAAGTCACCACCATGGTCGACCAGAGCAGGCAGCAGGTTGCCGCTCTCGTCGATAACAGCAAGCAGCAGGTCGGCGACTACGTCGATCGCACCCGCCTTGCCGCCGAAGAGGTCACCACCATGGTCGACCAGAGCAGGCAGCAGGTTGCCGCCCTCGTCGACGACAGCAAGCAGCAGGTCAACCAGCACGTGGATCGCACCCGCCAGGCCGCCGAAGAGGTCACCTCCCTCGTCGACCAGAGCAGGCAGCAGATCAATCAGTACGCTGATCGCAGCCGCCAGGCCGCGGAACAGATCAGCGCCCTCGTCGACATCAGCAGAGAGCAGGTGACTGCCCTCTTCGATAAGAGCAGAGATCAGGTTAACAAGTACGTGGATCGCATCCGCCAGGCAGCGGAAGAGGTCAGCGCCCTCGTCGATATGAGCAAGGATCAGGTAAACGAGTGCGTCGATCGCACCCGCCAGGCCGCGGAAAAGGTCAGCGCCCTGGTCGACAAGAGCCAGCAGCAGGCGGCTGCCCTCGTCGACAACAGCAAAGAGCAGGTGAACGAGCACGCTGACCGCAGGCGCGACACCATCGCTCGCGGGCGCGCTCAATGGGAAGAGTTTGTGGCGCAGACCCAGTACTTTGTCGGCGACCCGGGGTCCCGGATGGGCGCCTCCGAGCACCAGACTCACCCGTTCTGAGAACCGGCCGCTCCCCGCAAATGCGTAAGCTTACGGGTGCAGAACGCGCGCCGGTCCCCCGGTCGCGTTTTGCACCTTGATCTTCTTCGCCAGACCCAGAAAACCCAGCAGCCGAATGCCCCAGTAATTGAAGTCCAGCTCATACCACGCCATGCCATGGCTCGCCGAGACCGGATGCGCGTGATGGTTGTTGTGCCATCCCTCGCCGCCCGTGATCATCGCCACCCACCAGTTATTCCGTGAGTCGTCCCGCGTCTCGAACCGCCGCCCGCCCCACATGTGGGTCGCGGAATTCACCAGCCAGGTCGCATGCAGCCCCAAAGTGATCCGCAGGAACGTTCCCCACAGCAGCCACGACCATCCCCCGATGAAGAACATTCCGATGCCCAGCACCGTTACCGGTACCCAGTGCCAACGGCTCAGCCAAACGTAAAACGGATCGGTCGCCAGGTCGGGCACATACCGCGTCAGCAGCGGGTTTCGGTTCCGCAAAGATCCATGCAGGATCCAGCCCATGTGTGACCACCACTTCCCGTCGCGCGGGGAATGCGGATCCCCCGGCCGGTCCGTCAGCTGGTGATGCATCCGATGGACCGCAACCCAGTAGATCGGCCCCCCCTGCAGTGCCAGCGTCGCGCACAACGCCATCGCGTACTCCACCCACTTCGGGGTGATATACCCGCGATGCGTCAGCAGCCGGTGATAGCTCATCGCAATGCCGACATTCTGCCCCAGCACCCAGAGCACGAGGGAAACCGCCAGCGCCCCCCAGCTGAAAAAGAAAAACGCAGCGATCGCCCCCGCATGAAACACCGTCAGCGTCACCACGAAAATCCAGTTCAGGGTGGTGGAGCGCGTCTGCTCCAGCAGTTCAGAGTCGGCGCGCGCCGTTTCGGCAGGAATCTCAGTGAATGTAGCCATCAGCAGCAGGTCTCCATTCTTACCTTAAGAGTAACTGCCGCTTTTCGAATGTAAGAGTTGCGTAATGTCACCGCCCCGCGGCCTGGCCGCTTCCCGCAGCCTCCCCGTTCGGCGAATCCACCGTAGCCCGCATCGCCTCCGGCCGCGATCCATCGTCCAGCCGCCCGAAAATCATCTTCCCGGACGCGGTCTGCAGCACCGACGTGACGCAGATCTCCACCGACCGCCCTATCAGCCGCCGCGCGTGATCCACCACCACCATCGTCCCATCGTCCAGATAGCCCACGCCCTGGTCGAACTCCTTGCCTTCTTTCATGATCACGACCCGCATCTTCTCGCCCGGTAGCACAACCGGCCGCAACGAATTGGCCAGATCGTTGATGTTCAGCACCTGCACGCCACGCACCTGCGCGACCTTGTTCAGGTTGAAATCGTTGGTTACGATCTTTGCTTCCATCTGCTTTGCCAGTTCGATCAGCTTCAGATCCACTTCGCGGACCTGTGGGAAGTCCTCATTCACAATCTGCACGGTGATCTGCGCATTGCCACGCATCCGCTGCAGCACATCCAGCCCGCGCCGTCCGCGTTGCCGCTTCGACGAATCGGACGAATCAGCCACCATTTGTAGTTCGCGTAAGACAAATTCGGGAACGATCAGCACGCCTTCCAGAAAGCCGGTTTCCGCAATGTCCCCAATGCGTCCGTCGATGATCGCGCTCGTATCCAGAATTTTCGTATTGCGCTTAGCCGCGCGCTCACCCACAAACAGGCCGCCCAGCGCCGCCAGGTTCAGCAGGTCGCCCTTGTTTGCGCCTACCACCAGGCCGATGTACGTCATCAACAGCAATACGCCAATCTGCAGAAGACTGCGCATCCGCCCGTCCGGCAGGCTGTTGCCAAGCACCAGCGAAAACAGAAAAGCGCCCGTGATGCCCAGCAGGCTGCCAATCACCGCTCCGAACAGCCGCCGCAGGCTCAGCGCGCGCACCCGCAGCTCAAAGAGGATGATCAGTCCGGACGCAATGGCGCCGAAACCGCCGGCCGTCCATGGGTTGATCCCAAATGGCCGAAAGAACCAGCAGGCTACCGTAAAAATAAGGATGAAAAGCAGACGCAGAGCAAGTAAATCCATCATGGCCCCCGACGACGGTCGCCGGCGACGCGGAAAATCCTGGGCGGGGAATCAGAAATTGATCAGCATTGCCGGACAAACGGAGTATACGCAGCCGCCCGGGGCCCGGCCAAGGCCACGTTATTCACAGCCAGACGGACGAAAAGTGTTATTGACAATGGCAACGCTTAAGGTCCGATGACTCCGATTCACCACCGGCAGGGAAAACCATCCCACCCCACAATTCTCGGCTTCGCAAACGACAAGTGAAGGGGAACACCTTCAGTCGTGCCATCAACCCACAAAAGAAAAAGGGGGCTTGAGCCCCCGAATCTCTCTAAACTCCAATCCCTAAACTCTAAACTCTGATTTCCATCAATACTTCGCCACCGTCGGGTCAATCTCGTTCGCCCACGCTGTGATCCCGCCCGCCAGGTTGTGCACGTTGGTGAAACCGTTGTTCGCAAGGAATTCAGCCGCCCTCTGGCTCCTCCCGCCTGACTTGCACTGCACCACAATTTCCTGATCCGGCTTCAACTCGCCTAACCGGTTCGGCAGCTCACCCAGCGGAATCAGGTGCCCGCCAATCTGAGCAATCTGATATTCGAAAGGCTCTCGCACATCGAGAACGAAAACTTCCTCGCCCGCGTCCCGCCGCTGCTTCAGCTCCGCCACGCTCATTTGCGGGATACCGTTTTTCTCCGCCGCCATCTTTGCCTCCGGAATAATGCCGCAGAATTGCTGATAATCAATCAGCTTCGTCACCGTCGGATTCTTTCCGCAGACGGGGCACTCGGGGTTCTTCCGCAGCTTCAGCTCTCGAAACTTCATGTCGAGCGCGTTCACCAGCAGAAGCCGCCCGATCAGCGGCTCCCCTTTGCCGAGAATTAGTTTAATCACTTCTGTCGCCTGAATCACCCCCACCAGCCCAGGCAAGATTCCCAGCACCCCGCCCTCCGCGCACGAGGGCACCAGTCCCGGCGGCGGCGGCTCCGGATAAAGGCAGCGGTAACAGGGCCCCTCTTCCGTCGCAAACACGCTGGCCTGCCCCTCGAACCGGAAGATCGATCCGTAGGCATTCGGCTTGCCCGTCAGTACGCACGCGTCGTTCACCAGATACCGCGTCGGAAAATTGTCCGTCCCGTCAGCCACCACGTCGTAGTCGCGAATAATCTCCAGCGCATTCTGGCTGGTCAGCATCGTTTCATGCTTCACCACCGTCATGAACGGATTCAGCGCCAGCAGCTTTTCCGCGGCCGAGTCAATCTTCGGCCTGCCCACGTCCTTCGTGCTGTGAATGATCTGCCGCTGCAGGTTGCTCGAATCGACGACGTCGAAATCCACCAGCCCCAGCGTCCCAATCCCCGCAGCCGCCAGGTAGAGCGCCAGCGGCGAGCCCAGCCCGCCTGTCCCGACGCACAGAACTTTCGCCGCCTTCAGCTTCTGCTGCCCCTCCACGCCCACTTCCGGCAACAGCAGGTGGCGCGAATATCGCGCAATCTCATCATTCGACAACTGCGGCAAAGTAACGGGTTCCGTAATCGTAGCCATAAGTCTTCTTTCTAAGGATGCTGCTGGAACGTCGCCAGGTGCAAGGGGCCCGCGAACCTGATCGATGCGCAAAGGCTTGTTATCTGAGTCTGTCCTGGGCGACCGTCGTTCGCCCAATAAACGCAGAATCTACTGGTTATTGTCCTGGCGCCGAAGGCGCGTCCGCCCGGGAGCCTGCCCTGAGCGAAGGTCGTTCGCCGCAGGGAACGACCGAGTCGAATGGGGCGAGCACCCCCCCGCGATGGAGGGGATGATTGACAGCGAATCCGACTCCTTCACCTGCGTCCCTTCCCGCTCCGGCAAATACCGCACATCCTCATCGTTGAGATAAAGGTTCACAAACGACCGCAGCTTCCCATCCGGCGTGTACAGATGCTTCCTGAAATCCGGAAACCGCGACAACAGCTCCGAAACCGCATCGGAAACCGTCACACCATTCACGTCCACACTCGACTGATTGCCCGTATAAACCCGCAATGGGGTAGGAATTTCGATCGTCATAGATTGTCCTTGGGTTGGTACTGCTGAGAGAAAGAAGAGAAAGCGAAGAGGCGCTAGCGGAGGCTACAGAGACAACAACAACACGGCGCCGCGCAGAGGGTGCGCCGCAAGCCGGTCTGGGTGTAGTTCGCCATCTTCATCTTCTATTGTGCAACAAAACCCTATGCAATGTCTGCCCTTAGCTCCGGTGGTAATCCCGGATCCAGCTGCCCGGTGACCTCAATCGCCTCATCCTGGAAGGCCTTATCGTCTTCCGTCGTCCCGGTCAGCAGAAACGAATTCGTCTGCCGCGCCGCGCCCTTCTCCACCGCCGTGATCACGTAGCTGCACCCCAGCCAGTGCGCCTCTGCAAAATCCGTTGGCGACCACTGTGCCGGATGATCCGGGTGCGAATGATAAAACCCGACGATGTCGAGCCCCTTCTCGCGCCCCATCCGCTGAATCTTCACCAGCTCCTGCGGAGCAATGTTGTAACGGTTATGCGCCGAATCTGTCCGCGTGTTGCCGGCCCGCACAGCCTCCTCCACCTCATTCACCGCGCCGCCTTCCTCGGTCGCGAACCGTCCCAGCAACACCCCGCAGCACTCATGCGGATAGGTCGCCTCGCCGTGCTCGCGAATCGCGTCGTATATCTGTTGGCTCAGACGCAGCAAACTCATTCCTCCCAGAACCGCTCACTCAGATACTTATCCGCCGCATCCGGCAGAACTGTAACAATCACCGCTTCATTTCCCAGCGCCGCCTGTTCTTCTGCGATGCGGACTGCCCCCACCACGGCTGCCGCGGCCGAAATCCCCACCAGCAATCCTTCCGTGCGCGCCAGCCTCTTCGCCATCGCGTAAGCGGCCTCGGTCTCCACTTCCACGTTCCGATCGGCCAGCCCGGGATCGTAAATCGCCGGCACAATCGCCGTAGCCATGTGCTTTAGACCCTCCAGACCATGAAACGGCGAGTCCGGCTGCATCGAGATGCATTCGATCTTCGTGTCCACTTCCCTCAGCCGCCGCGTCACGCCCATAAACGTGCCGCTCGTCCCCAGCCCCGCCACAAAGTGCGTCACCCGTCCATCGGTCTGTTCCAGAATCTCGTTCGCCGTCCCCTTGTAGTGCGCCTGCCAGTTCGCCGCGTTGCTGTACTGGTCCGCATAAAAATACTGCGGATCCGCCGCCAGCTCCCGTGCCTTCCGGATCGCCCCGTCCGAGCTTTCCGCCGGATCGGTCCACACCACTTCAGCCCCATAGGCATGCAGAATCCGCTTGCGCTCCGGCGACACGTTCGACGGTATGCAGAGCGTCACCGGAAACGCCAGTGCCGCACCCAGCATCGCGTAAGCAATCCCCGTATTGCCGCTCGTCGCGTCCAGCAGCCGCATCCCCGGGCACAGCTGTTCCCGGCGCAGCGCCTCCAGCACAATGGCCGCCGCTGCCCGGTCCTTCACCGATCCGCCAGGATTAGTCCACTCCGCCTTGCCCAGAATCTGCACGCCCGGCAAATCAGCCGTCAGCCGCTCCAGACGCACCAGCGGCGTGTTGCCGATGCGCTCCATCAGTCGCGTCCCGAGCGCCGACCCAGGCAATCCAGCTCTGGTTTGAACCACAGCAGACATCAGGAAGACTCCGCCCCATTACCTGCGGGGCCCTTCATCCATTGCAAAATTGCGGCGAACGCCGCTCTGTGCGACCCTTGAAAAGGAAGGCCGCAGCGATGTGTTCAGTGTAGCGGCTGCCCGCATCTCCCGGAATCCAAACCATGCTCAAGAAACCGCGCCAACGCTCCTGGGACGACGTCCTCACCGAACTTCGCCGTCTCGAATTCGATGTTCAACCCGTCAGCGGAGTCGCAAATCAGCAGCGCATCAGCAAATACGGCGCTGCCATCGTCCTCGCAAAAGCCGACAATGCCGCCGGCCTGCGTATGGTCGAGCGCCCCGGCCCGGTCATCGGCGGCGAAATCGCCCAGCTCGTCGACCGCGGCTTCCAGAAGTTCTTCGTCACCAGCAAAGCCGAGTTTCCCGCCACAGCCGAGCGCCTCAAGACACTGCACAATTTCGTCGAAGAACTCAAGGAAGTCACCGGCTCCGTCACCCTCTACAACGAAGCCCTCGGCACCGTCAGCGACGCCTACCTCTACGACCGCGTCAAAGGCCGCGACCTGCCCGAAAACGAGCGCCCAACGCCCGCCTGGGCCCGCACCGACCGCTAGATCCCTACCTACAAATCTCATCCTGCCTTCACTCTCAATTCACAACTGGCGAAAGCGAAGGAGCCCGGCTTCACAGCCCGTGGAAATATTCAGCTCTTTGAAGGGGGACGGCTTCAGCCGTGCCGTAAACGCCCGCAAACTATACCGGCTTTAGTCGCCGAGGGACGGTTTTTCCTGCTCTTCAGGACTCTTTCCGAAAGCTGTTCAGTCGTGCCATAAAACTGCAAAATAAGCCCGGGCATCAGCCCCTGAGTATCGTTTCGGAACCCTCATCCCACCAAAAATCTATCCGACAAGTGAAAGGGCACGAGTTCACTCGTGCCGTAGGCCACCAAAACAAGAAGGGGCCCTCAGCCCCTGAGCACCATCGCAGAACCACCTACCGCAAAACACCACCGGCCACCCGAAGGTGGCCGGTGGCTGTCCGTCGCAGTCCCTTAAACAGCGATCTTCGCCGCCCTGGACTCCGCAATCTTCGACACGAGCACAGGCACACCAAACGCCACCACCGTAATCGCCGTGGTCGACAGCAGATCGTTCCGGTAGAACGGCAGCGCCGCCGCATAGCATGCGCCGAGCCCAGCCGCCGAGCGCGGGTACAACGGCATCGAGACCCACACCGCGTAATTGCTGATCGCAAAGAACGAAGTTGACGCCAGCACCGGTGCGCTCAGTACCCGCGTCACCGTCACTCGCTGGCTCAGCACGATCCGACCCAGCACCACCACTGCCGCATACCACGCCCACGAGATCAGGTATCCGCTCGTATGCCACGGATAGTGATACGCAAACGTCGTCAGGTAATAATCCGTCGCCATCAGCGCCAGCACCGGCAGCGCCATCTCGCGCAACGGCCGCCGCGCGCCAAAGTACAGCAACCCTGCGCCCACCGCCGTAAAGTTCATCCCCGGAAACGGCACCACCCGGCTTAAAACCGCCAGCACCATCAGCAAATATGCGGCCATCTGTCCCTCATCGTTCGAAAGTCGTTTCAGCTTCCATTCTGCGGACCAGACCAACAATGGTCAAGGCAAACTTACCATCCCATCAACCAGGCCCTTCACCCCACCAACAACTTCTCCCTGGTCGCGCTTCCCCGCTTCCGCTACTTCTGCTCATGACCTTGCATGTAGATCCCCTCAATCTCGCCCGAAGGCCCCACAACCACCCATCCGCCCAGGGTTGGATCCGTCGTCCCCATCGGCCGATGCCCGAACCGCAAATCCTCAAACTCCACCGTGTGCCAGCCCGGCTGCGGCGCATCCGCCCCCGGCGCCCGCACCGCGCCAAGATCCTCGGTCAACGGCCACTTCGACCAGTCCAGATACACCCGCCCCAGATACGACTGCTTTGCCGCCGCCACCGCCGGTGTCACTGGCGGCTTGTAGATCACATCGGCATAGTCGTCCGTTACCACTTGATCGCCAATGGTCCTCACCTCTGCGGTCTGGTAATAGTCTTCGGTCTCCAGGATCATGTGCCACCGAAACGGGTCGAGCATATTCGGCTCCGCGGCCGATCGAATCAAAGGTTCGCGGGTAAAGCTCGCTGTCCGCACCAGCGCCAGCGCATGCTCACGCTCTGCATTCCGCAGTCCCCACCACAGCACCATAAACACAAGCGCGGCAATCGCCCACGCCCGTCCGCGAAACGGCTTCCTGCGCGCTCCAATCTCGCGATCCGCCAAACCTAAAATTCCCGGAATCAGCAGCGCCAGTACCAGCACCAGCAGAATCCAGGGATCGACGATGAACACTACACCCCACGAATACCATTTCGGACTGAAAGGGAAAAACGGCCGCACCCCGTAATTCACCGTGTAGTCCAGCAGGATGTGGCTCAGCGCCGCGATCCACGCGAATACAAAAATCAATCCCCATCGCGGCGGGATGACCGGTTTCTTGCGCCGCCATCGATGCAGGAGCCACACCAATCCCACCGTCACCAGCGCGACCACCGGAGCGCCCACCAGCGTGTGAGTCCATCCGCGATGATGCTGCAGTTCCGCGACCGGACCGCGAAAGCCCCACAGCATGTCCAGATCGGGTGCCTCCGCCGCCAGCGTCATCGCCAGCGTCGCGTATGCCGTCTTCCGATTGAACCCCGAGCGCCCAAGACAAGCCCCGGTTAAAAAATGCGTAACAGGTTCCATGCGTTCTTTCTGAATTTCTGGAACTCAGTGAATGCGGCTACGCCATTCATGGCGGAGCCGTTTGTTCAACGCCGTCGGATGGAGTGTTTGCCACTCCATCCCTGCTTCGCTTTTCTAAACTCCAAACTCTGATCCCTTGAACTCTTCTTCCCGTCCCGCAGACAGCAAGCGCCGCGGGGCGCGCGGCGCTGCTCCCTTCCCAAAAATGCCCTACACCAGCTTCGCATCCAGCGTGATCTGCGTGTTTCCCTTGAACAGCCGCGAGATCGGGCATCCGTTCTTCGCGTTGTTTGCCGCCGTCTCAAAGCTGGCGGCATTTGCCCCCGGCACCTTCGCCTGCGTCGTCAGATGTATCGCCGTGATCGCAAAACCATCGTCCGTCTTCTCAAATTTCACATCGGCCGTTGTCTCCAGCGACTCTGGCGTCAGATTTGCGTTGCCCAACTGTGCGCTCAGTGCCATCGTGAAGCAGCCCGCGTGCGCTGCTGCAATCAGTTCCTCAGGGTTGGTTCCGATCCCGTTTTCGAATCGTGTCGAAAACGAGTACTGCGTATCTTTCAATACACCGCTTTGGCTCGAAATTGTGCCCTTGCCGTCCTTCAGGCCTCCGCGCCAGACGGCGCTCGCCGTACGTTGCATATGTCTCTCCTTCTGTGTTGGCTGAATTTCCCCGGAATGGATCAATCACTGGATCAATAAGTGGGATGCCGCAGAACCCGCTCTCACGCGTTCAGGAAAACGCGCCGGACATTGCCCGCTCCATCATATGCGATTTCCGCCCGCGTCCGCCCCCGCTCCGCGCCCCCTCCAAATTTCCAGGCACGCCCGTCGCGTATCATGGACTCGCGAATCGTCATGCATTCCTTCTCCATCGGTGTCGATCTCGGAGGCACGAACCTCCGCATCGCGGCCGTCACACCAGCCGGCGGAATTCTCCAGCAGATCAACCTCCCCACCCGCCTTCCCGCCGGCCCTCAGGCTGTCCTCGACGACATGGCCGGCGCCGTTCGCCGGCTCATCGATCAACAGCCCGGCAAATTGCTCGGCATCGGCGTGGGCAGCCCGGGCCCCATCGAGCTTCCCCTTGGCGTCCTTCGCCATCTGCCCAATCTCCCCGGCTTCAACGGAATCAACCTCCGCGTCGAACTGGAACGCCGTCTCGATCGCCCCGTTCAAATCGGCCACGACGCCAGCCTCGCCGCATTCGGCGAATTCCTCCTCGGCGCCGGCCATACCCACGCCGTCGACTCGCTCGTTATGTATACCCTCGGCACCGGCGTCGGATGCGGCATCATCCTCAATCGCGAAATCTGGATCGGCATGCAGGGCGCTGCGGGCGAGTCTGGCCACGGACCCATCATTCCCGACGGCCCACCCTGCCCCTGCGGCGCCCGCGGCTGCCTCGAAATGTATGCCTCCGCGACCTCCATCGTGCGCCGTGCCCATGAGCTCGGCCTCGCCGCAGAATCATCCGCCGGCAACGGAGCCGCGCCGCTCACTGCATCCGCCATCGCGCAGCTCGCCACCGCCGGCGACGAGCGCGCTCTTCGCATCTTCGATGAAGTTGGCTACGCCCTCGGCCTCTCGCTCGCCCACCTCGTCAACGCCCTCGATCTGCCCCTCTACGTCATTGGCGGAGGAGCCGCCGCCGCGTGGCCTCTCTTCGCCCCGCGCATGTTCTCCACCCTCCGCGAAGGCAGCTACGTCTACCGGCTCTCCATGCCCCGCGATCCCAACATCTTCGAGCCCGGCAAGACCCACGTCGCTCCGGCGCAACTCGGCAGCGAAGCCGGCATCCTCGGCGCAGCTCTCCTGCCCGCAGCCGCACGATCCTCAATCCGCGCCTGAATCTCTCGAAAACCCGAAACTCTCCCTCACACTCCGCATTCAGTTCCGGTGGTACGATCCTTCCCATGCCGCCCGCTCCCCGCTCCACCCTCGCCCCCTGGCTCTCCGTCCGCGGCAGCGCGCGCGCCGTCGAGTTCTATAAGTCCGCCTTCTCCGCCACCGAAACCTACCGCCTCCACGACGGCAGCGAGAATGTCGTCGCGCGCCTCTCCATCGGCGACTCCGAATTCTGGATCGGCGACGAGTCCCCGGACCACCACAACTTCAGCCCCGAATCTCTCAGCGGCAGCACCACCCGCATGATCCTCACCGTCGACGATCCCGACGCTGTCTTCGCCCAGGCCTGCGCCGCCGGTGCCCGCCTCGTCCGCCCCATCAGCGAAGAATATGGCTGGCGTGTTGGCCGCGTGGTCGATCCCTTCGGCCACCACTGGGAAATCGGCCGCGAGCTCCATCCCGGCGCATGATCCTCCACACTCCCCGCTCCCGCCCCAGCCCCTGGTTCGAGCGTCAAACCCGCACCCGGCATCGCTGGCTGATTCCTTTCCTCGCCATCGACTTCGCCTGGGAATGGCTCGCCTTCCTCCTCAGCAACTGGAGCTTCCTCGAAGTCCTTGAATACCTCGGTAGCTTTTCCATCCTCATCGGCGTCATCTTCTGGTTCAGCGAGTCCGGCGACCGCATCCAGCAGCGCCACTACCAGGCCTGGCAGGTCATCAATACTGCCCAGGGCAAAGGCGGCAGCGGCGGACGCATTGAAGCCCTCCAGCAGCTCAACGCCGACCACATTCCCCTCACCGGCGTCGACGTCTCCTCCGCCTTCCTCCAGGGGCTTCATCTTCCCCACGCGCGCCTCTCCCGTTCCAACCTCAGCGCCGCCGATCTCCGCGACAGCGACCTCCGCTTTGCCGATCTCACCTGGGCCGATCTGCACTTTGCCAATTTTCGAAACGCCAACCTCGAGCACGTCGTCTTTGACCACGCCAACCTGCACGACAGCGATCTCTCCGGCGTCAACCTCGTCGCCGCTGATTTTGACCAGGCCGACCTCACCAATGCCGACCTTCGCTCCGCCAATCTACAGAGCATCGCCTGGCAACACCTCGCTACCGTCCTCAACGCCAACATCGACGGCGTTCGCAATCCTCCCAGCGGCTTCGTCGCCTGGGCCCTCCAGCATGGAGCCGTTCAGAAACCGACCGGCCCGTAGCCATTCCGAAAACGCCGGAAATATCTACCACCCAACCGACACGCGAGGAGCCTCGCGCGCCAGAAATCCCAGCCCGGCTTCATTCTCACCTTCCCAACGACCAGGGAAAGGGGCACGACTTCAGTCGTGCCATGCAGACCCGAAAAAAGCGGGGCTTCAGTCCCTGTGCTTCCTCAAGCGTCCCTGATTCCCACCCCATACTGCACCGTGCTATAAAACTGCTCACCAGATCGCTATCTCGCCCGCGAGGGAAGCCACCATGAAAATTCTCTTCGTCCCCCTGGCAGTTCTTCCACTGCTCTGCGTCGTCGCCGCCGCTCAGGAGCCGATCCCCAACATTGCGCCCCCGCCCGTCAAAATGGGACTCTGGCAGTCCACCATTAACGTCAAGCCCGGCATGGGTCCAGCAGGCGCTGCCGTCACCAACCAATCCTGTTACACCCCCGACAGCTGGAAACAATCCATGCAGTCCATACAGTCGCGCCAGCCCAACACGAACTGCAGCACCTCCAACCTGCATCAGGATGCGCACCAGCTCTCCTTCGACGTCACATGCGCCGCCGATCAGGGCTACACCATCAGCTATCACGTGGAGATGTTTCTGGACAGCGATACCGCGATGCACGGCAGCACCACGGGCAAAATGTCCGGCCCCGCCTTCCCGCAGGGCATGACCATGGGCTCCACCATCACCTCAAAATTCCTCAGCTCCGACTGCGGCTCCATCAAGCCAGGCGAAAGCAAACCCGTCCATCCCTGATCCGAATCGCTCCCTGAGATCAGGCGGTCCTTCGCTGTTCGCTGAACGCCATCCGCTATACGCTATCCGCTAAGTGCCGCCCGCCCTCGAAACCGCACGCCTCCTCCTGCGCCCGCTCGAGCTCGCAGACGCCGAGCAGGTCCAGCGCCTCTTTCCCCAATGGGAAATCGTGCGGTACCTCAACGCCATCGTCCCTTGGCCCTATCCGCCGGAGGGCGCGCTCAGCTATTACCGCGACAGCGCGCTCCCCGCCATGGCACGTGGCGATGAGTGGCACTGGACCCTTCGCCTCAAAAGCAATCCTGCCCAGATCATTGGCGCCATCGGTCTGATCCGCGGCGACAGCGATAACCGCGGCTTTTGGCTCGACCCCGCGCAACATCGCCTGGGCCTCATGACCGAGGCTGTGATCGCGGTGAATGATTACTGGTTCGACGTCCTCGGCTTCCCCGTTCTGCGCTCGCCCAAGGCTATCGCCAACGTCGCCTCGCGCCGCATCTCAGAAAACACCGGCATGCGCCTCATTGGCCTCGAAGAAAGAAACCTCGTCGCCGGCCGCCTCCCCAGCGAAGTCTGGGAAATCACCGCCGAAGAGTGGCGCGCCTTCCGCAAAAAGCTCTCCTGACCTGCTGCGCGCCGCAATCCCACAAAAAACAAAAGCCCCGCACCAGCGAGGCTTTTCTACACCCTATTCCCTATTCCGTGCTTCTATTCCGCATCCCCAACCGCAAAGTACCCCTTGCGCGCCTGCACCTTCAAATCCCCGTCCGTGTCCTTGCAGGAGATATCCACCTTACGGAACCTCCCATCCATCTCCTTGTTGACCGGAACATACTGCGCCACATACTGGGTCCGCAATTCCTGCTCGATCTGGTCAAACGCGTCCTCAAGCTTCTTGCCGTTGTTTCCCACGTTGATCACCCGGCCGCCGGTAGCCTCGGTGAGCTGCCTCATCTGCATGTCGCCCGTGTACCCCATCCCATACCCGAAATATTGCCCGCGATCCGCAATCAGAATCACGTAAAGAATCGCGTTGGCGTTCTGCGCCGCAGCAATCGCTGCCTTCGGCTTTGTGTCGCTGCCCTCATCCTCGCCATCCGTCAGCAGGATCATCGCCTTGCGGCCTGTCTCGGTGCTCATCTTGTCGTGCGACACCTCGTACACCGCGTCGTACAGCACCGTCCCCTTCGGCGTCCCATGCACCGGCACCGGGCCCTGACCGATTCCCGGTACGCCCGCTGCGCCGCCACCCGCCGCCGTGTTGATCTGCACCTTGGCGATCGCCCGGTCCAGCTCGTGCACGTTGTTCGTGAAGTCCTGCTCCAGATTCACGCCCACGTCAAAGCTGACCAGAAACGCCTCGTCCTTTTCCCGCAAAATCCGCTTCAGAAATGCCGACGCCGATTGCTGCTCCAGCGGCAGCACATACTGCTGGCTTCCGCTCGTGTCGATCATGATCCCCAGCGTCAGCGGCTGATTCGCCTCTGCCACAAAGCTCTTCAGCACCTGCGGCGCCTTGTCCTCAAATACCGAGCAGTCATTCTTCGTAAGAAACGGGATCAGCGCATTCTTCTTGTCCCGCACCGTGAAGTACTCGCTCACCAGGTTCGACGTCACCTTCAGCGTCTCCCTCGGGGTCTCGTCCGTGGCGGAATTGTCCGCCGGCACGGTGCTCACCGGCGGCGCGTCGGGTGACGGAGCCGACTGACCCCACGTCTGAGGGATAGCGGTTACCGCAAAAACGACGGGAATGCTGAAAATACGCAGCCAGCGCACGACCATGTCTCCTTAGACGGAACGCTTCACGTATGGGTTATTCGAAACGGGGTAATTCGGAACCGAGCGCCTCTTGCTCTGGTAATCTTGAGCATACGCCTGAAAAGTCCACCGATTCACGGGCGCGCATCTCAATACGGTGGATGTCGCGCACCGTCTCCGGTCCCACGGATCCGCATCATCAAGAGCCGGGCGCATGCAAGTAAGACGTTTTTTGGAAAGCAGGGGGTTCAGCGTGATGCGGGCAGTTCGGCTCAGCGCTTTTTCGTTACTTGTTCCAACAGTCCTTGCCGCTATAGCCTTCGGCCAACAGCAGCAGAATGTTCCGGATGCGCCCGCCCCGCAGGCGCAAACCGCGCCCAGCGCTCCCACCCCGCAATCCCAGCCTCTCCCCGATCTCAAAGGCGTGGCTCCCGGCAAAGGCACCACGGCCGATCAGGACGGCGCATCCTCCGCCGGCCAGCCCGCACCCCACACCGACTCCGGGACAGTCGGCGCTCCGCAACAGGCTCCGCCGCCCAACTCGGTCCAGCCCGCCCCGCCCGCTACCGGCGCTCCCGACCAGGAACCCACCGCCCCACCTGAAGGCCAGGGACCGGTGACCACCTTCGTCCAGAACGTCACCGCTGTTGAAGTCCCCGTCACCGTCAAGGACAAGCACGGCAAAGAAGTTTCCGGCCTGCCCTGGTGGCGCTTCAGAGTTTATGAGGACGGTATCCAGCAGCGCATCTGGTGGTTCACCACCGACGCCTATCCTCTCTCTGTTGCCTTCGTCATCGATGCCACGCTTCCTTCCGACATCATGAACAGGGTCAACCGGAGCCTCTCCGTCGTCAGCAACGGCCTTACTCCCTCTGATACGGTCGCGGTCATCAGCTATGGCGGCACCGGTCCGCAACTGATGACCGACTTCACCGCCGCCCAGGGCCCACGCCTCGTCGCCGCCATGCAAATGGCGAAGAAGCCCGGTGAGCAGCCCGGCGTACCCCTTACCGACGGCCCTTTCGCTTCCGGCCCCACCGTGAACGGTCTGCCTGCTGACCCCACCCTCACGCCGCAGCGCGGCAACGCCAGCGGCATTCTCAACCTTCCTAAAGAAGTCCATCCGCTCAACGACGCCATCCTCTACGCCGCTGAACAATTGGCCAGCCAGCCGCGTGGACGCCGGAGGGTCATCTACGTCATCAGCGACGGCAAGAACTCCCGTAGCAAAGCCAGTTATAAAGAGGTTGTTCAGTATCTGCTCGCGAACAACGTCTCGGTCTACGGAACCAACGTTGGCGACGCGGCGCTTTGGGGCATCGGCTATCTCGATCGCACCAAGCTGCCTTTCCTGCAGCCTGAAGACGTCCTGCCCCGCTACGCTGTCGCCACCGGCGGCGACGTCGACCACGAGCTCTCAGAAAACGGCATCCAGAACGCCTTCGTCAAGATCACCGACTCCCTGCGCACCGCATATACGCTGGTCTACTTCAGCCACCAGCCTTCGATCAGCGGCAAGTATCACGTGATCGACGTCCATCTGGAAGGGCTGCCCGGCTACCAGATCGACGCCAAGCAGGGCTACTACCCCTCCGCCAACATGCGATGATGCAGTCCAGAGCGTCCGGCCTAAACGCCGGACGCACCAAACCTTCCTCGCATTCGCTGTTATTCTGTCTCTTGCTCTGAGTCACGACTCCACGCTGCATCCATACCTGCGCCCAAAGGCGCAAACCTCTCCGAACCGCACGCCCAAATCTATGGCCGACGCAAAATTACAAATTATTCCCTTAGGCGGACTCGGCGAGTTCGGCATGAACTGTCTCGCCCTCCGCTATAAAAACGACATCATCGTCATCGATGCCGGCCTCATGTTCCCCGAGTCCGAGTTGCTCGGCGTCGACATCGTCGTCCCCGACATCACCTACCTCATCGAGAACAAACAGCACGTCCGCGCCATCGTGCTCACCCATGGCCACGAAGATCACATCGGCGGACTTCCCTGGATCCTCTCCGAGCTCAACGTCCCCGTCTACGGCACCGAATTTACCCTCGCCTACGTCGACGGCAAAGTCGAAGAGCACGCCCTCGACGATGCCGAACTCATCGAGATGATGCCCGGAGAAAAATTCTCCCTCGGCGCTTTCACCATCGAGCCCATCCGCGTCACCCATTCCCTCGTCGACTGCGTCGCCCTCGCCATCGAAACTCCTGTCGGCGTCATCGTTCATACCGGCGACTTCAAAATCGACCTCTCTCCGCCCGACGGCAAAGCCTTCGACCTGCATCGCTTCGCGGAGTACGGCAAGCGCGGCGTCCTTGCCCTCCTGCAGGATTCCACCAACGTCGACCGTTACGGCTACACGCCCAGCGAATGGGCCGTCAAACCGCGCCTCGACGAAATCTTCGCCCGCACCAAAAAGAAGCTCTTCTTCAGTTGCTTCTCTTCCTCCATCTACCGCATCCGCATCGCCTGCGAACTCGCCCGCCAGCACAACCGCAAGGTCGCCATCGTCGGCCGGTCTATGCTCGAGTCCTCTGAAATCGCACAGGACCTCGGCTACCTCGACCTCCCGCCTTCGCTCATCATTCATCCCGGCCAGATCAACGACTACTCGCCGGAACAAATCATGGTCCTCATCAGCGGCACGCAGGGTGAGCCCATGAGCGCGCTCAGCCGCGCCGCAGTCGACAACCATAAGCACGCCCGCATCGCTGCCGGCGACACTGTCGTCCTGAGTTCACGCGTAATTCCCGGCAACGAGAAAAGCATCTTCCGTGTCATCGACCACCTCTGCCGCCGCGATGCTGACGTCATCTACGACGACGGCTCCCATGGGCTCATCCACGTCAGCGGCCACGCCAGCCAGGAAGAACAGCGGCTCATGATCAACCTCCTCAAGCCGAAATTCTTCATTCCCGTTCACGGCGATTACCGCCACCTGAAAAAGCACGCCGAAGTCGCGCAGCGCCTCGGCGTCGTCGACCTCGCCATCGTCATGGAAAACGGTGAAGTCCTCGAAGTCGACAAGAACGATGCCCGCAAAACCGGCAAAGTCACCGCAGGCCGCGTCTGCATCGACTCCGGCTCCGCTACCGACGTCGTCGAAGACCTCGTCATCCGCGATCGCCGCCATCTCTCTGAAGACGGTTTCGTCCTGCCGATCCTCACCATCAACAAACTCAGCGGTAAAGTCGAACGCCAGCCCGAGCTCGTCTCCCGCGGCTTTGTCGGCGCCGAGCCCGGCCTCATGGAAGGCGCGCGCGCCGTCGTCACGCAGACTCTCGATTCATCGAGCGCGGAAGAGAAGGCTGACTACGGGGTGATCAAAGAAAAAATCCGCATCGACCTCAAACGCTATATCCAGAAAAATACCTCGCGCCGTCCGCTTATCATGCCCGTCATCCTCGAAATCTGAACGTTCATCGTCCGATTTGTCATTCTGAGGAGTGAAGCAACGCAGGACCTTATGTTTGCTTTTGCGTATTGAAACAGCGCGCTCGAAAACAGAATCCCCGACACTCTCAAGCCATCTAACATTTATCCGTTCACGCGAGACCCAAGAGACCCGTGAGCACAACCGTCGAACGACCCAACTCAGCTTCCGTGTGGACGCCGAAAGCCAACCCCTGGCTCATCGCATGCGTCGTCTCGCTCGCCGCCTTTATGGAGGTGCTCGACACCTCCATCGCCAACGTCGCCCTCCCGCACATCGCCGGCAACCTCGGCGCCTCCAGCGACGAAAGCACCTGGGTCCTCACCTCCTACCTCGTCTCCAACGCCATCATTCTTCCCATCACCGGCTGGCTGGTGTCGCTGATCGGGAGAAAAAAATTCTTCCTCATCTGCATTACCGTCTTCACCGTCAGTTCTCTGCTCTGCGGCATCGCGCCCACTCTGCCCTTCTTGCTCCTCGCGCGCGTCATCCAGGGCATTGGCGGCGGCGGCCTCCAGCCCATGGCCCAGGCCATCCTTGCGGATACTTTCCCGCCCAGCAAACGCGGACTCGCCTTCTCCGTCTATGGCATGACCGCCATCGTCGCCCCTGCCATCGGTCCCACCGTCGGCGGCTGGATCACCGACGACTACTCCTGGCGCTGGATCTTCCTCATGAACCTTCCCGTCGGGATCCTCGCCCTCTTCCTCGTCTTCACCTTCGTCGAAGATCCGCCCTTCCTGCGTCGCACCACAATCCAGGAAAGCAAAATCGACTACTGGGGCTTCGGGCTCCTCGCCGTGGGCGTCGGATTCCTGCAGATCGTCCTCGACAAGGGCCAGGAAGATGACTGGTTCGGATCGAACTTCATCGTCACCCTCTCCCTCATTTCCGTCATCGCCCTCATCGCCCTCGTCTGGTGGGAGCTGCGCGTCAAACAACCCATCCTCGATGTTCGATTATTTAAGAACGCCAACTTCGCCACCTCCTGCGTCATCATGTTCGTCGTCGGCGCGGCGTCTTTCTCCACCACCGTGCTCATGCCGCAGTATCTGCAGAACCTGATGGGCTATACCGCCGAAAGCGCCGGCATGGTGCTCTCCGTGGCCGCCATCATTCTGCTCATCGAGCTACCCATCGTCGGTCGACTAACCGCCGTCATCCAGGCGCGCTACCTCATGGCCTTCGGGTGGGCCGCGCTCACCATCGCCATGTTTTATTCTACAAAGCGCATCGATCTCCAGATGAGCTTCGCCTCCGCTACCTGGCTGCGCATCGCCCAATACGTGCCCATGGGATTCATCTTCATTCCCGCCACCATGGTCGCTTACCTCGGCGTGCCCCAGGAAAAAAGCAACGCCGTCGCCGGGCTCGTCAACTTCGTCCGCAACATCGGCGCCGGTGTCGGCACCTCCGTCGTCACCACCGTCCTCGGCCGGCGCGCCCAGGTTCACCAGCTCATGCTCTCCAATCACACCGGCCTCACCAACCGGATGTTCCAGAGCTCGACCTCCGCGCTCGCCGCTCACGGCGGACGAACCGCCGCCTACGCCCGGCTCTATGGAACCATGCTCAGCCAGGCCGCCACCCTCTCCTATATCGATACCTTCTGGATTCTCGGCATCGCCACCGGCATCATGTTCGTCCTCTCGTTCCTGCTTCGCAAAAACCATCTCCACAGAGCCGACCCCGAAGCCATCGCCCACTAACAGCCACATTCCGTTCGTACCAGTCCCTCACTCCTCGAAAAGACAAATCTGTCCTTCTTTGCGCACGAAGGACCTTGGGTTTCTCCGCGACGATCATCGCGACGTCAATCGGTTTCTCCGCAAGCTGAACGCGTGGCCGCGCACGCACGGCTCAAGCCCGGCTCATTTGTGGCTGTCATGGCGAGAGTGAACTCGTGCCTTTCACGATTCGTGGCGGATAACAACCTGTCTTCCTGATCCATCTGAGGAGCCAGGATGCATGTTCAGCGAGAAGCGGTGACGCGGATGTGGGCCATCATGCCGCTGTCCTGATGCTCGCCGATGTGGCAGTGGTAGACGAAGTCGCCGGGCTCGGTGAATGGAATTCTGACGATGACCGTTGCGACTTTGCAGCGCCCGTCGCGCCACTTCGCGACCGTGCCGTCGCAGGTGGCGCCGCCGTTGGGGATGGCTACGTTATCCATGCGGCGACCGGCGTTGCCGGGCGGCGCGTTTTCCGGCAGCACAAAAAACTGGGTCTGATGCATGTGGAAGTTGTGGGCTTCGGCGGAGACGTTGACCAGCTCCCACTCCTCGGTGACCGGCGCGTTGTGCGGACCGAGCGGCAGACAGACGCTGATGACGGATGGATCGAAGGCGGCGATGTCTTTGAAGGTACCGGGGACGGGATGGCCGTTCTCATCGACCTCCTCATAGCCGAGGCCGTAGCCATTGGGGTTCGAAGACGGCACGCCGAAGAAGATGCGGCGGCGATGTCCGCTGGGCAGAGCGGTGCACGCGGGCGATGCGGTTGAAGCAGCGGGAGGGGCGGTGGCGATCGCGCCCTGGTCCGGCAAATTCTGCTGCGCTGCGGGACGAACATCGAGCAGAGTGGCTTGTGGGGTCGGGCCCTGGGCAGCGGCGAGGTGGGCGAGGTTCGCTTGCGGCCAGCGATCGCCCGCCGGACCGGTTGAAACCATCTCGGTGAGCAGGGTTGCGGGATGAGGCTGGGGAGTGATCCAGATTTCGGCGCGCGCGCCGGGAAACAGGACCAGATGCGTGGCGCAGATGGGGGGCGTGGAGGGTGATGCGGTGAGCGCGGCGGGACACGGAATGGAATCTGCGGTGGCGCCCGATGCAGCGCGCGCGCCAGGCACGCGCGTGCCGGGGGCGAGGGTTCCGGCGGGAGGCGCGACGGAAGCGCCGTTCACCGAGACAATTTGAAACGGTAGGGGGGCTTTGGTTTGGTCGTCGCGCAGCACCAGGTCGTAGGTGCGGCTGGCTCCGGCGTTGAGGATCCGCCACAGCTCGCCTGCGCCTGTGGGTGCGGGGATTTGCGGATAGACGACTCCGTTGATGGTGAAGTACCAGAGGCCTCCGGTGTAGTCGGCGCCGGTCGAGCCGAGATGGTGGAGGCCGGGGCCGAGGTGAGCGGCGCCCACGGTTCCGGGCGGAGGTCGCAGGTCGCCGTCGCTGCCGGAGGTGTTGCGTCCCTGGCAAAGGCCATTGCGCTGGACCTGCACGTAGTCGAAGGGGGCGCAGAAGGCGGAGTCCTGCTGGTCGACGACATCGTTGTTCCCCATGATCTGCATGTCTTTGAGGATGAGGTAGCGCTCCGGGATGGAGGCGTGGTTGGCGAGGGAGGCGTAGTCCGAGGGATGGCCGATGGTGATGATGCCGGAGAGGCCTTCAGAAAGCTGGTTGATGTTGAGCCCATGCACATGCGGATGGAACCAGTAGAGGCCGGGCGGATGATGCGGCGGGATCACAATGTCGTATTGCACGGGCTGGTCGGTGGCGGCGTGGTGCGGGGTCGCCATGGAGGGCAGCTTGCCCGCGGGATAAGCGAGAAGGTAGGAGTAGTCGCCCCAGGTGGGGTTGGCGGCGGTGGCCTGGCGTGGCTCGACGATGAGGCCGTGGGTGTGGAGGTTGACGGGATTGGCAGCGAGCATCTGGTTCATCATCGGGTCGCTGCCATGGGCATAGACGGCGTCGGCGGGTGTGGGCGGCAGCCAATTGATGAGGCGCATGCGAAGACGGTCGCCGGGTTCGAGCTGGAGGCGGATGCCGCCGTACGGAGCGAAGGTGCCGGAGCCGCGCGGGCAATGATTGTTGCGCGCCACTGAGGTGCTGCATATTTCAAAAACCCATGCTGTGGGGTGACGATCGCCGAGGGTGATGACGGACGGCTCTGCGATGACCAGAAGGTCGAGGTGGTGGTGGGAACTGATGAAGACGGGAGGCTCGGCGGGAGGCTTACCGGCTGAGACCGATGCGCGGGCGGCGCTGCTGATCAAAACGAGACAGCCCAGGCAGGAGCGGACAACGAGGGCCGCGATGGCGCGCTTCATCGGCATGAGCTTAGATACCTGCGGCAGCCGGGCGGGTTGTATTTGGTGGCGGATTGCGCGTGGATCGGCGCGGAGAGGAGACTGAGGCGGGGGATGCAAACCAACCTTGGAGCTTTCGGCATCTAAGCGCCTGTCCTCCCTCGAGAGGCAGGAGTCCTCATGCGAACAGCCTCCCCTGCGAAATTTCTGTGCACTATCTTTTGTCTCACCTCTTTGACGTTGGCGCTTAGCGGCTGTGGAACGTCGGCCGGCAACGGATCTTCCGGCGGTTCGGGCGGTTCCGGTGGAGGTGGGTCGACGGCGGGGCTGTCGTCGATCAACCACATTATTTTTCTCTCACAGGAAAACCGCTCCCTGGACCACTACTTCGGAGCGATGCGCCAGTACTGGGCGCAGAACGGCTATCCGGATCAGTCATTCGATGGTTTGCCGCAGTTCAATCCTGCATCGGGAGCATCGCCGCTGCTGGGTGCGGCGCCATCGATTCCCGGATGCGATCCCAGCATGCCTGCTCCGGCGGACTGCTCGTTCGACGCGAATAATCCAGTGACGTCGTATCACCTGGTGACGCAGTGCATTGAGAACCCGAGCCCCTCGTGGAACGAAGGACACGTGGACTGGGATTACAACGATCCCGTGGGCAACAGTGCGGCAACGCTGAACGGATTTGTGTACACAGCGGCGCATGATGCCCGGACGAACGACCCGCCGTTCACCGATACGGACGGTTTGCGCGCGATGGGCTATTACGACGGGACCGACTTGAACTACTACTACTACATGGCGTCAAACTTCGGGACGTCGGATCGGTTTTTCAATCCGGCGCTGACGCGGACGCATCCAAACCGCGAGTTTTTGATTGCGGCGACGTCGGGAGGGTATGCGTATCCGGAAGGAACGGACTCGGCTGACTCGGCGCAGCTGACGCAGCCGACGATTTTTCAGGAATTGCAGGCTGCGGGAATCACGTGGAAGATTTATGTGGACCCGACGAACAGTGGATGTACGCAACCGTATACGGCTGCATGTCTCGTCTCACTGAGCTATGTGCAGAATTTTACGTTTGCGAACACCATCATTTCGCAGTATCCGAATAACATCGCGCCGGTTTCACAGTACTTCACCGATCTGCAGAACGGAACGCTGCCGCAGGTAGTGCAATTTGAACCCGCGACAGACGCGGGGCTGGATGAGCATCCGACAACGTCGGATTCGGCGCCGAGCAACATTCAGTCCGGAGCGGCGTACGTTGAGTCGTTGATCAACGCGCTGATGCAGAGCTCGTCGTGGAAGGATTCGGCGTTCATTCTGACCTACGACGAAAACGGCGGAATCTACGACCATGTTGCGCCGCAGCCGGCGGTGAGTCCAGACGGGATTAAGCCGGTGGATCTGCTGGCGGGGGATATCTGCACGACGACGACAGGGCCAACGTGCGACTTTACGTACACGGGCTACCGCGTGCCGCTGATTGTGGTGTCGCCGTTTGCGAAGAAGAATTATGTGTCGCATACGGTAGCGGATGCGACCGCGATTCTGAAGCTGATCGAGACGCGGTTCGGAGTGGCGTCGCTGACCAGGCGCGACGCGGCGCAACCGGACATGACGGAGTATTTCGACTTTAATTCTCCGCCGTGGATGACGCCACCGACGCCGCCGGCCCAGGCGACGAACGGGGCCTGCTACGTGGATCATTTGCCGTAATTTTTGATTTGGATTGGTGGTGGGAAGGCGCAGGGGCTAAAGCCTCTGCGCTTTTTTGTCTCTGGATAGCGAGGAATCGGTCTAAATCCAGCGGCCGACGCGCGCACGGTAGTCGTTGTAGGCGGAGCCGAACGTTTCGGAGAGACGGGATTCTTCGAGAGGGATGACGGTCCAGTTGAGATAGGCGAGAACGAGGGGCAGGAGAGCAAGCGGCCAGATTTGGTGCAGATATCCGGCTTCCCCGAGATAGGCGAGGGTGAGGCCGATGTACATGGGATTGCGCGTGAAGCGGTAGGGCCCGCGGGTGACGAAGGTGCGCGAGGATTCGCCGGGTGTGGTGGTCGTGCGGCCGCGATGGAAGAGAATGAGTCCCCAGGCAGCCACGATAGCGCCGAGGATGAAGACGGCAACGCCGACCAGGGTAATGGTGTGGGCAGCCCTCGCTGTGATTGCCGGGCGGGCGAGGAAATGCTGCGGGCCGAGTCCGACGACGTAAGCGAGCACGAAAACCCATGGAACGGGAACGCGGAGCAGGAGACGGACGGGGTTAGTCATTAGGTCCCTCTGTGGAGAGTGTCAGAGAAGGTGAAAGGAGCGGGGATAAAGTCGAGGTTCCCACTCAAGCTAACAGAAGGCTTGAATGGGCACTCGCGCACGCACACAGTTATTGCTGGAGGGTTTCGCTTGCCTTTGCGGTGAGGCTCTTCATGGCGTCAGGCGCGGTGAAGGACCAGGATTCGGAGACGGCGGGGCCAGCGGATTCCTGGACAGAGCCGGAGGCGATTTTGGTTTTCTTGCCAGCAATGATCTCGAAGGTGCTTTGCGCGCCGGGGGCGAGTGCGGGAGAAAACTGCAGGCTGATGGAATGGGTACCCTTGACGCCGGAGGGCGCGAAGGTGACGCGGTTGATGGATCCCGCGGCGCCGGAGTAAGAGGCGGAGACAGCGAGGGCTTTGTCGGTCATGGTGGTCCCGTCGGCACTGGACGCGATGGAGAAGGAGCGGCCACTGGAGTCGGTGAGGGACTGCGCGTCGGATTTCCAGGTGGTATCGACGGGCGCGAAGGTGAGAATGTGGACGCCGGTGGAAAGCGCGCCGCGATAGGGAACGAAATACGGAGGCTGCGCAATTTCTTTCCACACATCAGCGGTAGAAGTGACGCCGCCGACCTGGAGCGCGGTGCCCTCGCCGGCGAGTCCACCCTGTTCGCGATACATGATGATGGGGATGGGCGCGGGAACGGGCGAGAGGCCGCTTCCCTGCTCGGTGACATCGGTGCCGAGGACGAATTGCCAGACCACGGGCGTGCCTTTCTCCGTGTTGAAGCGGAGCATGTACTGGCCGCCTTTTTCCGGATCTCCGGGACCGTCGAACTGCATGGCGACCTGGTGGACATCCTGGCCGGAGGCCTGGTCGATGGCGACCTCTTCCGCGGAGTTGGTGTAGCGGACGGGCTTGCCCGCGGCGCGCGGAATGAGCTGCACGTCGTAGATGGGCTGCTTGCTGCGGTCATCGACATTGAGAACGATCATGGAATACGGCAGCTCGGGGCCAACCCACTGCACGATTTGTTCGGGCCAGTAGCGGTAGTAGACGCCTGCGAGCGGTAGCGTGGGCGTGGCGGCCGCGGTGGTTGGAGTTTGCGCTGACAGAGCGAACGGCAGGGCTATGGGGAGGGCTGCGATAGCGACGACTGCGGCGGAACGAAGCATCGTGGGGAGCATGGGCGGATTCCTTTCGGAGTGAAGATCAGAAGGCGAAGCGCGCGCCGAACTCGAGGCGGCGGGCGGCTTCGGCAGCGATGGGATCGGAGAAGTTGGGCGAGCCAACCACGGAGCTGACCGCGGTGGCGTTGGTGTGGTTGAGCAGGTTGGCGGCGCGGGCGTTGAGGGTGAGGGTGCGGGCAGAGTCGGACTTGCCGATTTTCCAGGCGCGGCTGAGGTTGGTGTCGAGGTGGATGAGCGAGGGCATGGTGCCGATGTTGCGAGGGACGTTGCCGTTGAAGGTGTCGGCCGTGAGCAGGCCGAATCGTGTGGAATCAACTCCGGGACCGGCGGCGGAGGCGTAGGAAGGGCGATCGTTGAAGACGCCGTCGCCGTTGTTGTCGGTGCCGGTCGTGACGTTGTACGGTGCGCCGGACTGCGCGTCCATTTGCGCGGAGAGCGTGACTTTTCGAGGCAGGTTGTAGTTGCCGAAGAAGAAGAGGCGCTGGCTCGCCTGCCAGTCGGGCGGGCCGGTCTCGCCTTTGTTGGAGTAGGCAGACTGCGCAAAGCCTGCGTTGTTGGGGGCGTCGGTGTGGAAGTTGAAATTGAGATAGCCGAGGAAGAACGCGAAACGCTTGTAGCTGTGCTGGTCGAGGCCGAGAAAAATCACTTTGCCGCTGAGATGGCCGGTGGACTGGAAGTCGAAAATGTTTTGGTTGGGGGCGATGGGGCGTGCCGCAGCGAGTGCTCCGGCCAAGGTCGGCGGCGTTGCATCCGTGATCAGGGGCGCGTTGATGTTGCGGGAGCGGAGCTGGTTCCACGACTCACCGGAGTAGAGGTTGGCCTGTGCGTGCCAGTGGTGGGGGAAATCGTGCTCGATGCCGAGGCCGCTTTGGAAAGACGGGACCTGGGCGAGGTCGCGAAGAGGCGCGCGGACCGTGGTGATGTCGAGCGAGCCGGCGGTGGGCGTGGTGGGCGCGGTGAAGGATGGCGCGTAGATGATCTGCTCAGTTTGGCGCGTGCCGTTCAGGCGGTATGCCTCGGTAGCCACGGCTTCAGGGACGACGGTGGAGAACAGGCCGGCGTGAAGGTGGATGACGGTCTTCGAGCGCTTGTCGATGGCCCAGGCGAGTCCGACGCGCGGTGCGAAGTTGGCGTCGCTGGTGGGCGTCGTCTGGAGAGCGTAGCGGAGTCCGGCGGAGAAATTGAGGCGCGGGCGCAGCTTAACGGTGTTGTCGGCGTAGAGAGCGAGCTGCCACTGCGTGAAGGGGACCAGCGCGGCGCCGGTGGTGACGGAGTAAGTGGTGGGCGTGCCGCCGGGGAGGTTGAGCAGCGCGCGGCGATATTGTTCGAGGCCGCTGATGGTGGTGGTTCCCCCGGTTGGATTGTTGTTGGCATCGAGCGCGGGCGCTGTGCCACCGCCAAAGGTGAACGCTCCGTTGAAGGTGTTGGGATCGGTTTCGTGCGTGAAGATGCCGAGAGACTGCGCGCCGATTTTCCAGGTTTGCTTTTTGTGGGTGTAGAGAAAGTCCTCGTCGACTTCGAGGTTGCGCTCGCGGTCGTTGAGCTGCTGCGCCGCGCTGCCTCCGCCGAGGAAGAAGCCAGCGACGTTCACGCTTGGGGTGGTGGAGAGCGGAGACTGCGCTGTGTCTTTCCAGGTGATACCGGCGTGGGTTTCGTGGAGAAGACGGGCGCTGATGGTCTGAGCGTTGGTGACGCGGAAATCGTATTCGCTGACAGTGGAGTTGTAGCCGGCGTTTTCGAGGACGAGTCCGCCGATGCCCTGGTTGGTAAGGTTGTTGGTATTGGCGGAGAAGGACGCCGTAAAGATGTCGGACTTGGCGAGCTGCCAGTCCGCGCGGGCGGAAGCGATCCAGAGGCGCTGCGGCGCGGAGACGGTTTGGTGGAACGCGGCCGGGGCGTCGCTGGAGTCGAGCGTGATGGCGTTGACGACGTTGAACTCGTTGATGTCGCGTTTTTCGAGGGCGAGGAAGAAGTCGCTCTTGGTTTTCGTGATGGGGCCGGTCAGTTCGAAGCCGTAGCGGTATTTACTCGCCGGGGCGGCGACCGTGGAGAACGGATCGTTAGCGTTGAAGACGCCGTTGCTGTCCGTGAGAAAAAGCGCGCCGTGAAATGCACTGGCACCGGGCTTTGTGTAGATCTCGACGCGTCCGCCGGCATAAGGAGGCGTATCGTACTCGGCGGAAAAAAGGTCAGGCGCGGTAACGATGCGCGCGATGGAAGCTTTGGGCGGCAGGGCGCTGGAGTTCTGGAAGCCGTCGACGGTGATGCGGGCCGCGCCGGGTGCGCCGCCATTGGCGGCGGCAAGGATCTGGAGCTGGCGCTGGAAGTCGTCGGGATCGTCGGCGAGCTGGGCAATGTCTTTCTGGTTGAGTGTGTGAGTGCCGATGCCGTGGTCGGCGTCGAGGCTGGTGGCGTCGTCATTGTCCCCGACCTGGACGTCGGTGGTGACGGTGGCGATGGCCAGATGGAAATCGAGATGGACGGTTTCGCCGGCGTGCGCGTGGAGCGGGAGCTGACGCGCGGAGAATCCTGGGGCGTTGGCGGTAAGGTGCGCAACGCTGGGCGCGAGGCAGGGCAGGATGTAATGGCCGGCGCCGTCGGTGGTGGTGGCGACGTTCTTCTTCGTGGTGATGGCGGCGCTGGGAATGGCCGCTCCGGTCGGATCGAGGACAACGCCCTCAACGCGAAGGCCTTCCGCGCAATGTTGCGCGCGAGCGGCGGAGATGCCGAAGGACGCGGTGAGAAGGAGGGCTGCCAGTCTCAATGTCCGGGTTCGTGTGGGGATTTTCATGATGCACTCTTCCTGACTGTGTTCATGCTGATCGTTTACGGCTGGAATTCTCAGTGCCGATTGTCAGGAATCGCTTATGACAATCGTCATGCGCGTGCTTGTGACGATCGGTACGGCCCCAGAGCGCGGATTGTTGCGGAATGTGCGAGGGGTCACTGCGGGGAAGGGCAGCGCGGGGAAGACTGGAGGGGAGGACTGGTAAAGATCATGTTTCGCCTGGATACCCTGTCGTGCGCGCTGACCGTTCTATCCACTGTGCTGGTTGGGAAAAAGCTATGGACCGGCCTGGTGGTGGCAGGGGTGAACAGCGTGATTATCTGCGTGATTGGTCTGCGGACGGCGCAGTTTGGATTTATTCCCGCAAACTTGTTTTGTATCGCGGTATATGCGGTGAGTATTCGCGCTTGGATGCGGGAGAACGCGCGGCGCGCGATCGCGAGCTAGCGCAGCGACCAGCGTTTAGCGTTTAGCGATCAGCGGCGGACGCTCTTTACCTGGGGACGTACCAGCTGTGCCAGTCGCGGAGAAGGATTTCGGGGCGGCCTTTGTAGAGGATGATCTGGCCGCTGGCGCAGACTTTGCCCTTTTCGGGGATCTTACCTACGTCGTCTTTGTTGTCGCCCCAGATCACGAGATCGAAGATCTGGTTGGGGTAGGGCTGATCGATATCGATGAACAGAGGCGCACCGTGGGCACTGGAAGCCGTGTGTTCGTTGACGATATCGCCGCAGACGGTCCGGTTCTCGCCAACGTGCTTGGCAGCCTCAGCGGTGGTCAGGACGGGTTGCACAGCTTGTGCGGAAGCGAGCGGGACGGCGAGGCCGAAGACGATGGAACACACCCAGGGACGCATGCTGATCTCTCTCTGCTGATGAAGATTTAGAAGACCGGTAACGCTGTAGTCACAATTGAGAGCAAGGGAGCAGGGATGGAGACAGTCTGACGCAAATGGGTTTGTTTGGGAAGGGGCAGTGGGTTGCGGGAACTCTTCGCGAGCCTGATCGTTGGCCGAACCCGGAAAAATGCGGGTCCATTCGACTAGCGTCTGCACTGTTGGTTGCGCCAGGGACGGCGCAACAGATTTGGTGGCTTCGGAGGAAACAGGACGGGGCACCCGGCGATCTGCTCGGGGATAGCAATCCAGCCCCTGGTTTTAGTCGGTGCGGAGGGCTTTGACGGGATCAATGGAGGCCGCTCGCTGCGCGGGGATGATGCTGGCGATGAGAGCGCAGATCGAGAGCGTCACGATGGAGGCGGTGAGGACGAGCGGGTCCCATCCTTTTACGTGATACAGCTGTGCGGCGATGAGGTGGGCGCAGCCGATGGAGGCGGGTATGCCGATGAGGAGCCCAATGACGATTTGCAGGAAGGCTCCGCGAAGGACGAGGCGTATGACGCCGGGGCGATCGGCGCCGAGGGCCATGCGCACGCCGATTTCTCTGGTGCGGCGCTCCACGGTGTACGCGGTGACGCCGTAGAGGCCGACGGCGGCGAGGATAAGGGCAAGGATGCCGAAGAGGCCGGTCATGTTGGCGACGGCGCGCTGCTGATCGAAGTTCGAGTCGACCTGGTCGCGCATGCTCTGCATGCTGAGCAGGGTAAGGTTGGGGTCGACGTCTGCGAGGACGTGGCGAACTGCGGGCTCGAGTCCGTCCATGCTGCCGTGGATCTGAAGAACGGCGCCTTCGATGTAGTGGGTCATGTCATCGATCCGCTGCATCATGGATGCCTCTTCCTGATAGTGCGTGTGCTGGGCCAGCGGAACGAAGAACATGGGGCGCGGCGGCTCGGTGCCGGCGGGATCGTTGTATTTCGCATTCCGGACCACGCCGACGATCTCGAAGGTGCTGGAGTAGCGGGGCAGGTCGAGCCCGAAGTGCTGGCCGATGGGGTCTTCACCGGGCTTGAAGAATCGATGGACGAAGGCCTCGTCGACGACAACGACGTTTTGCGTTGAAGCGGTATCGTCCTCGGTGATGGACCGGCCGCGGACGATCTGCTGGCCGAGGGTTTCGAGGTAGCCGGCGGCAACGTGATCCCAGGAAGAACCGGGGTTTTCATTGACGCCAGGCATGCCGCGGCCCTGGCGGATGACGAACTCGCCCCAGTTGTCGGTGAGGGGCGTGTATTGGACGAGGGCGGCGCGCTCGACGCCGGGGATGTGGGAGAGCCGGTCCTGCAGGTCGCGATACATAGCGTCGAGTTGTGGAGAGGAGTAGGCCGGCCAGGGCGCGATGAGGCCGAGGATGACGCGGTGATCGACGTCGTAGCCGAAGTCCTGATGCTGGAGATTAGTGAGCGAGCGCGTGAGCAGGCCGGCCCCGGAGAGCAGGACTACAGAAAGCGTGGCCTGCACGACGACGAGGGTTTTCTGCGACCAGGAGGCGTGGTCGCGTGTGCTGCGATTGGCTCCGCGCAGAGCTTCGACGGGATCGGCGTGGGTGGCAAGCCATGCGGGCGCGGTTCCGAAGATGGCGCCGGTGACGAGCGACAGCGCGAAGGCGAAGCCGAGCACCGGGAGAGACGGCGTTGCATTGATGGGAACGAAGTGCGCGCCGTGGAAGGCCATGGCGACGATGGCTTTGACGCCGAGGAAGGCCACGGCGAGGCCGGCGAGGCCGCCGAAGACAGCGAGCAAAATGCTTTCGGTAAGGCTCTGACGGATGAGGCGATTGCGTGAAGCGCCGAGGGCGAGGCGGATGGAGGTTTGGGTGCGGCGCGAGGCTCCACGAGCGAGAAGGAGGTTGGCGATGTTGGCGCAGGCGATGAGGAGAACGAGGCAGCAGACGGTGAGCAGGATGTGGAGCGAGTCAGCGTAATTCTGTTTCATGACGCCAACGCCCGCGCCGGCAGGAAGGACCTTAATGTTTTGTTTGGGAAGGTTGGCTTTGATGCCGGCCATCCAGTCAGCAGGCATGCCGCTGTCGTTGATGAGCCACGCGCGGATGAGCGCGGTCATGCGCTGGCCGGTGGTCGCAGTGGAAGCACCAGGCTTGAGGCGGCCGATGACACGGAGCCAGGCCTGGAAGTGATGGAGCATGGTGTTGGCGCCGGCGAAGACGGGCTCCTGATTGATGGGCATCCAGAGATCGGGAGGATTGGCGCGGAGCGTTTCGCCGAAGAAGCCGGGCGGCGTGATGCCGATGATGGTGACGGGATGGTCGCTGACGATGAAGGTGCTGCCGACGATGGAGGGGTCCGATCCATACTGCTGCTGCCAGGTGCGGTAGCTCAGCATGGCGACGGGTGAGGAGTTGGGCTGATCGTCCGTCGGAGTGATGGTGCGGCCCATGAATGCGCCGAGTCCAAAGGTGGAAAAGTAATTCCCGCTGACCATTTCTTCGCGAAGCGGCTTGGGGACGCGATCGGTCTCGCCGCGGCGCACGCCATAGGTCCATCCACCGGCCTGGAAGGCGGCGAGTGAGGAGAACTCGGGCGTGTTCTTCTCCATCTGTTTGTAGAAGTCGTAGGAGAAGAAGCCCCAGTTATCCTGGGCGCTCCCTTCGATGCAGCAGTCGTTGCCTTCGCCGATGCGATAGAGGCTCCCTGGGTCGACGACGGGCAGCGATTTGAGCATGACCGTGTTGATGAGGGAGAAGATGGCGGTGGTGGCGCTGATGCCAAGCGCCAGGGTGAGCATGGCCGTGAGGGTAAAGACCGGCGACAGGCGCATCTGGCGCAGAGCGTAGGCGAGGTCCTGGCGGAAGGTCTGCATGGGTGAGCCTCAGGGAGCGGATACGGAGTTGGAGCGGGTGTGGTTCCGGGAAAGTGACCAAACGCAGCGGATAGGGAATAGAGAGTAGGGAATAGCCTGGTTTCGTATGATGGGTTGATGGTGAAGTACTTTTTTTACGCGGCGCTGGCGGGTTGCTGCGCCGTTTCGGGGTGGGGACAGAATTCGAATTCGACGCAGAGCGTGCCTGCATCGCAGAGTTCGCCGCAGAATTTGCCTTCGGCGCCTGGACTGCCTTCGGTACTGAATTTGCCGCCTGCACCCGACACCAGGCCCTGCGATCTGAGCAGCCTTTTGATTTGCGCCAGGCATGTCGCTGAGGATGAGAAAGGAATTGTGCTGAGCCCGCTGCATGCGCCCGCCGAAGATTTGTGGTGGATCGTGCCGTTTGGGGTGGCGACGGGGGTCGGGATTCACAATGACACGGATGCGATCAGGGATCTCGAGGTGAATCCGTCACGCGAGGACAAATTCAACAAGCTTTCCGACTATGCGGGGCTGTATGCGCCGTTTGCGGCGACGGGATTTGGGTACGCGGCGGCGTCAGTGAAGGGGAACGATTATCTGAAGGAGACAGCAGTGCTCTCCGCGGAGGCGATGGCGGACGCAGCAATTCTGGATGAGGGGTTGAAGTATGCGCTGGACCGGGAGTATCCGATGGCCAACAACGCGAAGGGCGGGTTTTGGCCGGGGGGTCCGAAGAGCTGGCCGAACACGCCGTCGATGCCGTCGGAGCACGCGATGAATGTCTGGGCCTTCGCGCATGTCGTGGCGGGGCAGTACAACGGCATCGGAACGAAGGCGCTGGTGTATGGCGTGGCGACCACGGTTTCTGTGTCGCGGGTGATGGCGCGACAGCACTTCCCTTCCGACGTGCTGGTGGGCAGTACATTCGGCTGGCTGATTGGCGGCTACGTGCTGAACCACCGGTCTATGGAGCACGGAAGGCTGGTGGATGTGTCGACGGTGGAGACGCCGCTGGGACGGGGGCTCGAGGTGCGGCTCAATATGGGGCGGGGCGACTAAGACAGCGTTCAGTTGTCGGCATTCAGCGTTCAGGAAAAGCGGCGCACCGGCTTAGGGCACCGGGCTCAGGGCAGCGGGGGCGGTGAGCGCTCGATACTGAAAATACATATTGAGGCGCCAGCGGAGAATCATGCCGAAGGCAAGGATGAAGAAGAGGCCGCCGGTCTGCTCGATAGTCATGATGCGGTTGAAGTAGCCGCGTGCGGCAAAACGCACGGCGGCGAGCACGATGATGACGGCGAGGAAGGCGCTGGAGCGCTTCATCATAATGACGTCGCCTTCGCGATGAAGACGCGAAGTGCGGAGCAGTGGCCACGCCAGCAGGATGGCGCCGATAAGGAACGCGGCGAGCGCCCACAGCCAGGGAAAGCGAAACACCGGAACGACGAACATGGAGAAACCGGTGGCCATGCCCGCAGGCGGGATAAGGATTTTTTTCAGCGTAATGGGGGTTTGGCCTTCGCGGATGCGCCAGACGAGGACAGCGACCGCGCCGAAGACGGAGGTGACAGCGGAGGTGAGCGGGGAGATGTGCATCGGCGGGGCTTTGGGGAGCCGGTAGATATAAGGATAGCGGAAGGACAGGGGATAGGGGATAGGGTTTAGGGGATACCTGGATGGGTTTCCGCGATTCGCTTTACCACGACGGCTCAGACATGCTGTACGGCTTGCGTTAGGTGGTTGAGGGAGGATTTGGCGTCGCCATAGAGCATCGTCGTGCGGGGCTTGAAGAAGAGCGGGTTGTCGAGGCCGGAGAAGCCGCGTCCCTGACCGCGCTTGAGGACGATGACGCTCCTGGCGCGGTCGACTTCGAGAATGGGCATACCGGCGATGAGGGATTTGGGATTGTCGCGAGCGTCGGGATTGACGACATCGTTGGCGCCGATGACGACGGCGACGTCGGTGGTGGGGAATTCCGGATTGATCTGCTCCATCTCGCAGAGCTCGGAGTAGGGGACGTTGGCTTCGGCGAGCAGGACGTTCATGTGGCCGGGCATGCGTCCGGCAACGGGATGGATCGCGTACTTGACGTCGACGCCGCGGGATTCGAGTAGCTCGGCAAGCTCGCGGACAGCGTGCTGGGCCTGCGCGGTGGCGAGTCCGTATCCGGGTACGAAGACTACTCGCGTCGCAAAAGCCAGCTGCATGGCTGCGTCGTCAAGGGAGATTTCGCGCATGACGCCGCCGGCGGTGGAGGAGGCTTCGGCGAGGACGGCTCCGAATCCGCCGAAGAGGACGTTGGTGATGGAGCGGTTCATGGCCTTGCACATGAGGATGGAGAGGATGAGGCCGGAGAAGCCGTCGAGGGTGCCGGCGATGATGAGGACATTGTTGCCGAGAACGAATCCTGTGGCCGCAGAGGCGAGGCCGGCGTAGGAGTTGAGCAAAGACATGACGACGGGCATGTCGGCTGAGCCGATGGGGATGACGAGCAGGATGCCGAAGACGAAGGCGGCACCGAGCATGGAGTAGAAAGCGATGTGCGCGGAAGGGTGGATCCAGAACGCGGCGAAGCAGGCGAGCATGCCGAGGAAGAGGCCGAGGTTGACGAGGTTCTGGCCGCGGAACTGAACGGGTTTGCCCTGGATGATGCCCTGCAACTTTCCTGCAGCGATGAGCGAACCAGTGGTGGTGAGCGCGCCGAGCATGACTTCAAAACCGAGTGCACCGCGGGTGACGCCGCCCATCTGCGTACCGCGCACAACGAATTCGCCGATGCCGACCAGGGCGGCGGCGAGCGCTCCAAAAGCGTGGGAGAGCGCGGTCCGCTGGGGCATGGCGGTCATGGGAACCCAGATGGCCATCCACGCGCCGAGGATGGAGCCGAGGGCGAGGCCGGCGATGATCCATGTCCACGTAACGATGTGCGTACCGATGAGAGTGCCGACGATGGCGGCGAACATGCCGGCTTCGGCGAGGAACATGCCGCGGCGCGCCGTGTCCGGATGGGACATGCCTTTGAGGGCGAGGACGAAGAGGATGGAAGCGATGAGGTAGGTGGCTTCCATGAAACCGGTGGTGAGGGTCACTGGTTGGCCACTTTCGGCGCGGGCTTGCGCTTGCCGAACATCTTCAGCATGCGGTCGGTGAGGCCGAATCCGCCGACCACGTTGATGGTGGCGGTGGTAACGGCGACGAAGCCGAGAATGTGGGCGAAGGTCGGGTAGTGCGCGGCTCCTGCAAGAACCAGCGAGCCGATGAGGGAGATGCCGGAGATGGCGTTGGTGGCGGACATGAGCGGCGTGTGCAGCAGCGGCGGCACACGGCTGATGACCTGATAGCCGAGGAACGCAGCCAGCGCGAAGACGTAAATCGAAGCGATGAGGACGGCGGGGTTCATGGTTGGGCTCCGGTCACCGGACCAGCTCCAGTCGCGGGGTGGGGTGCGTGGCTTCGAGTAGCTTGGCGACGCGCGGGTTGACGGCCTGGCCCTGATGGGCGACACAAGCGCCGGCGAGGACTTCGTCTTCCAGGTTGATCGAGAGCGCGCCGTTTTTCAGAAGGAGCGCGAGGAAGTTGAGGATGTTGCGCGCATAGAGCTGGCTGGCGTGGACGGGAACTTCCGCAGCGAGGTTGAGGGGGGCGAGCAGCGTGACTCCGTGGATGGTCTGCGTGACGCCGGGCTTGGTGAAGGCGCAATTGCCGCCGGCGGGAGCGGCGACGTCGACGATGACGGAGCCGGGGCGCATGGTTTCAACGGCGGCGCGGCGAATGAGCATGGGGGCGCGGCGGCCGGGGACCTGAGCGGTGGTGATGATGACGTCGGAGTGTGCGGCGGTGCGGGCGATGAGATCGCGTCCGCGCTCGAGCGCTTCTTCGGTGAGTTCGGCAGCATAGCCTCCGCCGCCTTCGGTGTTGATGCCGCCGAGGTCGACGTCGAGAAACTTTGCGCCGAGCGAACGGACTTGTTCTCTGGCAGCGGCGCGGACATCGTAGGCTTCGACGACAGCGCCGAGACGGCGCGCCGTGGCGATGGCCTGGAGTCCGGCAACGCCTGCTCCGATGACGAAGACACGCGCGGGGGGAATGGTGCCGGCGGCGGTGATGAGCATGGGGAAGAGGCGCGGGAGGCGATCGGCGGCGGTGATGACGGCTTTGTAGCCGGCGATGGTGGCCATGGAGGAGAGCGCGTCCATGGACTGCGCGCGGGTGATGCGCGGGACCAGTTCCATGCTGAAGAGCGTGGCGGAACGATGGATGGCTTCCGCGAGCGCGGCGGGCGCTTCGAGCGGCTTCATGAATCCGACGATGACGGAATTGGGTTTCAGACGAGCCTGGTCGGGGAGATTGGGAATGTTGACGGTGGGCAGGATGTCGGCGTTCGCGAGGATCCAGCGGCGGTCGGCGGTGAAGGTGGCGCCGGCTTCGGCGTACGCCTGGTCGGAGGCGCCGGCTGCCTGACCTGCTCCGACTTCGACGGTGATGGAGACGCCCTGGGCGACGAGGGACTTGAGGCTTTCCGGCAGGAGCGCGACGCGGGTCTCGCCGGGGTCAGACTCTTTAAGGATGCCGAGAATCACGGGGCGCCTCTGCGATGGAATTTTGCGGACCGGCGGAGCGGTGACACTCAGCGAGGAGCGCCGCGCGGCGGTAAGAGACATTATTGAGCCGAGGTGCTGAGGTTTCTTGTGACGGTAGTCACTGCGGCACGACCGGGAAGCGCAGAGCATGGGGGACCATCGAGAGGTGTGCGCTATGAGTCTGTCGCGAAGAGGTTTCGTTCAGCTTGCCGGTGCCGGGATGTTGATGCAAACACCACTTCTGGAGGCGGAGAAAGCTCTGCGCAGGCGCGCGACGGGGCCGGATCTCCACATCCAGCCGCAGCCTCGGCCTTCGCGGGTCGCGCTGATCCACGGAGACGACCGGCGTAAGAATGTACGCGCGGCACTGGAGGCGATTGACAGTGAGATTCGAGCGGGACTGCGCGGCAAAAAATCGGTGGTGATCAAGCCGAACAATGTTTCGACGACGAATCAGCTGGCGGCAACGCATCTGGACACGCTGGAGGGGATCCTCGATTATCTGGAGCCGCGTTTTCACGGGCCGGTGGTGATTGCGGAGTCGTCGGCGGGCGACACGCTGGAGGGGTTCGAGCATTTCCGCTACAACCAGCTGGCGACGGAGCGGAGCGCGCAGAAGCTGAGCCTGGTGGATCTGAACCGCGAGGCGAAGTTTGGCACGGTAGAGGTGCTGGATGCCGATCTACACATTACGCCGGTGCGGCTGGCGGCGCTGGTGCTCGATCCGGAGGCGTTCGTGATTTCGAGCGCGATGCTGAAGACGCACAACACCGTAGTCGCAACCATGAGCGTGAAGAACATGGTGCTGGGTTCGCCGCTGCACAGCGTGCCGGGTGAGGTTTTCTGGAGCGACAAGCGCAAGTATCACGTGGGCGTTCGGCAGACGCACTACAACATGCTGGTGACGGCGCAGAAATTGCAACCCAACTGGGGGCTGGCGCTGATTGATGGCTTTGAAGGGATGGAGGGCGACGGGCCGGGCAACGGAACCCCGGTCGCATCGCATGTGGCGATTGCGTCGACGGATTTTATTGCGGCGGATCGCGTGGGGCTTGAAGTGATGGGGATCAATCCCGAGTGGGTTGGGTATTTGAGCTACTGCGGGCAGGCAGGTCTGGGGCAGTATGACCTGAGCAAAATTGTTGTGGCGGGAGCGACGATTGCGTCGGTGGCGAAGAAGTACCAGCTGCATCCGGACATCGAGCGGGAGTTGCAGTGGATGGGGCCGCTGAAAGAAGGGTCTCCCAAGGTGGGGAGTTTGCTGGGGGCGGATACGATTTACGGGTTTTAGTTGGGGCGGGAACAAGCACAGCGGCTAAAACCCTCTCTTTTCGATGGCTGAACGGCACGAGTGAACTCGTGCCCTGATACAGAGGCCTGGACCGAGCCGTGATCCTGCGCCGCTATTTCTTCTGGACGATTTTTGCCGTGGTGATAGCCTGGCCGGTGTGACGCTGGGTGTGATCGGCGCAGTGGACGAGGAGTCCGCCGACCGTGGTGGGCAGCGCTTTGCGTCCCACGCTCCGCGGTTGTTCGAGGTCGGCGGCGGCAAAGGCGCGGACGCGGTGCATGGCGTCGTCGATTCCCTTCCTGAATTCTGAGAACAACACGGCGTGCGTGGCGCCTGGGTCGAGCTCCGTCTTGAGCACATCGAGCTGATCGGGCTGCAACACTTCGCCTTCAGCGTAGGTGAGCAGGCGGTCGAGACTGCGGACGATGTGGCGCAGGTGGAAGGCGACGGGGGCAATGTCGGAGGGGCGGGCATTGAGGGCTTCGTCGGAGAGCGGCGCACACCAGCGTTCGATGTCTTCGCGGGAAAGCTCGAGGGCGTGCACGACAGCGCGAAGGACGGCCGGGGTCTCAGTATGGGTACCGCGGAGCCAGGGTTCCATGAAGAGCAGGGTACAGGGACCAGGGCAGCTTAGGGGTTACGGGTAACAGGTACAGACATGGGAATCAGGCACCCGGGTTATGCGCTCGCGACATCCCATGGAGTGAGAACGCGCGAAGGGAGACAACGATGCCGGATCAAGAGGAACGAGAGACGCAGGAAAAGGCGCAGGAGGATATGCGCGAGGGCAAATCGCCGTCAACGGCGGCGGGGGAATTTGTGCGCGAAGAGATCGACCACGTGCGGGAGGGAGTGCACGGTGCGCGGTCGGCAAAGCAGGCCATTGCGATTGGGCTGAGCAAGGCGCGGCGGGCGGGGATTCCGCTGAAGCCGCCCACAAAGGGGAAGGCGAGCACGAAGGAGAGCGCCGAGCGGGATTACGAGAAGGGCCAATCGCATGCACGGAAGAAGGTGTCGGCAAAGCGATCGCGGGCGACGACGAATGCCCTGAAGAAGGAACCGAAGACGACAGCGTCGCGCAGCGCGTTGTCGAAACAAACGCGTTCGGCGGCGAGCAGGCGGAGTGCGAGCAGCCGGCGAGGTGCGGCGGCGAAGGCGGTGCGCACGAAGGCGCGCGAGGGGAGAAGCACAGCGGCGAAGAAGACGGCTCGGACGAGAGCCGGCCGGTAGCTGGCGCTGTGTCGGCATAGCGCGAAGCCGTGTCGAAATTTGCGGCCCGGGCAGGATTTGGCGGGAAGGAACCGGGGAATGAGGCCCGTTCGACTCGCGTGTTTATTGTCTGTTGCGCCCAGAAACGGGCGCAACGTATGCGGTTTGAGGTGCAGTCGAGTGTGCCGGCGAGGAAGCGCTGGAGCAAAGACCAGGGCAGATGTATCCGGGCACCGCGTTGCTGTGACCCGCAGTCGGGCGCTCAGGGTGTAGGTGGCACGCCGGAGATCGGTTGTTGAACGGCGGTGCCAGGCTCTTTGAGCGCGTAGATTTTGTCGGCTGGGAACTGCGGCGGTCGCGGCTTGCTGAAGATATAGAGGTCGGCGTGCGGGTGTTGCGTGAGCCAGTCTTCGTCAGCCTCGAGGATCCGCTTCTGTTGCTCCGGCGCGAGAGCCTGGCGGCAAAGAGTGATGCTGAGGCGGGTGTGGTCTTCGGCTGGCGCTCCACCCTGCCGTGTTGCGATGGTAAGCCAGCGAAAGGCCTCGATCCAATCCTGGGGTTGTTCCTTTCCGTCGCGCGCGAGGAAGCCCAGGGCGGCAGAAGCTTCCCACGATCCAGCTTCGGCGGCGCGGTTGAACAGTGCGACAGCTTCGAGGTACGATCCGGCAGAAACGTCGGGATGCCGCTCGATGAGTGCTCCGAGGGCATACATCGCGGGCACGTAGCCAGCGCGCGCCGCAGCTCGGAAAAGCTTCGCTGCTCTGGCGCAATCGTGTTGATGGCCGGCTATGTCGCAGTAGAGAGTCCCCATCATGTATTCCGCCTCCGGATTTTTTCCTTTGGCAGCTTTGCTGAACCATTGTTCGGCGGTCGCCGGGTCAGGGGGAGCACCGACGCCGGACATGGAGAGAATGCCGAGGTAGCCTTCAGCGCGGGTATTGCCTTTTTGTGCGAGTTGGGTAAAGAGATCGAGGGCAAAGTGGACGTCGCGTCGGGTGCCCTGGCCGTTCAGAATCATGACGGCCATATTGAGTTTGGCTTGTTGCGAGCCGGAGCCGGCAGCGCGGGTAAACCATTTGAAAGCCTCCGCTTCGTCAAGCGGAACCCCGATGCCCCAGAGGCAGAAGTAGCCCATTTGGTTCTGCGCCTGAGCGTCACCGTGATCGGCAGCCTGCTTGTACCAATAGGCGGACTGCACGGGATCGCGGGGAACGCCTTTGCCGGTGAGGTACGCGCCGCCGAGCCCAGTCTCCTTCCGGACTACAGAGGACATGGGATCGAAAGCAGGAGCGGAGGACCGGCCCGGCTTTGGAAAATCGAACGGATCGATCGAGGAACCCATGAGCTGGCCATGGAGACTACCCGCGGTCATGACCAGGAGGAGGACCACGAAGAAGAAAAGGGATTGTGGGTTGCGGAATCGCATGGCCAGTTCCTCTGGCAGCCGGACCCGCGCCTGTTCGGCTGATCATGCCTGGGGGTCAACGCTTTGGGGCTGGTGCGGCAGGAGCAAAGCGAAGGAGTCGAAAACAGTTTCGAATCCGATCCAGTTTCGATCTGTGTGCGGGAGATGCATGTGACAACAATCACCGAGGTCGGGCTCCGCGGATGTCAAAAGTACCTCCTTCCGGGATCCTGTGCAGAAGAATCGGGCGCAAACCTGGCCGGTTGCATTTTTGAGATTTTCCTGGGCTCGCGATCGATTGCATGTGAATCCGGAGGAGTGCTACTGTACCGGCCATTGGAATCGGCAGTCTCTGGAACGAGGAGGCTTGGGCGATGAGAACCCGCACGATGGCATGCGCATTCTGTTTCGCAGTGGCCGTGCCGTTGGCCATTGCTCAGAACGTGATGGGGAAATGGATCGGGTCCGCGGTGATCAATGGACAGCGATATTCGTTCACGATGACGATCACCGCCGGCAACCGCTACGTCGAGACAGCACGGGTGGGTACGCTGATAGCAACGCAGTCAGGGACGTTTGTGCTGTCGAACGGGCTGATGGTACGGAGCGTGCTGGACTGGAATCCGAAGCAGCGGATGGTACTGGATCCACCGATGGGAAGCCGCGCGATGCCAATGGCCAGGCCGCTGGGCGGATCGTTCCGAGTGAGGTTCCCGAACGCGAACACGATGCTGTTGCAGGATGTGAATCTAAAGGGGACGCTGACGTACCAGCGGGTGGAATAAGGCTGGCCGGAAGATCCACCGGCGATGGTGACGCCTCTGCCGGGTCGAAAGTCCGTTCGCCTCATGTCTGCAATGATTGCTGCGCCACCGCGGCGTAACGGATGCGGATGCTTCGCTCAGGAGGACGTCGCTGTCTGTTGATTGAGATTTGTGGGCGCGATGGCAGCGAAAGAAATGGTCGCCGGCTTCACTCAGGATGACAGATTTTCGGCTTCCCGAGCCCGGCTTTGGTCTTCCATGCCCACGCGGTCTCGGGGCAGGTGGCCGATTCGCTCTGGGACGGAGCGCAGCGGCGCATACAATCGGAAGGTGCGGTTGAGGCTTTGCGCGGACTCTGTGCGGACGGGAAGGTCGGATTCGATGAAGTCGCTGCTGTTGCGGGAATATGGTCACCTTGAAATTGCTGACGTACCGCAGCCTGGGGTGGGGCCGGGGGACGTGCTGGTGCGGGTGGCTGCGTGCGGGATTTGCGGAAGCGATGTGCATGGCTACGACGGATCGTCGGGGCGGCGGATTCCTCCGCTGGTGATGGGGCATGAGGCGGCAGGAACGGTAGCGGCGGTGGGAGCGGGCGTGACAGGATTCCGCGAGGGAGATCGCGTGACGTTCGACTCGACGGTGTATTGCGGGGAGTGCGATTTTTGCCGCCGCGGCGAGATGAATTTGTGTGACCGCCGCGAAGTCGTTGGAGTTTCGTGCGGGGACTACCGGCGGCATGGCGCGTTTGCGGAATATGTGGTGGTGCCGGAGCGAATTGTCTATCGGCTGCCGGACACTATGAAGTTTTCTGAGGCAGCGATGCTGGAGGCCGTGTCCGTGGCGCTGCATGCGGTGCGCCTGAGCGGGGACGCTGCGGAGCGAACGGCGCTGGTGCTGGGCGCGGGAATGATTGGACTGCTGACGATGCAGGCGGCGCGCGCGCTCGGGTTTGCACGGGTGATGATTGCGGACATCGACGCGACGCGTTTGGAGCTGGCGAGTTCGTTGGGCGCGGATGTGACGCTTGATGCGGGTGCAGGATTGACCGCTGAAGTGCAGAAGCAGACCGGCGGACATGGAGCCGATGTGGTGTTTGAAGCGGTGGGCCGCAACGAAACGGTAGCGGCAGCGATTGACAGCGTCCGCAAGGGCGGGACCGTGGTGCTGATCGGCAACATCAAGCCGGAGGTCACGCTGCCGCTGCAGAAGGTGGTGTCGCGGCAGGTGCGGCTGCAGGGAAGCGCGGCGTCGTGCGGGGAATATCCGAACGCGATGGAGTTGATGGCGAACGGGAAGATCAGGATTGGGCCGCTGATTACGGCGGTGGCGTCGCTCGAAGAAGGACCGCGTTGGTTTGAAAGACTGCATGCGGGCGAGCCGAACCTGATGAAGGTGGTGCTGACGCCGGATGCGGAAGTGAGCGCGCGATGAGCGAGGCGTTGTTCGATCTGACGGGCCAGGTGGCGCTGGTAACGGGCACGAGCCGCGGGCTGGGGCAGTATCTGGCCCGAGCGCTGGCCAGGGCCGGAGCCGATCTGGTGCTCACGAGCCGGACACGAGAGTCGCTGAAGGAATTTGAAGAGGAGATGCGCGGGCTGGGGCGGCGCGTAACGTCGCTGGAACTGGATGTGCGGGATCACGCGAGCATCGAGCGCATGGCGGCGGAGGCGCAGACGGCGCTGGGGCCGATTCAGATTCTGGTGAACAACGCGGGATGCAATGTGCGTAAGCCGGCTCTCGATGTTACGTGGGACGACTGGAACCTGGTGCTGGATACGAATCTGCGGGGAAGTTTTTTTGTGGCGCAGGCGATTGCGCGCGGGATGATTGACCGCGGATACGGACGCATCATCAATATAGGTTCGGTCACGAGCGTGTTTGGATATGCGGGGCTGGCTCCGTATGGCGCGAGCCGCGGCGGGATTCGGCAGCTGACGATGAGCCTGGCGGATGACTGGGGCAAGCACGGAGTCACCGTGAATTGTCTGGCGCCAGGATGGTTTAAGACGGAACAAAACAAGGTGCTCTACGAAAATGCGGAGTGGGTGGAGTATCTGGTGGATCGTGTGCCGGTGAAGCGCCCCGGGCAGCCGCAGGATCTGGATGGGGCGGTGGTTTTTCTGGCGTCGGAGGCGAGCCGCTACGTTACGGGACAGACGCTGCTGGTGGATGGCGGGATCTCCACGGGATCGATGCGGGCTACGGTGAAGTAGGCAAGAAGTAGGGAGTTGTCAGTTGTCAGTCAACCCTATTCTTGTTGCCGCTGAGTAATGGCATCTCCCAACCGAGATACTTCAGAGACCTTGTTCCTCGTGCATGGGGATGGGGCGGATTTCTCCGAGCAGGAAGACGTAACCGGCGATGCCGACGACCAGATAGGCCGCAGCGAGAGCGAAGGCTGCGACGAAATTGTGCCGGCTCTCGACGAGATAGCCGGTAATGAAGGCGGCGAGACTTCCGGAAAGCTGGTTGGAGAAATTCATGATTCCACCGACGGAGCCGACGCTGTCGCCAGGCGCGATGAGTGAGGGGACCGACCATCCCACCGGAGACGCCGCAGCCAGTCCACCGATGGAGAGGCTGACCCAGAAGAGAGCCTGGACGGTGGAGTGCGCGTAGGCAGCGCCGAGGATGCCGAGGCCAAGGGTAAGTCCGGAGACGAGTACGGTGCGGCGCACGGCGCTCGAGCCAAGCCCGCGGCGGATGAGCGCATCGACCAGCCATCCACCCACGAGGACATCGGCGAAGGTGGCGATGAGCCAGGGCACGCCGGTATAGACGAAGGAATGACTGAGATCGATATGCAGGGTCCGAGATAGATAGACGGGGAGCCAGGTGAGGAGCAGATAGAAGGTGTAGTTATAAGAGCCCATGCCCAGGGCTAAGCCGATGACCTTGCGCCGACCCAATAAATAGCCGAGCGGGACGCGACGATGGAGATGCGGCGCGGTCGCGTCTGCGGCGAACGATCGCTCGTCCGGTCGGGGGTCATGATAGACGCGCCAGAACAAAACAAAGAAGAGCAGGCTGATGACCCCGGTGGCAGCGAAGCTGAGGCGCCATCCGATGTGGAGCAGAAGAAGACCGATGAGGGGAATGCCGAGCGCGGGGCCCAGTTTTGCCGATGCGTCGAAGAGGCTGGTGGGAAAACTGCGTTCGCGCGGTGGGAACCAGTAGCCGATGGCTTTGGCATTTCCAGGAAAGGTGGGAGCCTCGCCGATACCGAGCAGGAAGCGCGCGCCGAAGAAGCCGGTGATGCCCGTCGTGGCTGCGGCGGCGAAGGATGCGATGCTCCACAGGAAAGTACTGACGCAGCCGATGCGGCGGACCCCGAAGCGATCGAGCAGGTAGCCGCAGGGGAGCTGAGCGAAGGCGTAGGTCCAGTTATAGGCGCCGGCGAGCAGGCCGAAGGTGACGTCAGAAATTTTGAAGGCCGCGACAAGCGAGTCGTGAGAAACAGAAAGGTTGACGCGATCGAAATAATTGATGAGCACGCCGAGGCTGAGGAGGAAGGCGATGCTCCAGCGACGCGCGAATGGAGGCGGCGCGGCTACGGTTAAATTTTCGTCGAGGTCACCCGCCGGCATCACCCCACGATACCTGGAATTCGCGCGTGCCGCCTGGGACTAGACCAATTCCGGCGGCACGGCATGCAGATCGACGGAGACGGTTTGGGATCCTAATCGCGGATGTTTTGCGATGAGGCGGACAGCACCTGCTTCCTCGCGGGCGCGGATCCAGACAGCTCCTGTGCCTCCGATGAGAGAGAACGGATTGTCGCCGATCAGGTCGGCGGGACCTTCGAGGGTCAGGACGATGGGATCGTCGGCGTAGGTGCGGATGGCTCCAAACTCGTCAGTGACGCGGAGAACGACGCGGGTGGAGTCAGCGCCGTCGGCGTTGAGGGCGTGGTCGTCAGGAAGCAACGCGAACTTTGTGTCGACGCCGCGGCCAGAAAGTGATTTCGAGATGACCTGTTTGCCCTGGAGAAATCCGTCGATGCGGAGATCGCCCCAGCCGAAGTGGTAGCGGCGGATATCGAAGATGAACGGAGGATATTTGAGGTGCGGAAATTCTTCGCGGTCGGGATCGATTTCGGTGATGAGCTTCCAGGGATTGTTTTCGTCGCTGCCGTCGCGTGAATAGAGCTTGAGGTGATCGCAGTTGGAGCACACGACGGCTTTGGTGAAGCCAACGGATTCGTCGCTGTGGGCCCAGTGGAAGGCGGGCTCGAGGACGATTTCTTCGGCGGGGTCGCACTGCGATTTGTAGAAGCCGCCCGCGGGCTTGAGCTCGCGGAAGATGTCGGTGACACCGTGGTAGCAGATGCGATCGCCGGCGCCAAAGTTGGAGTGGGTGTTGTAGTCGAAGGCGCACCAGCCGATGCCGCCGGCATATTGCGGATCGGAGGCGAGTTGGTCGTGGATGCGGGCGTGGCGCAGAGTGTGTTCGCGCTGGCGCTCGTCGTCGTCGGTGGTTTTGGTGGGGAAAGTGTGCCCGACGAACTCGGTGTTGAGATAACGCGGATGGTTGGGCGGCTTGAGGGGTATGCCGAAGTCGTTCATGGTGAAAACGTCTTCGAGAAACTCGGACTGCTGGAAATTGCGGATGCCGCCGGTTTGACGGGTGGGATCGAGAGCGTGGGCGAGCGCGTTGGTGCGGGTATAGAAATCGTGGTCGTCGCGTGACTCGTTGATGCGCACGCCCCACAGAACGACGGCGGGATGATTCCAGTCGCGGCGGATCATGCGGCCTACGTTGTCGACGGCGATGTCCTTCCAGGCCTGGTCGCCGATGTGCTGCCAGCCAGGGATTTCTTCGAGGACGAGAAGACCGAATTCATCACAGGCATCGAGGAAGTGGCGGGACTGCGGGTAGTGCGAGGTACGCACGATGTTGCAGTGGAGAACATTGCGGAGGATGTGCGCATCCTGCCGCTGCACGCGGGCAGGCATGGCTCCGCCGACAAAAGGAAAGGTCTGATGGCGGTCGAGGCCGCGCAGCTTGACGATTTTTCCGTTGAGGGAGAAACCGTGATCGGTGAAGGTGGCTTCGCGGAAGCCGATGCGGCGGGTGTCCTGATCGAGGACCTGCCCGTCGTTGAGGAGGCGGACATGGACGGTATAGAGGTTGCGGTGATCCAGATCCCAGAGCTGAATGCCGGTGAGCTGGGCAAGGGAGACGGTGTGGCGGGCGGGGTCTGTGGTGGTTTCGTCGCTGGCCTGCACGGGGGCGGTGACACTCATTGCTGTTGGCGCTGAGGAGTTGCCGGGGATCGCCTGTTTTCCGGTGGCGACGACTTTGTCGCCGTCGCGCAGCTCGACTTCGAGGGTGAGGCCGGCGTGAGATTCACCGGCGAGGAAGCAATCAACGTCGAGCGAGGGATTGGCGGTGAGCACGTCGTGGGTACGGGCAAAGATGTTATCGATGGAAACCTGCGGGACGATGCGCAGGGAGACTTCGCGGTAGATGCCGCCGAAGGTCATGTAGTCGATTTCGTTCCCGAAGGGAGGAATGTCGGCGCGTTCGGTGGAGTCGAGCTCGACGACGAGGACGTTTTCGCCTTCGGGGTGCAGGTGCGGGGTGAGGTCGAAGGAGAACGGCGTGTAGCCGCCCTTGTATTCGCCGAGGGAGGCGCCGTTGATCCAGACAGTGGAGGCGGTCATGGCGCCTTCGAAATCGACGAAGACGCGCTTGCCTTTGGCGCTTTGCGGTACGCGAAAACGGCGGCGATAAGTAGAGACGAATTCGTAATCTTTATCGTCGAAGTTATGCCAGGGCATGCGCACGTTGCTGTGCGGCAGGACGACGCGGGCGAAGCTGGAATCGTCGAAAGAGGGCGCGGTGGCGGCGGCGATTTTACCCGGGTGGAACCGCCAGTTGCGGTTCATGGGCAGAACCGAGCGGCCGCGCGCTGCGTGCGATGTTGGTTCCTCGGCGAAGCCGGCGGTGTTGTAGATGGCTGCCGAGGCAAGCAGGCTGCCCGTACGTTTTAAGAAGACGCGTCGATCCATCATGAAGGTTTATCCAAAAATTGCGATGGTTTCAGAACCGTTCTTATAGAACGCGACCAGTCTATGCCAGACGAGTCGCCAGGATTCCCGGCGATCGAGACTCGCTGTTTTAGTGCCCCGCATCGAGGTTTGAGAGTAAAGGCCTTTGGTCCGTACAGCTTTTGTGCTACTTTCCGCGGCCTCTGATTACTGTAAAGTACCTTCCAAACGAGCCATTATCCTTTTCGGTTTCAATGGGCCCTTTCATCCCATGAACCTCTCCATCCCCAGGAGCAAGCGAATGAGAGATTCTTCCGGATCGAGCACCACTGTGCCGGCAACCTTTATGCCGGCGGTCCGCGTCGTCGGACGGAAAGCGTTGCCGCGGACGTTGCTGCTGACGGCGTCAACCGTGGCAGCGGTTGTGGTTTGCCTGATCCATGGAGCGGTGGCGAGCGCGGACACGGCGCGCGCTGCCGGGATCGGCTACTTGTGCGACTCCCTCATTCTGTTCGGATGTGCCGCGGCGTTGTGGACGCGCGAGCGCTCCAGCCAGGGCGCGTTGCGCATGCGGTGGTTTCTGTTTGCTGCGGCGGCGCTCGCCGAAGCGGTCGGCTATATCCCCTCGTTCACCGAATTGGTATTGCACACGGGAGCTGGAAGGCCTTTCGGAACGGCGAGCTTCAACGCCAGCGAGGCTTTATACATCCTGGCCGCGGTACTCTTCTTTGCCGGCGTTGCGCGATCTGTGGTGGTTCTGGATCTGCTGCAGGCGCTGGTGTTTGTTGTGTTGCGCTTTAACCTGGTTTATTCGCCGGCGACACGCGATCACTTCACGCATATCCATTTGGTGGTCGGCCAGTCGGTGGCCCTGTTCCTTTTTCTGGTGACGATGGTGGCGTGCCTGGGAGCGGCATCGCGCGCCGAGCTGAAATTTTTGCGAACCCTGGCCTGGTTCTTCGGTTTCCGTCTCGTCGCGTTTTTCACAGCGGATCAGATTTCGTACATGTGGCTGCACCACATGCTCTGCGGCATCTGGGATGTGACCGGCGACGTGCTGTTCGCCAGCTTCGCGCTCTATCTGCTGTACACCAGCCGGCCGGCAAGGGCCGAGGCCCGGGAGAACGCTCCGTTGCGGCGTCCCAGCCTGGCGGTGCGGAGTCTGATGCCGTCGATTTTGGCGCTGGTCAACCTGATGCTGGGGCTCTTTCTGTTGCGCATTGCTTTGCCCCTGGCGGCGGTGGCAATCTCGGTAACGCTGATTTCGTATGTGGTGCGCACGGCAATGCTGCATGCGCAGGCGGTGGAAGAGCGGACGGCGCTGGAGAGCCGGAACGAGCAGTTGGAGGGCCTGGCGATTCGCGATCCCCTCACCGGGATCGGGAATCGGCGCTCGCTGGCCGACGTCTACAGCCGGCTACAGGAGGGCGCGGGGGATTGCACGCTGTCGATTTTGCTGATGGATATCGACTCGTTCAAGAAAGCGAATGACTGTTACGGCCATCTGCACGGCGACAAGGTGCTGGTGACGCTGGCCAGAAAACTGGAGAGCCTTGGGGCGGGCGTGGCAGGCAGCCATTGCGCGCGACTGGGCGGGGATGAGTTTGCGCTGCTGCTGCCCGGCGTTGCGCCCAACGAAGCGTCAAGGCTGGCCGAAGAGCTGCGCAGCCAGGTCGGCGAGCATGTGTTTGGCGCGGAAACCGGGCGCGTGAGCATGAGCGTGGGGATCGCATCGCTCGGGGCCGCGCGGGATTTGCCCCTGGAGACGCTGGTTTCGTATGCCGATAAAGCGCTGTACCGGGCGAAGTTGCTGGGGCGCGATCGCGTGGAGATGCAGCCGCTTTGGGAACCTGGACGAGCGACGGCGGATGCTGGTGGGCCGAGTCTGGTGCTGGAGCTGCAGGGCACGGTCGGCTAGGGTTCGCGGTTCGAGGATGAAAAAAGCCTGAATTGGCTGGCTGCGAGTTTTCGCGGCTAAGGGAAAAGCTCTGTTGCCGCCTGGTCGCGGACAGAGCTTTTTCTGTTCAGGCGCTTTTCCGGGAGGGCTGGAGCCAGGGGCATTCGGGGCAGGCGAAGGTTCAAAATCCGCGCTAGCCAACCATCCGCCCGCGCAGGTGATCCAAGGTTTCGACGTCAGTATATTCAGGAATCGTATTGGAGATCACGCATGAGAACGTTTCTCGCAGCAACTTTGATTGTGGCCAGCATAAATTTTTCAAGTCACGCGCAGGATACCGCCAAGATCGATGCGCGTATCGATGCCGCGCACGCCGTGCTTCATGAATTGCTCAACACGCCGGATAAAGGCATTCCGCTCGATATCGCGTCGAAGGCCACGTGTGTGCTGGTGGTGCCGTCGTTCAAGAAGGGTGCTTTTGTTTTTGGCGGTGAATACGGGCAGGGCGTGGCCAGCTGCAGGACTCGGTCGGGAAGATGGAGCGCGCCGGCCTTCGTTCAGCTGGAAGGCGCGAGCTTTGGGTTCCAGATTGGCGGGCAGTCGACCGATCTGGTGCTGATCGGCATGAACCACCGTGCGGTGGACGATCTGCTGAAGGAAAAGGTGAAGCTGGGTGGCGATGCGGCGGTGGCGGCGGGGCCGGTGGGTCGCAACACACAGGCGTCGACGACGGAGCTGGCGAGTGCGGAATTCCTCACCTACTCGCGGAGCCGCGGATTGTTCGCCGGCATCGACCTGAACGGCGACGTAGTGCACCAGAACACGAAGGATACCGAGATTATTTACGGACACGATATTCGGTTTCAGAGGATTCTGTCAGGGGCGGTGCCGACCCCGGCGGCAGCGGTTCACTTTGTGGCGACGGTCAACGAGCTGTTCCGGGCCGGAGAAGTGCATCGGGCTACGGACCGGTAATTAGAGGGGGAGCGGAGAAGCCCGGCCGACAGGCCGGGCTTTTTCTTCGGGAGGGGATGGGCTCACTAAGCAATCTCTTCATCTCTACCAGAAAACAAAACTGTCATCCTGAGCGAGCCTTCCGCAATCGTTGCGCGCCTTTGCGACGCGTTAAGCGCAATGACCAGCGAATCTGATGTGCGGCCGAAGGGGCGACGGAAGGGATTGTCGCTGTCTGGCGATGCGTTTCCAAAATCCGGAGTTCCACGTTTGCGTCGTTTTGGGAAAGCCGAAAGGCCCGCGGCGAAAACCGCTCTCATTTTGAGCCTTACCCAAGGCTTGAAGGCCATGGCTTCTACCGTCGCGTCGCTTGCCTCGCGAAGCGAGGCTGGGTAGAAGCGCCAGGTTTTAACCTGGCGAATTTCGGCCTGTGTTCAGGAGGCCTTCAGGCCCGGAGGTGTTCCGGCGACAGATCAACGGCGAACGCGGGATTGGCGGATGACCAGGGGAAATCTTCAGGTTGCGGGCAAAGATGCGCCTGAACCGGGTTTGCGTGGATGTAGTTGCGATGGGTTTCGTAGTCGCATGGGTCTTCGATGCGGCGAAGCGTGAAGCTCTTTTCCCAGACGGGGAATTTGGATTTGAGGCGGAAAGAGAAGCCTCCTTTGATGAATTGCATGGCCTTCTCGATGGAGACGTCGGGCGCAGGTGTGAGGAGTAGATGAACGTGGTCGGGCATGAGGACGAAGGCGTGGAGCTGGTAACGGCCCTTGGCGCGGTCTTCGTTGAGGACGTTCAGGAGGAGGTTCGCGTTCGCGTCGGTCTGGAAGAGGCGGCGGCGGTTCGCGGCAACGGTGGTGATGAAGAAGGTTCGGATTTCCTGTGGTGAGAGGGTCAAGGGAAGAGGTTAGTGAGGAATGTGGACTGGGGAAAGATGACGTTGGTGCGGGTGGTTGTCGGCGGAGGGATGGATTCGCGATGGGCGGATGAGGCCTTATGTGTTCGATCCAATAGAGAAGCCCGGCTTTTGCGCCGGGCTTCGTCAGGTTACAACCGATTTATTGGTGGCTTAGCTGCAGCCTGAGGTCGAGCCGCAGCTCATGCACCTATAGCAGCTTCCGTTTCTTACCATGATGGCTCCGCAGGTGTGGCAGCTTGGGGCGTCTCCCATGTCGTACATCTCTTTCATGGCGTCGGAGGGGTGGTAGACGCCGCGGTCTTCGATTCGCAGTTCGTCGCTGGAATGGGCGGCGAGGTCTGACAGGATTCCTCCCTGCGGCGCGCTGGTTGAGCCCATGCCTCGGGCGGAGGCGTGCTGGTCTGGGGACATACGCATGTCCTTCGACTCGCTTCGCTCCCTCGGGATGACGTCGGAAGAGGAGGCAGTGGGGGAGGTCCCTGAGGGAGGGATGGCTGCGGACGCCGATGCGTTTCCGGCGAGTCCGGCGAAGAGGCTTAGCTGGGTTCCGGAGAGGAAGCGTAGCTGGAGCCAGCGGAAGATATAGTCCATGACGGATTTGGCGTAGCCGATCTGCTCGTTGCCGGTCCATCCGGAAGGCTCAAAGCGGCTATGCGCGAATTTTTCGCAGAGGACGCGCAGCGGGACTCCGTGCTGGAGGGCGAGCGAAATGGCGGTGGCAAAGCTGTCCATGAGGCCGGCTACGGTCGAGCCTTCCTTGGCCATGCGGATGAAGATTTCGCCGGGCTGGCCGCTGGGGTAGAGGCCCACGGTGATGTAGCCCTCGTGTCCGGCGATGCCGAATTTGTGGGTGAGAGAGGCGCGCTCCTCGGGCAGGCGGTGACGGATGGCCCGCGGCGGTGCGTTCAGGTCCTGCGACCCCCACGCATCGCCCTGCGTTGCGATGGACGCAAGGGCCGCGCCGAATGCGCTGGCCACGCCGCTGACCGAGCGGGCGGTGATCTCGATTTTCTCAGAGAGCTTGGCTTCGAGAGTCTTTACGTCCGAGTCGGGCGCGGGCTTGCCGGTGGAGAGCGCGGCGAGGACGCGGTCGGCGGCGGCGTTGAGGGTTTCGTCTGCCGAGATTCCCTTAATGGCCTTGGCCTTGTTGCCGTCCGAGACGTTGAGGGGCTGCGCGCCCTTCGATCCGTCGCGGTAGATGGCTACAGCCTTGAGGCCCTGACGCCAGGACTCGGCGTAGGCCTCGGCGACATCGTCGATGGAGCAGTCGTGGGGCAGGTTGACGGTTTTCGAGATGGCTCCGGAGAGGAAGGGCTGCGCGGCGGCCATCATTTTAATGTGGCCCATGTAGTGAATGGAGCGCGTGCCCTTGGACGGCTTGAAGGAGCAGTCGAAGACAGCGAGGTGCTCGGGCTTGATGCCGGGCGCGCCTTCAATGGTTCCGGTGGCGTCGATGTAGCTGACGATGATGTCAACCTGCTGGTTGTTGTAGCCGAGCTTGAAGAGCGCGGCGGGCACGGTGTTGTTGACAATTTTGATCATGCCTCCGCCAACCAGCTTTTTGTACTTGACGAGTGCAAGGTCGGGCTCAATGCCCGTGGTGTCGCAGTCCATCATGAAGCCGATGGTTCCTGTGGGCGCGAGCACCGTGACCTGCGCGTTGCGGTAGCCGTATTCTTCGCCGCTGGCAAGCGCCTCATCCCAGCAGTCTCGGCTGGCCTCAAGCAGTTGATCGAACTGGGGGACGGCGAATGTTTTGTCGCCGGCGGTGCGGGACTTGCCGATGTTGTTGACCTCGGCGCGGTGCATGCGGATGACGTCGAGGAAGGGCTCGCGGTTGGGGTAGAAGCCGGGGCAGGCCCCGCCATTGTGTTCAACGGACGCGGTGAGCGGTGTAGCGGAGGCGAGCGCGGGGCATTTTTCGGCGATGCGCGAGGATTGCAGATACGCCTCGCCGCACATGATGGCGGTGAGGGTGGCGGCGAAGTCGCGTCCCGCATCGGAGTCGTAGGGTAAGCCGAAGGCCATGAGCAGCGCGCCGAGGTTGGCGTAGCCCAAGCCGAGCGGGCGATAGTCGTGCGAATTGCGGGCGATGGACTCCGTGGGATAGCCGGAGTTATCGACGAGGATTTCCATGGCCGTGATCAGGATGTCAATGGCGGCCCGGTAGGCGGCGATGTCGAACGTTCCCGCGGGCGTGACGAACTTGAGCAGGTTGAAGCTGGCCAGGTTGCAGGCGGAGTTGTCGAGGAACATGTACTCCGAGCAGGGATTCGAAGCGTTGATGCGCGCGGTGTTCTTCGACGTATGCCAGCGGTTGATGGTGGAGTCGAACTGCATGCCGGGGTCGCCGCACTGCCAGGTGGCTTCGGCGATTTTGTGCATGAGGTCGCGGGCGCGGTAGGTCTTGACCGGCTCGTGTCCTTTGACGCTGTAGGTAGTGAAGTCGCCGTCCTTCTCAAAGGCGCGCATGAACTCGTCGTTGACGCGGACGGAGTTGTTGGCGTTCTGGAAGAAGATGCTGGAGTAGGCCTCGCTGTCGGGGCCGGAGGATCCGTCGTAGCCCTCGCGCATGAGCGCCCAGGCCTTGGCCTCTTCCTTCATTTTGCACTCGACAAAGTCGATGATGTCGGGATGGTCCACGTTGAGGATGACCATTTTGGCGGCGCGTCGGGTTTTGCCGCCGGACTTGATGACTCCGGCGAAGGCGTCGAAGCCGCGCATGAAGCTGAGCGGGCCGGAAGCCGTGCCGCCGCCCGACAATTGTTCCGTAGACCCGCGCAGGGTGGAGAGATTGGTGCCGGTGCCCGATCCCCACTTGAAGAGCATGCCCTCGGTCTTGGCGAGCGTGAGGATGGAGTCGAGCGAGTCATCGACGGCGTTGATGAAGCAGGCGGAACACTGCGGATTGCGATAGCCGGTTACGGAGAACTCGACGGCGCAGGTGTGGGGATTCCAGTGCCAGTTCTGGGCGTCGGAATTGGGTTCGAGGCGGTCGCACCCCACGTTGAACCACACCGGCGAGTTGAAGGCGGCTTTCTGGGTGATGAGCAGGTGCGCGAGCTCGTCATGGAATATGGCCGCGTCTTCGGGCGTGGAGAAATAGCCGCCCGCGAGACCCCAGTCACGGACGGTTTCGGCCACGCGGCCGACGAGCTGGCGGACGCCGGTCTCGCGCTCGGGCGTGCCCATCTGGCCGTGGAGGTATTTGCTGGCCACGATGTTGGTGGCGGTCATTGACCAGTCGACGGGGACTTCCACGTCCTTCTGCTCGAAGATGGTTTTGCCGGAGGCATCGCTGATGAGCGCGGTGCGGCGCTCCCACTGAACCTCGTCGTAGGGCGAGATGGTGGATTTCGAAAAGAAGCGGCTGAAACGCAGCGCTGACGCGGAACCGCTGTCTTTTGCAGCGGTGGAGCTGGAGGCGGTTGCGACGGATTTTCTGGTGGCCTCGGCCATGGATTGCTCCTTCTGGGGCTAAAAAATGGGATGCCCGGTTGGGCTTATTTCATCAAGACAGAGCGGCGAAAAGGGGGCCGCGGCAGCAAGATGGTTCCAAAAAAGCAGAGGCCGGGAAGTGGCGCTTCCTGTGGAAGATTGCCGGATTTCCAAGACCTGCGGCGAAAGTTTTTTCCGAGGGCCGCAGTTGGCAAAGTACCGCTGTTAATAGGGTATGTCAAGGAATAACCACTACATCTTGTATTTTAGATGCGATTGGGTAACGGAATGCTTCAAATTCAGGCATTTGGCTGTGGACAATTCCGGAACCCCGCTAAGGGTGCGGGCGGGGCCCGGCCCGAGGGGGGAGAAGCCGGGTTTGAGTGGGGGAAGGCACTCTTTGGCTGACACTACTCCGCCGGGGCACGGTGGACAAGGGGCAGAAGGGGTGCACATTTTGTGGAGAGCTGTGGAAGTGGTGGAAAGCGGGACAGTTTTCGTGCGGCCCCGGGATCAGGCGTTGACTTCGATGCGGTCCAAGCGTCGCCATTTGTAGATGGCGATCGAGGCGATCCAACTCAGGGCGAAAATTCCGACGATCAGGTATCCGAGCATGCCGAAGTTGCCGTTGAGCCGGTCGATGAGGCTCCAGAACGTGCCCTGAAGGTGGAGCTGGCCGGCCAGCAGGCCGAGCACTTCAATTCCTCCTACGGCGAACGCGATGACGACGGAGACGAAAGTGATGGTGAGGTTGTAGTAGAGCTTGCGAATGGGCTTGACGAAGGCCCAGCCGTAAGCGCCGAGCATGAGGATATTGTCCGTCGAGTCGATGAGGGACATGCCCGCGGCGAACAGGGCGGGGAAGACGAGGATGGACCAGAGGGAGAGTCCTTTGGATGCTTCAGCGGCGGAGATGCCGAGCAGTCCGATTTCGGTGGCGGTGTCGAACCCGAGGCCGAAGAGGAGACCGAGCGGGTACATGTGCCAACTGCTGCGGATGATGCGGAAGATGGGGCGGAACAGGCGCGCGAGAAAGCCGCGGCTGCCGAGCAGCAGGTCAAAGTCTTCCTCGACGTAGGGTTCGCCTCCGCGGACGCGCAGGAAGGCCCGGTAAACCGAACAGAGCACGACGAGGTTGACGGCGGCGATGGCGAAAAGGAAGAGGGCGGAGATCAAGGTGCCGACCACGCCTCCGATTTGCCGGGCCATATCGGCGCGGTGCTGGAGGGCGACCGCGGTTCCGGCAATCGCCACCGAGCCGAGCACGACGATGGTGGAATGGCCCAGCGAGAACATCAGTCCCACGGCGACGGGACGCTTGCCCTGCTGCATGAGCTTGCGGATAACGTTGTCGATGGCGGCAATGTGGTCAGCATCGACCGCATGGCGCAGGCCGAAGCTGTAAGCCAGGAGCGCGGTGCCGAGCAGTAGCGGGTAATGCCGGAAGGCGAGGAAGGCCCAGGACCATGCGGCGACATTGAACGCGAGGAGAAAGCCGTAGATACCGATGATCCTTGTCCGGGTGTTGTCCGCTTCGTCATTGAGCAGAGTCCCGAGGAAGGATGGCATCGAGGTTGTACTCCTG
>DASXDF010000021.1:0-48867 GCA_036490815.1 Acidobacteriaceae bacterium
GAAGTCGAAATTGATGAGGGACGGTTTTCCGTCCTTTACCTCGTAGAGCGCGGGCGTCTCCTGGAACTGACCGCGAAGATATGTGAACTTGTCGTCACGCCATATCTGCTTCAGGCCCAGCTCTTTGCCCTTCGATTCGTCCCAGGTAAAGTCGAATTGGAGAGTACCGGGGTACTGGCTGCGATATTGTTCTTCCTTCGTCTGCTCGGCTTTGAGCGTGGACGCCTCAGCGGCCCTGGCTGCGGCGATTTGTTGTTTCGCCAGGTCAAGCTCCGATACGGGCACGAAGACCGGCAACTCGATCAACTTTTGCCTGGCTGCCTGATCGCCGGGCGTGATGAATACCTTGGAATCAAAGTGGGGATCGGGATCGGCAGAGACTTCCTGAAGCTCCAGGGTGTATTCGTTGCCGTGATCGGAGATGATATGAACATCGGTCGTGCTGTTCGCCAGCTTTGGCTTGATGCTGATAAAGCGGCTGGCCACATGGCCACCATCGAAGACCCAGTCCACGGTGTCTCCCGCAAACACGTTCGCAACTTTCTCTTCCGGGGGAAGCTCGATCAGCGTCGATTGCAGGAGTGCCGCCCGGACCACAGGGGGAGCGGAGCTCTGAGACACCACGATGGTGCGCGGTGCGTTCGGCTCCAGGTGTTTCGGGGCCGGCTGCGCATGAGTGGCGGACACGGCGGAGAAGGCGAAGCCAAAGGTCACGGCAATCGGGATGAGCGGTTTCAGTTTCACGGTCGGTCCTTTCCGATTTAGGCAGACTCGCCCTGGGCAAAGCGGTCGATGCCCTCAGTGAGCCCGTATTTAGCGATCAGCTTCGACCGGCGTACCCGGTCTTTCGGCTTGGTGGAGAAGATGGCGTAGCTGCGGCTGTCGAGATTGAGAATCACAACCTTGGTAAGGCCGTCACGCCGGATGTAAAGCGCCTCGCGGTCCTGCAGGCTCTCGAACAGCGCAATCTGTTGCTCGTTCATTTTGAACAGTTCGGCATAACGTTTCCGGTTGAAAGTCGCGTCCTTGAGGAACAGAAACGAGGTGCAGGAGTTCACGATCGAGTCGGCGTTTCCGCCAAGGTCTTCCGCGGACTGGCCGATCAGGGTGACCCCGCCGAGATTCTTGCGGACAGTCTTGATAGACGCGAGGGCACCTTCCAGTAGCTGCCGGTTCTTCATTGAAGAGAAAATCTCTTCAATCAAAATGTGCTTGGGAATGCCGAGATTGGCCGGGTTGTAAAGTACATCGTTGATGCGCCGCAGGAGCCATACCATCAGCGGCTCGATCAGGTCGGCGTACTGCTCGTTGTTGACGCCCTGGAAATCAAAGCACTGCAGCCGCGAAAGCGAGAGACTGTCCTCCACGTTGTCGAAGATCGCGTGGTAAACGCCATCGCGAACCCATTTCGAGAGATAACGGTCGAGCTTCTTGGGTAGGTAGAGATTGGAGAGGCGGCGGTTTTCCCGGTCGAGCAGGTACATGTCCTGCACGGCCTTGTGGATCACATCGTCGTCTTCCGGCTCCAGTTCGGCTCCTCCATTGGCGAGCAGGAGCCGGACGAAAGAGTACAAAAATTTGAGATTGCTCTCGGTCGGTTCCAGAGCGAACGGATTGACGCGCGGGCCATCCTTGCCGATTCGGTCTACGCGGCCACCGTAGAGTTCGACGACACTCTCATAGCTGCCGCCGATGTCGAAGATGTAGCTGAAGCCGCCATATTTCTGTTCAAGCGCGATCAGTTGATTCCCATGCACGGATTTGCCGGTTCCCGTAGGACCGAGGATGAGCATGACGCGCACACCATCCACATATACGTCCTGAAAGAATGGCGTCCGCGTGCGCGTCTCGAAGATATTCAAGTACTCCGCATCGAGATCCTCGGAGCGTGGATGCCCAAGGTGCGGAGCAAAGACAGAGGACAAGCGGGCATGATGCTCCTCGGAAAGCCACAGCGGGAAAACATTGAACTTTCCGTTGCCGGGGAACATGGCATAGAAGGCGGAGAGGTTGCCGAGCGTTTCCTCGATTACCTGCGCCCGCGCATCAACGAATATCCGGTGAACGGCGGGGATGGTGTTGCGCAACTGCTCGGGGCTGTCGGCGGCCAACAGCAGCCGAAGCGAGTATTCGCCCTGTCCCTTCTTGTCGAGCGAGCGGATGACTTCACTCAGGTCATCCACGCCGCTGTTGGCGGCTCTGGCCCCGGCGCCGGTTTCGAGCGATGCGAAATCGTGCCCGCTCATGACGCGCGTCAGCACGCCGACCTTGAAAAAGGAGATGAACTTTTCCTGCGCATCAACCTCGCTGCGAGCGGCGGTTGTGGTCCTGGGCCTCCAGGTCGAGCAAAGAACGCTGTCGCAGTCGAGCGAAAGCAGGTCTGAAAACAGGCAAGGCCGCGACGCTTCGGGCGTCGTTTTGAGCGAAAACATCTGCACATGACGTTTGCCCACGCGCAGGTGATCACTGTGCCAGGCGACGGGGTTCCTGACAATCTGCCGGTCTATGCCTTCGTCACCGCGGAGCTCGCCGGCACCGACCCACTCTTCAAGATTGAAGAGGTAGCTGAAGAAGTGGAATATGGCAGTCTTGTCGAGTAGGTGAAGCCCGAACGAAGCTCCCAAATGTCCCACGAGAATCGTGGCTGTCTTTTCAAGCTCGGCCAGCATTCGAGAGGTGCTGGCGGTGTGCTCTTTCGGCTTCTGCTCGAATGCTCGGATCTTCGGTGGCTCCAGCGTAAGGCACCAGTGGAGGTCAATCCGCCGAAAGCCCGCAGTCTTCTCGAGGTGTGAAAGCCGGTCGTCGGCAAACACCTGCGTCACGGGGCTTGTGTACAGCTTCTGCCGGGGCAGCTGGAAACCCGACACGACGCGAACGTACTGATAAAGGCAGGAATCTTCCGGCAGGCCGTGCAGCGCCCCTTCCACCGAGCGCATCCGCGCTTCCAAGTCCTGATTGGTCAATCCCTCTTCATCGATGCCGTCCAGCGTGAACAGACATCCATAGCCGCCGCCTTTGAGAGCGAAGATGGTGGGGCTGACGACGCGCGCAATCGGAACGATGCTGCACGCAGCGCCTGCCTTCGCGAACCACGGAACGAATTTTGCCTGCTCAGTATTTGCGCGGGTCATAGTAGGACTTCTGGCTGAGGCTCAGGCCCCAGAGCTGAAACATCTTTGGATGTTTATGGACCATGAGCCAGGCCGCTGTTGCAAGCGCCGGGAAGGCCAGCATAGCCACCAGGCGAAAGCCAACGAGGAAAACCGTTACGCAGACGAATACGATCGCCATCCATGCTGAGAGGTCGAGACCGAGCTTGGCTCTCGGCCGATTCAGCGCCTGATTGATCGGTAACGGTTCTCCTCGCCGGACCATGGACGCGCCTCACATTGACTGGCCGGTAAGAGACCCGATCCAGCCCGCCCCCCATCCCAGAACTCCGGCGCCGAACAGCGCGCCGAAGAGGCCGGGAATGGCATCTTGAAACCGTCCCGTCATCATGCGGATTCCGGCAAAGATCAGACCGCCGAGACAAATGACAGCGCCCGCGTACATCGCGAAGGTCTTGAAGGTCCCCATGAGAGTTTGCGCTCCGGAGAAGTCCATAGTTCCCTGGGCATGGGCAACGGCGCTGCTGGCACCCATGAAGAGCAGGGCAGTCAGCGTCGGAGCCATCACATAAGCTGCATCGAGAAGATTTCGCGTGGAGAAGACCTGCGCCAATCGCTTGGCGAGGCAGGTTGTCTTACGGGGAATGACGGCACAGCAGGAGAACATCGGCACCTCCAGCGGCCTGTTGAGACCGCGATATGCCGCGAAATTAGCGCCTCATTCGGTTCAGAGTCCAATAACCTTTTGGAATTCGGCGATAACTGTTCGGGTCCGGTAGATGGATCGTGTTGTCACGCAGCTCGCAATGTCCACCACAGTGTGATACAGTCGCGGGCCTACCCTGGGGCTCAAATTAACACTGCGCTGGCTTGGTTCAGGCAGTGGGGAGATGGATTAAGCGACGAAGCGGGTACGCAGGTCGGCCGTTCGAGGACTCTGACATTGTGAGTCTCCGAAGCGAGCCTGCCGTGCGAGCAATGTTCTGCTGATTGGAGATCGTGGGATGCGGCGCGTAATCATCATTCACGGAGTCAACTATTTCAATGAGAAGGATGTGGTGCCGCAGGTTCGCTTGCAGGCTGCCGAATGGGGCGTCAAAAGCGAGGACGTAGAAGCATTTAATTGGGACATTCTTATGGATCACCCCACAGATCCTACCCCAGATAGCTTGTTCAACACGCGCTTCATTGCTGAGCTTGGTGCTGGAATATTGCAGTCAGCCCATATTGGCTTCTTCGAGAGGGCGCGCAACGGCATGAGCTCTCCCCGATGGTTCAGGCGTGTACATAACGCATTTACATTACCTTGGCAAATCGCGTCTTGCCTCCTGACGCCACTCATTGCGGTGGCACTCGCGGCCAAGATTGGCAAGGCAGTCATACTCTGGATCCTGATATACGGCAGTTTTGTGACAGCCTTAGGTCTATTAGCGAGATCTAAAGCAATCGCCGTACAGGCCCTTCGCAGGTCTCTTCTCGTCGGGATCTGGGGAATAGTTAGCGGGTTCGTGGCTCCACTCGTGCTGCCCCTCTTTACGATAGTCTTATTTGTTCTGCTTGAGCTATTAATGCTTAGTTCTGGTCAGCACTGGCTGAACAGCAGACATTTCGACACCTATCATCTCTCGCTTGACCACTCTTCACCGGTTCTGTTCGAACTGCTATATTTCATTGTGTTGTCAAGTGCCGTACTGTTCGTCGCGCAACTTGCACGACGATTGAAAAGGACGCCGTTCGGCACATTGCTAAAGGTTTGTGCAGATACGTGCAGATATACCGGGTTAGATGGCTATCGCATGGCTTTATTCAAAGCTCTTCACCAACAAGTTCTCCTCGCAAAGGCTGCTGATCCTGACGAGATAATCTTTGTGACGCATAGTCTCGGTAGCGTTATCGCCGCAGACTATCTAGTCCAGTACGGCGACATCGTTACAGGTATCCCTATCACGCTCATCACTATGGGATCGCCACTGGCGTGGGTGTTCCCGCACCTCTACCCCACTGAATATCCGTGGCCGGATACCATCTTCTTGCGAATTAAGCTCATAATTGAGCAGTTTCGATGGATAAATTTCTATCGCAGGTATGACCCGGTTGGGCGAGCACTCGGTGGACCGGCATGCGCAATAAGAAACATCATTCTGAGCGGATGCACCGAGAATATTGGCAAATATACTCGCTTACCCGCGCACGAGCAATATTGGCCCCACCTTAATCCCCAGATAGCCGAAGCGCTCTCGTGTGAACCTCACGTGACGAGTGAGATAACGACCTCTTGGCGCGGTACGCCGTCAGAACCTCCAGGTGATGGCTGCCGATATGGTTGGAATGACGGTGAAAGCGTTTGCTCGAAGATATGGGCGTGCCGTAAAGCGGTAATCGGTCGTCCCAGTTCGAAGCCGGCAGGGTTCCTGCGTGGTGCTCTGTTGTATATATCATTAGTATCCATCGCCGTAATCCACGATTTGAAGGGTATACATTTTCCGACAACCACGCTTCAGAAGCTAGACGTTCTCTTCATCGCTGTAGTGGTGGCGTATCTGTACGCGATTCTTTGGGAATTGGGGCAGCCATTTTTAAATTTGGCGTTCACGTGTTACGAGTTCTTTTCTCCTAGTGATCGGTCTTCTTTGGCGAAGTGGCGCATACCGCGAAGACAAGTGGTGTTTACAGCGTTATGTGCCGCAGTAGCGATACCATACGTCATTATTCTTATAACGACGGTCAGTTCGTGGACAAGCATTGGAGTCGTTCATCTCTCGCTTGGTGCGACAGATGCGGGCTACTTGCGCACCGTAGCGGCGATTGATGATCATAGGCTTTTAATTGGCGGATATCCGGGCGTGACACTTGTTGATCTAGCAGGCGAGCGGTCCATTCCATTAGCTATGGGCGGACAGGATATCGCAGTTGCTGGCTACGATCCGCGGACGGAGTGCATCGCCGTGGCCAAGGATCAGGCTCTGGGGTGGGGAAAACTTGCTGAGTTTCCCGCCCAGATGACCGTGAGGTCGTCGTCGTTCGCCAATGATGAGACAGTATATTCGGTAGGTTCAAATTGCGCCGAACTCACCGTTGTTACTAACGAGAACATCTACATCGTAGATGTGCGCCAGCGTTTATCGCCCTGGATGGCGCGTAAAGTCCCAGTCACGCTTCGGCGTCCTTATACCGCAGTTGTTGGTCCCGGAGGCGAGATCACCGCGCTGTGTGACGGTAGATTGTGGATCTACCAGCGATCAAATAATAGGGCGAAGCGCATTGGCGTATGCGATGTGGAGTGGATGTACGGTGCAATGTCATTCTCTGCTGACGGGGCGGCTGTGGCGTGGGTCGACATCGATAATACGATTGACATAGCCGATGTGAATTCGGGAAGTGTCGCTCACCTTCATCTGAATGAATACCTGGGGCCACAGTCCACATATGAAATCTCGACCGCACTGAGCCCTAGTGGCAGGTTTCTGGCTGTCGGGCTACCTGAGACGATTGCAATTCTAGATCGCGCTGGGCAGAACGGTGTAACCCGCGTGGCGGAATTTCAGGGAACTAGATGGCTGTCTGGGGTGTCGGAACTGACATTTATGAATGACGAGCGCTTCATTGGAATAGCAGATCAACGGTATAGAAACATGACCGTAATGCGCTGGAGGCCTCGCAATCTTCGTGAAAAAGTGATGGAGACTCTGGTCAAATACCACATCCGTCCAAGCGACGCGGAATGGTGACTCGCGGAGAGCGTTTCCTAGGCGGGAGAGCGGCAGGCCCGAGGTGCTGGGCACCTCGTTTGGAGTACTCTTCGACCATGATGAGCGTGACGAAATCGGGGACGCTGAATCCGCCACGGATATTGGCCAAGCCACCGGTGGGCAGACCCGGGCCGGCTAGAAAAGCCAGTAAAGGCCGAACGCCTCGGCGGTCGAAGCCAATGTCGAATTTGTCGGTGGCCTGAAGAACACCGCAGAACCCGTGGAGATTAGGGTTCGGCAGTGATAAGGCTCTCCGGCAGAGGCTTCTCAAAAGCCTAGAGGGAGCTTTCGGAGAAGGTCGCTTTTACGAAAAGCTTCCTGCGCTCATTCGCCCAAAGCCCAAAGCCGATTCAGGGAAGGGAACGTTTAGGCAGTGGCGACGCACCGTTTTGGGGAACCCAGTGTATTCATTTTTGTCACTACCTTTCGCCACTGGCGCTTACTGGGAGTTGCTGGCGCTGACTACCCAGAATGGCTGTAACCCTTTGAAGCAGAAGGGGAAGTCTCATGTCTTCAGGGGGTTGTCAGAAGGCGGTGCAGAGTCCGGGGTCAAGATGGTGTGTCTGCCAATTTCACCACTTCCGCACGGAAACGGTCCTTGAAAAGTATAACAAGCGCGAAAGACCGAGGGTACCGGCAGGGAGCTCCGGGCCTCGGGTGGGGGCCGCGAGTCTTTGGCCGTGGGGTGAGACACGCTGTAGACTGGGTTCTTTCTGCTCGATTTTGGCGGCTTTATTGTGTTCCCGGCGATGGGGGCAACGGTTTTTCATTTCGCAAAAGGGGTTGGCCGATGGCGCGAGTGGTTCGGTGTTCGCTGATTCAGGCAACAAATGTGGAGTCTGCGGAGAAGTCGCTGGCCGTGATTAAGCAGGCCATGATCGACAAGCACGTGGGGTTGATCCGCAAGGCGGCGGGCGAGGGTGCGCAGATTGTGTGCCTGCAGGAGATTTTCTACGGGCCGTATTTTTGCGCGGAGCAGACGACACGGTGGTACGACTCGACGGAGCGGGTGCCGGATGGGCCGACGATCCAGTTGATGCAGGCGCTGGCGAAGGAACTGGGGATTGCGCTGGTGGTGCCGGTGTATGAGGTGGAGAACGAGGGCGTCTACTACAACACAGCGGCGGTGATTGGGCGAGGGGGCGAGTATCTGGGGAAGTATCGGAAAACGCATATACCGCATGTGGCGCCGGGCTTTTGGGAGAAATATTATTTTCGGCCGGGGAATCTGGGGTTTCCGGTATTCGACCTGGGGTTCTGCAGGATTGGCGTGTACATCTGCTACGACCGGCATTTTCCTGAGGGCGCGCGGGCGCTGGGATTGAATGGCGCGGAGATCGTGTTCAATCCGTCGGCAACGGTGGCGGGGCTGAGCGAGTATTTGTGGAAGCTGGAGCAGCCGGCGCACGCGGCAGCGAATGGATATTTTGTGGGGGCGATTAATCGCGTGGGGACGGAGGCGCCGTGGAATATTGGCGAGTTTTACGGACAGAGTTATTTCTGCGATCCGCGAGGACAGATTTTTGCGCAGGCTTCGCGGGATAAGGACGAAGTGCTGACGGCGGATCTGGATCTGGACAAGATTGCCGAGGTGCGGAAGACGTGGCAGTTCTTCCGGGATCGTCGGCCGGATATGTATGGGGATCTGGTGAAGCCCTAGAGACAGGGTATAGGGGATAGGGCTTAGGGGATAGAAGAGCAAGTTGCTAAGGCCCTGAAGGCAGCGGTGGAACGGTCAGCTAAGAAGCGGTTAGCTAAAGAGCGGTCAGCGATGAAGCGGTCAGTGAAAAGCGAGCCGACGGCGAGCTAACAGCGACCAGAGCGGGAGATGGCAGTTGGCGAGTCTTCCTGAAATTCCGGGCAGGGTGGAGATTGCGGAGCGGTTTAGGGATTTGCATCCTCCGTTTGCAGCGCAGGCGGCCGTGGCTGAAGCGAACCGGTGCCTGAACTGCTTTGACGCGCCTTGCATGGGGGCTTGTCCTACACATATCGATGTGCCGCGGTTCATTGGCAAGATTGCACGGGACAATTTGCGCGGGTCGGCGTTGACGATTCTGGACGCGAATGTGCTGGGGGCCAGTTGCTCGCGGGCGTGTCCGGTGGAGGTGCTGTGCGAAGGCGCCTGTGTGCTGCACCGCTACAACAAGAAGCCGATTGAGATTGCGCGGCTGCAAAGATTTGCCATGGACGCGTTTCATGCGGCGGGCGGGAAGCTGCCGCTGAAGACTACGGAACGGCGGGTGGAAAAGATTGCGTGCATCGGGGCGGGACCGGCGTCCTTGGCGTGTGCGGCGGAGCTGGCGCAGCGCGGATTTGGCGTAACGGTGTTTGAGCGGCGGGCGTTGCCGGGCGGTCTGAATACCTACGGCGTGGCGGAGTACAAGCTGCCGGCGCGGGCGAGTCTTGATGAGATTGAGCTGATTCGCGGATTGGGTGTGGAGTTTCGTCCTGACGTGGAGATTCGATCGCAGGAAGATCTGGACAAGCTGGAGCGGGAATTCGACCGGATTTTTCTGGGTGTGGGATTGGGTGCAGCGCGGCGGTTGGGAATTCCTGGCGATGAGCATCGCGACGTAATCGATGCGCTTGAATTCATTGCGCGATACAAGACGGCGCGGCCGCCGGCGGTGGCGAAAAGCGTCGCGGTGATTGGCGCGGGCAACACGGCGATTGACGCTGCCAATGCGGCGCGGCGGCTGGGGGCGGAGAATGTGGCCATCCTTTATAGAAGGAGCGAGCGGCACATGTCGGCGTTTGCGTTTGAGTACGAGCACGCGAAGCAGGAGGGAGTGCGGTTTCTGTGGCGCGTGATCCCGATGCGGATTCACGCCGGTGCGTCGGGCATTACGTCGCTCGAATGCGCACAGGCGAAGGTGAACGACGCCGGAGTGCTGGAGGCGGTGGAAGGGACGACGTTTCATTTTGACTGCCAGCAGATTTTGTATGCGATTGGGCAGTCACCTTTGCTGGAGTTGTTGTCGGCGGTGCGCGGGGTGAAGTTGCGTCATGGGCGGGTGGCGGTGGATCGCGCGACGGGGCTCACGTCGAATCCGAAATATTTTGCGGGCGGGGATTGCGTGAACGGCGGGCGCGAAGTGGTGGATGCGGTCGCGGACGGAAAGCGTGCGGGGGTGGCGATCGCTGCGGCATTGGAGATGGTTCATGCCTGAGCGGCCCAGTCTCGCGGTGAACTTTGCTGGGATTCGTTCGCCGAATCCGTTCTGGCTGGCTTCGGCGCCGCCGACCAACTGTGGCGAACAGATCACGCGCGCGTTCGATGCGGGATGGGGTGGCGCGGTGTGGAAGACGATTGGCGAGCCCATCGTCAACGTGAGCTCGCGTTACTCGTCGGTCGACTGGAATGGGCAGCGGATGATGGGGCTGAACAATATTGAGCTGATCAGCGATCGGCCCATCGAGGTGAACCTGCGCGAGATGGCGGAGGTAAAGCGGCGCTATCCGAAGAATGCGGTGATTGCGTCGTTGATGGTGGAATCGAAACGCGAGGCGTGGCACGCGATTGTGGCGCAGGCGGAAGACGCGGGTGCGGATGGGCTGGAGCTGAATTTCGGCTGTCCGCATGGGATGAGCGAGCGCGGGATGGGATCGGCGGTTGGGCAGGTGCCTGAGTACACGGAGATGATTACCGCGTGGGTGAAGGAGAAGGCGCGGACGCCGGTGATTGTGAAGCTGACGCCGAACATCTCCGATATTCGGGTGATTGCACGGGCGGCGAAGCGGGGCGGCGCGGATGCGGTGTCGGCGATCAACACGATTAATTCGATTACAGGGATCGATCTGGACACGCTGGTGCCGCGGCCGAATGTGGATGGGAAGAGCAGCCATGGCGGGTATTGCGGGCCGGCGGTGAAGCCGATTGCGCTGAACATGGTGCAGCAAGTGGCGGCGGATGCGGAGACTACAGGGCTACCCATTTCGGGGATTGGCGGGATCGCGACGTGGAAGGATGCGGCGGAGTTCATCCTGCTGGGGTGCGGGACGGTGCAGGTGTGCACGGCTGCGATGCACTACGGGTACCGGATTGTGGAGGACATGGCGGACGGGCTCGAGAACTGGATGGCGGAGAAGAAGTACACGACCATCGAGGATTTTCGCGGGCTGGTGGTGCCGAAGGTGACGGAGTGGAAACATCTCAATCTCAGTTACAAAATCGTCGCGCACATTGATGAGGCGAAGTGCATTGGGTGCGAGCTTTGTTATGTCGCTTGCTGGGATGGGGCGCACCAGTGCATCCACGTCGATCGGGTGACCGGGCCGGTGGATGGGCACGTGGAGTTGCATGCTCCGCCTGCCGCGATTGAGGCGGCGACGCGGGCGAGCATCACCATGACGCCGATTCCTAAGCTGGATGGTTCTGCAAGCGGGAATGGGGCGACGCCGCTGGAGCGGATTCCGCGCGTGGATGAGACGGAATGTGTGGGGTGCAATCTTTGCTCGCTGGTGTGTCCGGTGGAGGATTGCATCACCATGGTGGAAGTCGAGACGGGACTAAAGGCGGAGACGTGGGCTGAAAAGACGAGTAGAGAGTGCGCGCCTCCAGCGGCTACGGGGGCTGCGTCTTGAGCGATCAGAAACCGCTGCCCTTCCGTACGCTGGTGATTCTCTTTAACGTTGGCGCGTTGGCAGCGGTAGCCATCGAGGTGTTTCGCGGTGCGGAGTGGCAATCGATCCTGCTCTCGACAGCGTTGAGCCTCGTCATTCTCAACCTGATCGTCGTCCTTGTCTGGCGGTTCAAATACAAAAGGAAGTAATCGAATGGGATTGCTGATCCAGAACGGCAGCGTCGTCACTGCGGAGAAGACTGAGGCCGCGGATGTGCTGATCGAGCGCGAGACAATTCGAGAAGTAAGAGCGGGGATTGATGCTGCCGGGCATACGGTGGTGGATGCGCGCGGGATGCTGGTGCTGCCGGGCGGGATCGATGCGCACACGCATCTCGACATGCCGTTTGGAGGGACGACTTCCGCGGATGATTTTGAGACCGGGACACGGGCGGCGGCGATTGGCGGAACGACGACGATCGTCGATTTTGCGATTCAGGCCAAGGGCACCAAGATGCGTACGGCGCTCGATACGTGGTGGAAGAAGGCCGCAGGGAAGGCGTGCATCGATTACGGGCTGCACATGATCGTGACAGATCTCGGGACGTCGGGCCTCGAGGACATGGACGATTTGGTGCGCGAGGGCGTGGCCAGCTTCAAGCTGTTCATGGCCTATCCCGGCGTGCTGATGGTCGACGACGCAACGATTTTCAAGGCGCTGCAGCAGACGTCGAAGAACGGGGCGCTGATCTGCATGCATGCGGAGAACGGTTCGGTCATCGACGTGATCGTGCAGCAGGCGCTGGCTGCTGGGAAGACGGCTCCGATTTATCACGCGCTGACGCGGCCGACCGTCGCGGAGGCGGAAGCGGTGCAGCGCGCGATTGCGATGGCGGAGATGGCGGGGGCTCCGGTGTACATCGTGCATCTCTCGAGCGAAGATGCGCTGAATCAGGTGCGCGAGGCGCGGGATCGTGGGCTGCCGGCGTTTGCTGAGACGTGTCCGCAATATTTGTTGCTGTCGCTTGAAGAGACTATGAATCACCATTCGTTTGAGGATGCGAAGTGGGTGTTCACGCCGCCGCTGCGCGAGAAGAAGAATCAGCCAAAGTTGTGGGATGGGCTGAAGGACGATCATCTGCAGGTGGTGTCGACGGATCACTGTCCGTTTTGTTTTGAGGATCAGAAGATTCTGGGCGTGAACGATTTCACGAAGATCCCCAACGGCGGGCCGGGGATTGAGAACCGGATGCAGTTGCTGCATCACCATGGCGTAAACGCGGGAAAGATTTCGCTGAACCGGTTCGTGGAGATTACGTCGACCGCCCCGGCGCGGATTTTCGGGATGTATCCGAAGAAGGGAACGATTGCGGCGGGATCGGATGCGGATGTAGTGGTGTGGGATCCGCAGGCGGAGCACACGATCAGCGCGAAGACGCATAACATGCGCTGCGACTACAGCATGTTTGAGGGCTTCAGGGTGCGCGGCAATGCGAAGCAGGTGTACGCCCGCGGCGAGCTGATCGTAGAGGGCGGGAAGTATCTGGGCAAAGTGGGGCGCGGAGCCTACTTGCGGCGCACAGCACGGGGAGGCGCCTGGCAGTGATTGTCCCGGAGAGCAGCCTCTACAATGCCGACCTCGCACCGACAACGGCGGTGCACCGGACGTGGACGACCTACAACTACATCTCATTGTGGTTTTCCATGTCGATGGAAGTGAGCACCTACATGCTGGCCTCGGGGCTGATTGCGGGAGGCATGGACTGGAAGCAGGCGCTCGCAACGATTCTGCTGGGGAATTTGATCGTGCTGGTGCCGCTGCTGCTGAACGCGCATGCGGGCGCGAAATACGGGATCCCATTTCCGGTGCTGGTGCGGTCTTCGTTTGGAACGCGCGGCGCGAATCTTCCGGCGATTCTGCGGGCGATTGTGGCCTGCGGATGGTTTGGGATCCAGTCCTGGATTGGCGGCCAGGCGATTCACGCGATGCTGGTGGTGGTGTGGCCGGGCGTGGCCAGCGTGCCGTGGGCGGTGTGGGCGTGCTTTCTGGGATTCTGGACGCTGAATATGGTGGTGGTGTGGCGCGGTGTTGAGAGCATCCGGTTCCTGCAGGGATTTTCGGCGCCGTTCATGCTGGTGATGTCGCTGCTGCTGTTGTTTTTTGCGCTGCACAAGGCGGGCGGATTTGGGCCGATGCTGTCGGAGCCGAGCCACTTTACGTCGACGGGCTCGTTTCTGCGATTCTTCTTTCCGTCGCTGACGGCGATGGTGGGGTACTGGGCGACATTGGCGCTGAATATTCCGGATTTCACGCGCTACTCAAAAAACCAGCACGCGCAGGTGGTGGGGCAGGCGTTCGGATTGCCGGTGGCGATGACGCTGTATTCGTTTATTGGGATCGCGGTGACGTCGGCGTCGGCAGTGATCTTTGGGCACGCGGTCTGGAATCCGATTGAGCTGATGGGGAAATTTCATCAGCCGGTGGTGGCGTTGATCGCGATGATCGCGCTGCTGGTGGCTACGTTGAACGTCAACGTGGCGGCGAATGTGGTGTCGCCGTCGAACGACTTTTCGAATCTGAATCCGCAATGGATTTCGTTTCGCACCGGAGGGCTGATCACGGGCTTCCTGGGGCTGGCGATGATGCCGTGGAAGCTGCTGTCGAGCTTCAACAACTACATTTTCGGATGGCTGGTCGGTTATTCGGGATTGCTGGGGCCGGTGGCGGGGATCATGGTGGCGGATTATTTTGTGATTCGGTCGAAACGGCTCGATGTGGAGTCGTTGTATATGCGGAACGGAATTTATGAATATCGCAAGGGCGTGAACCCGAAGGCGATTGCTGCCCTGGCGGTGGGTGTGGGACTGGTGCTGGTGGGACGATTGGCGCCGGCGGTGCACTGGCTTTACGACTATGCGTGGTTTGTGGGATTCTTCGTCTCTGGAACGATCTATGTCGCGCTGATGCGCGGCGCGCGGGTGGAAACCCCCGTTACGAAATTTGCAGGAGAAGAAGCATGAGCCTCATTGTTTCGGATTCCCCCATTACGGATGTCGCGGTCACGTCATACATTGCGGGGCGCTGGGCGGCGCCTGAGGGCAAGACACAACAGCCGATTCTCAATCCGGCGAGCGGCGAAACGCTGGCCACACTGCCGTATGCGAGTGCGGCGGAGGTGGATCGCGCGGCGCAGTCGGCGCACGAGGCGTGGCTGACGTGGCGCGATGTGCCGGTGGTGGATCGGGTGCAGCCGCTCTACCGGTTCAAGACGCTGCTCGAAAAAAATGTACGCGAGGTTGCGACGATTTTGACGCGCGAGAACGGAAAGGTTCTCGAAGACGCGATGACCGAGGTGAAGCGCGGGATCCAGATGGTGGAGGTCGCGTGCGGTATGCCATCGCTGATGATGGGCGACTCCATGAACGATGTGGCGAAGGGGATCGATTGCCGGACGATTCGACAGCCGATTGGGGTGTGCGCGGGGATTACGCCGTTCAATTTTCCGGCGATGGTGCCGCTGTGGATGTATCCGTTTGCGATTGCGGCGGGGAACACGTTTCTGCTGAAGCCGTCGGAGCGGGTACCAATGACGCCGACGCGCGTGGTGGAGCTGTTGGTGGAAGCGGGTTTGCCGGCGGGCGTCATCCAGCTGGTGCATGGCGGGCGCGAAGTGGTGGAGGCGCTGCTGGCGCATCCGCTGATCAAGGCGATTTCGTTTGTGGGGTCGTCGCCGGTAGCAAAGATTGCTTATAAGGAAGCGGCCGCGCATGGGAAGCGGGTGCAGGCGCTGGGCGGTGCGAAGAATCATCTGGTGGTGATGCCGGATGCGGACCTGCCGCAGACGGTGGACGCGATTATGGGGTCGGCGTTTGGCGCGGCGGGGCAGCGATGCCTGGCGGGGAGCGTGCTGGTTCCGGTGGGCGAGGTTGCGGAGCCGTTGTTGAAGCTGCTGGTGGAACGCGCCGGCGCATTGAAAATCGGCGATGGCATGAAGGAGGGTGTCGCCGTAGGGCCGCTGGTAGGCGAGGACCAGAAGAAGCGGGTCTTGGGGTACATCGAAAAGGGCGTAGCGGAGGGAGCTGAGGCGATTCTCGACGGACGCGGCGCGGGAGGCGCGGAGGGCGCTTTCGTTGGACCCACGGTGCTCGATCATGTGGGGCGGTCGGCCACAGTGGCGCGGGAGGAGATTTTTGGGCCGGTGCTGTCTGTGATCCGGGCGGAAACGCTGGACGACGCGATTGCGGTGGTGAACGCGTCGGAATTTGGGAACACGACGACGATCTACACGAAGAGCGGCAAGGCGGCACGGGAGTATCAGAGCCGGGTGGAGGTGGGCATGGTTGGCGTGAACATGACGGTCTCTGCGCCGATGGCGTTTTTCCCGTTTGCCGGATGGAAGAATTCATTCTTCGGGGATCTGCACGCGCATGGGAAGGATGCGGTCGCGTTTTACACGGAGCAGAAGGTGCTGATGACGCGATGGTTCTGAGAAGCAGCCAATAGCCAATAGGCAGTAGTCAATGGCCAATGGCCAATGGCCAGGAGACGACCTCAGTCGGCGGGGGCTAGTTCGGCTTGGCGGGCGTAGGTTGCCGGGCTACGGTGGAGCGCCAGGGTCAATCCCAGCGAGACAGCGGCCATAAGGGCGGCGAAGAGGAAGATGGGCGCATAGCCGAGGCCGGCGACGATCAATCCAACCAGGGGGCCGGTGAGGCCGAGGGAAAGATCGGCAAAGGCGGTGAAGACGCCGAGGGCGGAGCCGCGGTTTTCCGGCGTCACGCGATGAACGGCTTCGACGCCGAGGGCCGGGAAGACGAGGGAGAATCCGAAACCAGTGAGGGCGGCGCCGGCGAAGGCCAGGGCCGGGGCCGAGGCGAGCCAGAGGAAGAGGAGGCCGACGATTTCGACCAAGAGACAGACCAGGGCGACAGGGAATCCGCCCCAGCGATCGATGGAGTTGGCGAAGATGAGGCGGGCGAGGATGAAAGAGGCTCCGAAGCTGGTGAGGGCAAAGGCGGCGTCAGCCCAATGGCGGTGGGCGTAGAAAAGCACCATAAAGGACGCGATGGTGCCGAAGCCGGTAGTGGCGAGCGCGAGGCTCATGCCGTGGGGAAAGACGCGGCGGAGGACCTGTCGGAAGGCCAGCGGTTCGCCTTCCGGGGTCGCGACTTCCCCGATGGGCCAGGCGGTGAGGAGGCCGAGAGCGGAGACGGCGATGCTGACAAGGCCGACCCCGCTGAGCCCCCAGGCGCGGTAGATCCAGACCCCGAGGGGAGCTCCGATGGCAATGCCGCCGTAGGAACAGATGCCGCTCCATGAGATAACCCGTGCGGTGTGTTCCTGGCCGACGCGTCCGATGCCCCAGAGACACGATCCGGTGGCGAGCCAGCTTTCGCCGAAGCCGAGAATGAGGCGGCTGGTGAGGATAAGGCCGAGGCAGGCGAGGGGCAGGATGGTCAGAAATCCTGAGAAACAGAGGCAGATGCCGGAAACGCCGCAGGCGACGAGTCCAGAAAGAACGGTGCGGCGAGCGCCGACGTGGTCGGCCATGCGGCCGGCCTGGGGGCGGCTGAGGACGGTAGCGACGTACTGGGCACTGATGGCGAGTCCGGCGAGGACGGTATTGAAGTGGAGCTGGAGGTGAACGACAGAGGGGAGGACGGCCATGGGAAGGCCGATGGCGAAGTAGCAGAGGAAGATCTGGAGCGAGGTAGGGAGAATGCGGAGCGTGACGGAACCCGATGTCGAACGAGCGAAAGGGATTGTGCTGGTGGCGGACATTCTCCAGTGTTGATGGTATCAGCGGGGGTCGTCCTGCAATCGTTCACTCCCCCATAGGTGGCAGAGCAGGGGGATGGTGGAAGGGAGCGTCGGGGGTACAATGGTCAGATACCCGCACGCACCTCGGGGCGGCGAGAGATCGATTTCACAATTGAGTTGCGACTTTTGACTCCGCAAGGGGCTTTGCGGCGTCTAACGGGTGTCGAATTTTCTGGCCAGGGCTGCTGTGAACTCCTGGTATCCGGCTGGCCGGGGTACCGAGTGGGAAGAGAGAGGTTTTTCTCCAGGTGAACTCAACCGTTAAGCAAATCCTGTTTTGGGTGCTCATTATTGCGTGCCTTCTGGTTCTCTGGCAGCTGTTCCAGAAGAACAATGTGATGGGCGGGCATGAGCAGGAAGTCACCTTCTCCCAGTTTTTGGGCGATGTGGAATCGAACCAGGTCAACGACGTCACGATCACGGGACCTGAAGTTCGAGGACATTTCCGCGCCGACAAGGGCGCGTTCCACGTGGTGGTCCCGGCGAATTACCCACACCTGTTCGACATTCTCGATCAGAACAAGGTCAGCGTGACGGTAAAGAACGCGGACGGTAACAGCTGGTGGGGCTGGCTGCTGCAGTTCTCTCCGCTCATTCTGATTGCGCTGCTGTGGTTCTTCATGATCCGGCAGATGCAGTCGGGTGGAAACAAAGCTCTGTCGTTCGGCAAGAGCCGTGCGCGGCTGCTTTCGATGCAGCAGAAGAAGGTCACATTTAAAGATGTGGCGGGCGTCGATGAGGCCAAGGAAGAGCTGAAGGAGATTATCGAATTTCTGCGCGAGGCGCAGAAGTTCCAGAAGCTGGGCGGGCGAATTCCGAAGGGCGTGCTGCTGGTTGGGCCTCCTGGAACGGGCAAAACGCTGCTGGCGCGGGCTGTGGCCGGCGAGGCGAACGTGCCGTTCTTCTCGATTTCGGGCTCGGACTTCGTTGAAATGTTCGTCGGCGTGGGCGCAAGCCGTGTGCGCGATCTGTTCGAACAGGGCAAGAAGAACGCACCCTGCATTATCTTTATCGACGAAATTGACGCGGTTGGACGGCATCGCGGCGCTGGTTTGGGCGGCGGTCACGACGAGCGCGAGCAGACGCTGAACCAGCTGCTGGTGGAGATGGACGGCTTCGAGTCGAACGATGGCGTGATCCTGGTGGCGGCAACGAACCGGCCTGACGTGCTGGATCCGGCGCTGCTGCGGCCTGGACGCTTTGACCGGCGCGTGGTTGTGGGACGGCCCGACGTGCGCGGACGCGAAGAGGTTCTGCGGGTTCATGCGCGCAAGGTGCCAATTGCGGACGACGTCGATCTTCGGGTTCTGGCGCGTGGAACACCAGGTTTCTCGGGCGCGGATTTGGCCAACATGGTCAATGAGGCGGCGCTAAATGCGGCGCGGTACAACCGGAAGTCGGTCCTGATGCTCGATTTCGAATCGGCGAAGGACAAGGTACTTATGGGCGCCGAGCGCAAGTCGATGTTGCTGACCGACGAGGAGAAGCGGGTGACGGCGTATCACGAAGCCGGACACGCGCTGGTGGCGGCGACCCGGTTGCATGCGGATCCACTGCACAAGGTCACGATTATCCCGCGTGGCATGGCGCTGGGCGTGACGATGCAGCTGCCGGAAGACGATAAGCACACCGTGACGAAGGATTACCTCGAGACGCAGCTGGCCATACTGATGGGCGGCCGCATCGCAGAGGAAATCTTCCTGAAGCAGATGACGACGGGCGCGGGAAACGACATTGAGCGCGCGACGGATCTGGCGCGGAAGATGGTGTGCGAGTACGGCATGAGCCGGCTGGGACCGCTGACCTTCGGCAAGAAGGAAGAGCAGATTTTCCTGGGACGCGAAATTGCGCAGCACCGCGACTTCTCGGAAGAGACGGCGCGGCAAATCGACGCTGAGGTGAGGAGTCTGGTCGACGAGGCGTATAAGGCCTCGTGGGAGATTCTGAACACCAATCAGCCGAGCATGCACAAGCTGGCTCTTGCGCTCCTGGAGCGGGAGACGCTGGACGCGAATGAAATTCGCGCGATCCTGGACGGCAAGGACCTGCCGCCCCTGCGGCCTTCCGGTGGCGGATCGGGGACGAGCGATGTGCAGCAGGTGCTGAAGCCAGAGCCTGGACGCACGGGCGGATTGCCGGAAGGCAGCCCAAGTCCTGCGTAAACGCTGGTCAAACCTGAAATGAAAAGGCAGCTCTTCGGAGCTGCCTTTTTCGGTTGCCCGACGGGTTTGGTCCTGCCGCATCTGCGAAAATGATTCCAGTCATGCGCCTGCGTCCTGCTGCGGTTTTGTTCGCTTCTCTCCTTGCCGTGAGCGGGTGCGGATACCACACCGTCAATTCCGCGGTACATTTGCCCGGCGCGGTGCACACGCTGGCGATTCCTTCATTCAAAAACAACACGCAGTCGTATCAGACGCAGGCGATATTCACGCAGGCGGTGATTCACGAATTCACCAGCCGTAGTTCGCTGCGGATCGTTTCCGGCGAAGATGCGGATGCGGACGCGACGCTCCGGGGCACGATCCTCACCTTCACAGTCGGGCCGTTGACTTATGACAATACAACGGGTCAGACGTCGAGCTATCTGGTGACGATCGTGACGAAGCTCGAACTGATCGATCGGCACGGCAAAGTGATCTGGCAGAATCCCTCGTACATGTTTCGCCAGCAGTACGAGCAGGTGCAGGATCTGGCGAGCTTCATCCAGGAAGACTCGGCGGCGACGCGTCGGCTGGCGAAGGAATTTGCGTCGGCTGCGGTGGCGGATATTCTGGAATCGTTTTGAAGACGGCGCGCGGCTGATGGTGAGCAGTGGATGGGTGCCCTTCCAGCTTCTTGCTGTGGGGTGAACCTGGGCGACCCAGGAATCCGGAGATATGGCGATGAAGAATCGGTCAGTGCCGGCGGATACGGTGTTGCCACATGTGGTGTATGCGGATCTCGCGAAGGCGATGGCATGGTTGACGCGGGTGTTTGGGTTTGAGGAGTATTACCGCTACGGAGGCGATCCGCCGGCGGGTGGGCAGATGTTTGCCGGGCGGGCGACGATTCAGGTGAGGCAGGCGCGCGCAGGGCAGCGCACCCCGAAGGAACTGGGGTTTGGGACGCAGTCGCTGACGATTTTTGTCGAAGATGTGGACGGGCATTCTGCGCGGGCGAAGGCGGCGGGCGCGAAGATTCTCGAAGAGCCGCATGCGACGGAGTACGGAGAGTATCAATATGCGGCGGAGGACCTCGATGGGCATCCCTGGCTGTTCTCGCGGCATGAGAAGGATGTGAAGCCGGAGGACTGGGGAGCGACGAGCCGTGCTGGGGACTCGCCGTCCAGGCGGTGACGCGCTTCGCGCGTAGATTTTCGCGCGGGAATGACAGGTTCCCCCACGGAATTGTGGGAGACGGGTGCTGGCACTACCAGAGCGCGCGGGGATAGGCTTCGCGCATGCGGCGGTCGGCGGTGACCAGCCAGGAGAGTCCGTTAGCGCGCGCGTTGGCAGTGATCAGGCGGTCGAAGGGGTCACGGGTCCAATTTTCCGCGACAGCAGTTTCGGCGATGAGAGGAAACGCGAAGTCGCAGACCGTGACGCTGAATTCAGCTTCGAGCTTGCGGCAAATGTCGGCGGCGGGGAGCAGAATGCGGCCGATCTCATAAAGGAACTGCAACTCAAGAAGCACCGTCGGAGAGAGGCGGCGATCCGGAGACTGGATGAGATGGTCGAGAGCGACAGGGCTGATGCGGTCGAGCGATTTTTGGGCGAGCCAAACGGAAACATTGGTGTCGAGATAAGTGATCACAGATCGGCCCAGTCGCTCTCCCACTCGCGGATCATCTCGTCCTTCCAGGATGGGTCGTCGAGGCCGGGACCGTTGGGGTTGACGATTTGCAATGCCGTAAGAGCGTCGACGCCGGTAGCGGTCGGGGTTTCAGGAACGACTCGGAAGCGGCGGCCGCGGTGGGTGATATAGAGCGGCTCCCCCTGGGCCGATTTCTCGACGAGGCGGAAGAGGTCGCGGCGAAATTGGGAGACGGGGACTTCCATGATGGCGAGCATAACACAGCATGTACGCTAATTTAAGTACATAGTGTACATAACTGGAAACTACTGATTTAGGGCAGGTTGGCCCCGCCCCCCTCGCTATTTTTGCCGGGTAGCCGTGAAGACGCCGTCGGCGCGGCCCTGGACTTTGACCCGGCCTTTGGCGGCGTCTCCATCGACCCAGCCGGCGAGCGTAGCGGTAACGGTACCAGGCTCGTCGGGCCACAGGCCGCTGAAGGTGAGCTCGATATAGCCGTCGCGCCATGTGCCGGAGACCGGCTGGTTGGGGCCGAGGGCGCCCGTGTAGAAACCGCCGACGCCTGCATCCTGACGAACGAGCTTGAAGGTGCCGGGGAGGCCGCCGGCGTCAGTGAGGAACTGCAGGTCCCAGGTGCCGGCGATATCGCTGCCGTTCTGGATGGGATCGGGTCGCGCATTTTCGATTTTCAGATTGGCGAAATACGAATCTTCTTCGGAGAAGGTCCAGAGGCCGACGGGGCCCTGGAGGTCCTCGCCCTTGAGCCCGTCGACCACGAGGCTGGGGTGCGGGGAGCCGTTGAGGAAGAGCTGCGCTTTGCGGCCGTGGACTTCGACGCGGACGTGGGTCCAGGCGAGCGGGGTGATGTCGGCCCACGCTTCATAGATAGACGGCCACGCGCGGCGCAGTTTTTCCCAACCATAGTGCGGCGAGGAGACGTACTGGACGGCGTGATTGCGGCGGGCCTGATCGCCGGCGACGGAGTTGCCGGGGCGGATATAGAAAATTTCCGAGTGAGACGGATCCTGGCCGATGTGGAAGGCGACGCCGACAAAGCCCGGGCGGCCGCCGCCGGGAGGCTGGAGGGGACTGGTGGCGAGATCGACGTCGATCGAGCCATCGCTGAAATTTGTGCCTTTCACGGTTACAAATCCGTCGCTGTCGGGCACGTCCCGCATCAGGTGGATGGCTTTGCGGCCGAGGTATTCGGCGGGTGTCGCTTTCACTCCGTGTTCGACGACGTCGGAGGTATCGGTGAGGGCGAAGCTTTGCGAGGTCGGCGTATCTTCTGCGAAGGCGAGGGCTGTGAGCGCGAGAAGAAGAGCGGCGATTGAAAGAAAGCGGAGCGTACGGGCTTGCATGGGGCGACGGTAGAGGAGGGCGCCGAGTGCGGCAAGGAAACTGTTATGAAGTGGCGCGCTCGGGGGACGAAGCGGCCGGCGTCTGCAGTGCGCGGAGGCTCGCGTTTTCTTTTTCGAGCGCTTCGAGGCGTTGGCGCATGGGCTTGAGAATCGTCGCTGACTCTTCTTCGGTGTAGCGGGGGGTGATGTGCTGGGGGACAGTTCCAGTCGTAAGCCTCGACGTGGATGAGCATGGCTCGTTCGGCGGGGGTTTTTTCTTCGGGAACGCGCAGGCGCTCGAGCCACTCATGTGCGGCGGGAGTATCTTCGAGAATTTCGGCGCGGCCGAGAATTTTGAGACGGGTCTGGTAGGCGTAGTCCATGAGGAAGAGGGCGACGCGATCGTCATGAAGCAGGTTGCCGGTCGAGATGTACTGCATATTGCCGCGCAGGTCGGCGAAGCCGAGGGTGGTGTCATCGAGGACGCGGAGAAAACCCGGGGAGCCACCGCGGTACTGGATATAGGGCCAGCCGGACTCGCTGACGGAGGCTATGTAGAAGCCATCACGGCGGCGGATGAAATCCTGCTCCGGGGGGCCGAGGCGGTTGCCGGGATTGCCGGAGATTTCCACGCGCTGATATTGCGAGCGGCTGCCGTGCCGAAGTTGCTGTTCTTTGACGAGGGGGGTGAAGGCGAGTTCGGCGAAGCGTTTTCCCATAAGCGTTGGGGTGCAAAAGAAGGATTCGGCTGGGGGGGCCGGGGATTCAGCAATGCCGAGCGGCCCCGGGGCAGAGTGGAGACTGCATTTGCGGCCGACGTCCTGTATCGGTTCAAGAGCCCGATCGAGGCCCGCTGGTTGACGGCACAGGTCAGTGGCGAAGTTTTTTTGAGCGCGCGACGGGTGCCGTGCCGGCTGCCGTGACGGGACGCGCCGGTGGGAGTGCCTCAGCGAGATGTGGGATGGAGATCGACGGGAGCGCCTCAAACGCTGGGCGGGCGAAGAGATAGCCCTGGAAGAAACGAAAACGCTGGCCGAGGAGGAAGTTGTATTCGGCAACGGTTTCGACGCCTTCCGCGACGACTTCAATTTTGAGGTCGTAGCAGGCACGGCGAATAGCGCGGAGGATGTGCTGGCGTGGGCCGGGGCGGTCGACACTGCGGATGAGTCGGGTGTCGAGCTTGATCTGATCGGGCGCGAGGTCGTCGAGCAGCGTGAGGCTGGCGTAGGAAGCGCCGAAATCGTCGATGGCGAGACGGACGCCGAGGGTACGGGCCTCTTTCATGAGGGCGGCGAAATGGGGGCGGTCGTCGACGACAGCGGCTTCAGGCACTTCGAGGACGATGTGGTCGGCGGCGATGCCGGCGCGTTGGGCGGCTTCGAGAGTGGTGAGGACCGATCTGGGCCACGAGTCGAGACTCTGCGGCAAAAAATTGAGATGCAGCGGGACGTCGATGCCGAGGCGGACAGCCAGAGCGACGGCGGAGGAGCGGGCGGTTTGATCGAAGAGGTGAAGGCGGAGAGGAGAGACCTGGTTGAGGACCTGCCAGGCAGGCTCGTCCCATGTGCCGCGGATAAGAGCTTCGTAGGCGACCACTGTTTCGGATATGCCGTCGACGATGGGCTGGAAGGCGAAACTGAAGGCGGGATCAGAGGAATGATGCAGAGTGGCGCTGAGTGGCGCGCCTCCCCCCAGGAACTGGTTGGACGATGACATGGCGATAACCGCGTTCGCCTGCCGCAAAAACAAATGTGGGGGAGGAACTCTGCGACAGTGGGATCATGATTACGCGAGCCGCGGGTAGAAAATACTCCCCAAAGGGGGGAGAGTTAACACCGCGAAAGCGCTACAACGAAAAGTGAGGCGCGTGCATCGCGAGATATTTTGCCGCTGCATACGCGGGTGAGCCCGCGCGGGATCGGCGGCGATCAGATGGATTTCAGCCCCAGGTAAATTCAGTCGGCGTTTCAACGCTGGGATTCAGGGTTTTGGCAACAGGGCAGGTGAGCGCAGCTCGCTCGAGTTTTGCCTGGTCTTCCTGGCTGAAGGAGCGGGGGAAGCGAATTTTCACCGTGAGCTGACGGATCATTCGGGAAGGAGTGCTGGTCATTTCTTTGTCGACGGTTGCCGTCGCGCCGGTGATGTCGACACTGAGCGTTTTGGCCAGGATGCCCATGGTGGTGAGCATGCAGCTGCCGAGCGCCGTTGCCACGAGATCGGTGGGGGAAAAGCTTTCACCGCGGCCGTGGTTGTCCTTTGGGGCATCGGTCGCGAGAGCCGTCCGCGACGGACCGTGGACGGTCGTGCAATGGAGATCGCCCTGATATTCGAGCTCAATAGAAACCATGGTTCCTCGTTCGAATCGCTTTCTTTAGAAAGTCTACCCTGCGGCGAACAGGGATGAGCCTCCGTTGAGGCGAGGGTGGCGAGAGATTACGCGCATCGTATGCCCTGGATTTACGGTGGATCCCCACATCAAAGGGCATTGGACAGAAATATTTGAAGACACCAGGGGATTCTGTGAGTAAAACGTATTCATTTGCCCATGAAGATTGACCTCGCAAAACGGCTCAAGGACGCGGGCTTTCCGCAGGAAGCCGTTTACGGGACATATTTCTTTAATGGGATTGGCTACCTGATTTTCATCGATGAAAATCTGGAGGGTTCGACATGGGCGACGTATGTTCGCAGTCCGACCCTATCCGAGCTCATTCAAGCGTGCGGGGACAGAGAAATAGAGTTCAGGGTGCGGAACGATTACTCCTGCGTGAGAACGAAGGCCATCAGCAACGAGGATGGAATTCCATTGTGGTTTGAAGGATCCACTCTCGATGAAGCGCTGGTCAATCTGTGGATCGCGCTGCAGACTTCAATCGATGAGGATGCATGAAGGCCGCCTTGGGGGCGTGTCTGACTTGGCATGCGTCTTCCGCAGGCATTCTTATGAACGAATAGAGCAGATCGGAGCAGCAATCCGGATGAGCCTCGCAATCGGCTCACATCGATAAATTGTCACAGTGGAAAAGAAGGGATGGTGGAGGCGGCGGGAGTCGAACGGGCCACTCGCGTTAAAAACAGTCAAATTATTGATTCTGAGAATGCCCGAATTGGCAACGTTTTCGAGGTCGCCAAATCTGCTGTACGGTCACTGTACGGTCATTTCTCAGAACACCCGCAACTGCCAAACTCCACCTTCGGACGACCCTTTTGGCGAAAAGCATTCTGAAGTGCAGTCGTAGTATCTCATAAATCTCTGCAGTGTCGGCCACTGGGGGGAAGAATCCTTGGAGGAGCTTATGCATAAATGGGAACAATCGAATTGAATTGCCTCGAGCCTAAAGCTGATGACAGACTCGAACCCGCGGCCCCTGCCGTGACAGAACGTTAAGGCAAGGGGATCTTGAGTTATGAGGACGACGAGGGTACTCGAAGGAGCCTTTGGGCCGCTGGTTTGACGACTATGAGCTTGCATTCGAAAACCGTGAGGAGGCAGAGCGATGTCTCAGGAAGTTGAATCAGGAGCTTGGCAGATTACGCCTCCGACTTGAACCTGCTAAGACGAAGCTCCAAAGTGTGCCGCAGCCTTCCGATGATGACTGGCAGCAGCGTGTGCAGACCGGCGACAGAAAAACCATCGACTCGCGGGGAATGGTCAGGTATTTTGATACGGCCTTCCGATTCCGTGATCGGTATCCGGATTTCCCCCGTGCTTCTGTATGCGTTAGGAACGCTGTTTGCGATTCCATGCCCTTCGCCGAGAGTGGCCAGATCGCGCAAAGTTGTCTTTCCAAGCTGTTCTGTCCGAGCCGGGGCAGCGCAAAAGGGATTCGCCTTACTCTCGTATTGGCGGACTAATGGTTTCGCTTTCGATGAGGGCATCCTTCGGCAGACCATAACCCGACTAGTCCTGAGGCATGAAGCCGGTGGTATAAACAGTGATGTCGTTTGGTCCCTCGCCTTCTGCATTGAGAACAACCTGAAGCTCCCGTCGAGCGCTGCCAAAGCTTTATCGACAGCCGAAGACGACTGCATCGCCTTACAAGCTCTTCACATGTCCTGCATTGGGCTACTATCGGATGGATTCAGTACGTCAGCCTTATCAAGGCTCATTAAAAGTGCCGATCTGGACCAGGATCATTGGCTGCTCACTCACGATTCTCTGCGGCAAAAGTTTCTGACCGATTTGCAGCCCATGGTGGCGGCCAATCATTATTCAGCGATCTGCTGAAGCGCAACGTCAGTTTCTACCGGACGTCACTACCGGCTCACGCCAGCGTCATTCAGCCTAGTGGCGCTCCCGATTGGCTGTTGCGAATATGACAGGCCTCGGTTTCCGTTGCAGCTTCGTCAATGCAGGTTTACCGACGGAGCAGAACTAGAAGCTTCTGGACCTGCGTGCTGGACCAGGTGCCTCCAGTAGCACCGATTAGCTTCAGGATTGTCCGCTGTCTTCGGAGCATGGCAAGCAGGATAGCAACCCGGTGGAACGGCGGTTCTCGCCAGGTGAATGCGGCGGCGAACTGAGAACAATTGCAGCGACTCAGCGACACCCATTCGCGCAGGAGGACCGACAATGAGTGCATGGCCGGCCCGAGTGTGATATCCGTCACATTCTCTGAACGCAAACGGGCGCACTATGGGAGTCAGTAACTCCTGTACAAAGGGGGCTGCAGAAGTCCTGGGTGGAACGATGCGGCCCCACCGAATTCCTCAATGTGCCGCCCGTTACTCTTGGTGGAGTAGCGGGCCTTTTTGCGGCTGCTTGACACCCGCGCACAGCGGAGCCTACGCTTGCGTCACCAAAAACCAATCGCCAGTATTCAGGCGAACTATGCTTCTGGGACTTCGGCCTGTTGAACCTCGCCGGGATCGGCAGGCCTTTTCGAGTGTGATGATCGTTACGCCCCGTTTCCCCTGATACCTGCACCATGTTCCTCACCGTTGATGCGGCAAGGAGGGTATCTGGATGAGTCCCGCCGACAACACGCAACAGCTTCGGGGAGAAGCGCTCCGCGCACGGGCGATGATCGCCAACGCCGTCTGCGCTATCGCAGCGAGTGAAGTCCACGGCGGCATGCTTGACCGCGCCATCGCCAATCTGCGCGTCATCTACACCATCGTCGAGGAAATTAACGCACACATCACCGCGCCCAACGAACTGACCGTGAGCGCGGCGCGGGAACTTGGAGAACTGATTGACGATCTTCAGGGGCGGATTGCGGCTATCGAAAAGCTAATAAAAGGCTTCCACGCGACAAGTGAAGGCACACCCCGCAAGTAGCAGAATGACTTGCTACCCCCCTGCGCTATCGCTATCGGCGCATTTGGCTTTTCGGTGAGAGTAGTGACGGTAGCGGTACGTATCCGACACCAGCGGCGAAGAAATCTCTGAGTTCGCCTCAGCGAAGTACCTATACCGGTTCCGATGCGCGTTGGCCTCGGTGTGCGCCTCCATTATCTTAACGAAGTTGCCACCGCGATGTTCCCCAATGCGCGCCTCATTCCGCAACCATTGTCGATGCAACGATGACAGAGATGCCAACGTTGACCCTGTGGTGATTGTGGGTGTATCACCGGCCATCCAGAAGTAACGGACCTGTCCTCTCCGACTTAATCTGCGGCCAAGCGCCACCCGTCCGTACCCGGACCTCCGTAAAATATTGCGGATCACAACCGCTCATATAGTCTTCCTTGCCGCAGCTCCGGCGCAATCTTCGCCGATCGGATGATCGCTGTTATCCGCTGGTGCCAGGATTTATCCCGCCACATCCCCGCAAACTGCGGCTCGCAGAAGTTACTGCTCGCGATCGCCAGCCACCTCTCCGTCAAGGCGGCATGCTGTGCCCCCAGCACACACAGCTCCTGCACCCAGTCCCACGTGAGCAGTGGCCAGTCTTTGTAGTCCACAACGCCCCAGCACTCGGTCGTGATCAGTGGCATAGCGATCTTCCGCGATACATTGGCGAAGCTGTCGATGCCGTCCACCAGCCCATTCTGCCAGGACTCGGGACGCGCCCGGTACACATCCGCTGCCTTCAGGCTCAGGTTCGTGTAACCCTTTCCGTCAAAACGCTCATATGCGTAGCCGCATTGACGGTAGAACTCGCCTGCGTTCTGCTGCGCCATCCAGATATGCGGGTCGAGCAGGTCGAAGTAACCCAGGTCGTGCTGCAGAAAACTCTGCATATTGCCCGTCGCCACCGAAAACAGCAGCGGCATCTCCGGATACTGCGCCCGCACCAGCGCCACGGCCTTCGGCATCCACTCCAGCGATACTGGCTGGTCCCACTCGCCGTACGAAACATGCGGCTTCACAAACGGAGCCCAGTCATTCCCCGGCCACTCGTTGCACAGATCGGTATAGAGAATCGCGTCGATCAGGCCCGCCTGCCGAATCAGGTCCAGTGTCTTCAACCAGTTCTCGGCCATCACATCCGGCCCGGTAATGGTCATGCGCGTGTTCGCTTCGTCCTTGCGGTACCACGTGGAGAGCCCCACCATCACATCGCGTTCCCTGCATTTGCCGATGAACTCGAACAATGCCGGCAGCAACACGACGCGGTTTACGTCCGGGGATCCCCAGCACTGGGTGGTCCATTCCGGACATAACATCCACTTTTTGTGAGGATCGGCCGCCAGCAAATGGGGAAATGGATCGATGCGTACGGCATTGTAGCCACGTTCGCACAGATCATCGAGTGCGCGATCCCAGTCCTCGAAACCCGCGCCTGGCCAGCGCCTCTCGATCCAGGAAAACTCCCACATAGTGATTGCGCGGGGATGCTTTGCGCCGCCAGCCGACGTCGCGCTCCGCTGCTTCTTCGCAGAAACCTTCTCCGAAGCCTTCAGCGCCTCCGGCGTCGCCGATTCCGCGCTCGCCCCCTGCTCCCCCGGCAGCGCTCCTGCAACCGCTGCCGAAGCCACCGCGCTCAGGAATTTCCTACGATCCATGACAGTCTCCGGTTCCGTCGGTCATATTGCCGGGTTCGCACGCGTCATTGTGCAGTCGAGGTCTCTCGAAATCACGAAGAGTTTGATCCCCGTCATCGAACACACTCTTCGACGAAAGCACCGAGGATCGCGGTTCATCGGTCCCGACTCGGCGTGTCGCCTTAAAGATAACGGAGCATTGACGCATTCGGGTGCGTTACCGGCCAACCGAAATAATATATTCCGCCGGGCTGAAACTCGGTATTGCCGACTACACGGCTATAACGGCCACATTGGCTGTATATCCAACCGAACTGACATCAACTCAAAGTGGAGTTCCTGACTCGTTGGCCCGAATTTCGGTATAGCAGAGAATAGGGCCTAAGAAGCTCATGTTGCGTTCGATGAAGACCATCTGTGGGGTAGTCGTGGGGCAGGCACTCTGCGTTTCTATAGCAGCGGGATTGGTCCTGGGGACTTTTCCAATCTTCTGGGAAACGAGGACGAGCCGCATGTTTACTCGATCACCTGGCATTCAGCCGTGGTCCTCTTGCTTTTGGTGGTTGTGTTTGCTGTTTCGTTGGATCTACAGCCGGAAGCGGAGTCCGGCATTAGGGATCATTGATTCTGGCCGTATCACCGGCACCCGGAAGTAACGGGGCTTTTCAGGGCTGAATCAAGGTGAGTTGGGTCGAAACTTCCGGCTTGCCGACCCTACCTTCAAGCTCGGTGACCGCCTCTTTCCCGCTACCGTCCGTTGGAGAGTGAGGCAATGCTCAAAAATCGTTCCACTGTTCCGGTGAACAGTTCGGGAGCGGTGATCATAGCCGAATGCCCTTGCCCATGAAGCTCGGCGAGATGGGCTGCGGGGAGCGCCCTGAGAACCGCGAGAGCGCTTGCGCGAATCCACGCCGGGGACTCCGACCCCGCGATCACGAGAGCAGGTGCCGTCATGCGACCTATCGATTTGGGATCGAACGTCTGTTCCCAAAGCCTCCAGTCGTTCGGGATGGCATCGGCGGCGTCGCGCAGGTGCTCCCAGCCGGGCCCAGCCTGCATTGCATCGATCTCGGCATCCGTGAGGCTCACGGTTTCGCGCATGGCGATTCGCAAGGCGTCATCCGGCCTGCCTGCAGCGAGCAGACGCTGCATTTCAGTCAGAATTCCGGGGGCGGGACGTTCGCGTGCTCCTTCAAGAACAAAGGGCGGTTCGTAGAGGATCAGACTTCGCAGCCGGTCCGTTCGGATCGCCGCAAGAAGGGCAAGGATGGCTCCCGCCGAGTGACCCAGCAGATGGGCGGGTTCGCCGATGGTCTCGAGCAGGACAAGGATGTCTTCGACTTCGCGCTCCACAGCGTAGGGTTGCCTGTCCCCACTGAGGCCGTGCGCGCGGCGATCAAAGGTCCAAACGGAGAAGCTCCGTGCCAGGGCGGGTACGACAAAGTACCAGGCATGATGATCGCAGAGGCCCCCGTGAACGAGAAGCAACGGCGGACCGGAGCCCTCACGCCAATAGGCAAGAGGCGTTCCATCACTCGATTGAACTGAAAGAGCAGGCATCCCGGTTGCGGTCCTGAGTCGGAAGTTAACAAATTTGCCCTTTTACGGCAACACGGAACATGCGAGGCTCGGGCCCGCCCCGACCGGCGAAATTGCCGGATGGCCGACAATTCACCGACGGCCTCGATGGAATGCGCTCTCGTCCTACTTAGTTTCCCAGCCTCGAAGGGCTTTTCCATATGACAGGTTTCGAGAGCGCCGGGTTCGACCGTTTTGGCATCTCGCTCTTCACCAGCAGACCTGGCAGAATACCGGGTTGTTGGTCGTCAACGCCGCTATATCGACCGGGCACTCCAGCCGAAGTGGCTGGCATGCCAGAGGGTGCCACTTCTATTGTGGAACTAGCGGTCACTTGGACAGTTCCAGCACGCAGGGGTGATCTCACCGTGCTCCCATGTCGCCATATTGATCCCTGATCTCTACATTCTGGAGATACGTATATAACGCACAATGTCCTTCACGTTCCAAAGGGCCCCAATCGCCACAACAGCCAGAATGACCCAGCCTGCAATCGTTAGTTTGCCCACAGTTCCTTCTTTCGCAGACATTTAAGCACCCCTTCCTTTCGTTGCTGCAGGGGTAGCGCGGGTTGCACACCTGATCGATCATCTACACGGATGCCTTTGGCAGATTGCGGCTGGCGTTTTCCATGAGGAACTGCAAGTAGGCTTCCATTCCCTCGTTGGTCTTTGCCGAGACCTTCAGCACATTCATGCCCGGCCGCACTGCCTGAATAGATGCACAGGCCGCCTGCCCATCAAACTCAACTGCGGCGGCCAGATCAATCTTGGTGATGATCGCTACGTCGGCGCTATTGAAGATGGTGGGATATTTCAGAGGTTTATCTTCTCCCTCGGTCACCGACAGCAACACCGCGCGAAGATCCTCGCCTAAGTCGTAAGAGGCCGGACAAACCAGATTGCCGACATTTTCGATAAAAAGTATATCCAGCGGGCCCACGTCCCAATCCACAAGCGCATGCTCGATCATCGCTGCTTCCAGGTGGCAAAGGGTCCCCGTTGTGATTTGTCTGACGGGCGCTCCACTGCGGGCCAGACGACGCGCATCGTTCTCCGTCGCCAGGTCCCCCACCAGCGCGGCGACCCGGCAGCGCGGTCGGCACAAGGCAAGGGTCTTTTCCAGGAAAGTCGTCTTCCCGGCGCCGGGACTGGAAACGAGGCTCACCACAAAAGTTCCCTGAGCACGGAACCTTTCCCGGAGCGCGCGAGCAACGACATCGTTCTGTTTGAGAACGTTCTTGCGAACTTCTAACAGACGCGGTTCAGGATTCATTGCTTCAACTCCAGAGCTGTGATCATGAGCTCTCTGCCATGGAGGACCTCGGAGGTGGGAGTTCCGCAGTCAGGACAACAAAACCACTGAATTGATGCCAGGATCTTCGGCGTCTGACAGGCTGGGCAATAAACTTCGACAGGAATTTCTCTGACGATCAGGCGGGAGCCTTCAAGCAACGTGCCGCCACACGCGATTTCGTAAGAAAAAAGCAGCGCGTCCTTCACCACTCCCGAAAGCGCTCCCAGCTCGAGGTGAACGGCGTCCACCTGAACCCGCCGTAGTTCGGCTTCTTCCTGTGCCAAATCCACGATGCTCATCGCAATCGAAAGCTCATGCATAGAAGATGGCTCAGTTGCCCCACATACTTGTCACGCTTGTTCCCGCGCGACCATTTCGAAAGTCAACTTGATTTGATCCTTCAGCTTGAGTGCGCCGCCAGCAAAGGAGAACGGTTTGATCTGATAATCGCTTTGGTCCAGAGTGAAATCCCCTGAGGCTCGCAGCATCGCGCCATAGAGTGCGATTCGCGCGGTGATCGGCCGCCTGCGCGTGATCCCGTGGAGGGTCAGGTTGCCATCCAGGTTAGCGGTGTACAGGGACTCCCCGAGCTTTGCGATCGAGACGATCGGCGCCTCGTACAGGACCTCGGGATACTTTGCCGTCTCGAGTACCTGGTCGTTCATCATCCGCTCGATTTCACGACGGTCTTTATCACTGATATCGTCCTGAACGCTCATCGAAGCTGTGTTGACGCTCAGGCTAAATCCGCTTCCCTGCAGCGATTCAGGGCTGAAGTCGACGCCTCCGCTAAAGTCGCGAATGCCTATTGTCGGATTGTGGCCCATCGCGGATAGAATCCCCGTAGCAAAGGCCTGCACAGTGAAACGGCTCGCTCGGGTATCTACAACGTAATGAACAAGAGAGGACTTTGCCGTCTCCATCGATTTAGTCACGGTCCCCCGTAATCATAACTGCCGGCGCAGTCGGAGAGGTTTACTGCCGATCGGGACTGGCTACATGGCCCGCATCTTCAGGTAGCGTTCGACGTCGGGTATCGCGGCGTGGGCTAGATTCCCGAGTCCCATTCCCGACATATAACGGCGAATGAACGGGTTCGACAGGATCAATCCCGCTCCAAACACAATCAGGGCGACGCCCCCCAACATGTAGAGAGTTTCCTTGTCGGTCCCCATACCGTTCGCTGCCGAATCAATCATCTCCAGTGCCATACTTACTCTCCTTTCGCGGGTGATAACTGTGTCTTGTCTTAGACTGGCTCCCCGTACAGAAGCTTTTTCACAAGCGCCTCAGTCGCCTTCACGGCCTCGCTCACTGCGGCCTCAACGGGCTCACTCAGCCCCATATACCCTTCATCGCCGCCCAACGTTGCCGGTTCACACCCTATCAGCAGAACCTTTCTGAGTTGACCGTGCATAGCGCTCGCCAAGCGCAAAACGTTCATGGGATGCATGCTGTGCGGGTCGACGGAATCGACCGGAGAAGCGGTGATTTCGTTAGCGTCCGGCTCGACAATGGAAACTGTTCCCGGAGCTTGTCCGTGAGGAAAAGCATCGATCAGGATGGTGGTCTCGTAATCGTTCTGCAGGGCGTAAACCAGGTCCAGACCGCGAATTCCGAAGTCCACTACACGGACTGACTCAGGCAGATCGCTCTCCGCCAGCCGGCGCACTACTTCGACGCCGAACCCATCGTCGCCAAGGAAGATATTGCCAATGCCGGCGACCAGAATGCGGGTTGCGGCAATGGCATTGTTCCTGCGCTGTTCCTCTTCAGGGAGCCGTTCAATCTCCATTGGGCTGAAGAAGAAGCGGTGACCGGGTTGGCGCATCATTCCCAGGTCTCGTCCCGGATCGTCTTCCACAACCACGCAAATGTGTTGCTGTCCCTCGTAATCCTGTTCAAGACTTTCAATGATCGCGATCTGCCCGCGCAGGGCAATGTCCAGAATGTCTCCGCCGCTGCGCGGATTCAGCCGAACGCGATCCCCCGTTCTTACCTCCACGCCGCCGATGTCAAGATGTTCGACCGGCGCTTTGTCTTCGAGGAGGTTCCACTCCCACTCGTTCATCGAGCGTCCTCCCCCAGCCGAGTTAGTCCGCGTAACACGCCATGTAGCTTCATAAACTGCTCATCAGGCATGTTCTCCGTGCGGTCCAGAATCTCCCGCGCGCGATCGTCCGATTGACGAACTTCACGTTTCTCCTCGTCGGTCAGCGTCAGGATGCGCAGAGAAAGGATCTCGTCGATCTCGGTGGCGTCGAACAGATTGCCCGCACTCTCCGGGGCGATCTGCGGGTGGTCGTAGAGAATGATGGGCGACGACAGCATGGTTTCCGAGTGGTCGCCGACCAGCACGGGCCAGGTGCCAACATTTCTGCAGTCGGCGACGGCCGATTCGAGCCCCGCCGGAGGATCGAGCAATGAAAGGAATTCTCCCTGCTCAACGCTCAGGACGGTATGGGCAGATACCAGGGAAGCCAGCAGGGCAGATTCGCGATCGGCGGCGGGTCCCAGATCGAAGGCAGTGAGATTGCGAACGCCTACCGTAATCTTCACGATCTCGTGACGGATCGGTGCTGCACCAAACTCAACCGCCGCGTTCAGCGTTTGCCACTCACGAACCATCACACCGAACGCCTGTCCCTGCTCGTCCCTGAGGTATTCAAACTCCTTGCCGGCGGGGAAGGTTATCTGCAAAGGGGGGAGGGTCGAGAGCGAACAAGGATCCAGATGGTCGAACAGATGATACCGCTCGACAGCTTCCTGCCAAGGCCGATACGTTCGCGTTCCGACTTCAAGACTGTCCACCGGTTCGAAATCCGGTTGAACGCCTTTCGGCCGCTCCTCTCCTGGAGAGCGCAGCTTGCCAATCGACCGTCGAATGAGCTGAAGAAAGCGCACTTTTACAGCGAGAATCGAAGAAGAGCTCGCTTTGAGCAGACACTCTGTCTGCATCGTTGAGGCTTCCGACCCCTGCTGCAGATCGCACCAGGATTCCGGGCAAAGCACCCCGAAGTTCCACCGCTGCTGATTTTTGACCGAAGAGGGCCGGTACGGATACAGCATGTAGCCTTCGTAGAGGACGGCCTCCGCGACCTTTTCCACTCGATCCAGGTTCACGATTTCACCGCCTCTTCGGCCGGCAACATTTCTTCAAGAGCCTGCTCCCAGGTAGGAATGCCCTGTTGCACCTTGTAGAGATAGAGGCGATCAAACACATCTCGGCGCAAATTCAACCAGACGCTGTTGGGATAGTAAGAGTCCATCATTTCGCGCCACACCTTCACAGGAAGTTTGAATCGTGCTTCCTGTTCCCATGAGATAGGTGCTACCTGCAGCGTCTCGTCGGGCAGCGCATAGAAAACGGTGCCGCTGAACATGATGTGCAGCGGGATATCGCCTTCCCGCAGCCCCTCGAAATACTTCGTGGCGGCGACATTGAAATCATAAGTGCAGGCAACCTGCAAATCCGCGACCGTGCTGTTTCCCGTGAAGCCCGGAACCACAAGGCTGGTATTCGTCCAGAGCAGACTGCGCAGTGTCTGACTCCACCGGTCGGAGGTACCAAAGAGATCGAGCAATCTCTCCTGTTCCTCCGCCGTGTAACGTCGACGAGTGACGTCAATCTGTATCTGGCAGCGCAGTGCCACAGTGTGAATGACCTCATCAGGCCTGGCGTTTCTGATCTGCAGTTTAAAGGCGAGTGTCGGCGTGGCGGCAAAAGGCACCACGCCCGCCTCTTCGATCAGAAAGTTCAGGTCAGGCATTTGGCCCTCCACCTGCCATCTCGGCTTTCGATCGCAGTTCGCGGAAATAGTCCGCTATCTCCGTCCATACTTCCGCTCCACCGGAAAGACCTCTCCAGTTAGCTCGCATTAGCCCGACCAGCTTATAGCACTCATCGATGGGAGCGATATAAAACTCAGGGCGCGCCATACCGTGCGCGTGGCCGACACGGTTCACCAGCAGGGCTTCGATGTCGGGTTCGAGGTTTTGTAATTCCGGGTTGCTGTCCGCAATCTCACTCCAGGCTTCCAGCGGCAGCAAAGATTCAACCGCACCCGCGGGACTGGGGTAGAGGGCAACCATTCTGCCCTCAGGACTTGAACGAAAGAAGAAAGCCATGTTGATCGGAATCAGCAGACTTTCCCATTGCCCATCGGACAGTTCAAAGTTAGCAAGACAAAGTACTCGTCTCGATACGCGTTTGTACTTAGCCCCGACTTTTCCGTCAAACAGGAGAGCGCAGGCATCGCATGCGCATACCATTTGCCGCGAAACGATCTCGATCAGGTGCGGATGCCCGTGCGCCAGGCCCGCGCTGCACAGCTCACAGTGCTCGACCGGAGGCGAGGTCGAGCGGCGCGCGCGTGTGAACTGCCGCAGCGTCTCGAATGCCTGCTCGTATGCCGGGACGGATCCTTCAGGCACCGCGGACCCCCTCGTCGCTGCACATCAGGAGGTTCAATCAGCGGCCTCTCCTTCCAGGATGTGACCGCTCGGAGTTACTGCCGCGAGATGTTGCCCCATCAGGCTGCCGAGCGAAACAAAGCCCGTGGGCGTCGGCTCCTCCAGCCCGAGAATCTCGAGAGACGTAATATCGGGCGCGAGCTCATAGACCCCCTCTTCCACGATAGCTCGCAGGTCGCCGGTGGACGATCCACAACCGTGCCCGGCAATGGCCAGCCGCACCTGAACTACACCTTCGTGCGCATGGACGGACGCGACCGCGCACGACAGCTTACGCAGGCGCGAACGCATGCGTTCAACAGCCTGCTCCACGCGGGTCACCAGATCGTCGGGGTGGAGAGAATAAAGAAGCAGAAGACTGGCGGCGCGGGAGTCCTGCCCGAGTTTGTCGATAATGCCTCGCCCCGCATCGCCGGACTCGAAGATGATCTCCATCATCCGTTCGAGACCGGTGCCATGCAGATCCATCAGGAGCTGTACCAGCTGCTTGCCCGCAATTCTCGCGGGGCCCTCAGGTAGTTGGTCGAACTCAGCGACCAATCTGCCGAGTTGCCGTATTTGTTCCTGGAACTCCGTGTCGTTCGCCACGCCCCTCCTTTCTCGCGATCGCCCACCTTTGTGAACTTACTTAACCTGATCGAGGCTCGCGAACTGTTACGGTTTGTGTTGTACCCCAAACATTGGAGAGTGACTCGTTTCCAGAACCTTTCCATTCCCGAGGTACATGTGAACGCCGCACGGCAAGCAAGGATCGAAGCTGCGCACCGCACGCATGATATCAATTCCCTTGAAGTTCTCCGGACCGTTCTCCTCGAAGATCGGCGTGTTCTGCACCGCATCTTCGTAAGGCCCTGGGGTGCCATACATGTCACGTGGGTTGGCATTCCAGGGGGTTGGCGGATACGGATGATAGTTGGCGATTTTGTGATTGCGAATGACGACGTGGTGCGACAGCACTCCCCGCACGGCTTCGTGGAACCCGCAACCGATGGCTTCTTCCGGTACTTTGAAGTCGTTCCAGGTCTTCGTGCGGCCGGCATGCAGCTCCGCCAACGCCATTTCCGCGAAATGAAGAGCGCAGGCCGCGGCATAGGCCTGGAAGTAAGTACGTGCACGATCCCGCTCAATCGCATTGCTCCACTTCGGAATCTTCCACTCAAATTCGACCTCGGGCTTCGATGCGGTTTTTGGCAGGTAAATCTTAACGCTGTGACCCGTTGCTTTTACGTAACCGATGTCTACCAGGCCAGCCAGCGCGGTCGCCCAGAAGCGGGCAATGGGGCCGCCGCCGGTATCCAGTGCGAGATACTCTTTAGTCCGCTGGTCATACCAGCGTGGCGACATGACCCAGGTGTACTTATCTTTGAAGTCGCGTTTCTGCGGCTTGGGGAAGGTGCTTTGGTTCCATGGGTGGCGCTGATCCACCGGGTTCCCCAGTGGATCCTTGGTGACAAATGTCTGAGAATTCTGCCAGTCGTCATAGTAAGAGCTGCCCAGCAGAATACGAATGTTCAGGTTGATATCCACAAGGTCGGTTGTCACCAGTTTGCCGTCGACAACTACACCGGGGGTGACGAACATACCCCGGCCCCAGTCGGTCATTTTCTCGTAAGTGTAGTCGCAGACGTCGGGGTTGTTAAACGATCCCCAGCATCCTAGAAGTATGCGTCGGCGCCCCACTTCTTCATACCCTGGGAGGGCTTCGTAGAAGAAATCGAACAGGTCGTCGTGCAGAGGCACGACCTTCTTCATAAATTCGACGTACTTCATCAGTCGAACTATGTAATCGGTAAAGAGCTGCACGGTGGGGACGGTACCGACGCCGCCGGGATACAAGGTAGAAGGGTGGACGTGACGGCCTTCCATCAGACAGAACATCTCGCGTGTGTACCGGCTGACCTGGAGCGTCTCGAGATAAAACGACCCAGTGAAGGGGTTGAGTGCCGTCATGATGTCGGCGATGGTTTTGAAGCCGTGTGCTTCAGCGTGGGGCGCAGCCGTCTTCGTCGCCTTCTCCCAAACGCCCGGGTTAGTTTCCTTCACCATCTTCTCGCAGAAATCAACGCCGACCAGGTTGTCCTGGAAGATGTTGTGATCAAACATGTATTCGGCGGCTTCACCCAGGTTCACAATCCATTCAGCCATCGCCGGCGGCCGGACTCCAAACGCCATATTCTGCGCGTAGGTGGCGCAAGTGGCGTGATTATCGCCGCAGATGCCGCAAATGCGGCTGGTGATGAAGTGCGCGTCGCGCGGATCCTTCCCCTTCATGAAAACGCTGTATCCGCGAAAGATCGAAGATGTGCTGTAACATTCCGCAACCTTGCGAGTGCCAAAATCGATTTTCGTGAAAATGCCCAGGCTCCCGACAATCCTGGTGATAGGATCCCAGTTCATCTCCACTAACTGGCTCTTACCTGCGGATTCCTCTTTATGAGTAGCGGTAATCGTCCCCATCGGAATGTCTCCTTGTACGGCGTTAGTAATTGGAGTGGTAGCCGGTGGTCAGTTCGGCTCTTGGATGCCGCCACTTTGGCTCTTTGTTGACGGTGGAATTGGTGAGACTGCGCAACGCGCGGATGGCTTTGCCATAGGCGCCCACCACAGAACTCGACAACTTGCCGCCAGGAGGCTCATCCATGAAGGGCATGAACTTATCGGGGAAGCCGGGCATGGTGCATCCAATGCAGATGCCGCCCACATTGGGGCAACCGCCGATGCCGGCCATCCAACCGCGTTTGGGTACGTTGCAGTTCACCACCGGTCCCCAGCAGCCCAGCTTCACGATGCACTTAGGGGAGCTGTAGGACGTGGCGAAGTCGCCCTGCTCGTAGTAGCCCGCCCGGTCGCAACCTTCATGGACGGTCTTCCCGAAAAGCCAGGTTGGACGCAGCTGATCGTCCAGTGGAATCATCGGAGCCAGCCCGGCGACTTGATACAGCAGGTAGAGGACGGTCTCCATGAAGTTATCCGGCTGCACAGGACATCCGGGGACATTCACAATCGGGAGCCCCGCCTTTGACTTCCAGTCCCAGCCGAGATAGTCGGCCAGGCCCATACAGCCAGTGGGGTTTCCTTCCATGGCGTGGATGCCGCCGTAGGTGGCGCACGTGCCGCACCCGATCACCGCGACCGCTTTGGGGGCCAACCGGTCGATCCACTCGTTCGTTGTAATGGGCTGCCCCGTATTGGGATCGGTGCCCAGGCCCGCCCAGTAGCCTTCTTTCTTAATTTTCTCGTTCGGAATTGAGCCCTCGACGACGAGTACGAACGGTTCGAGCCTACCCGCCTCTGCTTCGTACCAGAACTTCATAAAGTCGTCGCCAACTTCGTAAGCGAGAACAGGATTGTGCAGGTGAACTTTGGGCAGTCCAGGAATCGCACCCAGCAGGACATCTTCCAGACTCGGCTGCGTTGCGGCCGTGATGGAGACCGAGTCTCCATCGCACCCCAGACCAGCCGTAATCCACAAAATATGCAATTCGGCGACAGCCGGTGTTTTCTGGGTGACGCGCCCGTAAGGAACTGCTTGTTGAGCCATAACCTGATTCTCCTTTTCGGATACTGACTCGTCTTCTTGCCTGCAATATGCCCGGGCGGCGCTGTCCGAAACAAGTGTGACGACGGAGCTATGAGTTCTCAGAACTTACGCCGATGGACGGCCTGCCTTCGTCTTATGAGATCGTTCGCGAGTACGGGCCTGGGGGCCCAGTCGGTTGAAAGAACAGCGGAAAAGCTGACTTCTGCGACCGTGGGTATCCAAACAGACGCAACAGACGCGTCGCAAGCAGGACGCACCCTATTCTCAGTTCATGCTTTTTCCCGGGAGGGGGGTCAGGGTTTCCCCGATTCCAACAAATGGGCGCGATGGTTCAGCGGAGCCAACTGCAGAGGCGCATCCCTGTTAAACCGTCTTCTCGTTGACCTTCCACTGGATCGCATGTTGGATCAGTTCCCGTCCGGTGCGAAGCGAAAGCTTTTCCTTGATGTGTGCCTGGTAGGTTTCGACCGTTTTCACGCTCAGATGCAGCTCCTCGGCAATCTCACGGGTGGCTCGACCTTCGCCGATAAGTCGAAAGACTTCCAGTTCCCGATCGGAGAGTGAAGCGATGCGGGATTGGATCATGGGGGGACCGCCACCGATATATTGCTGCAGCATCTTATTCGACATGCGATCGCTCAGGTAAATCTCGCCATTCAGGATGCGGCGTACGGCCACCAACACCTTCTCCGTAGCCTCCTGCTTCATGATGTAGCCATTGGCGCGGGCCCGCAACGCTCGCTCCGCGTAGATGGCCTCGTCGTGCATGGAGAGAATCAGCACCGGCAAATCGGGCGTCACGGCACGGATGCTCTTGAGTAGTTCAAGGCCGTCTGGCCCATTCAGCGAAATATCCAGAATCATGATGTCCGGCCGCTGCCGGACAATCGCCTGCATCGCGGCTTGCGCCTCCTCGGCCTCACCGCATACCTGCATATCCTGCTGCTGATTGATGAGCAGAGCGAGGCCCTGCCGCATGAGCGGGTGATCGTCAACCACCAGAACCGTCTTCCTGGCAGCCGGCGCCAGCTTATCCGGGATGAGATTCGTCGCCACTGGCTGCCTCCCTCAGTTCGAAGCGCTGATCGGAAATGTGCAGATCACGGCTGTACCGCGCCCTGGGTTGCGCCTGACTTCAAGCCTGCCGCCGATCATGCCCGCGCGATAGCTCATGATATGCAGGCCCATCCCCTGACTATTGCTGCGGTGATCCGGAATGCCGGTGCCGTCGTCGGATATGAGCAGCGAGCCCACTCCATCGCCCTCGGCAAGGTGAATGCGAATATTCCGCGGGCTCCCATGTTTGATGGCATTATTTACTGCTTCCTGGGCGATGTGGTAAAGATGCGTGGCCATTGTGTCGTCATGGATCAGGACCGCCGTTTCGCAATCGAAGCAGCACGAAATTCCGAACAGATCCTCGACCTCGCCGGCCCACAGCTGCAATGCCGACATTAATCCCTGTGCGTCGGAGACAACGGGAAGCAGACCACGGGCCAGCTCTCGCGTTTTGTGAATGGCCTCGTTCACCAGCCGCACAATCTTCGCCGCGTCCGCAGCGTCGGCCAGTTGTTTTTCCGCAAGCTTCGCCTCGTGCGCTTTGGCCATGAATGCGATACCAGTCAGATGTTGCCCCAACCCGTCGTGCAGATCCTGCCCGATCCGTCGCTGTTCGCGGGCACTGACATCCAGCAGCGCTCGTTCCAGTTGCTCGCGCTCAGTGATATCGATGCCGGTCGCGATGACGTAGTTTGGCGTTCCATCGCTGCCTGGCAACATCGAACTGGACCAGGCAATCAGACGCTGCGTGCCGTGGCGCGTCACCCAGTGCCCCTGACAATCCTGCGGCAGCAGATCACCACTCAACTGCTCCATGATGGCGCGGAAGCGCTCAACTTCTTCCGGATGCAGGAAGAAGTCCCAAATGTGCCGGCCGCGCACCTCGTCAAGCGAATACCCCGTGGTCAATTCGCATGCGCGATTGAAGCGCACGATCCGGCCCTCAGGATCGAGAACTGTGACCAGCGCACCTACGGTATCGAGGATGGCCGAAACCACGTTGCGCTCCTGCTGCAGAGCCCTCTCGGTATGTTTCAGATCCGAAATATCGAAGGCCACGCCGTGAATAAACCACGGTTGACCGTCCGGTTTCCGCACCATCCGCGCATCGCAGTGGAACCAGACCACGCGGCCGTCCCGCGCCAGCACGCGGTAGGAGGAGCGGAGCGGCTGGCCTGAGAGAAACATGCCGGCGGCTTCCAGACTCCAGCGCTGTTTATCGTCGGGATGGATGTGTTCGTACCAGCGAACCGGGTCTTCCAGCCACTCTTCGCGCGAGTACCCCAGGGCCGCTTCAATCTCGGGACTGACATACGCCTCGCTGACCCCACGATCCACGTAAGCCATAAAGACCACAGCCGGTATTTGCTCCAGCAGGGCGCGATACTTCGCCTCGACATTCGATTCGTGCCCCTCAGCTGCGAGGGCAGACCGGCCCACGGGTGACGAAACGCCTTCCGGCGCGACAAAAACGCTGGCCAACTGCAGCAGAAGCGCCTCGGCTTCGACCACATCCGGCCGTGCCCCGATGGCGTCGAGACTGGACTCACGCAGCGGTTGCGGATTTCCGAATTCGGATTGCGCCAGCAACGTCATCCCTTGCTCCCGGCAACAGGTCGTTCGGTCTGACTATTTGACGTTAGCCGGTCCGCACCAGGCGTCACCGCCTGCCGGCGCCAGGCTGGAACCTTGTTGAGCGAAGCCTGCGTGAATTTTCTTAGCGCATGAATCGCCCGCCCGTAGGTCTGAACCGCGGCCGAAGAGAGTAGCGAGCCCGGCGGCTGATTCATAAACGGCATGAACTTGTCAGGGAAGCCAGGCATCGTGCAGCCAATGCAGATTCCGCCCACGTTCGGACATCCTCCAATTCCCGCCATCCAGCCACGCTTCCCAACATTGCATTGCACAACCGGCCCCCAGCAGCCTAGTTTTACGATGCAGAGCGGGGAACCATATTCTTCTGCAAACTGCGCTTGTTCGTAATACCCTCCGCGGTCGCAACCCTCATGGACCGTGCTTCCAAACAGCCAGACAGGCCGGAGTGCCTCGTCGAGGGGGATCATGGGCGCGTGCCCGGTGGCCATGTACAGCAGGTAGAGCAGCGTCTCCATAAAGTTGTCGGGCTGAACAGGGCACCCCGGCACGCACACGATCGGAATTTCCGCGTTTGATTTCCATTGCCATCCCAGGTAGTCAGGGAGTCCCATGCAGCCCGTCGGATTGCCCTCCATGGCATGAATACCGCCATAAGTCGCGCAGGTACCCACCGCAACTACGGCCCAAGCATAGGGCGCGAGTCGGTCGATCCAGTTATTGGTCGTGATCGGTTGCCCAGTGGCTGCGTCGGTTCCGAGCGATGCCCAGTATCCTTCCGCTTTATTCTTCTCGTTGGGAATAGAACCCTCGACGACCAGGATGAAGGGTTGCAGTTTGCCCTCGGCTGCAAGATGGAAGCGACGCAGAAAATCGTCGCCGACCTCCGAGGAGAGGAACGGGTTGTGCAAATTTACCCTCGGCGTCCATGGAATGCCGCCGTTGACAATGTCTTCGATACTCGGTTGCGTGGCCGCGGTCATCGCGATCGTATCGCCGTCGCAGCCCAGCCCCGCCGTGATCCAAAGCACATCGATCTCCGCAATCGGGGGCGAGTGCCGATCCCAACTTGCCAAGGGTTCCTCGCATCCGCGTCCCTGGGAAAGTGAACGCAGGGAATATATTCTTCCCGGGGTGGGACTTCGGCAAGTCCTGAGCGAGCCGATCTTTGGGCTCCCTCCAAACTTGCGGCGACTTTCTGGGTTTGGGGCGGCTCACCCGGTTCAGCGCGTTTGACAGCGCAATTTGCCGGAGCGTAGCTTGCACGGCAGAGATGCCGTCCGCAGCGATGTGGCATCTCACGCGACTAGCAGCAACGCCGGCCAGGGGAAGGGGTATTGAGATGTGTCTGGCAATTCCTGGAAAGGTCGTCGAAACCTATACCCAGGGCGGAATGCAAATGGCCCGGGTGAAGTTCGGCGGAGTCACACGTGAAGCCTGCCTCGATTACGTTCCCGGGACCCGGGTGGGCGAGTACGTGCTGGTGCATGTGGGTTTCGCGATCAGTTGCGTGGATGAGGAAGAAGCGCAGCGCACGTATCAGGCCCTGGCGGAACTGGATCAGCTGACGGAGCTGGACGCTCCGGTGGTTGAGGAGGCTTCAGGAGGCGAGTCGTGAAATATCTCGATGAGTATCGCGACGGTGCGATCGCCGCAAAACTGGTAGAACGCATTCGCAAAATGCAGACGCGGCCCTGGGTGATCATGGAAGTTTGTGGCGGACAGACGCACTCCATTGTGAAGAACGGCATAGATCATCTGTTGCCAGCGGGAGTCGAACTGGTACACGGACCGGGTTGCCCCGTGTGCGTTACGCCGCTGGAGATGATCGATAAGGCGCATGCGATTGCGCGCAAGCCCAATGTCATCTTTTGCTCGTTTGGAGACATGCTGCGCGTTCCGGGCTCGGATGGCGACCTGTTCAGCATCAAGTCTCTCGGCGGCGACGTTCGCGTTGTGTATTCGCCCCTGGATTGTCTGAAGATTGCGCGCGCCAATCCGGAGAAGCAGGTGGTGTTCTTCGCAATCGGGTTCGAAACCACGGCGCCGGCGAACGCGATGTTGGCGTGGCAAGCTCGACAGAGCGGCGCCACCAATGTTTCGCTGCTGGTTTCCCACGTGCTCGTGCCCCCTGCGATCGAAGCGATCCTCAGTTCTCCGGAGAATCGAGTGCAGGGATTTCTCGGACCGGGCCATGTGTGTGCTGTAGTGGGCTACCGAGAATATGAACCGCTGGTCGAGCGCTTCCATGTGCCGATCGTGATCACCGGCTTCGAGCCCCTCGACATCCTGGAAGGCGTTCTGATGGTCGTTGAACAGCTCGAACTGGGGCGTGCCGAAGTCGAGAACCAGTATTCGCGAGTGCTGGGCCGCGAGGGAAATCTTCCGGCACAGGAACTCATCTCGAAGGTCTTCGCAGTGGGCGATCGCAAGTGGCGCGGTGTCGGTACCATTCCGGGCAGCGGGTACCATCTGCAGGAGCAATTCGCAGATTTCGATGCCGAGCGTCGCTTCGAGGTGCAGGCCATCGACACCATGGAGCCGGCCATCTGCATCTCCGGGCAGATCCTGCAGGGAATCCGCAAGCCGCACGATTGCCCCGCGTTCGGCACGGCGTGCACGCCCCAACATCCTCTCGGCGCAACCATGGTCTCGGCGGAGGGTGCCTGCGCTGCTTACTACGCATACGGGCGGCACCTGAAAGATGCCGATCTTGTAACGCTGGGGAGTGATCGCCGATGAGCGTGGGCAAGCTTGAAGTCGGCGAAGAGGCAGCCGCCGTGCCGGTTCCGTTTGGAGAGTGTCCGCTGCCCATATTCGAGCATCCGCAGATTGTGATGGGGCACGGTAGCGGAGGCAAGTTGTCAGCCGAGCTGATCGAGAAGGTCTTCGTTAGCCGCTTTCGCAATCCTGCCCTAGAGAGGATGGACGACCAGGCGGCCCTCGAAATTACGGGCGCGCGCGTCGCTTTTACGACGGATTCCTTTGTGGTGACGCCGATCTTTTTCCCGGGCGGCGATATCGGAACACTGGCGGTCAATGGCACCATAAACGATCTGGCCATGGGCGGGGCAAGGCCGCTCTACCTTGCGGCGGCTTTCATTCTCGAAGAAGGGCTGGCGACGGATGAACTCAGCCGCGTGGTCGATTCGATGGCCATGGCGGCGGCCGGCGCCGGAGTGCAACTGGTGACCGGCGACACGAAAGTGGTGAACCGCGGCAAGGGCGACAAAATCTTCATTACCACGACCGGCATCGGCGTCCTTGAGCGAGCCGTGCATCTGTCCGCGAATCGAGCCCGTCCTGGTGACAAGATCATTCTGAGCGGTTACATCGGGGACCATGGCATGACAATTCTCTCGCAGCGCGAAGGCCTGGAGTTCGAGAGCGCCCTCGAAAGCGATTGCGCGCCCCTCAACGGGCTGGCGGATGCGATGCTCGACGAGGTGGAGGCGGCCGGTGTGCCCGACGACATCCGCTGTATGCGAGACCCGACGCGCGGCGGCGTGGCCACGGTACTGAACGAGATTGCCGCGCGCTCCGGTGTGGGCATGGTGATCCGCGAAGACGCGATTCCGGTGCGCGATGCGGTTCGCGGCGCCTGCGAGGTCTTGGGCCTGGACCCTCTATACGTAGCCAATGAGGGGAAGCTGGTCGCAGTGGCAGCGCCCGAAATCGCCAACCGTCTCGTTGCGAGAATGTGCCGCCATCCCTTCGGCGCCGACAGCTGCATTCTCGGCGAGGTGACGGAACAGCACCCGGGCATGGTTCTGATGAAGACGTCTGTGGGCGGAACCCGCGTCGTCGACGTGCTTTTTGGTGAGCAGTTGCCCCGCATCTGCTGAATCTCGCCCGAGGCCGTCTTTGCCGCGATCATGCGCTCCAGGAGGAGTTCTTTCTGTTCGCACGAACAAAGACACAGGATCGGGAAGCGGCTGGCTACCGGGGGGAGACGGCAGGCTCATTCCGCGGTAGCCAAGGTCACTGATTAACAGCGATTGGACTTTCTGTTTCGAACAAAACCGATGCTTGCATCGCCTTGCTGTTACTTCAAAGCAGGATTGCGCGATTACTGCGAACCGTCGGACACCGCCGGTTCATGATCGGCTATCGTTGTCCTGCTCACAGTTGGGCGGGTGCCACCCTGAAACGGAGTCAGGCCGACTGCCCGATCCTTGCCCGTGCCCTTGGCCTGACGAAGCGCATCGTCGGCGTAACGGAGGACCTCTTCATACCCGACCGCGCTGGCATTGTCTTCCAGCCAGGGAAAGGCCGCCCATCCAACCGAACAGGTTCGCCACAGGCAAACGGAATCGACCATGACGAACGGCTCCTGACGGATTGCCTGCATCACGCGTAGGGCCAGAGCGTCGGCCTGCCCGCGATCGGCAAAGCGCGATACGATCAGGAATTCTTCGCCACCCCATCGCAGCACAACATCAGAAGCGCGCACCACGGAACTGATGCGGCGCGCCATATCCGCCAACACGTGATCTCCCGAGCTGTGGCCGAAGCGGTCGTTCACTTCTTTGAAATTATCGACGTCGATCAGGTAAAAAATGAGGTCGCGGGCGGACAACTCATGACCTGAACCAAAGGCCCGCAGTGTTCGGGCAACGTCACCTTCTATTGTTACTGCGAAGAAACGCCGATTTCGAATTCCCGTCAGCTGGTCCGTGATCGATGCGTGCTCGAGCACTGTATTTGTTTTTCTGAGGTCAATTGTCAACTGCCGCTGCCGGAGGAACAAAAGCGCACTCATCGTGAACATTGCTGCAGATGTGATGAGCACGCGGAAACGCGCGACTTCCCGAGGTATAGACCGATCCAGCGCTGCGAATGCTGCCATCGTGGGCAGCGACAGCACAGCCAGCGCCGACAAACCTGACATCCAGGATGCGTATCGGCGGTCGACGTTCGTCGGTGGTACTGGGATCAGGCTTCGGCTCCGAATCGCCACAAAAATGAAAAAGAGCAACGCCACGACGAACGGGATGTCGTACCAGCTGCCGACATAGTAGTCCCCCGACTCGATTGCGCGATTTTGCGCAATGACGCTCAGGTAGGTCAGGACGACGGCGCCGAGAAGAAGAGCGTAGAAACGTCGCCATAAACCCGCGGTCTGTCGTATCAGCAATGCGGCGCAAAGCGCGAGGACGAGAAATTCCAGCCAGTACAGCCGATCGAAATTCCTGTTATAGAAATTTGAATCCCTATGCACGTATTGCCAACAGATCACCAGATAGGCATAGAGGTAAATCCACCAGAACAAGAGCTGGAGAAAATCCAGTGTTCCCATCTGGGCGGAGCGATCCGACGCATCGACGTGGGGCCGCAATAGAAGCGCCCCTAGTATCGGCACGCCCGCGAGAAACAGAAGGACGTCGCCGGGAAACATGTCCGGCATCGGTTTCCGGAGAACCACGTCATAAAAGATCCAGCCGCACTCATCTGCCAGCCAGAGCGCCCAGCACACGGTCACCATGGTCCAGGCGGAGCGCAAACGATCTCTCGAGGCAACAGCATTGAGGGCGAAAACCAGAAGGAGCAGAAGAAACTGCAGCGCGAGCAGGAAATCGCTCACAGACGTCAGTGTCGAGCCTCGCCGCAGAGATATAGTGGCACTGACTTGCAACAGGGCGAGTCCAGCCGCCGCCGTAACCCAGAGCGTGGATTTGGGTTGCATTCTTATGTTGCCTCACAACGATTCTAGGCCAGTCGTATGGCTTCTAACTCGGCCAGCCTCTGGATCAAGTTGCAACGTTCTCGAGTGAAAATCGAAGCGGGTCGTCGCCTCGAATGATTGCATTTCCTGGGTTCAACCGCCAGATGAATTCGACCTTTCGAGGTCAGCCGATAGATTGTCCCGTCGACCATTTTCCAAGGCGCCCTCTTCGACCAAATCCATTCACACCGAAGCAGCCGGTGCAAGCGGCAGACAGGGATCGGTCTTTGATCTGAAGCCCCTTGTCGGGCCCGGACTTGATTGCCTTGGCAATGGCATCGCCGTGCAGCGGGCCTTA
>DASXDF010000022.1:0-103192 GCA_036490815.1 Acidobacteriaceae bacterium
CGGACTCCGTGGGCCCAGTCCGGGAGAATATATAGCCCGAACTGACCGATTCCTGAGTCCCCAACCAACTCCCTGAACCAGAAACACCTCCGCCGAGCAAAGAACATTTCGAAAAGTCAGTTTTTCAGCAGCCTGCTAGGAATTTGACCATCGTTTCCGTCATGGGACCGTTGTAGTACGCGTCGCGTCCCTGAGCGGCGATTTGGCGCAGGGAGCTAGCAAGAGCGGGATTTCGGAAGACGTCGCCAGGCTTTGGAGGTTCTGGCCAGATGACATAGGTCTCTTTGTAGCCTGGCTGATCAAGGAGGCGTTTCGCGATCCAGTAACGCGCATTGCGCTCGGCGAGGGGAAATCCGTTCTGCGCATAGTAGATGGCCGGATCGAGGATCCGGTTGAAGGGCAAGGAGCCGAAGCGGTTGCGCATGGCGTCCCAACCCGCCACTGCGCCGGGAACGTCGATGGTTTCGACGCCAATGGGGTTGATCGAAGTGACGCCTTTGGATTTGAGGTAGTCGATGGTGAGGGCTTTGGGCGTCCAACCACTGGAGTTAAGGCCATAAATCTTCCCGGTTCTGGCCTCGTAATAGATCATGAAGAGGTCGCCGCCGATGCCGTTGACGTAGGGCTGGACGACGCCCATGACGGCGTTCGCTGCAATCGCAGCGTCGACGGCATTGCCGCCTTCCTCGAGGATGTGAGCGCCAGCCTGGGAGGCAAGAAACTGCGGGGTGGAGACGATTCCAAATTTCGAGACAACCATGGAGCGACCCTGAGCCGGAACCGAGGCAAACTGCTGCGCACCGGCGACGAGCACAGAGCTGAAGAACACAACAGCCATACACGCGATACGTTTCATAGCAACCATTTTGCACGTTTGCACGGGATGTGGGCAGGGCGGTCCGACTTGTGCGGCGAGCCGGCTTCGCCAGGAGCAATACGGCGAGCTCGTAATCCTGCTGTCCGACCCTGGGGTTTTGGAATGCACATGGAAGGAAATAGTCAGGATCACTGCGACGGCACTTAAAAGTTGCTTGTGTGCGGTGGTCTGCTCCCTCGAATCAGTGTGATCCTCTTTTCTCCTTATCGCCATGTCTCTCTCGTGCAATGTATTCCCATCAGCGAGTCCCTTGCCGTAAGCGGAGTTGTCATCAAATGCGCTGAGATGTCGTTTCGGAGGTTCATGCCCAGAGAAAGACCCAGGACTCGCTGTGTACTCGCTTCAATATTTATCCGGATCTGTGAGGGCATTGGCAACTCCGTGCTCACGCGGGCCGCCGAAACCTAAAGCCTTTCCTAATGGCGATATTGTTCCTGGTTACAGTGTCCTTCAATCGTCACGTCGCCGTCTTCCCGTTCCTGAACCGCTTCGGATCTGTTCATAACTCGATGAAAGGTTTGAGATACCGGGCGGTGTGGCTAACTCCGGATTTGGCGATCGCTTTCGGCGTTCCGGCTGCAACGACAGTACCGCCGTCTTCGCCGGCGCCCGGACCGATGTCGATGACCCAGTCGCTGGCGGCAATCACGTCGAGGTCGTGCTCGACTACGATGACGGTGTTTCCGTTGCCGACAAGGCGATTGAGCTGAGCAAGCAGGCGCTCAACATCGAAGGGGTGGAGGCCAGTCGTGGGTTCGTCGAGAACGTAGAGAGTATCGCCTTTTTGCGGGCGCTGGAGCTCCGTGGCGAGTTTGATGCGCTGAGCTTCTCCGCCACTCAGCTCGGTCGCAGGCTGGCCAAGGCGAAGATAGCCGAGTCCGACTTCGCTCAGAATAGAAAGAGAGCGTTGCACGGCAACCTCATCGACAAAGAACTCCATGGCGTCGTCCACGTTAAGCCTCAGAACCTCAGCAATGTTTTTTTCGCGGTACTTCACCTCGAGCGTCTTTGGATTGAATCGCGCCCCGTGGCAGGCGGGACACGGCGAATAGACGCTGGGCAGAAAGAGCAGCTCGACACAAACAAAGCCTTCCCCGGCGCAGGTGGGGCAACGCCCTTTCGCGACATTAAAGGAGAAGCGCCCGGCATCGTAGCGGCGCGCGCGCGCCATCTTTGTAGCGGCAAACAGCGTGCGGACGTGATCGAAGAGGCCGGTGTACGTCGCCATGTTCGAGCGGGGCGTCCGTCCGATGGGTTTCTGGTCGACCTGAACCAATCGCCGGATGCGTTCCATACCGCCGGCGATCGAGCCTCCGAGAGTGACGGGAGCGTCGGCGGTGAGAGGATCTTCTTCAGCGTCATCCTCGGAGACCTTCTGGCCGAGATGCTGAGCGGCCAGCTCGACGAGCACCTGGCTGACGAGCGTCGATTTGCCGGAGCCGGAGACGCCGGTGACAGAGGTCAGGACGCCGAGGGGGAATTCTGCGTCTACCTCGCGAAGATTGTTGCGCGTGGCACCTTTGATCCGCAGCCAGGACGATGGCGTGCGCGGAGTTCGCTGCGGAGGCCGCCGCTGGTCAAGATAAAGACGTGTTTTCGATTGAGGAATGGAGCGCAATCCCGCGGGCGGGCCGCTATACAGGATTTCGCCGCCGCGCTCCCCCGCGCCGGGGCCGACATCGACGATCCAGTCGGCGCGCCGGATGACGTCCACCTCATGCTCGATGACGAAGAGAGAATTGCCAACGCGTCTGAGAACATCCAGGGCATGAAGCAGAGTCTCAGTATCCGAAGGATGAAGTCCCGCGGACGGCTCGTCGAGAACGTAGACGACGCCAAAAAGGTTGGAGTGCATTTGGGTGGCGAGCCGCAAACGCTGCAACTCACCCGGTGAGAGCGTGGGCGTGCTGCGCTCGAGCGCAAGGTAGCCAAGTCCGAGCAGGAGGAGCGCATCCAGGCGGGCAACGATGTCCTGGGTAATGCGCAGGGCTACGGCAGATCTCTCCGGAGTGGCGCGCAGCGGCGAGGCTTTATCGCTCGCATAGGGCGCGAAGCGATGACGGACCTGTTGCAGAGGGAGAGTTCCGAGCTCGGCGATGTCGAGGCCGGCAAACCGGACCTCGAGGGCATCGGCACGCAGACGCTTGCCGTGGCAAAGCGGGCACTCGGCAGAAAGCATGAAGGCAGCGACGCGTCGCTTCATCATGGCGCTCTGCGTCTTCGAGAAAGTTTCCAGCACGTAGCGGCGTGCTGAGGTAAACGTGCCCATATAGCTGGGCTCCGTTTTTGCGCGCAGGGCGCGCCGCGTTTCCGCCGGTGTGAAGCCTGCATAAACCGGCACAGTGGGCTGCTCGTCCGTGAACAGGATCCAGTTGCGATCTTTCCTGGCCAGTTCGCGCCACGGCCGATCGACGTCATAACCAAGGGTGACGAGGATGTCGCGCTGATTTTGTCCCTGCCAGGCTGTCGGCCATGCCGCGATGGCGCGCTGCCGGATGGTCAATGACGGGTCCGGCACCATGGATTGCTCGGTGACGGCGTAGGTACGGCCGAGTCCATGGCATTCCGGACAAGCGCCCTCAGGGCGATTGGGAGAGAAATTTTCCGCGTAGAGCATTGGAGCGTCACGGGGGTAGTCGCCGGCGCGCGAGTAGAGCATGCGGATCAGATTAGACAGCGTTGTCACGCTTCCCACAGAGGACCTGGTCGTTGGCGACCCGCGCTGCTGCTGGAGCGCGACCGCAGGCGGCAGTCCGTCGATCGAATCGACCTCCGGTACGGTGAGCTGATGGAACAGACGGCGCGCATAGGGCGAGACCGATTCGAGATAGCGTCTCTGCGCTTCGGCATAGAGAGTGCCAAAGGCGAGAGAAGACTTACCCGATCCGGAGACGCCAGTGAAGACCACGAGCGCATCGCGAGGAATGTCCACGTCGACGTTTTTGAGATTGTGTTCACGGGCGCCGCGCACGCGAACCCTGTCGGGCGCGGCGGAGTGCTCCGGATTGTAAAGACGTGTTTTCGGGTCGGCGTGCGAGCGGTTCATGCGTATTTTTGGATGCATCGCGAGTGAAAATCAGCAGACGCTTCGGCCAACGGAATCCGCCAAAGGAAGAGGTGCGAAAACTCACCCCGAATTTGCCGGATGTCAGCGGCTCGTCCGGCGGACCGACTGCAACCACATGCAAGCAAGCGCGGTCGACAGAGCATAATTGCGGCCGCTCAGCCCATTACCGCGGCTGCGGTTCTGCGCGTGGGCATGCATACGTTGCCTGGCTGGGGCGCCGAACCCGTCACGGATGAAGCGGCCGAGGTTGGAGAACTTCCCGAGACCGCCGAGGAGGATCAGCGTATTTTCTGGTATCAGTTCGCGCCGGCGGTCGCAGCGTTAGCGGTGCCCATTTTTCTGCTGTGTGTACCCGGGTGGCTCGCAACGCTCCGCGGCGCGAGCGCGCACTTTTCGCAACAAGCGGCGATGCTGCATTGGATCTACACGGGATCCCAGGTCCACGCCCAGAACATCGCGCCCTGGGAAGTCGGGACCGCTGCGATCCATGGCGGCGTTGCTTTCCTGCTCGCCGTTCTGCTCGCCTGCACATCGGTCTTTCGAGATCGGCTTGCCAGGCCGCTTCGCATCGGAGCTTTTCTGGAAGCCGGGTTTGCCCCGCTTCGCGCCATGCAGTCCGGTCATCCCGGCGATTACGTTTTCTGGATCACCGTTGGACTTGCCGCCTGGGGATCAGCGGTCTTCATCCTGATCCGCTGACCTCCCGCTCACTCACGCTCAGAACGCTCACACGACGTCGGCCCAGCTGTTGCACGAGACCTGATGTCTCCGTTTCAAACCCACTGATCCGTCCGGCTCGAATACAAATTCGTAGGCCTCACTGCAAGGACCGCACAACCAGAAATGTTCCAATCGTGCTCCATCACCGGCCCCGTGGATTACCCTCACAACTCGTCCCTCGCACAGATACCGAAGTTCTTTCCGGCACTCGGAGTTGTGGCAAAAGTCCACCATAGACACGTGGTTTGGGATGCATCGCCGATCCTTCCGGGATGCCGCTCCTGGTCGACGGCCCCCGTTTCGATCGATGCTGCGCCTGCACTAACTGCATCTGAATCGGGGATGGTTATTCCACTTATTTCCGAAACCGAATGGATGCCCATGATCGAGGCGGCTGTGCCATGGGAGTTGCATCCTTACGGGAGCGCGTGGGTTATCGCACCTCATCCTGACGACGAGACGCTGGCTGTCGGTGGCACTCTTGCCAGGCTTGCGCAAAGCGGCATAGACGTTGCCGTCATCGCGGTTACAGACGGAGAAAATGCGTATCAACGGAATGATGGTTTGGCGACGATCCGAATCAGCGAACAGCAGTCTGCACTGGCGCGCCTGGGAATTGGGCCGGAGCGAATTCACCGTCTCGGCTTTTCCGATAGCGGGGTGAGTGACCACGAAGATTCGCTCCGCTCAGCCTTTTGCGAATTGATCAACCCCGGTTCTCTTGTGCTGGCGCCGTGGACAAGTGACTTTCATCCCGATCACGAGGTTTGCGGCCGAGCCGCGCAGGAAGCATGCAAGCGCCTGGGAGCCGATTGCGTTTTCTATTTCTTCTGGACCTGGAATCGAGGTCGGCCGGAACAGCTGGAAAGGACTCGCCTCCGGAAAATCCTGCTATCCCCGCAGGAACGCGAGGCCAAGCTTGAGGCTCTCCATGCGCATCGCTCACAACTCACATCATGCGGCGCTGAACCGCCCATCCTTCCGGAGAATCTCCTGTGGCCGGCGCGGATGGAATGGGAAGTGTACCTGCCATGAACGGCGAATCCGCCGGACTCGACCCCTCGAGCCGCGACTTCTTCGAGGCACGGTACCGAGCCCATGTAGATCCGTGGTCCTTCGCCACCAGCCACTACGAACTCGATCGCTACGAGCGGATTATTACGTGTCTCTCGGGGCAAATGTACGAAAACGCATTCGAACCGGGATGCTCGGTGGGAGTGCTCACCGCAAAGCTCGCTCCTCTGTGCCGCCGTCTGCTCGCGACGGATTTGTCCCCCACCGCCATCGATCGTGCCCGGGAACGCTGCGCTGCATGGCAGCATGTCACCTTACGGTGCGAAAGCATTCTGGACGCCGAACCTCGCTGCTGGGATCTGCTGTTGCTGAGTGAGATCGGCTATTACTTCACGCCGCACGTCTGGCGAAGCATTGCGAATCGCCTGATCGCCAGCCTCCCGGCCGGATCAACAGTGCTCGCGTCACACTGGCTCGGCCACTCGCCGGACCACACGATGCACGGTGACGAGGTGCATGCAATCCTGCTCGATCGTGAAGATTTGCATCTTATCCATTCCGAGCGACACACCGAATTTCGACTGGAGCAGTGGACAAAAAATGAGAAGAGCGGGATGGCATATTGCTGTGCTCATTCCAGCCCACAATGAAGAGGACTTGCTGCCGCGGTGCCTGCGCAGCGTGGATCGCGCCCGGCGTTGCTTACCGGCCTGCGTGACCAGCGACCTGATCGTCGTTGTCGATGATTCTTCCGATGACACGTATGCGATCGCTCGGAAAATGACAGGAGATTATGGCTGCGCCGCGCAGATTGAGGCTCGCTGCGTCGGCTCAGCGCGCGAATATGCGGCTCGCCTCGCACTCGGTCGATATGAAGGGGATACTTCGGCTTGCTGGCTCGCAAACACCGACGCGGATTGCGAAGTCCCGGAGAACTGGCTGGTGCAGCATCTGGAATGCGCCGGCATGGGGTGGAGCGCCGTCGCCGGAATCGTCGACGTCGATAGCTTTGCGGAGCACGCAAAGTATGTCGAACAGCGCTTTCGTGAAGCCTATCTAATTCATCCCGACGGAACGCATCCGCATATCCATGGCGCCAACCTGGGGGTACGCGCCGATGTGTATCTGGAAGTTGGTGGCTGGGGTGCGCTCCACTCCGCGGAGGACCACCACCTATGGAACCGTCTTCGCAGCGAAGACAACCTTATGCGATCGGACGCACGTTTGATCGTCTTTACCAGCGGCCGCCGCGTCGGGCGTGCTCCTCGCGGATTTGCAGGCGCCCTGGCCGCTCATAATCAGGTTGCCGCATGACCGCGGCTCATTTGCAAACTCGCCTCAGAGAATTGGCCAACGAAGCGCTCCCGGCACCGGCTACCGGTAACACCATCCTGCGGCATCGTCGTCTCTTCGAAGTGGCGCGTGAAGACTTATCGCTAGCAAAACTGGCTGAGGCCCATTGGGATGCATGCGCGATCCTCGAAGAGGCTGGCCGAACCCCGGTGCCGGATGATGTGTATGCCGTTTGGGCTTCACGATCGCCCGAGTGCGCGATCCGCCTGGAGCGGGGATTCCTTACAGGACAGAAGCCGTTCTGCAGCGGGGCCGGGCTGGTTGATCGCGCATTGATCACGCTGGACGAGCCTTGTGATCTATTGGCGGAAATCGACCTGGCCGCGCATCGTGATTCCGTTTCCATCGAACTATCTTCCTGGGTGAGCCCCGCATTTGCTGACACTCAAACGGGTACGATCGCTTTCGATGATTTTGAGATCGATCCGTCCTGCATCGTCGGAGCAGAGGGCTGGTATCTTCAACGACCGGGCTTCTGGCACGGAGCATGCAGCCCTGCTGCGTGCTGGGCTGGCGGTGCAACCGGTCTATTGGATTACGGAGTGGCAAGCAGCCGGAGCGACCCTCACACGCTGGCCCATCTGGGAGCAATCGCTGCGGAAGTGGCTGGCATGGAAGCGGTGCTGGCCTGGGCGGCTGCAGAAATGGATGCCGCTCCGCAAGACGTCGGGGCAGCGCATCGCCGTGCACTGAGCGTTCGCCACCTGATCGAGTCTGCCTGCACTCGCATCCTTACCGGCTTCGGTCGGGCTTTCGGACCGCATCCATTAGCGATGGACTTGGGGATTTCGCGGCGTTTCGCCGAGATCGAACTCTACATACGGCAATGCCATGCAGAACGCGATCTGCAGCAACTCGGCGGAGCTATGCGGGGATATCTCGAATAAATGGCTGGCCTGTGCAGCGCTGAAGATATCTGTCTCCCACCAGACGAGATCGCTCGCGGATGATAGACAAACACCACGCGACATGTGACTGACGGCCTCGCAGAAGGTGCCCTTTTTGAAATTCCGGAAGGCATCGAAGGAGCCGATGCGCCTTGACCCAGACAGGTTCCATCGGTGTCGTCGGAAAGACAACGGTTCTGACGGACGCGTCGAAGAATTTCCTTCTCGCGATCATCGCATCATCGGACGACGCGATCATCGTCAGATCGCGTTCCAGTCGCGGCAATTCTGGAAAGGCGCATTACGCTGCTGACAATAATCAAACTCCGATGTGGGGCAAATATTTAAGTAAGGCCTCAGCGATGGCGCCTCTGGACATTTTGAGACCCGGGATGCGTGCCGGAAGCCTGGCGCGCTGGCGGACAGGCGGATTGGTGGGGAGGGAACTTTCAGCGCTCCGGATCAAGGTTTTCCGATACCCGGTTCTCTTGCGAGAGTACGCGGCACGAGATTGAACTCGCGATCTTTGCGCCAATTGTTTCAGGAATACCGATACCAACATCCATCGTTCATTCTTCTGCAAGGGCTGGAACACGGACAGAAGACGGACGGTGTCTCGCCAGCAGAGGTTCCTGCCGTTTGACGGCTTGCGTAAGTCCTGTGTTTTCTGTGGGGATTTGGTTGCGGGGGCTGGATTTGAACCAGCGACCTTTGGGTTATGAGCCCAACGAGCTACCAGGCTGCTCCACCCCGCATATGTATGTTAACAACCGAAGCAGAGCGGGTCAAACACGCCAAAACACAGCACTGACATGCCTTTTGCTGAGCGGAGGCCATTTTTCGCGTCTCGTCAGCGGGCTGTTTTCAGCAGGATTTCTGAGTTGACGGGTCGAATGGAGAAGGCTGGGAGTCGCACCGTGATGCGCGTCACACCCCGGTGTGCGCTGGGACACAGCCGCTCCTGACCTAGCCCCCCGAAACTAGGGTCATCCAGCGCTCGCACGCTGTGAGGTGACAGTATGACCCTCCCGCAAAAAGGTATTGAAGGTACGTTTGCTGCGCCGGGCAAGATTGTTGTTGCGACAGATCTGACCGATACAGACTATTTGTTGCCGCACGCGATTGCTCAGGCGAAAGCCAGTGGCGCGTCCATCATTTTGGTACACGCGGTTTTGCCGCATGAATCGATGCCGGTCGAGACGGGTGCGGTCCCCTATTACGATCCCCTCCGGATGGATCGGGATGCCCGCCTGATGCTCGACGGTTTGGCGCGGGACGTGGCCGGGCAGGGTGTCGAGTGCGTCGCCGCGGTGCGGCACGGATTTGTTCCCGACATCGTTGCCGAAGTGGTGAAGAACTCGAGTGCGGGGCGGCTGATTCTGGGGACGCATGGCCGCCGGGGGCTGAAGAAATTCGTGTTGGGCTCAGTAGCGCGGCAGCTGCTGGAGACAGTGGAGATCCCGGTATGCACCGTGGGCCCGCGCGCGCACAAGCGGACTGGCGATTCGGTGAAAACAATCCTGCATCCAGTTTCGCTGTCGGGAATGCACGCCACGAGCGCCGCCCTCTCGATCAGTCTTGGGGAGCAGTTTGGGGCGCAGGTGTTGCTGCTGCACGCGATCGTGCCCGGTCCGGCGGTGACGAGGCACGTTGCCGAGGCCATGGCGACGGCGACAGCAGAGCTGGAGCGGCTGATTCCCGACGTCGCACGGGCGTTCACTCGGGTACAGGCAAAGATCGCGCTGGGCAGCGTGGTGCAGGAGATCCTTGCTGCCGCACACGAGAGTGAGGCTGGTTTGATCGTGCTGGGTGTTCATGCGCCGGCGCACAGCTGGCTGCCGGGAACGGAGCCCGCGGCGTACAAGATTCTTGTTTCAGCGCCCTGCCCGGTCATTTCGCTGCGTGTGAATGCGGCGCAGGCGGAGGAAAAGCGGGAACCGAAGGAACAGGCGACCCCGCTGGTTTTTGGGTAAGAACTCAGGCCGTGACCTGGAGATTCGATTTCTGGAGCGATGCATGACGTGTGCGAACCGACTGTGTGGAACCGAATCGCTTTATTTACGGAGCGGAGGAATCTACGCCGTCGATTTCCTCGGCGCAACCGACGAAGCAGGTGGATGCCAGATCATTCTGCGGAGGGTCATCTGGCTGTGCGACATCTGTGCTGGGTTGTTTGCCGTCGAGACCTGGAGGCCGCCCGGGGAACAAGTGCGGTCTTCCAGGAGACATTTAGTGAAATTTCCGCGCGCCCGAGGCAGTAGTCGCTCGGCGGAGAGCTGGAGCTAATGGCAAATACGGGCAAAAACGGATCGTCCTCTGCGCAGCGTCAGGTGCCGGATCGCTGCGCGCAATGCACAGAACGCGCGGAGCGGCTTTTCTGCAATCTCCCCCAGGAAGCGATTGAGCGGTTCGACGAGATCGCCATGCAGATTTCCTATCCCAGCAGGTCAGTTGTATTTGAGGAGGGGCAACGGGCGGCGGGGATCTTCGTTGTGTGCAGCGGGCAGATCAAGCTGGCGGCAACATCGCGCGATGGGCGGACCATGATTCTGAAGATTGCGGCGCCTGGGGACGTGCTGGGCCTGACCGCGACCCTGAACGATCTGCCGTACGAGGTGACTGCGGAAACGCTGGAGCCGTGCCAGATTCGCAGCGTGCGGCGGCGCGACTTTCTGGAGTTTCTGAGCCATTATGGCGACGTGAGCCGCCAGGCGGCGCAGGTGATTGCCCGGGAATACCACGAAGTTTTTCTCGACGCGCGGCGGCTGGCGCTGTCCGGATCGGCAGCGGGGCGGCTTGCTCAGCTGCTGCTCGACTGGGCGCGAACGAATTCCTGCGGGAAGCCGGAGCTTCGCTTCACCATGGCGCTGACCCACGAGGAACTGGCGAATATGGCAGGAACGTCGCGGGAGACGGTGACGCGCCTGCTGAACCAGTTTGAGCGCGATGATCTGATTACGCGGCACGGTGCATCGATTGTGATTTTGCGGCCAGCCGAGATGGAGCGCATGGTTGGCTGAAGTGCTGGTGTGGCCCGCAGTAACTCCACCCCCGGAACTAAGGGTGTAATTCCTCTGCTCCAAAATGATTCAAGTGTGCTCTGCAAAGGAAACCCTGACGTAATTCCCCTGTAGGGCCATTGCTGGTCCGTGCCGGCTGCCATTCAATCAAGTAGAGCAGTCTCTCGATGCCCGCGATCGGCGGACATTTGTTTTAGAGAAGATTGCAGCAGTTCGACAGCAAATCAGCCAGACCGGCAACTGCGAGGGCCTCTCAAGGCCCTCGCGTTTTTTTGTACTCCTTGCCTCGGGGGTGCGCTGGTGCGCTAAGGTTCGACGGCATCTATAATCTGACTTGTTCTTCCCATCACCAACCGCAACGCGAATCCTGTCCGACGAGGTGATCGATGGCCGCTTCCAATCCCACACTTGAAATCCTGAAACCGCGTGCAGACTGGCTGGTTCGGCGCAAGGCCGAGGCAGAACGCACCGGCGACACCAACATGTCGCAGATGCATTTTGCGCGCAAGGGTCTCGCGACCGAAGAGATGGCCTTCGTGGCCGAGCGCGAGAAGTTGCCCCTGGAGCTGGTGCGCGATGAGATCGCCGCGGGACGCCTCATCATCCCCGCGAATATCAACCACCCGGAACTGGAGCCGATGGCGATTGGCATCGCGTCTCGCTGCAAAGTGAACGCGAACATCGGGAACTCGGCCGTAACGTCGAATATCGACGAAGAACTGCGCAAGCTGCACATGGCCATCCAGCACGGCGCGGACACCGTGATGGATCTGTCGACGGGCGGCGAAATTCCTGAGATTCGGGACGCGATCCTGCGCCACTCGCCCGTGCCCATCGGCACAGTGCCCATTTACGAGGCGCTGGCTCGCGTCAAGCGGCTCGAGGACCTGAACATCGATGTCTATCTCGAGGTCATTGAAGAGCAGGCGCAGCAGGGCGTCGACTACTTTACGGTGCACGCCGGCGTTTTGATCCAGTACGTCCCCATGGTTGCGAAGCGGATCACGGGAATCGTAAGCCGCGGCGGCGCGATTCTGGCGCAGTGGATGACGCATCACCACAAGCAGAATTTCCTGTATGAGAATTTCGACCGCATCGTGAAGGTGATGGCGAAATACGATGTGAGCTTTTCCCTCGGCGACGGCCTCAGGCCGGGGTCGGTGGCCGATGCTTCCGATGAGGCGCAGTACAGCGAGCTGAAAACTCTGGGCGAACTGACGGCGATTGCCTGGAAAGACGATGTCCAGGTGATGATCGAAGGCCCGGGCCACGTGCCGCTGGACAAAATCAAGGAGCAGGTGGACAAAGAAGTCGAGTACTGCTTCGGCGCGCCCTTTTACACGCTGGGGCCGTTGGTGACGGACATTGCGCCGGGCTACGACCACATCACAAGCGCGATTGGGGCGGCGCTGATCGGCTGGCATGGGGCTTCGATGCTGTGCTACGTGACGCCCAAGGAGCACCTGGGGCTGCCGAACGAGAAGGACGTGAAAGACGGGATGATCGCCTACAAAATTGCGGCGCACGCGGCGGATATTGCGCGGCACCGGCCCGGAGCGCGCGATCGCGACGATGCGATCAGCTACGCACGCTACACGTTCGACTGGGAGAAGCAGTTTGCGCTGTCGCTCGACCCGGAAACGGCGCGGGCGATGCACGACGAGACCTTGCCGGACGACTACTACAAAGAGGCGGCGTTCTGCTCGATGTGCGGTCCGAAGTTCTGCTCGATGAACTGGTCGAGCAAGGTGGATGAGTTCAACAAAAGCGTCCATGGGCTCCAGAAGCAGGATCTGAGCGAGTTGGTAACCCTGGAAGCGGGGAAGCTGGGGGCGAAGAAGTGAGGTTTCTGCGGTAATCGGCAAAAGCCGTCCCGGCGCGGGACGGCTTTTTGCTTTGAGGGGAGGAATCAACGCAACCAACAGGCAAATGCTCGTATCTGACCGGAGAGAGAGCAAAATCGGACGAGAGACAAAATCCGCGAGATCGGGCGAGATCACAAAGGAGCAAGACGATGAATGCATGGAAATTCTGGGCAGCTTTTGGGGTGGGAGTCGCAGCGGGAGCGGCTCTGGCACTGATTTACGCGCCACAGTCAGGCGCGCGGACGCGGCGGCAGATCAAGCGGGCGGTCAACGACGCTGGGGACATGATTAAGGACACCGCCGACACCGTGCAGGATTTCGCCGGGAAATATCTGAAGCGGAGCAAGGACGCGATGGGCGACGTGGTGGATTCCGCGCAGAATGTGGTGACGGCGGCCAAGCGGGTAACGACCTTCGGGTAAAGAGACCGTACCCCGTGCCCCGGGCTTCGAAGAGGAAAAAACGCGCAGCGGCGTGACCGAAAATCTGAAAAGATAGAAGCATGACCACGACCGCTGCTGCAATTTTCTCCGACCGGATTGGGCGGATTGAGATATCCGCCACCATGGCTGTGACCGCGGAAGCCGCGAAGCTGCGCGCACAGGGCGCGAAGCTGGTGGACTTTGGCGCCGGGGAGCCACACTTCGCCACGCCGCAACATATTAAGGATGCGGCCATCGAGGCGATCCAGAATAATTTCAGCAAATACACCGTGGTTGCGGGCATTTCCGAGCTGCGCAAAGCCATCGTCGAGCGCCACGCCCAGGACTTCGGGTCGAGCTACGCGCCGGACGAGGCCATCTTTTCAACCGGCGGAAAGCTCGCCATCTTCAACGTAATCCAGGTGTTGGTGGAGCACGGCGATGAGGTGATTGTGCCGGTCCCGTACTGGGTTTCCTACAAGGACATCGTGCAGTACGCGGGCGGGAAGTGCGTCTTCCTCGAGACGAGTGAGGCGGAGAATTTCCGCATCACGGCAGAAGCCGTCGAGCGGGCGATTACGCCGAAGACGAAAGCGATCCTGCTGAACTCGCCGTCGAACCCGTCGGGCGCCGTGATCGCGCCGAAAGATCTGGAGCGGATCGTGCACCTGGCGCACGAGCGCGGCATCTTCCTGCTGCTCGACGAATGCTACGTCTACCTGCAATACACCGGCGCGCTGGTCAGCGGAGGATCGTTCACCGACGCCAAGGAACACATCGTGGTACTCGGGTCGCTGTCGAAGACCTACGCGATGACCGGATGGCGCGCCGGGTTTGCGCTGGCGCCGAAGCCCATCATTGCAGCGATGACCAAGCTGCAGAGCCAGTCGACCTCGAGCCCGACAGCGATGGTGCAGAAGGCGGCCATTGCCGCGCTGAGCAGTTCGCAGGCGTGTGTCGCCGAGATGCGCGCGGATTATCTGAAGCTGCGCGACCGGATCCTCGGCCGTCTCAACGAGATTCCGGGCATCACGTGCACCAGGCCCGAAGGCGCGTTCTACGTCTATCCCAACGTGAAGCAGTATCTCGACAAGGCGGGCGTGGGAACGGCGATGGAGCTGTCGAAGCGGCTGCTGAACGAGGCGCACGTGGTGTGTGTGCCGGGCGAGGCGTTTGGAACCGACGAGCATATTCGTTTGGCCTACGCGGTCAGTCACGCGGACGTAGACGAAGGCATGGACCGCATGAAGGCCTGGTTCGCAAAGCTGTAGTACGGCGAGCCGCGGCTGGTACGTTGACCCCTCCTCTCAAGCGTCGAGTTTCAGGATCAGCATGGTCATGTCGTCGTGCTGCGGTGCGCCCGCGGTGAATTTGTCGGCGGCGTTGAACAGGGCGCGCAGGACTTCATCGGCGTTTTTCTCGCGGACTTTCAGTCCCGCCTCGATCATGCGCTCTTCGCCCCATTCCTCGTCGTCGTGTGTCATGGCTTCGCTGATGCCGTCGGTGTAAAGCAGCAGCAGGTCGCCAGGCTCGAGAGTGAGGGTCTGTTCGACATAGGGTGCGAAGGGAAGCAATCCAACGACGGGACCGCCCGCTTCGAGGCGGATGACTTCGCCATTGCGGAGCACTACCGGAGGATTGTGGCCTGCGTTGACGCACTCGAGGTGCCGGGTCTTCGGGTCGTAAGCGGCAAAGAAGAAGGTGGCGTAGCGATTGGACGCCGAAGCTTCGTACACCAGGCGATTGACCTTGTGCATCAGCTTGGCGAAGTCGCGCGGGTTATCGAGCGTGACGCCGCGCAGCGAGGCGCGCAAGCTGGCCATGAGCAGGGCGGCGGAGATGCCTTTGCCGGAAACGTCGCCAATCGCGAGACCCATGCGGCCATCCTCCAGGTTGATGAGGTCGTAGTAGTCGCCGCCAACGCCGAGCGCCGGACGGCAGTGGCCGGCGACGGAAGCGCCGGTGATCGCGGGCATTTCCTGGGGGAAAAGGCGCTCCTGGACTTCGCGGGCGATTTCCATTTCGCGCATGTCGCGCTCGCGCTGGGCGGCTTCAGCGGCGAGGGAGTGGGCGAGCTCCGAGACTTCGAGGGCGAGACCGGTTTGGCGCGCGACGGTTTGCAGGACCTGGAGATCGGTGCGCGACCAGGCGGCTTCTGACCGCTTGGGGCCGAGGGCCATGATGCCCATGAGGCGATTGCGGCCTGGCAGCGGAAGAAGAAGCTCGGCGTTGAGCAGATCGAGGGCTCGGCGCTCGGCGGTCCCGGCCATCAGGTACCAGGCTTCGGGATCGTCGCGATAGAGGCGGGCGGGCTCGTTGGAGTTGAGGAGATAACGGATGGAAGAGGCTTGCGCGGGCAGGACGAGGGCTCCATCGGCGGAGACGCCGACGGCCTGCTCGACGTAGAAGGAGTCACCGCGGCGCAGGAGCATGGCGATCTGGCGGATGTGGAGGGTATCGCAGACGGTGCGGGCGACGGTTTCGAGCAATGGCTGGGTTTCCGTGAAGCGGCGTACCTCGTCGGAAAGCTCGTTGAGCATCACTTCGGAGTTGTAGGCTTCGCGGAAGAACTGGCGATCGAGCCACTGCTGGAGGCGCTTGCTAACGCCGAAACGGAGGGCGAGGATGAGGCCGAAGAAGATGACGGCGCCGATAAGGTCGGAGGCGCCGGGTTGTTGCTTGTGGAGGGCGGGGAGAAGCAGGCGGAAGCCGATGGCGGCGATCAATCCCACCTGAACAACCCAAAGGGTGGCTTTAGCGAGGGCGTAGCGCGTGCCCATGCGCAGGAGCACGCGAACATCGAGGGCGCGCTGAACGACGACGACATAGGCCAGGGTGAGGGGCGCGAACATGAACAGCAAGGCGCCGATGGTCCGGATCCAGTAACTGCGGGGCTCGAGGGCATTGATGCCGAAGTGGGGAAGCAGGACGAAAACGATCAGCAGGGCGCCCACGCCGATGGTCATGCCGGTGGTGAGGACGCGGAGACGGCGGCGGGCATCCTCGGTGGAAGCGGAGAAAAGCTTATCGAGGGTGATGACGAGATAGAGGATGACGCAGAGGAGGTTGAAGGCGTTGATGCCGTTGGCGGCGAGATTGCTGGCTTTTTCGAGGAAGGGCCCGTCTCCCCCGGCATAGTGCTCCACGTAAATGGAGGGATAGAGGAAGCACAGGCCGACACCGAAGAGGGCGAAGAGAATCCACTTGATCCAGGGGAAGCGGACATCGATGCGGGAGCGCTCGGGGAAGTAGATTCCAAAGAGCAGCAGGGCGGGAGAGCCGGCGAGCTGGAGGGTTTGATACCAGAAATCGCGCAGGAAGAGCGAGACACCAGTGGCGAGGCCGCTGTTGATGAAGACGACACTGGGAAAGGTGAGGAGGACGAGGGTGAGCCACGCATTGCGGTCGGTCGGACGGGTGAGGACGACCCAGTACCCGATGAGGAGACAGATCAGGGAGAGGAGTCCGACCAGGAGAAATCCCTGCCAGAATGCCCAGACGGGTGACAAGCGGCCAAAAGCATAGGCGCCGCGCACGAGGGTGATGGTGGCGTTGACATGGGAGCCGTTGGGGCGGCTGGCGTCGACTTCGAGGATGTCGCCGGGATGGCTTTCAGAAAGGATGGTCGACCACTGGGCGAGGCCGCTGTAGGGAGCGCCGTTGAGTTGATCGATGTGGTCGTCGGCGACAAGGCCGGCAGCGGCGGCTTCGGGTTGAAGGCCGTCTTTGAAAATGCGGCGGGAATCAGCGTCAAAACGGAACGGGATATCGACGCGCTGGTCCGAGTGGACGCGGGTCTCCCACAGGTCGACGATGCCCGCGATCCAGTAACCGAGACTGGCAACAATCCACAGGGCCAGGAAAAGGCGCAGGAGGTTGGGGGAAATCCGCTGTTTCTGCCTGGTCCGACGTTTCATCCGTGGGGACATAGTAACTTGCTGAGAACGAAATTAGCAGCGCAGAGTTTGAGCGGCGTAGGTTTGCGGTTCAGTCTGCGGCGTTATTCTTGATACGCACTGGGGAGGGGTAGAAGTTCATGCGTGTTTCTATTGTCGCTTTGATTCTGGCTGCGGTTGGGTGTGGGGCACAGACGAGGCCGCCGATTATGGGGATTTCTCACATTGCCGTCTACGCAGGCGATGCGGCGAAGGCCGAGCATTTTTATGTTCACGATATCGGGCTAAAAAAGGGCGACGATCCGGAGCGGAGCGACGGGGCACGCTACTACGTGAACCAGGAACAGTTTATCGAGGTGCTTCCGATGCCTGCGGATGCGGGCGTCAATCGGCTGGATCACCTGGCGTATCTGACGAAGGACGCGGAGGGAATGCGGCGGTATCTGAGCGCGAAGGGCGTAACGGTTCCGGAAGTGGTGAAAAAGGGGAGCGATGGGAGCGCGTGGTTTGACGTTAATGATCCTGAGGGGAACAAGGTGGAGTTTATGCAGCCGCCGCCGAAGCTGCTGGCGATGAAGAGCGATGCCCTGTATTCGCTTGCGGGCAGCGATCCGATTGGGCGGCGCATCATTCATGTAGGGATGCTGGTACGCAGCCAGGAGAAGGAGAACCCGTTTTATCGGGAGATTTTGGGGTTCAAACCGTACTGGCACGGCGGCATGGTCGAGGACAAGACCGACTGGGTTTCGCAGCAGGTGCCGGACGGCCATGACTGGGTGGAGTACATGCTGACCAGCGGACCGTCGGGGAGCGGAATTCCGGCGCAGATGACCCAGCAGCATTTGGGAGTTCTGAATCATGTTTCGCTGGGCGTGGTGAACATGGAGAAGGCGGTGACCACGCTGTACGCGGGAGATCGGTTGGGGGATGCGGCGCCGCGTCCGCAGATTGGACGAGACGGGAAGTGGCAGTTCAACATTTACGATCCAGACCTGACGCGGGTGGAGGTGATGGAGTTTACCGCAGCGGCGAAGCCGTGCTGCTCGGAGTTCACGGCGGAGAATCCGAGTCCGGAGGGGCAGCCTTAGAAGCAGGGTGCAGGGAACAGGGTGTAGGGACCAGGAAGCAGCTGGAAGTTAAGGCCGGGAGCCAATTGCGGCGCGGGCAAATTAACACCTGTGGCTGGAGTTCCGTGGTAGCATCGCTGGCGCCGCAGCGAGGAGTTGCAATCAATGCCCGTAGTAACGATTGACGGGACAGCACGCGAGTTCAGGGCGGGGGAACGGCTGCTGGAGGTCATCAACCGCAGCGGCGCGAAGGTTCCACAGGTTTGCTATCACCCGCAAATGGGGCCGATCCAGACCTGCGATACGTGCATGGTGGAAGTGGAAGGGAAGCTGGTGCGAAGCTGCGGGACCGCAGCTTTGGATGGAACGCAGGTCTTAACCGAATCGGCGCGTGCCCAGAAGGCGCAGCGCGAGGCTTTCGACCGCATCCTCGGAAATCATCTGCTCTATTGCACGGTCTGCGACAACAACAACGGCAACTGCACGGTGCACAACACCACCAAGCTGCTCAAGGTCGAGCATCAGGAGATTCCATACCGGCCGAAGCCGTACCCGTGCGACTTCACGAATCCTTTTTATCGTTATGACCCGGATCAGTGCATCTTGTGCGGGCGGTGCGTGGAGGCGTGCCAGAACGTGCAGGTGAACGAAACGCTGACGATTCGGTGGGAAGACGAGCATCCACGGGTGCTGTGGGATGGGGGCGCCCCGATTGGTGAATCGAGCTGCGTTTCCTGCGGGCACTGCGTGACGGTGTGCCCCTGCAACGCGCTGATGGAGACGACGATGCTGGGCGAGGCGGGGTATTTCACGGCGCTGCCGAAGCCGGCGCTGGACGGCATGATCGACGTGGTGAAGGGCATCGAGCCCGAGGTGGGGTATGGGGCGATTCTCGAGCTGTCGGAAGTCGAGGCAGACATGCGGGAGTCGCGGACGAAGAAGACGAAGACGGTGTGCACGTACTGCGGGGTGGGGTGCAGCTTCGATGTCTGGCACAGGGACCGGCACATATTAAAGGTGGAGCCGGCAGAGGGCCCGGCGAACGGGATTTCGACGTGCGTGAAGGGGAAGTTCAGCTGGGAATTTGTGAACAGCGCAGACCGGCTGACGAAGCCGCTGATCCGGGAGAACGGTAAGTTTCGCGAGGCGACCTGGGACGAGGCGCTGGGGCTGGTGGCGCGGCGATTTGCGGAGATCAAGGCCGAGAGCGGGCCGGACGCCCTGGCGTTTGTGTCGTCGTCGAAGTGCACCAACGAAGAGAGCTATCTGATGCAGAAGCTGGCGAGGGCGGTGGTGGGCACCAACAATATGGATAACTGTTCGCGCTACTGCCAGGCTCCTGCAACAGTGGGATTGTTCAGGACGGTGGGTTATGGCGGGGATTCGGGTTCAATCTCCGACATCGAGCAGGCCGAGCTGGTGGTGATCGTGGGGAGCAACACGGCGGAGAGCCATCCGGTGCTGGCGACGCGGGTAAAGCGGTCGCACAAGCTGAAGGGGCAGCAGCTGATCGTCTCGGATCTGCGCAGGAACGAGATGGCGCATCGGGCGGATGTATTTCTGCATCCGCGGCCGGGGACGGACCTGATCTGGCTGAGTGCGGTGACGCGGTGGATTTTCGATCAGGGGCTGGCGAAGACGGAGTTTCTGGAGAAGTGGGTGAACGGGGTTGAGGAGTACCGGAAGAGCCTGGAGCCGTTCACGATGGAATATGCGAGCCAGCGGACGGGATTGCCGGTGGAGACTCTGGAGCGTGTGGCGAGGATGATCGTCGACGCGAAGAGCGTGTGCGCGTTGTGGGCGATGGGCGTGACGCAGCACTCGATGGGGTCGGATACGTCGACGGCGATTTCGAATCTGTTACTGGCGACGGGGAATTACATGCGGCCCGGGACGGGCGCGTATCCGCTGCGCGGGCACAACAACGTGCAGGGGGCGAGCGACCACGGCGCGATGCCCAATAATTTCACCGGATACCAGAAGGTGGAGGACCCAGAGATTCGGGCGAAGTTCGAGAAGGCGTGGGGCGTGACGCTGCCGCCGAAGCCGGGGCTCGACAACCACCAGATGATCGATGCGATCCATGAGGGAAGGCTGAAGGCGATGTACATCTTCGGCGAAGAGATGAGCCTGGTCGATTCAAATGCGAATTATGTAGGAGCGGCGCTGGCGAAGGTGGACTTCCTGGTGATCCAGGACATTTTCTTCTCGGAAACGTGCCGGTTTGCGGACGTGGTACTGCCGGCGAGTCCGAGTCTGGAGAAGGAAGGGACGTTCACGAGCACAGAGCGGCGGATCCAGCGGCTGTATCGTGCGTTTGAGCCATTGGGGGAGAGCCGGCCGGACTGGGAGATTATTGTCGATCTGGCGAATCGGCTGGGTGCGGGCTGGAATTACGCGGGGCCGGCGGAGATCTATAAAGAAATCGCGGCGCTGACGCCGTTGATGGCGGGCGTGACGTATGAGCGGCTGGAGGGCTATAAGTCGCTGCAGTGGCCGGTGGCGGCGGATGGGACCGATCAGCCTCTGCTTTATACGCAGAAATTTGCTTTTCCGGACGGGAAGGCAAAGTTATTCCCGCTGCAATGGACGGAGCCGACGGATCAGCAGGATGCGAATTTCGACTTACATCTGAACAACGGGCGCCTGCTGGAGCATTTCCACGAAGGGAATCTGACTTACCGCACGAAGGGGATCGCGGAAAAGACACCGTGCACGTTTGTGGAGGTTTCGCCGGAGCTGGCGGCGAAACGAGGTATCGACAACGGGCGGTGGGTGGAACTGACGTCGCGGTATGGTGAGGTGAAGGTGCAGGCGGTGGTGACGGATCGGGTGAAAGGCGAGGAGATGTACATGCCGATGAATTCGACTCAGGAGCCAGTGAATCGGCTGACGAGCAGCCATACCGATAAGCAGACGCATACGCCCGCATATAAGGAGACGTCGGTGCGGATGACGGTGCTCGACGAGCGAGGAGCAAATCCTCTGCCGCGAACGAATTCGCGTTGGGGGCATCCGACACCACAGGGTGGCGTGGAAGTGGAGCGGAAGTGGAAGCGGGCGGATTATCGCGAGCCGGGGAACGGGCTGGTGCAGATTCGGAAGGCAGCGGATAGCGTCTAGCGGATAGCGGTCAGAATGGCGTTCGGGGTTCCGCGTTCGCCGAGCGAGGACGCCGGATACAGTGTGGCGCAAAGAAAGGGAAACAGTGGCGCAAGCGATTGCTCTGGAAATAGCCCCGCGTGATGCGCGGAAGGAGTTGCTGACCCGGCTGGAGAATGCGCCCGCGAAGCATGCGGAGGCGTTGCTGGACAGCTACGAATTGATCCAGCAGTTGCACGATGCGCAGGTGTTTGAAGTGCTGCGCGGACTTCTGAGCGCAAAGGACGCGGTCATTGAAAAAGCGGTTGGAGCGACGGATACGCCGCAGGCGATCCATGCGCTGCGCAACGCGATCATCCTGGGAAAAATGTTGGCGTCGATCAATCCTGAACTGATGCAGGCTTACGCCAATGCTGTGGCCGAGACGCTGGGCAGCGAGCGCAAACCGGTCATCGATCCGCCTGGCTTGCTGTCTTTGCTGGGGCAGTTCCGGCGCAAGGAACTGCGCCGCAGCATCGCGCTGATCAACCGATTTCTTGAATCGCTGGGCACGCAGCTGAAGTTGAAGGGCACCCCCAAGGCCACATAGACCAGAACCAGTCCTGAGAGCATCCCTCGGCTCAAAGCAGTGACGCTGCATCGAATCTGAGAACCGCGGAGGCAGAAGTATGTCGGAGGGAAGGCGTTGGGGCATCGCGCTGGCGGGCGTCTTCATGCAGATGGCGCTGGGCGCCGTCTATGCGTGGAGCGTGTTTCGCACTCCACTGGTGAAGGAATTCCACTGGTCGATTTCGCAGGTGACGCTGACGTTCACCATCTGCATTTTCGTGCTGGGGGTCGCGGCGTTTGTTGGCGGGTTGTGGCTGAGTAAGAAAGGACCGCGGCCGGTGGCGCTGACGGGATGTTTCCTTTATGGGCTGGGCGTATTTCTGGCCAGCTACTCGGCAAACAATTTGCACTGGCTTTATTTTTCGTACGGAGTGATCGGCGGAATCGGGCTGGGTTTTGGATATATCGTGCCGATTTCGGTACTGCTGAAGTGGTTTCCTGACAAACGCGGGCTGATTACCGGCGTTGCCGTGGGAGGATTCGGGGCCGGTGCTCTGGTGACGGCGCCGGTGGCAACGCGGCTGATCCAGAAAGTGGGTGTGCTGCACACGTTTGCGTATCTGGGGATCGCGTATCTGATCGTCACAATGATCACGGCTATGTTCATGCAGAATCCGCCGGCGGGCTATGTGCCGAAGGGGTGGACGGCGAGCGCGACACAGAAGGCACAGCGCTCTGCTGCGGACTACACGCTGCTGGACGCGCTGAAAACATGGCAGTGGTGGGCGCTGTGGCTGGCGCTGTTTTTGAATACGACGGCGGGGATCTCGGTAATCTCGCAGGAATCGCCGATGTTTCAGGAGATCGCAAAGGTCACGGCGATTGCCGCGGCAGGGATGGTAGGCATTGCGAGCATTGGCAACGCAGTGGGGCGCGTGTTCTGGGCGTGGGTCTCAGACGGCATGACGCGGCGCTGGACGTTTGTGGTGATGTACCTCTGCCAGGCAGTATTGTTCTGGGTGATGCCGAACATTGGTGAGGCGAGTCTGCTCACGGTGCTGACCTTCATCATTCTGATGTGCTACGGCGGCGGGTTCGGGACGATGCCGGCGTTTGCGGCGGACTATTTCGGCGCGAAGAATATCGGGCCGATTTATGGGCTGATGCTGACGGCATGGGGATTCGCGAGCGCGTTTGGTCCATTGCTGATTGCGCATCTGCGGCAGAGCGGGACGTCGTTCGCGTATGGACTGCATATCATTGCGGTGATCATGCTGGTTTCGGTTGTGGTGCCGGTGGTCGTGCGCCCTCCAAAGCAGCCGGTAGGCAATAGCTAAAAGCCAGCAGCGAGAGCCGGGATACGGGACGCGCGCTTAGTCGAAAAGGATGGGCTGGGCCTGGGCGTCTTCGGGATCGCGGAAATTGTGAAGCCCCACGCCGATGAGGCGAAAGCGCTGCGCTGGACCGAGGGCGACGCGATCGCGCAGAGAAAGCGCAATGCCGGTGAGTTCCTCGCAGGAAGCGACCGGCTCGGGTGGCGTGAGGCTGCGGGTGAGGATTTTGAATTCCGCAGTCTTGAGCTTGAGGACGACGGTACGCGGGATGCGCGTATCCTTGCGCGAGGCAATCCATACTTTCTCAGCCAGACGACGGATGGCGTCCCCGGTGTCGTGGATCGGGATGTCGCGTTCGAAGGTGTCTTCGGCGGAGATGGACTTCGTGGGGCGGTCGGGGACGACTTCGTTGTCGTCGATGCCGCAGGCCAGCTCGTGCAGGCGATGGCCATGGCGTCCGAAGTGGGTTTCGATTGTTTCTAATTCCATAGCGCGCAGATCGCCGACGGTGTGAATGCCGAGGTTCGCGAGGCGTTCCGCGGTGACCTTGCCTACGCCGGGCAGGCGCTCGACGGGAAGCGGCGGGAGGAAGGCGTCGACGTCATCGGGCTGGATGACGAAAAGGCCGTCGGGCTTGCGCCAGTCGGAAGCGATTTTGGCAAGGAATTTATTGGGGGCGACGCCCGCCGATGCGGTGAGCTGGAGCTCTTCACGAATCTGTTTGCGGATGGCGCTGGCGACTTTGGTTGCGGTGGGCAAGCCACACTTATTTTCAGTGACATCGAGGTAGGCTTCATCGAGCGAGAGCGGCTCGATAAGGTCGGTGTGGCGTCGGAAGATGTCGCGGGTCTGGCGGGAGACCGCGCGGTAGCGAACGAAGTCAGGCGGGATGAAGATCGCGCTGGGGCAGAGGCGTTCGGCGCGGAGGGCGGGCATGGCGGAGTGAACGCCGAAGCGGCGGGCTTCGTAGGAAGCAGCGCAGACGACGGAACGGTTGCCGCGCCAGGCAACGACGACGGGCTTGCCGCGGAGCGAGGGATCGTCGCGCTGCTCGACCGAGGCGTAGAAGGCGTCCATGTCGACGTGGACGATCTTGCGAACGGCCATGAAAAAAGGGTAGCAGGGCAATGGCACAAACAGGGCAGACGCGGACGGCGCGGGACGCTTCCGGAGTGATTACCTGAGTGGTAGTTCGACGGTAACTTGCATGATACGAGTTTGATGGAACCCATGAGCGGCAGTTACTGCGGTGTGATCGGCCCCTCATTCGTGTGATTGTCGATGGGGATACTCTCGCCTATCTTCTGAATCAACACACCCGAGAAATGCGGATCGTGGAGAACTGTCAGCGGGGAATGCCTCGAATTTTGTATGGGCATTCCGGCGCAGTAGTGTCTGCAAGCCCCGACCAGGCGCGCTCGAATTCACTCTCCCGGGCATGACATTGAAAACTTTTCGTTGTATTTCTGGCTTTCTGGCCATTGTGATTGCTGCGGCTTTGGTAAGCGGTTGCGGCGCGGTTTCATCTAACTCCAACACAGCGCAGGGCACGGGCGGATCGGCCTCAACGAACGGATCCGGCACGACGGGTTCCGGCAGTAACGGGAGCGGGTCGAATGGCAGCGGCTCGAGCGGATCGGGTAGTTCCGGCTCTGGATCCGGAAGTTCTGGCTCTGGTTCGAGTGGTTCAGGATCGGGCTCCGGTTCCGGATCCGGAAGCTCTGGCTCGGGATCGAGCGGCTCAGGATCGAGTGGATCCGGTTCTGGATCCGGAAGCTCTGGCTCTGGTTCGAGCGGCTCAGGATCGAGTGGATCCGGTTCTGGATCCGGAAGTGCTGGTTCTGGATCCAGCGGATCCGGATCCGCCGGCAGCGGGTCGGGGAGCACGAGCGGAGCGTTGGCGCTGGTTCCCTCGAATGCGATCAGCGTGGCCGGGATTCAGGCGTTGAGCACCTGGAACGACGCTTACGACGATGGCACCAGCGGTTCGAGCGGCAGTTCGGGCGGTACGATGCGCCTGGTGGACGCGCCTTCGCTGAGCGGGCAGGCACGCCAGTTTTCGACGACTTACACAAATTACGGAGGGGAGCGCTATTACGTGTCGTTCGGCACGGACACGCAGGCGACGCATTTCCTCTACGACACCTGGGTATATCTCGATGGGACGGTCGGCGACGTGGCGAACCTGGAGATGGACATGAACCAGGTGATGCCGAACGGGCAGACGGTGATCTTCGGGTTCCAGTGTGATGGCTACTCGAAGACGTGGGACTACACGACGAATGCCGGGACGCCGCAAAGTCCGAACGATCAATGGCTGAAGTCGGACCAGACATGCAACGTGCAGGACTGGAGCATCAAAACCTGGCATCACGTACAGGTAGCTTACTCGCACGACGATGACGGGAATGCGACCTACCAGTCTGTCTGGCTGGATGGGGTAGAACAGGATATCAACGTGACGGTGCCGTCGGCGTTCGCGCTGGGATGGGCTCCGTCACTGCTGACCAATCTGCAGGTGGATGGGCTGGGCGCGGGGGGATCGTCAACGGTGTATCTGGATAAACTGACTGTGTACCGGTGGTAAGTGGATTGCCGATTGATTTAAAACTGCTTTGAGTGATCCAGCTGACTTACCGCACCTGGAAGCAGTCGAGGTCATTGGCAAATGCCAGGGGCCCGGCGTAGTGCAGCCGGATTTGTGATTCGGTCTCCTGCTCTTTTCCCAACGTGCGCAGCATGCGATGGGAAAGGACCAGTTGGTGGACGTGGGCGTTGCCGGCTGTGGCACCGATGACCGAGGGCGGCATATGCAGATTGCGCTCGACACCGGTAGCTCCTTCGGGCACGGCATTGTGCGCGACAAATAGATCGGCATTGGTGGCGAGCCTCGTCAGTCCTGCACCTTCTCCATTGGTGTCGCCGCTGAAGACGATGCGCTTGCCGCCAATTTCGACGCGCCACGCCAGTGCAGGAAAGACGCCATGAGTGACGCGGACGGCGTAGAGGGTGATGTCGCCCTGGCGCGCAACGAGGACCGGGACTGAGTCGGCCTCGACATCGTGCGGCTGCAGCTTGTAGCTGCCGTCGTGTGAGCGATCGACAAACTCGCTGAGATAGCGCCAGGCGCCATGCGGATCGCTGAAGAGGTCGTGCACGAACTCCACGGTAGAAGGCATGTACTCGTTGCCGGGAGGACCGTAGACGGGCAGAGGGCGGCTGCGGTCTTCAAACCAGGAAGAAAAAACGAGGGAAGGAAAGTCACCGCTGTGGTCGATATGGAAGTGGCTGAACAGAACCACATCGGGCTGCGACATGGTGGCGCCACTCTCTCCGAAGCGGAGAGCGCTGCCGCTGCCTGCGTCGACAATGACGCGCGCCTGCCCGTGGTCCCAGATGAGATAGCTGGTGGAGGCGCGCTTATCCTGGAGTTCTGGTCCGCCGGAGCCGAGGACCTGGACGGATACGCCGGAAGAGGAACAGGTTTGAGCGCTCGCGGGCGATCCTGCGTCAGCCATCAGGAGACCGAGGCACAGCAACAGCGCCTGGGGCGACAAGAGCGGTAAGTTCATGCCGATACGATGACACGGAAAAGCAACACCGGGATACGGCTGAGTGGCTATTCCGATGAGAAAGTGAGAACGGAGGGCAGCCCTCGAGGAACCGCGGATGGCGCCCGCAAACCCAAATCGTAGTCTATGATGAATACAATTCTGGGCAGACAGTCTGCCGAACGAGATCTTTGCGGAACGATCTTATGACTATGAACGGAAAACCATGATTGTTGGCAAGACGAAGAGGCCGTCGAAGGGCCCCAAGAAGAAGCGGGAGCACGGGACGAGTGTTTTGACCGCGCTCCACCAGGTCCGCGAACTGATTGTTCAGGGAAAACTTTCGCCTGGGACGTGGATCGTGGAAGGGGAACTGGCGAAGCGGCTGCATCTGAGCCGCACTCCGGCGCGTGCCGCTCTGCAATGGCTGCAACAGGAAGGCTATGTGCATGCTCAGCGCACGGCGAATAAATCCCGCATTATTGTCAGCCCGCTGACCAAGGAAGATGCCAACGAGCTGTATGCAGTTATCGGGCGTCTGGAAGGTCTGGCGGGACGAATCACGGCGGCTCTGCCGAAGGCGGAGAGGACGGCGATTGCTCAGAAGTTGAAGAACATTAACCAGCAGTTAGCGCGGATTAGAAACAACCCGAGCGAACAGGGTGCTATTTTCGAGCTGGACCGGGATTTTCATCGGCTGGTGGTGGAATCGGGGGCGGGGCCACGGCTGCGCAGCCTGCACAAAACGGTCGAACCTCAGGTAGAACGCTACTGGCGCCTGTACGCGAGTTCGATTATCAGCAATCTGCAGCTTTCGATTGACGAGCACGACGAGATTATTGCTGCGCTGCTGGCCGGTGACGCGGACCGCATCGAGCGCGCGTTGCAGATTAACTGGGAAAACGGCTGCGTGCGTCTCGGCCAGGTGATTGACGTGTTCGGCGAACGCGGGAGCTGGTAGCCCACTCGCCGCCGGACGAGTGGCGTTCATAGGCTGCCGTTGCGCAAGGTCTAAGTCGTGGACGTGGTGATATTGCGCAGGTAGACCGAGTAGCGCTCATCCATAATCTGGTTTAGCGGCACGAGGGTGTGGGTGGGCCCGCGTCCTTTGGTGTGGAAGCGCAGGGGATAGAGCGGAGAAGCCTCAGCCTGTTCGAACCATACGGTATCGGCGGGTGGCGGCGGGGGCGCGGTGAAATGGCCGCTCGCGTCGCGATGCATACGGCCACGCAGATCCACAGTCGGCATGGGATAGCCATCGTCAAAGCCGCGCGGGCCGCTCCCACCGTAGATCATGGATGTCGTCAGGCCATCGGTGCCGAGCTGCGCGGCGAGGACCAGAGGACCGTACATCGCGGCCTGGACCAGCTTGTCGTCGGGAGTGGGCGCAATGTGGAGGGTCATGGGCAGGTCGAAGGTGATCACGTCGCCGGCCTTCCAGTCATGCTCCAGCGTGATGTAGGTAGATGGGGTTGGGGTTTGATTCTGCGCTTCCCCGTTGATGCTGACAACCACACCCTGAGTCGCCCAGTATGGGACGCGCAGTTTGAGCGCGGTTGCCGATGACGGTGCGGCGTCGACGGTGAAGGTGATTCGATCTTCGAGCGGAAATTTTGTGGTTTGTCGGAGCTTAAGGCCGCGTTCTTTCCAGTTGAGTGTGGAGGGGATGAAAAGATTCACATAGACGGCGCTGTCGTCGTGAAAGTAGATAGAGTCGGTGAGCTTGGCATATTCTTCGGAGCCGGTTCCGGTGCAGCACCAGAAAGCGTCAAACGGTGTGCCGAAGGTCTTGTACATGCCGGGTTGCAGCGGGACGTAGTACATCAGCATGCCGTTGCGATCCTGCGTGCCATAGCGGACGTTGATGAGCAGCCGCTCGTAGTAGTCAAAGAACTTCGCGTCAGGGTTTTGTCCGTATAGGTGGCGCGACAGCTTCATCATGTTGTAGGAGCAACAGCATTCTTCCGCCGCGGGTCCCAGTTGAGTCGCGATAGCATCCGGCGCATGCCACATTTCGCCATTGCTGGTGCCGCCGGTGCAGTAAGCGTGGTGGTCGGTGACGATGCGGTAGAAATTTTCGCTGATCTGCTGGTAGCGGGTGTCGCCGGTCAGCTCGTAGCCGCGGGCGGCGCCGATCATCTTGGGGATATTTGTATTGGCATGATTGCCGTCGAGCTTGTCGTCGCCGGCGGCGAGGGGATCGAATATCTTGTGGTGCTCGAAACGATACGCCAGATCGTGATACTTCGGTTTTCCTGTGATGGCGTAGAGATTGAATGCGGATTCCATCATGCCGCCGTGTTCGACGAGCAGGACGCGCTGCCAGTCATCGGGGGCGAAGCTGCTGGAATAGACGTCGGCCCAGTCGGCCATGCGCACCGCCATGTCGAGGGCCTGACGATTGCCGGTGTGCTCATACATGTCGATGAGACCGGCCATGATCTTGTGATAGGTGTAAAACGGCGCCCAGACTCTTTTGTGATTGCGCAGGCGGTCGTAGAACTCGGTGGGGTAGGCGCCGAGGTAGCCGTCCTTTGCCTGGCAATCCGCGAGCATGGCGACCAGCTCATTGCCCTTGGCGGCGATGAAGGCGTCGCCGGTGCTGGCATGCATGAGGCCGCAGGAGGAGAGATAGTGGCCGACGTAGTGGCCGCGTAACTCGCAGTCGGGAGCTTCCCAGCCGCCGAGAGGATCGGCATCCGAGGGGATGCCCGCGGTGACGCGGAAATTGTGCGCCAGCCGCTCGTTGGGCAGGGAATAAAGATAGCTTCGGTCCAGCTCCATGGTGTCTTTCCAGAAGCCGGGCAGCAGGCGGACATCGGGCATGGGAAACGGCTTCGCCTTCCACTGGACTTTGGCGACAGCGGCGCTGGTCAGACTCTCGTTGGCGGTGTCTTCGGGGCCGCTTGCTGGGACGGCTTTCTTATCGCCTTTGTTGGTGAGCGCTGCTGCAGCCGCGGGGAGAAGCGAGGTTGCGCCAGCCAGAGCGGCGCCGCCGAGAAACTTTCTGCGAGACAAACTGCTGTTCATCGAATCCACCTTATGTTGCGGGGCTCGCCAGGCGGCAGCCTCTTTTGCAATGATAAATACAATTTCGAGTACCAAGAGCGGCGATTGGCCGGTGGGTGAAATTGTTAGCTCATGGTGGCTATGACCTCGAATGCCCTTTTTCCCTGCGTCGGAAATACGGCAGCATCTTTGATCCGGCCGCCGGGGGCGAGAGTCTGACCGTTCACGGTGAGACCGGACAGTGATTTGCTGGTGGGCACCCGGAAGCTGACATGGAGTTCTTTGGGGAGGTCGTTTTGTTCTGAGAGGGTTATGGTCGCGACCAGCTGATTTTCGCCGCCGGGGGAGAGACGGTAACTGACACGGCCCCAGCGCGTGGGCGCATGCTCGATCCCGATTGGCTTGCCGGTGGCGACCCACTGACGGGGCAGGGCGCGGCCGAAGTAGAGCTTGTCGGCGTCAGGATCTTCGAAGACGAGCATCCAGCGAACCAGCAGGGGGATGGTTTGCTGCGCGGGGATGCAGAAGAGGGCATCGTCGCCGGTAATGCCGGAGACTTCGCCGGCGGTCCAGCTGCCGCGCGAGTGATCGTGATAACGATGGGAGTAGAGGAAGAGGATGTATTCTTCAATGCGATCGAGGCGCAGGAGCGCCTGCGCGTAGCCATAGGAGATGAAGCCGAGGATGTCGCGTCCGGTGGGATGAGGACGCTCGACGTTGGCGACGACGCCGAGGGTGGTAGCCCCATAAGCGCGCATACAGTCGATGACGAGGTTGGTTTGCTCGTCCGAGAGCACGCCGGGCTGGAGTAGCTCGGCGTAACAACGATGGGGCCAGCCCTGTTCGCTTGGATGCTGTTGCTCCATCGATTGAAGGAAGGTCAGGGTGGCGCCGGGAAGCGGGCCGATGTAGGGAGGCTTCATCTCGCGTTTGGTATTGGCATCGATACTTTTGACGAGGGCTTGCTGAAGCTGTTCACTGCGCCGGGTCCAGGAAGCAGCCAGAGTCTCCGCTCCGGGAAAATTCAATTTCCGCCACGCGGCGGAAATGTCGCGCCAGCCGCGTACGGTGAAGGCGCTATTGGAGAAATAAGGCTTCCACCAGACGGAGGGGTCGGTGGTGAGGCAGGAGTCGGACTCAGACCAGCCGTGGATGAGGCCGTAGCCGGGATCGGAGGAGGCGAGTTGAAGGGCCTCGTCCTGCAGTTCGGTCAGAATGGCGGCGGTTGCTTCGATCTTCTCGCGATGTTTGAGGAGCAGGGCACGGTCATGCGTGTAGTTGTAATAGCGGGCAATGAGGGAGAGGGTAAGGCCAAACTGAGCGGTTTCGGGGCCGCGCATGTTGACCATTCCCTTCGCGTCAGTAAAGTCTGTGAAGTAGTTATCGAAGACGTCGTGAGCGAGGGCAAAACGGCCGCACTCCATGTTTGCGTAGAAGGACATGGTGAAGATGTCCTGGAAGCCGTCGTACTCCGGACCGTAGTAGTCGCGATCGACCGCGCCATACTTGGGGTAAACGCCGCCCGGGCGGACGATCTGCTCCTTGACGAAGGCGTAGGTTGCCATGTTGGTCCAGGCGGGGTCGGGCAGAGTGGTGGGCGCCACGTCGTGCATGAGGCGTTCCCAGTATTCGGCGAAGACGAGGAGTCCCTGATAGAACTGCTCCGCGCTGGGATCCTGGCGGCGGCGTGTGTAAGCGGGGTAACTGTAACCGTAGACGACTTTGACGATTTTTCCATCCTGGATATGTGCGGTGCGGTGCCAGGTTTGGACGATGAAGCGATCCTTCGCAAGAACGTCGCCGAAGACGACCACCTCGTAATACGAACCGTTGTCGCCCGGCATGATTTTGCGCACCGCGGGCATCCAGCCGCCGACGAGGCCTTCGTGCCGTTGGTTCGCGCGCTCGGTGGTGAGCTCGTGAAAGTACTGGGTGGGATGGTAGGTGCGGGTGTTACCGCCGGGATAGACGGGCATGGTATCGGCGCATTCGCGGGTACCGATGATGGTGTTCCAGCGCGGACGATAGCCAGGACGGGTGGGATGGGTTGAATCCATGGGAGGTGCGGCGCGGCGGACCTCGGCCTCATCGGGATCGCCATGCGCGAGAAGTTTGTCTGCAAGCAGGTCGGCGCTTTCCATGCCGATATTTTTCAGCTCGAGTCCGAGATACTGAGGGCCATCTTCGGGAAAAACCGCCTCGGCGGTTTTGGGCAGCACGCGCGCGGTTCCCGCCGAGGAGATAAAGGTCAGGTCGCCATCACGGGAGCGAAGGTCTTCGTAGACCTTCCACGTTTCTCCCCTGCGGGAGAAGGTGCAGAGGAGCGTGTGGCCTTCAACGGATGCTTTGGCCGCCGGCAGGATGCCATGTGAAGAGAGCCCGGCCACTATAGGCGTTTCACCGTGTGCGGCAAAGGATGAGAGGGCATTCAGGCTTGCGGCACTGGCTGCTGCGCTCTGCAGAAAACGTCTTCTGTCCATCGAATGACCTCTCTACAACGGTTACGGCGGCGAATCAGGGGTGGGTAGGATGGTCGCCGTAGAACTTCCACGACGTGCTGAAATCGGGTGTAAGCTTCTGTGTTTCGAGGTCGGCGCGCAGTAGCTCGATCGGCATGGAGCCTTCGTGCAGGATGGTGTCGTGAAACTCACGATCCGTCATTTTGTGCGAGTCGACGAGTTCCTTGTGCATGGCGCGAAACTGCAGGGCTCCGAGCAGATAAGCGCTTTGGTAGAGGGGCGGGACGGAACCATCGAACGAACGGCGCACCTCAGCGGTGGCGTTGTCGACATCGAAACCGACGTTGTCCATGAGGTATTGAACACACTGTTGCGGGGTCCATCGCCCGAGGTGGAAGTTCATGGTGAAGATGACGCGGGCGGAACGATGCATGCGCCAGACCAGCGCGCCTACGCGCTCTTCCGGAGTTCGGTCGAAGCCCTTATCCCAGAAAAGCATCTCCCACCAGAATGCGTTGCCCTCGCTCCAATAGGGCGTTGAGAATGCACGGCGGTAGGGGTGATAGCGCGAGGACATGTAGAACTCAAGAAAATGTCCGGGAATCATCTCGTGAAAGGCGGTGGCGTGCGCGAATGGGATATTGTTGCCGCGCATGCTCATTTCGCGCTGATCGAAGGTCATGGTGTCAGTGGGGAACGAGACGCTGATCTCCGGACCGCCGGTGAAGAACGGGTTCACCAACTGCCGCTCCGGGGTCATCATGATCATTCGCCAGGTTTCATCGGCGAGAGGGGGCACGGTGACGAGCTGATTCTGCTTCACGAAGTCGCTGCCCTCGACAACCAGCTTGCGGATCAGCTCCGGTTGTTCGCCGGGTGCGACGTGCATCGTTTTCACTTTTTCAACGGCTGCGTGCCAGTCATCGCCGAAGCCCATCTGATGGCTGGCTTCAAGCATGTTCTTCATGCACCAGTCGTATTCGGTCTGAGCGATCGCGACGAGTTCCTCGGGAGTGTAGGGAATCATGTCGTCCGCGATTTCATGCATCAGAGCATCGCGGCCCACCGGATCCCCGATGATGGTGGTTTTGTCGTCGGCAGCGATGCCAATGAGCTTTTCTTTGAGAAAGGCGCCATAACCTTTCAGCGCGTCGTCAGCTGCTTTATAGGGTTCGTCAACCCACCAGGTAAACTGCGGGTCGTAGCCGTGATACTGGCTAAACCAATCGTGCAGACTGGAGTTGAGCTGTGCGGTGGCCAGTACGGCGCGATTGGCGACGACAGGATCGACCTTTGCGGGCATTGAGCCGTTCGCCGCGCCGTGGGGCTTTGGATCGAGACGCAAGCGAGCAGCCGCTATCTGCCGCACCATGTCGCTGAGGGCTGCCGCATCCTTTTCCGCGTCGGGTTGCTTCATGAGGCGCTTGCTCTCGAGCAGGCTTTCAATTGTCGAGGCAAATGGGAGCAGCGGCCGCATTTCGTCAATCTGCTTTTTCTGGATGGCGAGTTGATGCAGCCCCGAGGTGGTCCGGCTTTTCAGCAGAAGGTAGTCGACCTTGTCCTCCTGGGAGAGGGCATCGAAGTTGACAGCGGCGAGTTGCGCTTGGGTATCGTTATAAAACTTTTCGAACCGAGCTATCCGAACCGGCGAGATGGTGACGGAATAGGTGCGATTGAGAGCCATGAAGTCGGCGGTGAACTGTTCAATCAGCTCCTGCATCTGAGGTTGACTCCGCTGGGTCTTGAGGGGCGCTGCGGAGCTGGAGGTTTGCATAACGGCAGCCAGCAAGATCCAGGCGCAGATGCCTCCCCATCGTTTTGCAGACTTCATCGATCGCTCTCCGAGGTATGACAGGCGGAGTGCTGAGGATGTTGGCGACGCGGGCCGCCGGGGGATGCTCAGCGCTCGGTATGGGGTGAGTTATACAGCAAATTGCGTTTTGTATACAACTGCGTATCCATTTTGGCAGCCGAGACGTTGTTGTGACGTTATTTTGACGCCGGCCCTGAATGGGTGCGCAGTGACTAAAATAGCGGCATGAGTCGATGGGCGGCGAGGGCATGCGCAGGGAGAACGGTGCTTTGCTGTTGGGTGCTGGGATCGTCGCTTGTGTCTGTTTCCGTAGCTCAGTCGATCAGGACTGTGCAAAGCCAGAATGCGGCGGCGCCGACTCAAACCGAAGCTCAGGACGGAAATACAGCGGATGGGCAACAGGAACTGAAAGTCGGCGCGGATCTGACGCGCCACGGCTCGCTGCGGGAAGCAATTCCGCATCTGACAGAGGCGCAAAAGCTCGGCGCTGATCCTTATGCGACGGGCGTCAATCTGGGAATTTGCTACCTGGGTACGGGCAGGAATAGAGATGCCATTGCGATTCTGGAATCGTTACGCGCAGGCGGATCGCGAACGTCTACGGTGGATAAGCTGCTCGCGCAGGCCTACGTTGCAGATGGGCAGGTTAAAGCGGCTTACGATGTGTTTACGGAAGCCGCTGCCGCCAATCCGAAAGATGAGAGCGTCTACGAATTTTTTGCGGATGCCTGCACGGATCACCAACAGTATTCGCTGGGCCTGCATACGGTGGAGCGCGGGTTGCAGGAATTGCCGGATTCCGCGCGGCTGCACTATGAGCGCGCAGTTTTCCTGGCACGGCTGGGGCGGCTTGAGGAGGGAAAGCCCGAGTTCGATCGAGCCACGCAACTGGAGCCCGCGGGCTATATCGGATACCTTGCGCTGGTGCAGAAAGAGCTGTACGACGATAATCTGGACGCCGCGAATGAGACTCTTCATCGGGCAATCAAAGCGGGCCATCGCGACTACCAGATGCTGTCACTGCTGGGTACCGTTCTCCTCCATGAGGGCGCGGCGCCTGGACAGCCGGAATTTGCGGAGGCACAGGCGGCACTGGAGGAGTCGGCAAAGGATCGCCCCGACTATTCCGCCACGCAGATCGCGTTGGGAAAGGTTTATCTGATGCAGGGGCATTTTCAGGAAGCAGTCGATCATCTGGAGATGGCAAGGAATCTTGAGCCGGATAATCCGGCGGTGTATGCGAACCTGGCGAGCGCGTACAGCAGGCTCGGGGACCGGGCGAAGGCCCGACAGATGGAGGCGCAGGTCGAGCGTCTGCTGGCCGAGAAAAAGTCGAGTGCAATTCGCTGACGCATGCATCGCCGGAGGCTGATCGTTCTTGACAATGGATACAATTATTAATACAAGTTGATACTCAATAGGATCAGGCTGGCCCACGCATAGATCTTGATTCCAGGTAAGTGTCTCAGGTGGGGAAGCAGCGATCAAAATGCCGCCACCTCTCTATTAAAAGAACGTTTTTATTCATTCGCAGAAGGATATCTATGCAGACCAGCACGGCTTTCCGCCGTTTCCTGCCCAAAAACGACCCGGGACAATGGCGAGTCGCATGCGTGCTGCCGATCGTCTTCTGCTGCGCGCTCTGGCTCGCTGGGGCAGGCATCGCCGCTGCCGCTGACCAGCAGTCGCCTGCGAAAGAACCGGCGGTTGCCGGCCCTATGCTCGACCAGGGGGTCATAACCCTGGATACGCCTCAGTTCACGCTTAAGCTGGTGCGATCTTCTCAAACTGTCGCGGCATTGCTGCCGAAGGGGCAGGATGGTTTTGACTTCACGCCTGGAGACCTGCTGACGGCGCGTTCGCACGACGGGTACTACCACCTCGGCGATCTGGATCTGCGTCTTCGGACGGGAGGCAGCGGGGCTTGGCAGAGTTACTCAACGGCTTTTGCGCGCAAGCCAGTTACGGCGCTGGCTGTCGCCGGCAATGACCTCACGGCGGCTGATCTTGCACCGACACTGCCGTCTGAAATTCCGCTGAAGATCGTGCGAGCCTGGAGCGTCGAAAGTGGAAAGCTGGTGCTACGGTTCACACTCACGAACCGTAGCACGCAGAGCGTAGAGATTGGTTCGCTGGGCATTCCTATGGTGTTCAACAACGTGCTGACTGATCGCACGCTTGAGCAGGCCCATGCGGTATGCAGCTTCTACGATCCATATATCGGCGAGGACGCGGGCTACCTACAGGTCACCCGGCTCAGCGGTCATGGCCCCACGCTGCTGGTGGTGCCGGACGGCCACACGCCTTTTGAAGCCTACAATCCGATTCTCGGCGAACGCGCCGGCCGGCCGGAAATATTTCACGATCCCACGCCGCGGAGCATCACCTTTGAAGGCTTTTATGAATGGATGGTCCACAGCGGAGCTTATCAGGAAAACGAGTGGCAGAAGGCGCAGCCGTGGAATCCGGCAACGACCACCACTTTGGCTCCGGGCCAGTCTCGAGTGTACGCGCTGCGATTGCTGTTGGCGGATTCGATTCGAGGTATCGAAAATACGCTGGCGGCTGAAACCCGGCCCGTTGCTGTAGGGATACCGGGATATATTCTTCCGACGGACTTAGAAGGGAACTTATTCCTGAGGTATTCTCAGCCCGTCAAATCTATGACGGTGGACCCGGCGGGAGCGATTGCGATTCAGCCCGAGCAGGAGACTCCCGGCGTGTGGCGCCGTTTTCGCCTGCAGGGGAAGACGTGGGGGCGCGCACGGGTAACGATCACCTACAGGAATGGTTTAGTGCAAACCATCAATTACCGGGTGATTAAGCCGGAAGTTGAGGCGGTTGCCGATCTAGGTCGATTCCTGACCACTGCACAGTGGTTCAACGATGCCAGTGATCCTTTCCATCGCAGTCCCGCGGCCATCACCTACGACCGCGAGAAAAACCAGCAGGTCACCCAGGACAGCCGTGTGTGGATCGCGGGCCTCAGCGATGAAGCGGGCGCGGACTCGTGGCTGGCTTTGGCGATGAAGGAATCTGGCGCTCCGGACAAGGATGAGGTGGCGAAACTGGAGCAGTTCGTCGATGGGGTGCTCTGGGGACATCTGCAATATAAGGATGGTCCGCTGCAATATGGAGTGCGCAAGAGTCTCTTTTACTACCAGCCGGATAAGTTGCCGCCGGACTTTTACCGGAAGGACCTGGACTGGAAAAGCTGGACCAGCTGGAGCGAGAAGGCGTCGGAAGCGGTTGACCGCTCCTTTAACTATCCACATGTAGCGTCGGCGTACTGGGTGATGTACCGCTTGTCGCGCGATCATACTGATCTTGTGACAAATCATCCGTGGCAGTGGTACCTCGATCACGCCTACGAGACAAGCATCGCGATGACGAGGTTTGCTCCTTACTACACGCAGTTCGGCCAAATGGAGGGCGATGTTTTCGTCTATATTTTGGACGACCTGAAACGTGAGGGCATGACGGCTGAGGCGAATGCTCTGGAAGCGGCGATGCGGAAGCGAGCCGACCATTGGAACACGGAACAATATCCATTTGGCAGCGAAATGCCGTGGGACTCCACCGGACAGGAAGAGGTTTATGCGTGGACGAAGCATTTTGGTTTCGAAGATAAAGCGCAAACCACGCTGGACGCGATCCTGGGATACGATCCTGCATTACCTAACTGGGGCTATAACGGAAGCGCGCGACGTTACTGGGATTTCATCTATGGGGGCAAGGTACAGCGGTTGGAACGTCAGTTGCACCATTATGGTTCGGGAATTAATGCTGTTCCGCTACTGGCAGCCTATCGACAACATCCGGAGGATCTGTATCTGCTGCGGGTAGGATACGGTGGAACCATGGGTGAACTGAGCAATATCGACCGGGACGGCTTCGCCTCGGCGGCGTTCCATTCTTTCCCGGACATGCTGTCCTTCGATCCGTATTCGGGCGATTATGGAACGGGTTTCTGGGGATTTGCCGCGAACACGGCAACGTATGTCACGCACGATCCTTCGTTGGGCTGGCTTAGCTTCGGTGGCAATCTCCAGAAACAGGGCAACGCAATCCGCGTCATTCCGCTCGATGCATTTCGCAACAGGTTGTATCTTGCGCCCATAGGATTATGGCTCACCCTTGACGCGGGGAGGTTGAAGCAAGCAGTCTTCAATGTGGGGACAGGCGAAGTGCGGCTTATCGTGGAACCGGCTACGGCTCTCACTGCGGAAGCGAGACTACGAATTGAACAACCAGCCTCTGTCGCTGGAGTGGGGACATATGGACCAGCTGAGGCATTACATAATGAGCGAGGAGCGTATGTTGTACCTCTCGGCGCGCGTCCTGTTGAAATTGTGCTGCGTTCGAACAAAACACAGCTGCATTGATATGGGTGGCGAGTGAATCGCATGAATTCCGGATTGAGAGCAAAAGGCGTTTTCATTGTCAGCGGTGCTGTTCTGCTGAGTTGCGCGGTTATGCAGTCGGCGTGTGCGCAGGCCGCAAAGACGGCATCCGCAGAATCGGTCCAGCATGCAATCGATCTCGTCGCGCAGGGGCGATGTCGAGACGCCGTGCCATTATTGCGCAAGGGCCTGCCGCAGATTGTTGAGAAAGCGCTTCGCTATCACGCTGAGATGGCCACCGTCCGCTGTGCTATGGCTCTTGATGAGCAACAGACAGCGGTTGATACTTTGCTGCAGATGCAGCGCGAATGGCCCGGGGATCCGGAGGTACTCTACATCTCTACACATACTTTTTCTGAATTGGGCATGCGCGCAGCGCAGGAATTGCAGGCCAGGGCGCCAACGTCTTACCAGGAGCGCCGCCTGGAGGCAGAGACGCTGGAATCGCAGGGAAAGAACGAGGACGCGGCTGCGATTTATCACAAAATTCTCGATGACAACCCTAAGCTTCCTGGAATTCATTACCGGCTCGGGCAAATCGATCTTGCTGTGGCCGGGGATTCTGGGCCGACGGACGCGGCGAAGGACGAATTCGAAAAGGAATTAGTCATCGATCCTTCTAATGCCTCGGCGGAGTTTGTTTTGGGAGAACTTGCGCGACGCGGAGGAGAGTGGAACCAGGCAATTCTCCATTTTTCGCATGCGATCAAACTGGACCGGGGTTTCTCCGAGGCATATCTGGCACTGGGTATGTCGCTGCAGGCTTCGGGTAAATATACTGAGGCGCAGTCACCACTGGAAAATTACGTGAAGATGGAACCGGACGACCCGGCTGGACACTACCAGTTGGCGCTCTCTTACTCGCACACGGGAAACAAAGAAGGTGCAGCGCGAGAGATGACGTTACAGGCTCAGGCGGCGGCACGCAGGAAGAATGTCACTGACAACTCCGAAGGGCACGCCATCATCCATCCATGAAACTATTCGCGGACGTCTCAATGGTGATGCGGGGAGCAAGCGCAGTCTGATGGCACTGAAACAAGGCCAGGATTCTCTTTCGCGCAGACAGTTCCTCGCTGCGGCCGGCTGCTCGGCACTTGGCTTTGCAGGGCGACCAAGTGCGCTGTGGGCGCCGCCTGCATCGCCATTCTTCGAGGAAATCCCCGCGGCACGAAGCGGAATTACCTGGTCCCACACTGCGGGGCTGTCGGCGGAAATGTATTTGCCGGAAACCGTCGGGGCCGGGTGCGCATTCTTCGACTACGACAACGATGGCTGGATGGATATCTATCTGGTAAACAGCGGATCCTGCGACTTCTATCGGCCGGCTAGTCCATTGCGAAACGCGCTCTACAAAAACAACAGGGACGGGACTTTTACCGATGTGACCGTCCGGGCGGGGGTAAGTGGCAATGCGTACGGAATGGGAACGGCGGTGGGAGACTACGATGGCGATGGCCTGCCTGACCTGTACGTCACGCAGTATCCGAACAGCATTCTGTATCACAACAACGGCGACGGAACCTTCACGGACGTAACGGCAAAGGCGGGCTTGAGCGCTCCGGGATGGGCAACCAGCGCTGTATGGTTCGATTACGACAATGATGGTCGCCTCGATTTATTCGTGTGCCGGTTCGCCGAATTCTCTAAGTCAGCCAATGTATATTGTGGCGGTCATGGGCCGGGAGAGCGCTACTATTGCAAGCCCAATGTATTTAAGCCGATGCCCAGCTGGCTGTTTCATAACAATGGCGACGGAACCTTCACCGATGTCAGTCGTGAGTCGGGCATCGCGGGCACTGCGGCGAAAGCATGGGGCGTCGTTGCCGCCGACATTAACAATGACGGCTGGCTCGATTTATTTGTAGGCAGCGATACCGCGCCGAATCCGCTCTTTGTCAACCAGGGAAAAGGTCGATTTGTCGATAACGGGTTGTTAGCTGGCGTGGCCTACAATCCTTTTGGTGTGGCCCGCTCCGGGATGGGTGTGGACGCAGCCGATTACAACCAGGATGGCTGGCTCGATCTTTTTGTCGCCAATGTTGACCACGAAATGTACTCGCTGTATCGGAACAACAGGAGCGGGGGCTTCGATGATGTTTCCCTGCAAAGCCCGATCGGAAACACAACTCGATTGATGAGTGGCTGGGGCCTGAAATTCTTCGACTACAACAACGACGGCGATATAGACCTTATTGTTGCGAATGGCCATCCAGATCTCGCGATTCAGGCGCATCATCCGGAGCTTCGATATCTGGAGCCGCTGCTGCTCTTTGAGGGAGTTAGCGGGACCTGGAAGAACGTAAGCGCCGAAGCCGGCCCGGCATTCAACCGGACGATTGCCGGCCGGGGGCTGGCGTTGGGTGATTTTGACAACGACGGCTCCGTCGATGTTCTGGTCACCACCAATGACGGACCACCTCTATTATTAAGGAACAATGGTGGGCGCGAGAATCACTGGTTGGGTGTGAAACTGGTGGGAACTAAGTCGAACATCGACGCGATTGGGGCACGAGTCACCTGGCAGAGCGGAACGTTTACCCGGCAAAACACGAAAGTGGGTGGAGGAAGTTATCTTTCCTCGCACGATCCTCGCATGGTCCTTGGCCTTGGCAACCGCCCACAGATCGATTGGGTCGAGGTCGAATGGCCGCAGCCAGGAGGCAGCCGGCAACGGTTTACAGCGTTGCCGGTCGATCGGTATATCACACTGGTGGAAGGCCGCGCGGGCTGGACATAGAGTCGGCTAATTGCCGGCGGCGGACTTACTGCTCCCATTCCAGTCCGGCGGTTCCTGCCCGAGAAGGTTGTGGACAAAGAAGTCGTCCAGATTACGCTCTGTGTATTCGGCATTGGGTCCGCGCGTTCCGTGCCCGGCCCCGGGGACAACCAGGAGAGAAAACGTCTTATTGGCTTTAATCAGGCGGTCGACGACCTGGAGTGTTGAAGAAGGATCAACGTTCTTATCCATTTCGCCCATGACCAGCATGAGTTTGCCTTGCAGACGCCAGGCATTATCGACATTGGAGGATTCAGAATACTGCGGGCCGACTGGCCAACCCATCCATTGCTCGTTCCACCAGATCTTGTCCATACGATTGTCGTGGCAGCCACTATTGGAGACGGCAACCTTGTAAAACTCGGGATGGAACAGCAAGGCCCCCATGGCACTTTGACCACCGGCGGAGGTCCCGAATATGCCTACGCGGGAGATGTCGTACCACGGATACTTTGCGGCGACTGCCTTGTGCCAGAGAATGCGATCGGGAAAGCCGGCGTCTTTCAGGTTATGCCAGGCCACTGCGTGGAAGGCTTTGGAGCGATTATTTGTTCCCATACCGTCGATCTGCACAACTACAAACCCGAGTTGAGTGAGAGGTTCTACGCGAGCGGTGAATGTCTTGGGAACAAACGATCCCTGGGGGCCGGCATAGATGTCCTCGACCACAGGGTACTTCTTGTGCGGATCGAAGTTAGCGGGCCGATAGATGACGCCCCATATGTCGGTCGTGCCGTCGCGGCCCTTTGCTTTAAAGACCTCCGGTGGCTGCCATCCGGCGGAGGTCAGTTTGCTGATATCTGTTTGCTCCAGTATCGACAATTGCTTGTTGTCGTCGGTGCTATAGAGTGCCATGGTTGGAGCCTGATCGATGCGAGACCAGGTATCGACGTAGTATTTGCCGTCAGAGGAGTAATCTACGCGGTGGTTGCTTTGATCCGGGGTCAGTGGAGTAAGCCCTGTGCCGTCGAAGTTGATCCGATAGGCATGAACAAAGTAGGGATCCTCGCCTGCAGTCATTCCGCTGGCTTCGAACCAAATCTGGCGTTTTTGCTCGTCAACATGATTGACGGCGCGGACGACCCAGCTTCCTTTTGTGATCTGGTTCTCGATCTGTCCCGTTGTTCCGTTGAGCAGGTAGAGGTGTTCCCACCCATCGCGCTCGGAGGCCCAGATGATCTCCTTGCCGTCGGCGACGTCGTAACGGTATTCCTTGCCCGTATCAAATTGTGCGACCACGAGAGGACGGTAGTCGACGAACGTTTTGCTTTCCTCGGTAATCAGCGCGCGAGGGGCGCCTGAATGAGCATCAACATCGATAACACGGTATAACTGGTGGCCGCGCTGGTTGTACTCAAATGTGAAGCCGCGACTATCCTTCCACCATGCGATGGGGCTTAGGTCGAAGGGGTTGGGGAACAGGGTATTGTCAACGAGGGCTTCGTGTTTTCCAGCGATGTCGAAGAGCACGGGCTGTTGCAAAGCAAGCACATCCCCGGCTTTGGGATAGACCATCGATGAATAGCGGGGCTGGAGCTGGTTGGCTGGAGAGGACTCAACGTAGTGCACGAGGCGCCGGTATCCGGGGCGAATGCGGTAGGAGGCAAGAAACTTTGAGTCGGGCGACCAGACAATGGAATTGAAAGCGTAGTAATTGTCCTCGGAGCCGTCTTCGCTGAGGGTGAGCGTCTCTTTCGAGTCTTTGGATCGAACACGAATGTTGTAGTTGTCGACGAAGGCGAGCCAGTTTCCGTCGGGCGACGCTTTGGTTTTCTGGGGATCGTTCAGAGCGTGCGGCGTCTGGTCGTAGTCGTCATCACCGTCATACTCGTCGTCTCCGGGATGAAGAGCGCCAGGGCTGGCGCAGGTCCACGCGTGCAGATCGCAGTGCCAGCGGACGCCGTCGACAATAAATTCGATGGTTGCGCGGTCGGAGCCGAAGCGAAAGCGCGGAAAGGGAAGGGTAGTGGCCTTGTAGGTTTGACCGCTTGCCGTCGAGAGGGCGGCGGCCAGTTTCTCGTGATCGAAGGCGGGCTGTTTTGTCTGAGTGGCTGCGTCGACAAGGACGAATTCGTGTCCGCCTTCGACGGATTTGCGATATACGAAAGTGTCAGAAGAATCCTGCCAGACGGGAGCTTCGGGCTGGTTAAGGACAAGCGCGCTGTATTTGGCCTGAAGCTTGAAAGCGCGATCGAAGTCGGCGCGTGAAGTCTGAGCGTGCCCCGCGAACCATGGGGTAGTAATCCCAACCAGTAGAGCTGCAACTACCCGCCGATGCGTCATGTTTCTCCTCAAATATCAGTACTGGATTGTCGCGCAAGGAGCGAGCACGTTTGTGCTGTCATTTGACAGACGCAGTTGCCCGGTACTTTCTGCGCGGTTAATGTCGTTAGAATTGTAACTGTACCCGGAACTGAAGGTCGCGGGCGCCGCCGGAGCTCAAACCTTCGGGATTGGACTGAGTTCCTGGAACCGCCGGATTACTCTGCACGTTGACATACTGCGCGGGATTGTTGGTTCCTCCCGAGTAGCCATCGACGACCGCCCACGCCGGGTGGTTAAAGACATTGAGCAGTTCCGCCTGAATGTTGAGCTTCAGGTCTTCGAACAGCGGGAAAAGCTTGGTGACCGCAAAGTCCGTGTTGATGTACTGCGGTCCAGTGAGATAGATAAACTGGCCCAGTTTACCCGGCGTAGTTTCGGGAAGAACCTGGCCGTTGGCGAAGATGGCTGGATTCATGAGCAGGCGGGGGGTGGAAGGGTTCGGACCGGGATAATAGCCAACGGCCTTCTGCAGCTGCTTGACGGTGGTGCCGTTCAGGACGACACCGGAATCACTGACATCAGGCTGGTTGGCGTAGTTGTCGTAGTAGTTGTAGGTGTTGGTGCCGCCGAGCATCTTGAAGTTACGGCCTTTTTGCCATGAAAAGATGGGCGACAACGTCCAGCCTCCAGCTGCTTCTCGCAGCAGGCGATTCCCTGGCTTGAAGGGAAGATCGTATACGGCAAAGGTGCGGAAAGTATGACGCTGATCGTAGGGAGACGGGGAGCGGTTCAGGTGACGGTCGCGCAGGGTGGTGAAGTTTTCGACAGCCTGATCGGCCGTGTAGTAGTCGCCGATGTAGCGGTTCGTGAAGGAGTGGCTATAAGCGTAGTTACTCATCAGCATCAGACCATGTCCGACGGGATGCTTGACCTGGACCTGCAGGCCGTTATAGGACTCGCTGCCAGGATCGGAGAGGAGCATGATGGGCTCGCCTGTGGCGTAGGGATTTGCCTGGAAAATGTTAATGGGATAAGCGGTTGGTGAGCTGTATCCGAGATTGGTGCAGGGACTGAACGAGCCGCCCCCGTTTCCGACCAGGTTACAGAAATAGGTCGCATTGGTGGCGATATTGTTCGCCATTGCCCCAGCCTGACCGCTGTTGACAAGGCTGACATAGCTCTGTTGGGAGAATGCTGAACCTCCGACGCCGAAGGCCTGTTCCATCCTCGGCAGCGATCCAGTATTTCCCTCAAAGTTGCAAGTTCCTTGCTTCAGACAAAGAGGATTTGCTGCCTCGTAAGTTGCCAAATTGCTTTGCGCTGTCTTGAATTCGCCGACAAATCCGTTTTCAAAGATGTTGACTTCGTTGAGATCGTAGTTCTGCCACATATGAACCGAGTGGTTGCCTACATAATTCGCTTCGACAACGGTGTTGCCGGGGAACTGGCGCTGGAGGCCGAAATACCAGTTCTCGATATAGGGAGAACGCAGGTGCGGATCGACGGTAGCGAAGGGCTGCGAACCAAAGGTGAAGTTTGATTCTGGGGTCGGGAAACTGAAACTGGAGGGAAACGTATTGAGCGTGGGAGTGGCTCCTAGGCTGAGCGAGCCAGCGGCGAACTCTCCAGCGGGCGTGTTGGTTGGAGGTCCGGCATTGAGGTAGAGAAGCTGCGTAGAACCGGGATTGGTAAAGACCGTGGCCTGCTCAAATGTGGTCCAGCCCTCGTCGTAGTGGGAGATGGCGGCGCCACCGCGAACGACCAGTTTGGACCCTCCGGTGAGGGTTTTGAGGAAGCCGTCGTCAAACTGCGGGTTCCAGGCAAAGCCGAAATTCGGCGCCGGCTGTTTGAGGTCGGAGGTATAGGGCGAGGGCCGCAGTGAAACCTGTGGATTTGTCACGCCGCTCAGGGTGCCAGGCTGGAAAAGCTTCGCGGAGGGACCCATGAGGTTCCCAAAAGTGGGATTGGTGTACGTGTCGTTCGTGTTGTGAATGGCACCGGAAAACTGCCAGCGGAACCCGAAGTTGAAAGCCAGGTGTGGGGTGGCGCGCCAGGCGTCCTGGACATAAAAGCCGCCGACCGTCTGCGCCTCGGGCTGTTTCATGACGCCGAGAGTCTTGTACTGATGGGTAGCTGAATTCACGTAGTTGCTGCCGTAGATGTTGTTGATGCGGCCGGTGAGCGTCGCATAGAGGTCTTCGGCGTTAGTCAGGTCCTGCTGGTTTGTCTGTTGGACGTCCAGTGCTGGGAAATTCGTAGAATTGAACATGTTCACGGCGGGATCGAGCGTATTGATCCCGAGGTAGTTTCCCGGAGGATCATCAACACCCGTATCGAAGTCGCTGGAGTTGCGGTAGTCGCCCCCAAAGCTGAAGGTATGCAGCCCGTGGGTCCAGGAAATCATGTCGTTTACGTCGCGAACGGGGTTATTGCGCGGTTCGGGCAGGTAGTAGTTCGGTATCCAGGGATTGAGGGTGTTGCTGCCATTCACGAACGTTGGAGCGTCGATAATGATGTTGCCTTCCGGTTCGAATGGATCCCACGGGTGGTTGACGTTGAATTCTTCCTGGGTATTCAGAAGGCCGGCGCTGAACTGGTTGATGAGTGTAGGAGTGATGGTCCAGTCGAAGCCGGTGGAGAAAGTCTGGTAGGTCGAGTTAAAGCTGGAGTTTGTGTAAGGATCGCCGGGATAGGCCTGATAACCAGGGTAGGTTCTCCACTCGAGGTCATAGGCTACATGCCATTCCATGTTGGGGCGAATCTGGTAGTCTAGCCGGAGGGTGGGGTAGATCTGATTGTAGTTGTAAGGGTATTGCCAAGCCAGTTGGTTCTGGTAAGGAAGAACTGTTGTCAACTGCTGGAGTGCCTTGCCCGCCGAAGAATTGATCTGCTGAAACTGATTGGCGACGAGAGAGTTGACGCTGGACGGGAAGCCGTTATTGGCTGCAACGGTCAGAACGTTGACGGTATACGATTTGCCGTCGGTACCGATGTAGCTGAAGTCGCCGGTTTGAGCGGATGGACTTAATATCGGCGCATACGCGGTTTGATTGCCCGGAACGTACTCCTGCTCGTAGTTGCCGAAGAAGAAGACCTTGTTCTTCCAGATGGGACCGCCCAAACTGCCGCCAAAATCGCTGATATGGTAAATCGGCTTTTTGATGCCCTCGGCGTTGTTGGCATATGTGTTGGCGTTGAACGCACTGTTTTGCGTTTGCCAGAAGGCATTGCCATGGAAGTGATTGGTTCCGCGCTTGAGCTGAAAGCGCAGAGTCGCGCCGCCTTCAGCGCCTGCGTCTGCGGTCAGGTCGTTAGTGGAAACGGTAACTTCTTCCACGGCGCCCACGCGCAGCGGAGCGGCGTCGTAAAAGCCTGTGGTGGAGGTGCGATAGCGCTGGAAGTTGTCGTTCATGCCGTCCACGGTGATGTTGAGTGCGGCGTTGGGCATGGCGTTGTAGGTGCTGAACCGCTGATCGCCGCCACTTTGCGCGCCGGCGACGAGCTGGGCGAAGGGCAAAGCGTCGCGCCCGTTGAGGGGGAGATCCTGCACTGAATCCGGATTGATGGTGGTGGCCAGGGTATTCGTGGTCGTTTCGAGCACCTCAGCCTGATCGGAGACTTCCACCGTCTGGGTTGCGGAGCCGACGCTCATTTTGACGTTCAGATTGACGACGCGGCCGGTTGGAATGACGACGCCGTTGTAGGTGGCATCTGAAAATCCCTGTGCTGTCACCTTGAGTGCGTAGTTGCCAACCTGAAGGTCGGAGAAGGTGTATTCGCCGCTGTCGTTGGCGGTGACCGCACGGCTAAAGCCGGTGGACGCCTGACTGATGGTGAGGGTGGCGTTCCGGATGACGGCGCCAGAGGGATCCGTGACGGTTCCGGACAACGTGCCGGAAGTCGAGGCCTGGCCGTAGAGCAGCGGAGCCACACAACCTATGGCGAGGAGAAGAAAAGGGACCATCCACTTCTTCGGTGTCATCTGTCCTCCGGAAGTCCTGTCGTGTTTTGGTCTTTCTCGTTTTTTGAAAGCAGATCGGTTGCACTGTGGGAGGCCTCTGGAAAGCTGGGGACTGAAAGAGGCAGCCCGCGGGTAGTACACAAATAACGTGTGAAGAATTGTGTACAAGTGAAGAAACAAAGTCAAGCGGAGGCCTCTTGATATCCGGCTATGAGGGACGGAGGGCCTTCTGCGAGGGACGAAAAGCGCAAATTGAACGGGAGAGGGCGGTTTGTGAGGAGAAACAGTGCGCCCGGCGAGTCCGGACGGGGCGGTCAGGTTCCAGGGGCCGAGCGAGGCTTGGCGTTACCAGCTTCCCCGCTCTCCAAAGATGTCGATGACGTGGGCGAGGCGTTCGCACCCTTTTTGCCAATTGGCCTGCAGAGCCAGCTCTACGCGGTCCTGATCCCCGGCAAGGATGGCGGCGATGATCTCGCTATGTTCGGCAACGGAGAGGTGCAGGTCGTGAATGATGGAACTGGCATAGAGGCGCCAGTAGCGTTCGGCCTGCGGCTCAATGGATTTGTGCAGGGCGAGGAGCCGGGGACCCGCGCCTGACTCAATAATGGCGCGATGGAAGTCGCGGTCGATGTCGAAAATGCCGGAGGCGCGGGGGGATTTTGCCTTCAGAATCTCAGCGAGCTGGTTGTTGAGGCCCTTGAGGCGGCCGGCGATCTCCGCGCGCTCAGCTTTCGGAAGAGCGGCGGTTCGGCGGCCAGCCAGCCCTTCGACGTGGCCGATGATCGAATAAAGCTCGCCGGCGTCCTCTTTGGTGAGGGGCGCAACGACCATGCGGGATTTTCGGACGTTCTTGTGCTCAATGACATAGCCCTCACGCTGCAGCCAGTGCAGGGCGCTGCGGACGGGGGTACGGCTCATGGCGAGGTGGCGGGCGAGGTCCGCCTCGACAATCCAGGAACCTGGGGAAAGGCGGCCATGTACGATCAACTCGCGGATTTCGTGAAACGCTTTCCGCAGACTGTTGCCATGGTCGGTTTTGGACCGGGTAGGTTGCTTGCCGCTGTCTGCATTCGTTCGCATATTGGGTGGGTTCACGGGGCTCGAAGCAGATTGTACGACGCCCGAGTCCGCACTTTGAACACATTAGTATGGATTGGAAATCGGTTCAGTTTTTTCAGAGCGAGATGTTGTATAGAATCAGAAGACGTATTCAAGATTGTAGACAATCTGTATATTCCTGTACTTATGCCTCTCATTCGAACTGTCGATTCACATACTGCCGGGGAGCCAACCCGCGTGGTGCTGTCGGGTGGGCCGCGGCTTGGGCACGGCCCGCTGAAAGAGCGCATGCGCAAACTCGCTGCCAAGCACGACCATTTCCGGTCCGCGGTGGTGAATGAGCCTCGTGGATCCGATGTGCTGGTGGGCGCCCTGCTGGTGAAACCCACCGATCCGGATTATGCGGCGGGAGTGATTTTTTTCAACAATGTCGGGTATCTCGGCATGTGCGGCCACGGCACCATCGGCGTGGTGGCCACGTTGGCGCATTTGGACCGCATCAAGCCTGGGGATCATCAGATCGAGACCCCGGTGGGCGTGGTGCGCGCGACGCTCCACGAAGATGGCAGGGTGACGGTGGAAAACGTTGTCAGTTATCGAACGCGCTCCGCGGTGACGATCGATGTGCCGGGCTATGGGAGCGTGGCTGGCGATGTGGCATGGGGCGGCAATTGGTTTTTTCTGGTCGAGCACCCGCCGATGGAACTGACCCTGGAAAATCGGGAACCTCTCACCGAATATGCCTGGGCGATTCGGGGCGCACTGCGCGCGCAGGGCATCACGGGGGAGGATGGGGAAGAGATCGACCACGTGGAACTGTTTGTTCCAGGCGAGGTCGCCAACAGCCGCAATTTCGTGCTCTGCCCGGGCAAGGCCTACGACCGCTCGCCGTGCGGAACCGGCACCAGCGCGAAACTGGCGTGCCTGGCCGCAGACGGCAAATTAAAGCCTGGCGAGGTCTGGCGTCAGGAGGGAATTCTTGGGACATTTTTCGAGGGATCGTACCGGCTGGCGAACGGCTCCGTGCGGCAGGTGATTCCCAGCATAACGGGATCGGCATTTATCACAGCCGAGAGCAAGCTGATAGCGCAGCCAGACGATCCGTTCCGGACGGGCATTCCTTCATGAGTTTTGTTTCCGACGTAGTGATCGTGGGTGCGGGCATCGTTGGCACGGCCTGTGCGCGGGAATGCGCGGGGAGAGGGCTGCGGACCACGGTCTGCGATGCAGGCGGCATCGGCGGGGGCGCGACGGCAGCGGGCATGGGGCATGTCGTGGTGATGGACGACTCACCGGCGCAGCTTGCGCTCACACGCTATTCGCAGAGGCTTTGGCACGAGCTTTCTGGCGATTTGCCCGCACAAGTGGAGTTTGAGGCGTGCGGGACCCTGTGGGTGGCGGCGGATGAAGAGGAGATGGGTGAGGTTCGGCGGAAGCGGGCACTGTACGCATCCGCTGGGGTGAACAGCGAAGTGCTGGATAGCGAGGCGCTGGCCGAGGCCGAACCGCATCTGCGACGGGCGCTTCCGGGTGCATTGCTGGTTGGCTCCGATGGGGTGCTGTATCCGCCTGCTGCCGCTGGGCACCTGATGCGGGATGCGGTGCGCATGGGCGCGCACCTTGAAACGGGGCATCGGGTGGTGAGTGCCGGAAAAGGACTGGTGCGGCTGGATAACGGGACTGAATTGCATGCCGGACAGATTGTGAATGCGTGCGGGGCAGAGGCGACCATGTTGCTGCCGGATCTGCCCGTTCGCAAACGCAGAGGGCATCTGGTGATCACGGACCGGTACCCAGGCTTTGTGCGGCACCAGCTTGTTGAGCTTGGTTATCTGAAGAGCGCGCATTCGGTGACAGCAGATTCGGTGGCATTCAATGTTCAGCCGCGCACCACCGGCCAGCTTCTGATTGGGTCGTCGCGGGAATTCGGCGCAGAGCATGCCGCGATCAACGATGCTCTGCTGGCGGCCATGGTAGCGCGGGCACAATTGTTTCTGCCGGAGATTGGCGACCTGCAGGCGATTCGGGTGTGGACCGGATTTCGAGCGGCGACGCCGGACAAGCTGCCGCTGATCGGACCATGGCCTGAAGACGAAACGCTTTTCCTGGCGACCGGGCACGAAGGTCTGGGGATTACGACTTCCCTGGCGACCGCGAAGCTGCTGGTCGCTGGAATGATGGGCGAAAAAGCGGAAATTGCTGGCGAGCCTTACCTGCCGAGTCGTTTTTTTCAGGGGAGCGTCGGGAACGGAACCGGGAAGCCGAGCGGAAGCCGCGTCGAGGCGCGGGAGGGATCGCATGTCTGAGCCGGCGCAGTCCGTTTCCCTCATCGTGAATGGCTCGCTGCTTTCAGTTGCGCCGGGAACGACGGTGGCTGCCGCTGTGCTGATGTCCGGCACAATGACGCGCGCGTCGGTTAGTGGAGAGACGCGTGGACCCTTGTGCGGCATGGGCATCTGCTTTGAATGCCGGGTGACGATCGACGGCATTCCCCACCAGCGAAGCTGCCAGATTCTATGCACGGAAGGGCTCCGTGTGACGACACCGGACGGCGGATCGATGCAGCAGCCCTGGGGACAAGCGACGTCGTGACGCAAAATTTTGACATTGCCGTGGTGGGAGCGGGACCGGCAGGCATGGCCGCGGCGGTGACCGCCAGCGAAGCGGGGAAGCGCGTGGCGCTGCTCGACGACAATCCGGCGCCGGGCGGACAAATATGGCGCAGGGGAGCGCGGCTGCCGGAGATGGCTGAGCAATGGCAGGCAAGACTTGACAGGTCGGCGGTGGTGCGGCTGCAGGGATGGCGCGTCTTCGATTGCCCGGGGCCGACGCTGATTCGCGCGGAACGGAACGGCGCGCCTGGCGCGGCAGAGGCGAAACGCTCGCCAGACAGAGATAGCTATGCCGAACTGCGTTGCGAAAAACTGATTCTCGCGACCGGCGCGCGCGAGCGCTTCCTGCCGTTTCCGGGATGGACGCTGCCCAATGTGATGGGCGCGGGTGGGATGGACGCGATGGTGCGCGGGGGGCTTGCAGTTGCGGAGAAGCGGGTCGTGGTTGCCGGCACAGGCCCGTTGTTGTTCGCGGTGGCTGCACATCTGGCTGAGAAGGGCGCGCGTATCGTCGCTGTCTGCGAACAGGCATCGCTCGCCCAGTTGGCTCGGTTCGGACTACGCATGGCCACGGAACCGGCAAAGCTGTGGCAGGGGCTCCACTATCGCAGAACTTTCCGGCAGGCGCGATTTCTCACCGATTGCTGGGTGGTAGCGGCGCACGGGAGCGATCGGCTGAACGCGGTCACGCTTCGTCAGGGAGACAAGCGGTGGGATGTTGCCTGCGATTATCTGGCGTGCGGTTTTCATCTGGTTCCTAACACGGAACTCCCCGAGCGGCTGGGGTGCCGGATCGCGGATGGCTTTGTTGCGACCGATGAGACCCTGCAAACATCGGTGTTCGGCGTGTACTGCGTGGGCGAACCGACGGGCATCGGCGGCGTTGAGTTGTCGCTGGTGGAAGGGCAGATTGCCGCTCTGGCAGCAGTGGGCAGCGCCGAAGCCGCACAGAAGCTGGGCCGGCGGCGGCGCGGAAAGCTGGGCTTCGTACGCGCGCTGTACGAGGCCTGCACTCTCAATCCACTGCTGCGGGCACTGGCGGTGGACAACACGATCGTCTGCCGCTGCGAGGATGTGCGGTTCGGGGCGCTCCGTGAAGCGGGGAACTGGCGGCAGGCGAAGCTGCACACCCGCTGTGGCATGGGCCCTTGCCAGGGCCGAATCTGCGGTGCAGCGACAGAATTTATTTTTGGCTGGCAAGCAGACTCGGTTCGCCCCCCCGTGTTTCCTGCTCTCGTTTCCAGCCTGGCAGCTTCAGGAGAAGCCGGTGGTAAAGCCAGGAGCCGCGCGGTTGTCAGCGCATTTCCAGAACCATAACTGAAGGAGACTCACATGAAGTGGCACGGCGTAATGCCCGCAATGACGACCTGTTTCGACACGGCCCTAAAGGTCGATCACCCGTTTATGACTCGGCATGTTGAGTGGCTGCTCAGCAACGGCTGCACCGGCATCATTGCTCTGGGCTCGCTGGGCGAGGCTGCAACGCTGACACTGGCGGAGAAGGATGCGATTCTGCGGAATGCGGTGGCATCTGCAAAAAGCGCTCCGGTGGTTGCGGCTATCTCAGCGCTTTCAACCGAAGAAGCAGTGGAGCTGGCGAAGGTGGCGGAGAAGGCAGGCTGTTCGGGATTGATGGTGCTGCCGCCCTATGTCTACCTGGGCGACTGGCGAGAGATGAAGGCGCATGTAGGAGCAATCTTCGAGGCAACTCCCCTCTCGTGCATGCTCTACAACAACCCTGTTTCTTATGGAACGGATTTTCTGCCGGAGCAGATTGCCGAGCTGGCTGCGGCGCACAAGAACCTTGCGGCGGTGAAGGAATCGAGCACGGATGTCCGGCGCGTGACCGCGATTCGCGCGTTGAGCGGCGATCGGTTGCGCATCTTCGTCGGCGTGGACGACGTAATTGTTGAGGGTGTGGCGGCCGGCGCGGTTGGATGGGTGGCTGGTCTGGTGAATGCCTTTCCTGCGGAGTCCGTGGCGTTGTTTGAGGCAGCGTCCGCGGGTAAGTGGGACGAGGCGTTTGCCATCTACCGTTGGTTTCTGCCTTTGCTGCGCATGGATACGGTGCCGAAGTTTATCCAGCTCATCAAGCAAGTGCAGCAGGAGACAGGTACCGGCAACGCGCGCGTGCGTCCGCCGCGTCTTGAAGTTATCGGCGCGGAACTGGAAGATGCGCGGGCCGCGGTTAAGCACGCATTGCAACACCCGCCGGCTGTGAGAAGCACCCCATTTCCGAAATGAGGCTGAGGGCAGAGATGAAGCTTGCTGGCAGGTTGTTGATGGCTGCACCTCCGCTGCAGATTCGCGGTCGCCGCTCGGTATGGCCCCTCGGCTCCGTTTGCGTCGCGCTCGTTGCTGTTGTTTCAGTGTGCGGAGTGGCTGTTGCTCAGTCCGCGCCGTCGGGTTCAGATGCGGCTGCAGACTGGCGAGCGGGCCATACAATCGTGAACCCGGCAGTAAAGACGGACCGATCGGCGCCGCTGCCCTCGCTTCTCGCCGCCTACAAGATTCCACCGCGCCCGGAAAGACATCGGACGGCGAGCGATACCAACGAGCCGGCGGCCGCTCCCCTTCCGCAGGTGGAGATTGGGGCGGAGGCTGCTGCGATCGAACAGGCGACGCCGGGATCGCGCCCCGCAGCCGCGTTGGTTGCGAGCTTCGACGGCCTCGGCATTGGGTTCGAGGGGCCACAAGGAAAGTACGACGCGCGGAATCCCTCCGATAACAGTCTGGCTGTTGGGCCCAACGAGATCGTGCAGATTGTGAATTCGCGGGTGGCGATCTTTACGAAACACGGCAGGCGCTACCCTGCAACGGGCAAAGCGTTGTTCGGTCCTGTGGTGACGAATACGCTTTTCGCAGGTTTCGGCGGCCCTTGTGAGAAGTCGGTGAGCGGCGATGCGGTGGTGCGCTACGACCAGTTGGCGGGGCGATGGCTTTTCGTTCTGCCGATATTTCGGCGGCCCGCTGATAATCCGAGCGGGCCGTACTCGATGTGCTATGCGGTCAGCACGGGGCCCGATCCGATGGGCTCCTATTACCGTTACGAATTTAGCCGCCCGCTGTTTCCTGACTATCCGCGGCCGGCGATCTGGTCTGACGGATATTATCTTCCGACCAGCACCGGCGACACCGTGATCCAGAAACACGTGTGCGCGGCGGACAGAAGCAAGATGCTTCGGGGGCTGCCGGCCAGCGAGCAGTGCGTGATTGTCGACGGCGTTAATTTTCTGAACTGCGCGGACATCGATGGGCGGCGCCTGCCGCCTGCTGGAAGTCCAAATATCGTGATGGCCGCCGGCGGTACTCAGCTGCACGAGCATTTTGAAGATGATGGTATCTATGCGTATAAGTTGTCGGTTAATTGGGACGATGCGTCCAAAACAAAGCTAACTGGTCCGGAGAAGATTTCTGTTGCTCCCTACCATTACTTGTGCAATGGACAATTAAGTAAGTGCGTACCCCAGCCGAATACCGAGGTGCGGCTGGATTCGCAGGGTGACAAGCTGATGCAGAGGCTGGTCTATCGCAACTTTGGCAGTTACCAGGCGATCGTAGCGGAACATTCGGTAGATACAAAAGCGGGTGGGGGAGGGGTGCGCTGGTATCAGTTCCGGCTGGATAAGAGCGGCGACCCTCAGCTCTACCAGCAGGGTACTTACGCGCCGGATGGCGATTTCCGCTGGCTGGCCAGCATGGGAATGGATCGAAAGGGCGACATCGGCGTGGGCTACTCGTACGGCGGGAAGACGAACTACCCCGGCCAACGATTTGCCGCGCGGCTCGCGGGCGATCCAAAGGGTCAGCTTACCTTTCAGGAAGCTGTTCTCGCCGAGGGCCAGGCGTCGCAGACGACAACGCTGCGCTGGGAAGACTATGCGACTCTTTCCATGGATCCGAGCGATGACTGCACCTTCTGGTATGTGGGCGACTATTTCAAGACAGGTGAACAAAACTACTCCACGCGCATCGGCGGCTTTCGGCTGCCTGGTTGTGCGGCTCCACATAAGTGGCTCGGCCTGTTCTGACTTACAACGCTGAAACCAGTGACAGGAGAGAGATGACTCGAGAGATAACGCGAAGGTCGGTGCTGGGTGGATTCGGCGTGGGCGCGGCGCAGTTGTTGTTCAACCGGCAGTTACTGGCAGCGGGGATGGTGGCTCCGCAGGTAGGCGAGCCTGGGATAATCAATCTGAGCCTGACGTCTCTCACACCGCGTGTGCTGCGAATCAGCATTGCCCCGGTGAACGCTGCGCCATCCACAGAGGAACTGGGCGTTGTCGATCGTCGGCGCGGTATCGCGGTCGGGCCGCCGGTGATTGCCGGCGACGAGAAACTGGACTGGGGGAAGTACAGAGTAGAGGTACAGGAAAATCCGCTGCGGATCGCCGTTTCGGAAGAAGGTCGCGGCCTTCGTCAGGAAATTCGGTTCGATCCTTACAGCACCGGGGTTCGATTCAGAGTAGGAAACGCGCCGCTCTTCGGATTAGGGGAAGGCGTTCATCCTTTCGACCGGCGCGGCACCAGGGACACCATGAGAAACGGGCAGTTCTCGCCGGACCTCGATACGTTCGGAGCGCGGGTGCCGGTTCCGTGGCTCATCAGCGCAGAAGGATGGGGAATCTTTGTCGGGGAGCCACTGGGAACTGTCGATCTAACAGGGCCGATGGGATTGGTTCGGTCGCCGGTGGCGACTTCGACTCGCAATGTTTATCTGATTCTGGGAGATACACCCGCGAATATTTTGCACGGTTATGCGGAACTTACTGGGTTCCCGCACCTTCCGCCGTTGTGGGCTTTGGGCTATCAGCAATCGCACCGAACATTAGCCAGCCGGGAAGAGATATTAGGTGAGGCGAAGACATTTCGTGAGAAGAAGCTACCCTGCGATGCGTTGATCTACCTCGGTACTGGCTTTTGCCCATCTGGCTGGAATACCGGTCATGGATCGTTTGCGTTCAATGCGAATGTGTTTCCCGATCCTAAAGAGATATTTAACCAGTTGCACGCCGATCACTTCAATGTGGTTCTGCATGTTGTCCCACCTTATGACCTTCACGGCAGCGTTGCGGACAGCGGATCGGCGGTGAACTCTCTCGGAGACGCAGTCGGCTACTGGGCGAAACACATGCCTGTGGAGGAAGCGGGGGTTGACGGATGGTGGCCAGATGAAGGGGATGGCCTGGCTCCGGATGCACGCCTCGAACGCAATCAAATGTACTGGGATGGGCCGCGGAAGGTTCATCCGGATCGCCGACCGTTTGCGCTGCATCGCAACGGATATGCGGGAATACAGCGTTTTGGGTGGATCTGGTCGGGCGATATTGAATCGACCTGGAAGACCCTGGCGGCGCAGGTGATGGTCGGGATCAATATGGGGTTGTCGGGAATTCCTTACTGGGGCACGGATACGGGAGGGTTTTATCCTACTGCGGAACTTACACCGGAGTTATATGTGCGGTGGTTTCAGTTCAGCGCTTTTTGCCCCCTCTTCCGTTGCCATGGACGCGCCTGGAAGCTCCGTCTGCCGTGGGGGTGGAACCTGGGAGAGCCCGGACCGCTGGAAGGAACGCAGGATGGAAATCCTAACTGGCCCCCCGAGAAAGACTTACACAATGCAGAGGTAGAGACGATTTGCCGGAAGTATCTCAATCTGCGTTATCAGCTATTGCCCTACCTTTATTCGAGTGTCGAGCAGGGGCACCGGGTAGGCCTGCCGCTGATGCGGGCTTTGTGGATTACCTGGCCTGACGATGAGCGGGCGTCCCTGGTGGATGACTCGTACCTGTGGGGAGACAGCATTCTGGTGGCGCCCGTTCTGGAGAAGGCCGCGACTGAGAGAAAGACTTATCTGCCTGCGGGCGTGTGGTGGGACTACTGGACCGGGGAGCAGGTGAAGGGCGCAGGTGAGGTAACTCGCGATGTCGATCTGGAGACGATTCCGCTCTATGTACGAGCGGGAGCGATAATCCCAACGGGCGCGGTACGGCAGTATGCGACGGAGCCGAATGAGGAGCCAGTTACATTGAAGGTTTACCCTGGGGCCGACGGTAGGTTCAGTTGGTACCACGACGATGGGGAAAGCTTCCGATATGAAGCCGGGGAATTCGTCAGGATTGAATGCCGATGGGACGACGCGGGCCAGACTCTGCACCTGATTCGCGATCCCCACGGGCGGTTGCCGGCGCCCGCACACGTGAGAGTCGAGGTGATTGGCAAAGGGAATCCGAAGACGGTTACTCTGACCGGGCCAACGACCACGGTGCAGATGTAGAAAGACAACGAGGATAGCGTTGCGACCGATAACGAGAGCATGGTATTTCGTCGCACTCGTGACCGCGGCCATCGCGATCAGCTACTTCGATCGTCAGACGCTGCCCGTCGCGATCGCAGCCATTCAGCGCAATATTCCGATCTCCAACGTGCAGTTTGCTTCACTGCAGACGGCTTTTCTTGTGACCTATGCGCTGCTCTACGTCGGCGGCGGCAAGCTGCTTGATGCTGTCGGAACCAGGACTGGTTTCGCGCTCATTATGATCTGGTGGTCGCTGGCGTGCGCGCTGCAGGGGCTGGCTCGGGGACTTTCTCTGTTGCTGACGGCACGATTGCTGTTGGGTATGGGTGAAGGGGGCGGCTTCCCGGCGGCTACCCGCGTAGTGGCGGAGTGGCTGCCTGCCGACCGGCGATCGACGGGCATGGGCATCATCAACGCCGGCACCGCGGTCGGCTCGGTTCTCGCACCACCATTGATCGGATTGATTCTGGCGATTTCGACCTGGCGATTGATGTTTTTTATTTCTGGCGGGTTGGGCTTGTTGTGGGTGGGTTGGTGGCTCATCAGCACTCGCTCAGAAAGCCCCGCACAATCCTCAGAGGCCAGGGTACTGCCGTCGATCCCCTGGACAGGACTGCTGCGATCGCGCCAGGTGCTGGGATTGGTGGCTGCTAAGTTCCTGAGCGATTCCGCATGGTATTTCTATCTCTTTTGGTTGCCGAAGTATCTTTATGACGCGCGCGGCTTCGATATCAAGCATGTGAGCGCCTTTGGCTGGATCCCCTATGCCGCATCCGGCGTGGGAAGTTTTCTGGGTGGGTGGTTTTCGAGCCGGCTGATGCGGTCAGGCCATTCGCTGAACTACTCACGGAAGCTCGCTCTCGGCATCAGCGCGGCGCTGATGCCGGCGGTGATGCTGGTGCCGAAGGCTCCCATTGCGCTGGCCTTGTTACTTTTCAGCATCGTTTTCTTTGGTCAACAATCGTGGTCCGGGCTGATCATGACCATCCCCGCGGATATTTTTCCCTTACGCTCGGTTGGGTCGGTTGCCGGGCTGATTGGATTTGGCGGTGCTGTGGGCGGCGCGACCTTCGGTATGGTTGCCGGAGAGTTGCTCGCGCACGGCTCAGGGTATGGCACGCTGTTTGTGCTGGCGGGAAGCCTTCATCTGATTGCGTTCGGGATTATTCTGCTCACGTCCGGCGTTTTGCGAGCGCCTACGTCCGGCCTTAACTCAACCGAGGGAGCTCTGGTTCTGCCATGAAGATTCGTCAGGTACGCACGCGCGTTGTGCAGTGGTCGGGGGAAACTACGCCGTTGCCAGCGCATTTTTGCACCAACCCAATGGATTTGCTGGCGATGCCGCAGGCGTCGATGAAGGCGTTCACTTTTCACGGCTGGCTCATTGTCGAGGTGGAATCCGACGATGGACTGATTGGCATCGGCAATGCCGCGCTGGCGCCGCTGGTGACGAAAGAGATGATCGATCGCTATTTAAAGCCGCTGTTGATCGGTCAGGATCCTTGGGACATTGAGTTTCTTTGGCAACTGATGTACCGGAACACGATGGCCTTCGGCCGCAAGGGAATCGGAATGACGGCGATTAGTGCGGTCGATATCGCGCTGTGGGATTTGCTGGGCAAAGCTGCAAAGCAACCGGTCTTCCGGCTGCTGGGTGGACGGACGAAAGCGAAGATTCCGGTGTACGCGAGCCGGCTCTACAGTACAGGCGTGGAAAATATGGCGGCCGAGGCGCGGAGTTATAAAGCGCAGGGATATAAAGCGATGAAGCTGCGGTTTGGATGGGGGCCAACCGATGGAGCTGAGGGGATGCAGCGCAATGTTGAGATCGTGCGCGCAGTGCGCGATGCGGTCGGCGATGAAATCGACGTGATGGCCGATGCGTATATGGGCTGGACGCTGGATTATGCAAAGCGCATGTTGCCGCTGCTGGAGCCGTTTCACCTTCGCTGGCTGGAAGAGCCGGTGATTCCGGATGACGTGCGCGGCTACGCTGAGCTGCGGTCTTATCGCAGAATTCCCATCGCCGGCGGCGAGCACGAATTCACGATTTATGGTTTTCGCGATCTGCTGGAGGCGCACGCGCTCGACTACATCCAGTTCGACACGAACCGCGTGGGCGGCATCAGCCAGGCGCGCAAGATCTGCGCATTGGCGGAGTCGTTCAGCGTGCCGGTGGTGCCGCATGCCGGCCAGATGCACAATTTTCACGTCGTCATGGCAAGCCTGAACGCGCCCATGGCCGAGTCTTTTCCTCCTGTGGACGTGGAAGTGGGTAACGAGCTGTTTTGGTACATCTTCGACGGCGAGCCAATGCCTGACGACGGATTCATCCATCTCGACGACAACGTGCCAGGGTTGGGACTGACGATTAACGAAGAAAGACTGAAGCAGTTTCAGGTGATCGAGTGATGGAGGCATCGATGCGGCTGGTTCAGCTGAGCGACGGAACTGGGCGAGCGGTTGCAGAGGTGCAGGAGTCAGGCTTGCGTCTTCTGACTGGCTTCAAATCCGTCTACGCGCTGGCGTGGGAGGCGATTTGTCGCGGGGAGCGGCTTTCGGCGCTGGTGGAGCGGCATCGCGACGAGGAGCTGATCGACTACGATTCGGTTTACGAGGGCAGGGGAGCGTGGCGACTGCTGCCGCCGCTCGATCATCCGCAGGAATCGGCGCGATGCATTGTCTCCGGAACAGGGCTGACGCATCTGGGCAGCGCGGCGGATCGGGATGCGATGCACGGTCGCAGCGAACAGGAGCTGACCGACAGCATGAAGATGTTTCGCTGGGGTCTGGAAGGCGGTCATCCCGCAGCCGATAAAGTTGGGATTGCGCCCGAGTGGTTTTACAAGGGCAACGGCTCGGTGGTGCGCGCGCATGGGGAACCGCTCGAGGTTCCGGATTATGCCGAGGACGGTGGAGAAGAAGCGGAGATTGCGGCGCTCTATGTTATCGGCCCCGATGGGCAGCCGTGGCGTGTGGGCATGGCTGCGGGGAATGAATTTGCAGATCATCAGTTCGAGAAGAAGAACTATCTCAACCTCGCCGGTTCGAAGCTGCGAACCTGTTCGCTGGGCCCGGAACTGGTGGTGGATTCGGATTTTCAATCTGTATTGGGCCGCGTAAGTATTGAACGCGGAAACAGCCAGGTGTGGTCGACGAAAATCGTTACGGGTGAGGGACACATGTGTCACAGCCTGCGCAACCTCGAGCATCATCATTTTAAGTTTGCGTTGCATCGCCGACCGGGCGACGTTCACGTGCACTTTCTGGGCGCGCACTCGCTGAGCTTCGGGCATGGTATCCAGCTGCAGGATGGCGATGTGATGGAAGTGCAGTTTGAGGGGTTTGGGCGAGCGCTGCGCAATCCCGTGTCGATCGACGAGCGCGATGCCGCTCTGGTTGAAGTACGTTCACTGGCGTGATTCGGGGAGATGATGAAACCGACTAAAGTTGCGTTTTTGGGACTTGGACTGATGGGATCAGGAATGGCCGCGCGTCTGCTCGCTGCCGGACATTCCCTGAGCGTTTACAACCGGACGCGCGCAAAGGCGGAGCCTTTGGCCGAGTTGGGGGCGACGCTGGCCGATTCGCCGGCGCAGGCAGTTGCAGGTGCGGAAATCATTTTCAGCATGCTCGCCGATGATGCGGCTTGCCGGGCGGTTTGGCTTGGGCCCGAAGGCGCGCTCGCCGCGGCGCAGGCCGATGCAATCCTTGTGGAATCGAGTACGGTAACCGTGGGGTGGATCGATGAACTGAACGAGGCGGCCACGGCGCGCGGGCTGGCACTTATCGATGCGCCGGTAACGGGCAGCAAGCCGCAGGCGGCTGCCGGGCAGCTGCTTTTTCTGGTGGGCGGGGACGCCGAGGCGCTCGAAAAGATCAGTCCGGCACTTCTCTCGATGGGGCGGGATGCGATTCACCTGGGGGCCGTCGGCAGTGGCGCGCGCATGAAGCTGATCAACAATTTTCTTTGTGGTGTGCAACTGGCGTCGCTGGCAGAGGGGATTGGGATGATCGAGCGCAGCGGACTGGACACGGCGCGGGCTGTCAGCGTGCTCACGCAGGGCGCGCCCGGTAGTCCGCTGGTAAATGGGGTGAGCGTGCGCATGATGCAGCAACAATATGCGCCGAATTTCGCGTTAAACCTCATGGCCAAAGATCTCCGTTACGCCGCGCAGCAGGGCGCGCAGCAGGGAATCGACGCGATTACGGCGAAAGCTGCCCTGCGCGTTTTTGAGAATGCCATTGCAGCGGGCGATGGGGAGAAGGACATCGCCGCAGTCGTGGAGCAGTTTCGGTAGATCGTTAACGATCGTTCCTGACACGGGCGTTAGGCTCTCGCGCGCCCCAATCCGGCAAAACAGGCAGTGAATCGGGACGAGAATGCGGCAGAGTGCCGCTTCGTTCGGGCCAATCCTCGTCGTTTTTCAGTGGCTCAGGCCGGCGTGGGGGAGGGCTCGAGCCGGTAATGGACGCTGTCGGGTGGCGAACAAACGAAAGTTAATAGTTTCGCTTGACAGTGTTTAGAAACACGGATTACTGTTTAACGCTGGAAACAGAAACACTAAACTTCTGTTCCGAATGAAACGTAGATACGTGGGTTTGCTTCAGGGAGGCTTCAGGATGTCGAGAACAGAGCACTCAATAAAGATGGGAATGCGGGCTGGCCTCTGGCGCTCGGCTTTGATCGCCGCATTCGTTGTTGTTTTATTCACGCTCACCGCTGGAGCGCAAACCGCAAGCACCTTCGATACAGGAACGGTGACGGGAACAATCACGGACCCCTCGGGAGCGGTGATTCCGCATGCAATGGTGCTGATCACCAACACGGGCACGGCGCGGGAGACCACGGTAAAGACGGGCGATGACGGTAACTTCTCGGCGCCTGGATTGCCTTTTGGCAATTATGTTGTTTCCGTATCAGCCAGCCAGTTTGGCAAGACCACTACCAAGCCCTTCGTGCTGAACGTGGGTGCTACGGCGCGTGTGGATCTGTCGCTGAAGGTGGCGGCCTCAACGGAGAATGTTGAGGTAACCGGCACCATCACCAGCGTGGATACGACAACGAGCACGGCTGGAACCACATTGAATGAGACGCAGATTCGCGATTTGCCAACCAACGGGCGTGACGCGATGGATTTTTTGGAGGTCGCTCCGGGCTCGGTGAACTCGACTGGGTTTTTCCAGGGCAGCGTGAACGGGCAGGAGAACTTCTTCACGGGCCTGGATGTGACGCTGGACGGACAAAACGCGTCGCGCGGCGATGTGAACGGATTCGATGAGACGGAAGGCAACGAAGCGCCGCGGATGACGCGGGCCAGCGTGGACAGCATTCAGGAGATTGATTTCGCGAGCAGCGGATACAGTGCCGAGGTAGGCCACTCCCTGGGGCCGCAGATGAACATCATCACTAAGGGCGGAACGAACCAGTTCCACGGCGAGATATTCGATTATTTCCGCAACGATGCGCTGGACGCGCAGGACTACTTCACCAATACTTTGACGCAGCCCAGCGTTCCGCTGCGGATGAATCAGTTTGGCGGCAACATAGGCGGACCGATTCTACGCAAGTCCTTGTTCTTCTTTGCCAATTACGAAGGGATCCGTCAGCGCACAACGGCGATCAATTCTCTTTATGAGGTGCCGAGCGCTTATGTGCGGTCGCAGTTTGTTGCGGCGATGCAGCCGGTTCTGGCGCAAATGGCGCCGTTACCGTCAGGCTGCACGGCCATTCCAGCTCCAATGTCGTGTGCGGTGCCGAACACAACCGATGCTGCAGGTGTGGCCGCGGGCGCCGATCTGATCTATGATCCGGCGGCGCTGCCCACAACTCTGCGCGAGGACAGTGGAGCCATCCGCGTGGATTACGACATAACCGCGCGCGACCGCATTTTTGGGCGGTACAGCATTGATGATTCGCTGACGAACCAGCAGACTGGCCTCAACCTGGGCCAGACGACTCCGCTCTACCTGCGCACACAGTACGCGATGGTGGACGAGACGCATACGTTTAGCCCAACGCTGATTAACGAAGCCAGCGTGGCGATCAACCGGTTCTACTCGGATACAAACTCGGACACGCCGACGCCTCTCAACGCGTTTGCGGGTTTCTTTACCAATCTTGGCGCTCTGCCGGGGGCAGCGAGTTTCAATCAGATCACGCCGTTCACGGTGTTTGAAGTTCTCGACAACGCGACGAAGACATGGGGCAGCCATACGATTCGTTTCGGCACACAGATTCGCGCCAATCGACTGGACGAATATCTGCGGCCATTCCAGTCGTATCAGTTTGGAAGCTTCTCCGACCTTGAAAATGATCGGCCCTTCGTTCTGCAGAAGATTGGGTTCCCGGGCTTCGTGGGTGTGAGAAACAGCAACTGGGATTTGTACTTTCAGGACGACTGGCGCGTGAACCGGAAGCTGTCGCTCAATCTGGGGCTGCGGACCGGTATTAATACGGTGTGGAGCGAGCGCGACAACAACGAACAGAATTTCGACTTTGCCACGCAGGCGTTTTTGCCGGCGACGAAGCCGATGTACTCGGGGCCGACAACGGATGTGGCGCCGCGCATCGGGATCAGCTACGATCCGACGGGTCACGGCAAGACCGTCCTCCACGCGTACTACGGACTGTTCTTCAATCCGATGCACTTTGGGTTTGGGCTGGTCGGCAACATTCCGGCGTATCAAAGTTACTCGGTCAATGCATTCCAGGCGCCACTGGCTTATCCGGAGACGAATCCGACATTGCCGGCGGGCACGCAGAACGTCAGCATCTTCCCGCAGCATCCGCACGATCCTTATTCGCCGAACTGGCTGGTAGGGATTCAGCACCAGATCCTGAAGGACACGGTGCTGACGGTGAACTACACCGGTAACCAGAATCACCGCATGCAGGCGGGCGTTGATTTTGCGGCGATCAATCTGAACCCGGCGAACTATGTAACGCAGGCCAGGCCGCTGTCGACTTTCGCGAGCGAAAACTATGACGCGGACGAACTGAGCGCCAGTTATAACGCACTGCAGGTTCAGGTGCGCCACAGCATGGGTCGGCTGAACGCTGAAGGCAACTATACCTGGTCGAACGAGAGGAACGACATGGTGAACGTGTTCAGCGGATTTTCCGATCCGCTGGATGCTTCCAAAGATATGGGCCCGGGCGACTGGGACATTCGGCACAACGCCACCGGCAGCCTGGTTTACAACTTTTCTGAACTGAAGGGGCAGAATGCGCTGACGCGCACGCTGCTGGGCGGATGGCAGACGTCTACCATTGTGCAGACGCGTTCGGGTGGTCCGGTCAACGTGTCGATTGAAAGCGGATTCTTTGGGCTTCCGGCGCGTCCTGACAAGACCGGGGCGCCGGTAAAGCTGTCGAACTTTTCATGGCCGCTGCGCAGCTACAACGTTGCCGCTTACCAGATTGAACCGACATTCAATGGAAACCCAGGTGACCCTTCCACCATTGGTGACGTAGGGCGCAACAGTCTTCGCGCTCCGGGATTCTTCCAATGGGATTTATCGGGGATGAAGAATTTTCCGGTGACGGAGAAAATGAAGGTTCAGTTCCGTGCTGATCTCTTCAACATTCTGAATCACCCGAACTTTGGGAATCCGGATGGCGGAATCTGCACAGGATTCACGGCAGCTTCAGGTTCGACGCCGGCGGCCTGCGCGCCGCTGGATCCTGTTACCAACCAGCCGGAAATGAATCCCAACTTCGGCCGCGTGGGGCAGACGATTGCCGACGAAGACTCCAGCCAGGTGGGCACGGGAACCGCACGGCAGATTCAACTGGCGTTGAAGGTGATCTTCTAACTCGGCGCATCGGAAACTCGAGGACGACCGGATGCACTCCATCCGCTCGTTTCCCTGCTGGGGCGATGCGTCCCTGTGGAGTTGGAATTGCGTATCAGCCAGTCGAGAGTGGGATGGATCGGGCTGCTGCTGGCAACGGCAAGCGTGATGGCTGTTGCCGCGCCGATGCCATCGGGCAACGACGTGGAGGCGCGCGGATTTCCGTATCAGGAGGGATGGCTGGGTGCGGATGGTGCGTACTCCATCCCAACAGGTCCCGGAAGCAGCCTCTGGATCTTCGCGGATACTTTCGTTGGGCCGGTGAATGCAACCAGCCGCAAACAGTCGACTGCGTTTCTCCACAACACCATCGCATTTTCGCGCTGCGACATGGGCCGATGTGGTCTTGACTACGAGTGGCCGGGCAAGGGAACAGACAAGCCGCACGCCGTGTTTACAGCGCCTGGCAATGACTGGTTCTGGCCGATGGATGGTTTTGTTTACAACGGAACCCTGTACGTTGCGCTGATGCAGATGCACGCCAGCGGAAGCGGCGCATTCGGCTTTGCCTACAGCGGATCGCAGCTGGCCAGCGTCCGCAACTACACAGACCCTCCGGCGCAATGGGAGATCCACTACCAAAAACTGAATACGGGAAGCAAGGCAGTCCCGGGCGTCTCGATCATCGTCGGCCAGGGTCCTCGTGGCAATCCTGATCCTGCGAATCCCGAGGGTGCGAAATACGCTTACTTCTTCACGACAACCGGCGACGATGCCGAGTTAGCCCTGCTGCGCATTCCTTTATCTGCAATGGATCATTTGGAGCGGCCAGGCGATGCGCACTGGGACTACCTGAAGACGAATCGAACTTGGGCACCGTGGGAGAGTACGAGCACGAAGCTTCCCGGGGATCGCGCCATCCTTATCAGTCCTGGGGCGAGCGAAATGACGGTGCGCTACCACAGCTCGACCGAGCAGTGGATTGCCGTTTACCCGCACGGCCTCGGCCAGAGGGCGTACTACAGTTTGTCTTCGTCGCTGACCAGTGGGTGGGGACCACAGGAAGATTTATTTGCTTATCCGGAGATGCGGGAAAACAATCCGAATCACACACCCAACGTCTTTTGCTATGCCGTGAAGGAGCACCCGGAAGTCGAAGGGGCAGGCCAGCTGGTGTTTACTTATGCCTGCAACTCGTCCGTTGAGAGTGAAATTGTCGACAATATGAATCTCTATCATCCGATCATGGTGCGGGAGCCTTTGCCGGCGCACTAGGACCGGTCACAGTTCAGAATGGAGACCGATGTTATCGGGAGTGAAGGCAATGAAGCTGCGCAGGGCAGCTCTGGCTCTGGCCGGGCTGCTGATTGTTTTGATGGGCCGGAGTGCCCTGGCCGATGCAGTCCAGCCGTGTACCCCGGAGTTCCCATTGCAGCATGGGAAGGCCCAGGGATGGCTGGGTGCCGACGCGGCGTACTCCATTCCGCTGGCGGATGGGCGCGATGTCTGGATTTTTGGCGACACACTGTGGGGCGAACATCGCGTCGTAAACGGCAATACGCCGCAAATGGTGCGCAACAGCATCGGCATTTCCACGTGCGAGAAGGGGCGGTGGAAGCTCGACTACATGATCCGCAAAGATGGGCAGGGCCAGCCCGCCGATTTTTTTCATGCGCAGCACCCGAACACGTGGTACTGGGCGCTCGATGGCTTTGTTGTAGGGCGCGACCTGTGGGTGACGCTGCTGTGCGTGCGCAACGCGCCATCGCAAAACGCTGCCATGGGATTTGAAACCTGCGGCTCCGATCTGGCGCGCATCGCCGCGCCCGGACCCGATCCGCAAACCTGGAAGATCGACTACTTTCCACTGGTGCCGGATGGTGCTCATGCTTATCCTTCGGCCACCGCCGTGGTGAGCGGAGAGGATGCCTACATCTTTGCGCTTCGCGAGAATGGGAGCCGGCCACTGCTGGCGACGAGGATCCCCCTTACGGGACTCGGCGATCCGGCAAAGAATCTTGAGTCTCTGGGGACGGATGGGAAGTGGCGCTCGGGGTTCGATCCGGCTACCGCACAGCCAGTCATGGAAAAAGGAGCGCCTGAGCTATCGATCCGTTATCATCCGGAGCGGAAGCGGTGGCTGGCGGTGATGTTCCAGCCGGATGCGTTCTCGAGCAAAATCATTCTGCGCACTGCGCCCGCTTTGACGGGGCCATGGGACGAAGGTCGAGTGATCTATACCGTTCCGGAGATGCAGCCGAGCACGCCAGGATATGACAAAAGCACCTTCTGTTATGCGGGGAAGGAGCATCCGGAATTCGAGCGCGGCGATCTGGTCTTCACTTATGTCTGCAACACGTTTGATGTTCCGAAGCTCGCGACCAATCTGGATATTTACTTTCCACGCCTTGTGCGCGTGGCGATGCCGCCACAGTGAAAGACCCAGCCATGACGCCGGCTGAGAAGGAGATGTCGGTATCGAGCGGGATTCGCAATCCGGTGCTGTCGGAAGAATTGCCTGGCCATCCCGGCGTGCGGCTGCTCACCTTTTATTCGCCAGCGCTGCGCCGCCGTGGCGATGTGACGATGTATCTGCCGCCGGGCGCGCGCGACGGGCCGTTGCCGCTGCTGATCCTGATGCACGGTGTGTACGGAAGCCACTGGAACTGGTGGGCGCTTGGTGATCTGGCCGTGACCGCGAACGAGATGTTGGCAGCGGGCGAGATTGCAGAGCTTGCCATCGCTATGCCTTCCGATGGACTGTGGGGTGATGGCAGCGGCTACGTGATGCACAAGGAGATGGATGCGGAGTCGTGGATTATGAACGACGTGCCCGCCTGCGTGCAGCAGCTATTCCCGCAGGTACGCTGCGATAGGGTGTATCTCGCAGGGTTGTCGATGGGCGGTTACGGCGCGCTGCGGCTGGGGGCGAAATTTGCGGAGCGTGTTACCGGAATTTCCGCACACTCTGCGGTGACGAGCCTGACCGATCTGAGCCAGCACGTGCAGGAGCCGCTCAGGGACTATCTTGCGGCAGGCAGGCGCAATGCGGATGTTCTCTACTGGATGCGGCGTAATCGTGCCCATTTACCGCGGATTCGGTTCGACTGTGGGACAGACGATTCACTGCTGGCCAGCAATCGCGCTTTGCATGAGGCGCTGGTGCAGTCAAAAATTCCACACGAATATGAAGAACATCCTGGTGGTCATGACTGGGCCTACTGGAGAACGCATGTTCGGAGCACGGTGCGATTTGTTTCCGACCTGGCACGGGAAGCGGAACGAAATTCCTAGCTTTGCCGCGTGATTCCGGTCGCCGTAGCGGAGTACTTCGATCCCTGGAACGGAATGTTCTCGAGACGCGCGGCCGGATCGAAGTCGCGAAGCTTCGGCGTTGCGTGCAGACCGTCATATAACGTAGGACGCACCCCGAAAATCGAATCGATGACCAGATCGGTGAATGCGCCGCCCGCGATACAGCACCAGTCCTCGATATAAGGCGCGTCTTCCGAGGCTTTATAAGCGCCGCCTGCGAGGGGAGCGACGACATCTTCAGTGAAGTGGCCCTGCCCGATGGGCCCTTGATTGCCGGCTTTGGCGAGTTCGGCGAGCCAGGGTGCAATCGTTGTCGGCGACTCGCACTTATAGAGGCCTTTGGCGCACATGGGCGGCCAAGCGGCGTAGGCGCCAAGGCAGCTGTGGTCAGGGCGAATGTTCCAGGTTGCGTCAGGATCGCCGGTGGAGAGGGCGCGCATCCATTTCTTCGACTGCAGTTGCTCGTGGAAGAAGTGAGCCATCTCGTGTTTCTGCTTGTCGGACAAGTCTTCGCTCATATTGTCGAGCACGGCGAGGAAGTCGTAGCAGTGGCGAACTTCATTGAAGCTGCCCCCCGGCTGTCCACAGCGCCACCACCCTTTGCCGTCGACGTAGAGCAGGCGATTGATGCGTGCGGCGAGGTCGGTGGCATCCGCGCGCAGGCGGCCCGCATCCTGGGTCTGTCCGCGATGATCGAGAAGTTCGGCGACGAACCGCATGCTGGCCACATTGCCGGCGTTCATGCCGGCGACTTCGTGCAGGTACGTGCTGACTACCTCAAGAAGGTTGGAAATCTCGCCGTAGTCGGCCAGGCCGGTGTTGCTTTTGACGAGGTTTTTCCAATAGATCGCGTGATCGCGAAGATGGTTGAGAACGGACTGGCTGCCGATCGTTTTATCGAGCCAGGCGAAATCGCCGGTGACGCGGAGATAGTTTTGCGCGCAGCGAACGATCGCCATATCGTTCACGGCATACCAGGGGCCGATGGCTTCGCCGGTGATGTAGTCGGTGGCGAGATGCTGATGCATGTCGCGCTGGAACCAGATTTCAACGAGTTGGCGCAGCGGTTGGGGATCGAGCATCGAGAGGCTGAGGCTGGCGATGGATGTATCCCAGGGAAAACTGAGCGTCGGCAACACGTGACCGCTCAGGGTGAGGTAGGTGGGACCGTAGGCAGAATCGGGCGAGCGGCGGCGGCCGGTGAGGAGCCCCTTGAATCCGTTGTGGTAGAGGTTCCAGAGCGCCTCGCTGTCGGTTTTAAGCTGCGGCAGGTGTCCGGAGAAATCGCTGTTGCCGGGCGTGAACGCTGACTGCACGACCCGTTCAAAGGCGTGTTCGTTTTGCTGGTCGAGACTGGCGAAGTTGGTCTGCAGACGGTCGTGGAGTGCCTCGGCGTCCGCTGCCTCGCTGGCAATGGCCGCGACGAAGTGTAATTCGCGCCGCTCCCCAGGCTGCAGGTTGAGGGAATACCGCAGCATGGAGTTCGCCTGAAAATCCTGCGCCGGTGGATGGATGCCCTGCACGCAAACCGCGGCGGAGTGCTGCGCGGCGAAAGTGATCCGTCCCTCGGATTGGTTCCACGCGACGCGATTGTCGCCTTCGCCAGGCAGTTCGTTGAACCAGGTGCTCTCTTTGCGGATGACCGCGGAGCGCATGTCGAACTCCAGCGTGACCTGGCGGCTGGATGAATGTGTGTTGCGAATCTCGATGTTTTCGACAACAGCGCGCGTGTCGGTAGGCAGAAACATGGAGGTTCGGATGTGCAGCCCATCGACGGTCTGCTCGCGGACCACGCGATGCGGAAACCACTGGTAGGTGACCGCCTGCACTGGGTCGTTGGAGATTGACGCAAGCTTTCCGTCCACCATGAGTTCACAAGTCGTCAGATAGCCGGGACTCCAGGCGACATTCGGCACGCCGCAGCAGGCGTAAGGAGGGAATGCGATGGCGCTGATGGCCGAGACCGACTTGACCGTCTGCGCGTAGCCCCAGTCGTTCATCGCGATGGGAAGGTTGAACAGCTGCATGAATCCGTGCGTCATCCGTATGCTGGCAAGATCGCTGAGCGCGGGAATGGCGGGCAGAGATTTAGGCGCTAACGCCCGCAACGGCAATGGGCCGGAGGCCAGGGCGGCCGCGGTGGCCGAGGTTTTGAGAAAATTGCGGCGATTCATGTTCCCTTTCCCATGGGAAACGAGAAATGTTTGATTAGCCACAAATCATACATCAACAATGTTCCATTGCGCCTAAATCAGTCATCAAGCCGGCTCGGAGGGGGCTCAGACCCGAAGTACTTCGATGCCGAGCTTTTGATAAGGAGCAATCATTTCGTCGGTCGCGCCGGTATCCGTGATCAGCGTCTTCAGCGTGCTGGTTTCGCAGATACGCCAGTTAGCCACGACGTTCAGTTTGGTGTGGTCGACGACCGCGATATGCCGCCGGGCGTGCCGGACCATGGTGGCATTGAGTTCCGCTTCGTCGGAACTGAAACAGCTGAGACCCCACTCCGGATCGATGCCGTCGGCGCCGACAAACATAGTGTGGATGAGCATATTGTCGAGGCTGCGAATTGCAGTGGGGCCGACGAGCGAAAACCAGTCGCCATGCAGATGCCCGCCAGTGACGAAGACACTGATGTCCTTTCGTTTGGAAAGCTCCATCGCGATGTTGGCGGTGTTGGTGACGACGGTGATTTTGCTGTTGAGCGGCAATCCGCGGATTATCTCGGCCGTTGTTGTGCCGGGCGTGATAGCAATGGTTTCCCCGGCCGTGATGAGCGCGGCGGCGGCTCGGCCGATGCGGCGTTTTTCGTTGGCCTGGCGCTCCACCTGCGCGACAAACGAGCGATCCTTCTTGAACGGCTCATAAAAAAGCGGCTCAATAGAAACGGCTCCTCCATGGGTGCGGCGCAGGAGACCCTGCTGCTCGAGCAGATCGAGATCGCGGCGGATCGTGACAACAGAGACGCGCAGTTGCTCGGCAAGCTCGTCGACGGTGACCGAGCTGGTTTCCTGCAGTGAGATGAGGATGGTGTTGACGCGCTGCTGCTGCTTCTCCCGGCTCTGTACAACCTCGAGATTTTCCGCGGGTTGTGTCGGCTTCTTTCGCTTTTCACGATTCACCAAAGGGTCAGTCCCCCAATCTGACTGGCTACTGAGTTTCGAAATCGAGCTTCGTTTGCGCTCCATCTCGAACGAGATGTTTATATAAGAAAGCCAGCGTGTGCGATAGGGGGTGAAAAATGCGCTCCACTGGTTGAATCGCCGAGCATTCGCGACTCCGATTCGGATCCATGGCGGCGATCGGGACACAGGATCAGGGTAATTTCGCTTGAAAACGTCTAAATAGAAACTAATTATGATTGTTATAGTTGATATCGAACATTTCATCTGCTATGCTTCCTCACGATATGAAAATGCCGGAAGGCGTCGTCGGGAATGAAGTGCGCAACAATCCCTTGATCGCGGTGGATTGGGCTGCCGGGTCGATGAGCGGCCCGCCGGTATCGGAGAGCTTCAAGACCTTGGGCGAGCTCGCGCAAATCTTCGCTGATCAGGCCGCGCAGAAAAATCTCGAAGCGAGCAGCGAGGTTTACCGCGTTCGCTGGTGGTCTCCGGTCCCTGCAGGTTCAGAAGGGGGACTGTTCTGGGGCGTGACCACGATCGCGCCGGGCAAAGTCGGCGATGAATATTTCATGACGCACGGGCACTTTCACGCGAACCGCACCCGCGCGGAATACTACGGCACGGTTTCCGGCGAGGGCATGCTGATCCAGATGGACCGAAGCCGCAAGACCTGGGGCGAGCGGATGGCGCCGGGATCGCTCCACTACATTCGCGGCGACTATGCGCATCGAGTCGCGAATACCGGGAATGTTCCCCTGGTGTTTTGGGCCTGCTGGCCCAGCGACGCAGGCTACGACTATGGCACCATCGCGGAGCACGGCTTCGGCGCCCGCCTGGTCGATCTGAATGGAAGGCCGGCCTTTGTCCCCGCAGAGTGAAACGGTGCGGTTCGATCCAGGTCTGGAGATTCGGTTGCGCGCCGATGGTCTGATCTTTGATTACGGCGACGATGTGTTCGGACCCGCACCGGAGATGCGCCGACTGGACGACATCCGCAAGAGCCTGCGCGATCCCAAGTGCACCGGTCCTGATCCTGTGTACGGAATCGTGATGGATGTCGGCAAGTCGAAAGATATTGCCGAGCTGAAGCGCCGCTCGCTGCTGTTTGGCGCCGTCGTCTACGCCAGCGGAAAACTGGGTGAAGAACCGGTCCGAAGCCAGGGACACGTGCACGCAGTCGCGCCGCATTGCGGTTGGTCGACGCCGGAGTTGTTCGAGGTTTGGGAAGGCTGCGCCATCATCTACGCGCAGGAGTCGGTCGAGGACGATCCTGGGCGTTGCGTCGCGATTGAGGCTGGCCCGGGCGATCATATCGTGGTGCCGCCAGGCTGGGGGCACTGCGTGATCAACGCCAGTGAGCACGAGCGCCTGGTCTTCGGAGCACTGTGCGAGCGGCAGTATGGATTTGTTTACGACCGCGTGCGTGCGCACGGCGGCCTGGCGTGGTTTCCGCTTGTGCGCGAGGGCCGGATTGAATGGCAGGCGAACCCCTGCTATGCCGCATCATCGCTCGACGTGCGCAAAGCCCGTGCCTATCCGGAACTGGAAATCGAGGCAGGTGTGCCGATCTATCGTCAGTTCGAAGCGGATCCCGAACGCCTGCAATGGGTCTCAGAGCCGGCTCGCGTTGCTTCGCTTTGGAAAACTCTGGAGCCATGAACCCAGCATGAAGCCTATGGATCGTCGTAGTTTTTTGGCTGCCGGCGCAGCCGCCGCGTTGGTCAGTGCAGTGGCCACTCCTGAAGTACATGGCCGGGAGGAGCGTGAAGAGCTGGCCAGCGAGCCCACAGAAACGCTGGGTGGCTTTAACACCGTCGTTGACTTTCGTTACGCGCCCGAGGATTTTCAGTCGACGATTTGTTTTCCTGACGATCCGGTGAAGACGGTGCTGGGAAAATACGGCGACCTGCGTTACGACTTTCCGCGCGACCAGTTTGCGGCGATCAATCAATTTGGAACGATCGTCGAATTCACGCTGGCCGGCATGCGTCGCGATACCTGGGCTGGCCAGAAAATGGAAGCTCCTGGCGTGCCGATCGTACATACCGTGATCGAGCGCCCCAACGCTGTCGTGGAGCTGATCGCATTTGCTACCCGCCATGCGGGTGAGGGGCGCGTGGATAACGTGCTGATGGAGATTCGCGCGCGCAAACAAGATGTGGTCGCGATTCCCCTGGTGCGCATTCGCTCGTGCAGCAAATACAATCTGGCGCAGAAAAATGGGGTCGTGACGACGGTCGTGCGTGACGCGAGCTCCCGGCCATGGATGCTATGCATTCCTCAGGACAATTCCGCACACGATATTTCCTGGCTGCCCGAAGAAGGCGGCTGTCGTTTGACGCTGGAGCATGGGACGGCGACGAGCATTCGACCGCTCCGCTACTTCTTCCGGATGCCGCAGGAGGAAGCTGGGCAACTTGACGCGTCGATTGCTCCGGACACACTGCTGGAAGAAGCCCGCGCCTGGTGGAAGGACTGGCATGCCTTCCATGCGCCGGTCGCGTGGTCCATTCCGGGCAAGCAGGGCGAGTTTCTCACCGCGTGCGCGCGCAACATCCAGCAGGCCCGCGAGGTCAAGGATGGCAAGCTCGTTTTTGAAGTAGGGCCGACGGTGTATCGCGGGCTGTGGATCGTCGACGGCAACTTCATCCTGGAGGCGGCACGTTATCTCGGATTCGACGAGGCTGCGGACCAGGGCTTGCTTTCCGAGTGGAAGCAGCAGGTATCCACAGGGCAGATCATTGCGTCGGGTGGCAAGGAGCACTGGAAAGACACAGCGATTGCCATTTTCACGCTGGTGCGCGCCTGCGAACTGAACCAGAACTGGGATCTGCTGCGACAGCTGGCGCCGAACGTCGGGCATGCGATTGAGTTTCTGATTCAGCTTCGCGATGATGCCAGGAAAGGGAATTCGCCGAACGGCCGGTATGGTTTGCTGGCGCCGGGTTTTCCTGACGGTGGCATCGCGGGCGTGCGCTATGACTTCACGAACACGGTGTGGTCGCTGGCTGCACTGCGTGCGATTGCGGCAGCGAACGAAAAGCTGCAGCTGCCGGAGCTGGCACGCGCCGATGGCTTTTACCGGGAATTACGATCGGCTTTCGACGCGGTCGCACGTCAGGAGATGGTCGAGGATCCGGGCGGCTTTCGCTATCTTCCGATGCTGATGCGCGGGGATCCGGAGCTCAGTCAGGACGCGTGGGATCGGCCGCGGCCGCAAAGCGCGCAGTGGGCGCTCTCCCACGCCATTTTTCCGGGAGAGATTTTTGCCAAAGACGATCCCGTCGTTCGCGGGCACATCGCATTGATGCAGGCATGTACGCAGGAAGATATTCCTGCCGAGACGGGATGGCTGCGGCATGAGGCGGTATGGAACTATAACGCCGCATTCGTTGCCGAGGTGTACCTGTGGGCCGGCTTGCGCACGTGGGCGCATCGCACCTTTACCGGGTTCCTGAATCATGCATCGCCGTTGCGCGCATGGCGCGAAGAGCAGCCGCTGCAAAAGGCTCTGATTGGCGATAACTGGGGCGACATGCCGCACAACTGGGCGAGTGCGGAGTGCATTCGCTATCTGCGCCACATGCTGGTACTGGAAGATGGACAGAGGCTGCGGCTTCTGGATGGCATCCTGCCGTCGGATTTGCGCGACCGCCTGCCATTTTCGCTTGCGGGCTCCCCGACGCGCTTCGGTCGGGTCTCACTCACAGCGGATCCATGGGGCCGCCGCGGGTGGAAGGTCCACTTCGCGCGTGAAAGCAGGGTCGCGCCACCGGAAGCGATGATGCTGCCCTTAAAACTCGACGAGGGAGCGGTTCTGGTGCGCGTGGACGGTGCTGCCAGCCGCAATTCCGCTGACGGCAAGGTGAGCATCGACCCGGCTGCGATCGCCTGGACGGCGTACTGGGGCGCTTAGCTTTGGGCTCGAACGCGCACACGCGCCTGGATGGTTCCGTATTCGCGGTCACCGGTTGGGCGTGTTGGCCGGATGGTGTACGGACCCACGGCGGCGGGAACGATGAAGGTCTCCGCATAATGTACGACGAATGGTTCGAAGGCCTGGGATGGGCTCTCGACCACAACTTCGTCCCCTTCGATGAGATTCAGCACGTTGACAGTGCCTTCCGTATCGTGGGGCACGGTTCCAGTGAACCACTGGCGGCGCGTTTCAATGAATTCCAGCTCGTGCAGGCCGGTTCGCTCCTCGCGCCAGCCCTCGCCGGAAGCGGTTGGCTCGACGCGATTGATAAGCGAGCGGCGCACCCAGTCCGTCGTGCGATCCCACTGGATATTGGCTTCGCCGTGCGCCAGATGGATGGGACGAGGACTGCCGTTCAAACCGACTCTTCCCCAATCCCATAGCTTGAATGTGAAGATATAGGGTGTGGCGCTGATCTCGAGAACCATGCTGCCGCTGCCTGAGCAGTGCACGGTTCCGGCGGGAATCAGAAAATGGTCGTGTTTGCGCGCCGGAAACTGATTGACATATTTTTCGGCGGGAAAATCAAAGTCTTCGGTCTGGGCTCGATGCAGGTCATGCAGCATTGCGGTCTGATCGATCTCATCTTTCAATCCCAGGTAGACACGGGCGCCCTCCTCAGCGTCGAGAAGGTAGTAGCTCTCGTCCTGGGTATAGTCCATCCCAAAATGCTTACGGATGTAGGAAGTGAGCGGATGCACCTGCAGCGACAGGTTTCCGCCGCCGACCGTATCGAGAAAGTCGAAGCGAATCGGAAATTCAGCGCCGAAGCGTCCAACCACATCGTGCCCGAGCAGTTCTTTCGGATGCGCGAGCACAAGATCGATGGAGGGAATCTCAAGGCGCTGATCGCCAAAGGCCAGCAGCAGACTGTTTTCCTCAGGTACGCAGTCGAAGCACCAGGCATGATTGGGTGCGCCATCGGCGGGTAGTCCGCAGACGCGTTCCATCCAGTGACCGCCCCAGGGGCCCGGATCGAAGAAGGGAACTACGCGGAAGGGGCGACGCACGATCGCACGCAGACTGCGGCGAAAGACGTCGCCGGAGATGGCCTTCGGCTGGTTTGGCACGTTCGTATCCAGCAGCACATCGATTTTGTCGAAGAGCCTGGTCTTCAGCCGATCAGCGGAACGCCAGTCCACGAAGAAGGAGCGCTTGTACTTGAGGGACGGCGTCTCGTCTCGATTGTCGGCGCCGAGGTTGCCAATTTCGTTGCGACGCTGCCGCATTTGAATTTCCCAGCGGGCGAGATCGGCATATACCAGCAGGGTCGGGTTCGGCCAAACGAGGGAAGCGCCTGTCCCGATGATGACGACATGCTTCTCAGTCGCGGCAGCACATTGTTGTTGGGCCGCGGCAAGTTTGTCCGGGTCGAAGAAGTTGGCAATCTCCAATCCGTTCATGCGGCCGAAAACCGGGTCGTCGCCAAGCAGCGGGGCAAGGATGGCATCGATGGCCCGAGGGGAGCGCAGCAGCGTCTCTGTATTCAGAAATGTCGCGTGGGGAAAGGTCGATCGAAGTGCGTGTTCGATTTCCCCCAGCCGAACGCCTGGGTAGCACTCCACGACCAGCACACCACGGGATCCCATTTTGCTGCGCAGTCGTGCGCCAATCGCATCCCAGCCGGCGAGGCATTCGTCGCTCGTCCCCGCAGCAACGGATGGAAATCTATCGTACAAAGCCATTCTCCTGCCGAAAGAGCGGAACCACGCCCAGCAGCGCCGCGTCGTTGCCGAGTTGCGCCGCGCGCACGCGGACCTTACCCCACGGCGTCCAGGCATAGCGGTTGACGTATTCCTGAATCGAAGGAATCACGACGTCGGCGCTCTTCATCACGCCGCCCCCGTAGAGCAGCACTTCAGGATCGAAGGCGTGAATGGCCGCGACGGCTGCTGCGCCCCACACGTCCAGGCAATGACGCTGAATCCCCGCAGAGACGGAGTCTCCCGCTGCGGCGCAGGCAAAGAGATTCTCGAAATTGATCTCGCGTTCAGCAAGCTGGCTGGTGGCGAAACCAGGCCACTCGGCGCATACCAGAGGCAGCGCCCATCCTGAGGCTTCCGACTCCGCGCATCCGAGGCCGCCGCAGGTGCAACGCCGCCCGTTAATCCTGACCGGGACATGACCCCCGAGCACGCCAGCCTGGCCATGCTTGCCCTGGAGCGGCCTGCCGTTCATCATCGCTACTCCGCCAATACCAGTGCCCAGTGTGAACAGCACAACGTCGGTTTCGCCTTGTGCTGCGCCCGCAGAAAACTCGCCAAGCAGAGCCAGGCGCGCGTCGTTTTCAAGGCGCAGGGGCAATTGAAGGCGATCCTGCGCCCACGCAGAGAGATCAACATCGACCGCATCGACGAACTTGCCATTGGTCGAAGACACACGCGTGTTGGGTGCATCCACCAACCCGCAAAAGCCGAATCCGATCCCCTGTGCTGATCCTTGCGTGAGCAAACGGCGCAGGGCTGATTCAATTTCCGGAAGGGTGGATTCGAGCGAAACGCCATTGGAGATGGTGACCCGCTCCCGAGCGAGAATGGTCTGCTCTTCCACAAAGGCGCACTCGGCGTGGCTTCCTCCCAGATCGACAGCCAGCAATCTCATCACAGACCTTTCGGGAGGGCGGGCCCGGAGAAGTTCATGGGAAAGGCCGCGTCCATGCAAGTCTGAGTGGTGATATGGAGAAAAGAGGATTCAAACGTCCGCATCGCCGTAACCAGTTTGTTCACACGAATCATAGCAGAATGTTCGTTTAATGGGCAAAAGAACATGCATGGTGATCGAAATACGGTACATCGCCCAGGGAATTGAGTTCAGCGGAAATCGGGCTGCCACGGGAAGCGCCGGATCAGGCTTCCCACTCGTGCTGGATCTGTTCCAGAGTCTTGCCTTTCGTCTCTGGAACCATCTTCCAGATGAAGATGAACGCGGCCACGGAAAGAACCGCATAAATGCCAAACGTGCCGGAGACGCCCAGCCAGCGAATGAGCGAAAGGAAGGTCAGCGTCACCACCAGGGTGCTTGTCCACAACGTTGAAGTTGCGATCGAAGCGGCGCGTCCGCGAATCTTGGTAGGAAAGATTTCTGAAATCACAACCCAGGGAATGGGCCCCATGGCGAAGGCGAAAAAGCCGGTATAGCTGAGGACGCAGGCGAGGATCAGCACGGGGGAGATGCCGGAGATATGGTAGGCCAGCACGAAGAGCAAAAGCGAAACGGCCATTCCCGCTGAAGCCGTAAGCAGCATGGTGCGCCTGCCCCAGCGGTCCAGGCAATAGAGAGCGAGCAACGTGCAGATAAGGTTGGTGCCCCCAATGACCACATTGGCCATCAGCGCAGTGCCGGTTGTTTGTCCGCGCACGTGTTCGCTGATAAGGATCGATCCGTAATAGAGAACCGTATTGATGCCGGTAATCTGGCAAAACACGGCCAGCAAGAGAGCGACGGTGAGGGGACGGCGCATGGCGCTGGAAAAAACTTCACGCCAGGATCCCTCTTCGCTCGAGGCTGCGGCTTCGATTGCGGCTGTTTCGGCGCTGGCCTGAGCCGCGCCATAGATGCGCACCAGCACCTGCAGTCCCCGTTGCCGCTGACCGCTGCTGATGAGCCAGCGCGGGCTTTCCGGAATAAACAGGAGGCCGAAGAAGAATGCAACGGCGGGAATTGCGGCTATCCCGAGCATCCATCGCCAGCTTGTATCGCCCAGCCCTGCGAGTCCCCAGCTAACGACGTAGGCGACGAGGATGCCTACCACAATCGCCAGTTGATTCATGGAGACGAGGCGGCCGCGGTTGCGCGACGGCGCTACCTCGGCGATGTAAACGGGTGTGAGAACGGAGGAGAGGCCGATTGCGAGGCCCGCTGCGAGTCGCGCAACAGAAAACACCGTGAGCGAATTTGCGAGGGCCGCCGCTACGGTGGAGAACGCAAAGAGAATCGCCGCCAGCAGCAAGGATTTGCGGCGTCCGAATCGATCGCCAACGAGGCTGGCGCCGGCCGCACCCAACAGGCACCCCAGCAGCAGAGAACTGGCGGCAATTTCTGTCTGAAAAGTGGTCAGCTGAAATTGCCGCTGCAGGAATAACAACACGCCATTGATTACGGCCGTATCGAAGCCAAACAGGAAACCCGAGATGGCGGCGACGGCGGCGAGAAAGACAACGTAGACCGGGGAACGGCCTGGGGCCCCATCCTCCGACAGGTCGACTACCGGAGAAACATGCATATCTGACTTACCATCCTGTCACCCTGTTTGGAGGAGTGATGTAGAAACTCGAGGCAGCAGCAAGATAGCACGGCAATATTTCGATTGGCAAGAAAACGATCATCCACAGAGTTCTTTTATGGATTAAAACAACGCATCGTTCGTTGATAGCCGCGTTTTCAATCAACAGCAACTTGACATTGGCTTGTCGCAACACGTATACGGGTTCTTCGCTTTTCCGTTCCCGGACGTGTACCTGTCGCCGACACAAATCGAGATTGTCGCAGACGACGGTAATTTGTGCGGAGAGGGTCCGCTGTGGGATGAACGGGAAAATTCACTCTATTGGACCGATATAACAGGCCGCCGGTTCTACCGTTATCGGTGGCGCGAGAAGTCTCATGAAACGCTGCATGGCGGGTTTCAGGTGGGCGGCTTCTGCCAGCAGCGGGATTGCGGGTTTCTCGTCACCAATGACGACGGATTCTGGTTATGGCGTCCTGGCGATGCGCCGGTTCTGCTGGGCTCTGAGGCCGATGGCGAGAAATGCGTGCTGAACGACTGCGCTGCCGACCCGGAAGGCAGGGTCTACTCCGGTTCCTGGCATCTGGACGAGCACGGCCACTCAGCTCCCAGCTTTCTGTTTCGTATCGACACGGACGGCGCAGTGCACATCGCCGACGAGGGAATTTCCTTTTCGAACGGCGTTGCATTGGCTCCCGAGCGAACCACGCTGTATCTCGCTGACACGGTGGCCCGCTGTATTTATGCCTACGATTGGCGCAGGCGAGATGGTGCGCTCAGCAACCGCCGGGTGTTCGTCCGAATCGATCGCGATGAAGGCATCCCCGATGGCCTGGCTGTCGATGCCGAGGGATTCCTCTGGTGCGCGCACTGGTTTGGCGGTTGTCTCACGCGCTACGATGCGGACGGAGCGCGAGAGCGGCGCGTCAACATACCAGCCAGCCAGACATCATCGCTGACGTTCGGAGGACCGGATCTGGACGAGATTTACGTAACCTCCGCCGCAAAAAGCAACGCGCTCATGCTGGCGCCAGTGGGCTATGATCCGGCGGCTGCTTTTGTTGGCGGCCCGTTGTATCGCCTGCGTCTGGGAATTCGGGGAAGGTTGAAGTTTCGCTCCCACATTGCACCTGCGGCGGCCGAGAGCGGCTTCGGCAAAACCGGAAAAGACTTATGAAAGAAACCTGGCGCTGGTTTGGCCCCGAAGATCCGGTACCGCTGCATTATGCAGCGCAGGCCGGCGCCACCGGTATCGTGTCGGCTCTCCACCATCTCTATCGCGGCGAAGCGTGGCCCGCGGAAGAAGTGTCCCGTCGTCGCGACGCTATTCAGGCAGCGGGCCTCGAGTGGTCGGTGGTTGAAAGCATCCCCATGCACAATTCGATCAAGCTTCGTTCCGGCCCGTTTCGCCAGTACATCGATGCGTGGATCGACTCGATGGCGGTTATTGCTCAGGCTGGGGTAAAAATCATCTGCTACGACTTCATGCCCGTAGTGGATTGGGTGCGCACCGACATTGCGTGGCAGCTTCCTTCGACGGGCCGCGCTGTTCGCTTCGATGCTGTCGACTTTGCGGCCTACGATCTGTTCGTTCTACAGCGGCGTGGCGCAGAGGCTGATTACTCCGCAGAGCGGTTCGCAGCGGCGCGCGGGCGTTTCGAGCAGATGTCAGCGGAAACCATTACTCGTCTCGAACGCACGCTGATCGCGGGGCTTTCTGCCTCCGAGTCGTCCTACGACCGCGAGTCGATGCGCAAGGCGATTGAAGCGTACGACGGAATGACCGCGCAGGATCTCCGGTCGAATCTGATTGCGTTTCTCCGCGACGTGCTTCCCGCGGCGGAAGAACTTGGCCTGTCGCTGGCCATTCATCCGGATGATCCACCGTTTTCGCTTTACGGGCTGCCGCGGGTGGTATCGACCGCCGATGATCTTCGCCAAATCCTGGCGGGTTACGATTCCAGGGCAAATGGGTTGACCTTCTGCGCAGGATCTCTGGGCGCGCGGGAAGATAACGACCTGGCGAGGATGGCACGTGCGTGCGCCTCGCGCATTCACTTCCTGCATCTGCGCCAGGTGCGGCGTGAACCCGACGGCTCGTTCCACGAATCCGAGCACCTTTCCGGGAGCTCCGATATGATTGGCATCCTCCGCATCATGCTTGAAGAGGAGTCGCGCCGCCGATCGCTGGGCAGCGCAGACTGGGAAATTCCGATGCGCCCCGATCACGGCCATTTGCTGGGAGACGACGTAAGGAAGCCAGGCAACGCCGGCTATTCCTTCGTGGGACGACTCAAAGGCCTGGCAGAGCTGCGAGGGGCGATCCGCGGATTGCAATACGCACTGCCGGAACTCAGCGTAACGGCAGAGCGGCGAGGTAACGCACATGGGTGAGTTCGACGGAAAAGCCGCGATTGTTACCGGAACCACAGGGATCGGGCGCGCGATCGCCGTGCGCCTTGCCACTGGAGGAGCACGAGTCCTCGCCTGTGGCATCGATGCGCAGGCGAATCACGAATTGTCGTCCATCGCCGCACAGCGGGGCATATCGTTGTCCGTCGAGCCGTGCGATGTGGCCGATTCTGCATCTGTGGATGTCCTGGTCGACTTAGCCATTGGCCGGCTCGGTGGAATCCATATCCTGGTCAACGCAGCGGCGATTCATCCGTTTGGGAATGTGCTGGAAACGGATGTGGAGACCTGGAATCGCTGTATTGCGGTGAATGTCACCAGTGTCTTCCTGCTGGCGCGTGCGGTGATCCCGGAAATGAAGAAAGGCGGGGGCGGTTGCATCATCAACCTGGCATCGGTCCAGGGATACGCGTGCCAGCCGGGTGTTGTAGCCTACGCAACTTCAAAGGGTGCGATTCACAGCCTGACGCGCGCGCTTGCGCTGGACCATGCCGCGGATGGCATCCGTGTTAACTCCATCAGTCCTGGGTCGGTGGCGACGCCAATGCTGGCCCGATCGGCTCAACATTTTTCGCCGGACACTCCCGTAGAAGAAGCATTCGCACGCTTCGGAGCGGCGCACCCCATTGGCCGCATCGGAACGCCGGAGGAGGTGGCCGAGCTGGCGTCGTTTATCGCCTCAGACAAAGCGGGATTCTGCACGGGAAGCGATTTCGTGGTGGATGGAGGACTGCTGGCCGGCATCGCCGTACGGTGACGCGGAGCGCCTTTAGTTTTGCAGGGTGGCGGCTGTGCGGTGCGCACCGCGCTGAAATACGAGAGCAGCCGCGCCGCGAAGGCGGGCGATTTCGCCTTCGTGGGTCGGCCGGATCACCGGCGAGCTTCCGGCCAGGGTAAGGTCGATCGCCTCCTTCTCAAGAACCGGGCCAAAACGATGCCAGGCCGAAGTGATATCGCCGGCCATGAGAATGGTGCTGGGAGAAAGGCCCGCGATGATGATCCGCAGTCCGCGGCCGATGCCTTGAGCTTGCATGGTGAGAGCCTGGGCGGCGATCGAATCGCCTTCTTCGGCGAGGTTGAGAATTTCCTGAAAGGTGACCACCGGGCTTTTGGGATGGAGCTCGCGGTAATAGCGCAGAGCGGCGCGGCACGAACCGAAGACTTCCCAGCATCCCTTCTTGCCGCATCCGCACCGCGGGCCATTCGGGTCGATGGGAACATGGCCAAATTCGCCGGCCATGCCGTTGTACCCGGAAACGAGCTGGCCATTGGTGAGGACGCAGGTGCCGATGCCTTCGGCGACCGCAACGAGGACAGCATCGCGGATTCCATCCATGCGGGCGAAAGTTAGCTCGGCCAACAGACAAGCGGTTGCATCGTTTTCCATGATCACCGGGAGGCCCATCCTGGTTTCAATGATCTTCTTGATGTCGAAATCGGGCCACTTCAGATTGGGCGCAAAAATCAGCCGATTTGTCGCAGGATTGATCCTTCCCGGCAGGCTGATGCCAACCCCTTCCGTCGACTTGCGAGGAGCCGAACGGTGCAGGCGCTGCATGCTGTCGATGATGAGCCGGATGGAAGTGGCTGGGTCGGAGGTAAGCGAAACTGGCCAGCGCGAGAGCAGGCGGCCGTTCAAGTCGACCAGCGCGACACTCGCCTGCCTGGGATGAATGTCGACAGCGATCGCTACCAGATCCTCATTCAAGCCGATCAAAGTGGGTCTGCGGCCACGCGGCAATGAGCCCATCGCGCCTTCACGAACCCAGTTTTCCTTGATGAGCTGTTCCACGATTTGCGAGATCGTGCTCCGGCCCAGGCCGGAACGCCGGGCGAGGTCGGCGCGCGAAATCGGCTGACTGGCACGAATCAGCTCAAGGACGATATCCCGGTTGATAAGTCGCGCAGTCTCGCTCGATGCGAGTTGCATTTCCGCCAGATCAATGTGCCTTATGCCGTTTCTTTTGTCCCGCAATTTCCTCGAAACCTCTTCCAGCGGCGCAGCGAACCGGGCGGAAACCCCATAACCAGCCAGACTTCATGCAGAAAGAAGGAAGCATACCACCAGCCATGGTTTTCCACGAGAAGAAAGGCGCGACGGCTAACTGACTTCCAGGAGGCGTATTTTTGCGCGATACTTAGCGGCATGCTGTCGCGCCGCCTTCATTCACCCGCGCTGATCTCGCGTTCGCGGCGGGAGTTTCTGCAGGGTGGCCTGGGGCTGATCTCGGCCAGGCCGACCAGTGGCTTCGCCTCGCCGATGACCCGGCGATTGCTGACACCTGCGCCGAAGACGGTTCTGGTGACCTTCGGCGGCGGCGCCCGGGACAGTGAGACGTTTGCCGAGGACGGACAGCACAACATCCCGCACCTGCTTGGAGAACTGCTGCCGCAGGGCACATTTTTCAGCCAGGTTGTGAATGCGGGAATCCTCGGACACTACGTGGCGACGGCGAGCATTGTGACGGGTACCTGGGAGCGATTCGACAACTTCATCGCGGCGCCGCCGCCCAATCCCACCTTATTTGAATATTTCCGCAAAGGCCTGCGAAGGCCTTCGACCGACTCATGGGTGATCGCTCCCAGTAACGGGTTTCAGCGAATCGGCAGCAGCAGCAGTGCGGCCTTCGGTCCGAATTTCGGAGCGGGAGTGATCCTACCCAAGCGGCTGCTGAGCGCTGCGCTGAACAATGGGCGGCACGATCCCGACAGTCTGGCTCACCTGCTGCAGGATAACTATGAAATGCCCGTGTATCAGCCGACCGAATCGGAGCAGGACCGCGAACTGCACCTGAACATGCTGGAGTCCACCCTCAGTATTTCTGTGGCAGAATTCGTGCGTCATGCCCAGACGCTGGACAGCGCCGATGAGCTTTCCATCTTTATTACAGGGCAATTGATGCGCCAACATGCACCGTCCCTGCTGATGCTGACGCTGCACGATATGGATATTGCTCACGCGGGAGCGTACTCGCTGTACGTCGACGCGATCCAGCGAGCGGACCGGCTTTGCGCGGAACTGTGGAGCATGATCCAGACCAATCCGGACTACAAGGACCGCACGACCTTATATATTCTTCCGGATTTTGGACGGGACTCGGACGAAGATCCGGCTGGAAACGGGTTTCAGCACCACCGGACGGGCGGCGCGCTGGCTCGCACTACATGGCTGCTGGCGCTTGGACCGCACATTCGGCAAAACGTAGTGGTGGAGCGGCCGATTCAGTCGATCGATCTGGTTCCAACCATCGGATGCCATCTCGGGTTTTCGACGACGTCGCCCGGGCACTGCATTGGTGAACTGCTGTGAAGCCCGAGAGGCTGCGTGCAGAAGACTTCGCCCGGTATCCACCCGCGGCGCGCGACTTTGCGGTTGATCATCTGGAGATGCTGCAGCATCTTCCCATTGCGATTTGCCCTTCGTTTCTGCAGCAGATTTTGGTGCTGGACACGAGTTTTCCGGCGGAGGTGTCGTCGCTGCGTCGCCAATGCGACGCCCTGGAGCATCTCGATGCAGGGCAGTTTGCGGCGCTGGTTGCACCTTTCCGGAAGTTGTCCATCCCGGCCCATCTGGAGGAATCGGACTGGGTGGTGTCGCCGGCGAAGTTTATTACAGATTTGACCGCGTATCTGTGGTCCAGCGGACAGATCGATGCGTTTCGTGGAGCGGCGCAGAAACTCTTCGCGGCGATCGAGGATCAGATGCCGTATCCGCATCGCCTCACGATGGTGGTGTTTGGCCGGGGTGGCCAGGCAGCAACGACGCCGCTGTTAGCAAAGCTGAGGCCACGCGGGGTGCTGCTGACCACTCTCCAGACCGGGGACATGCCGCAACAGATATTCGAATCTTTCAGCCGGCATGCAAAGGACTCCCAGGAAGCTTATGCGCATTGGTACGTTGACGGCGGCGTGCCCTGGACGCAGGAATTCGGCAGGATAGCCGGCGCGGTCAGTATCAGCTATCCGGCGCTGGATGGTTTGCGAAAGCGGACCCTCGCGAAGATGGAGGAAGTAGCAACCGGGGGAAGTGGCGGCGCGGAGTTGATGCGGGCTCGTCTGACCAACATGAGCGCGAAAGATCTGGATGCGGCGTCGGTGACGGAAGATCCGGTGCTGGCGAGGTTCTACACCGAGCTGTTCACCGAGAGTTCGGGACCGCAGTTGTTCAGCACGAGCTTCGTACAATGGACAGGGCGCGAACTGGCGCGCCGTGCTCAGCCGCGGACGCTGTTGATGCGCTATGCGCCGCGCCGTCGCTATCAACCGTTCAACGAGATGTTGCGGACAGCGGATCCGGAAGGGGTGGATCCGGAGGGCTCGCTGCGCGATGCGGAGATGAACGCCTACTACACCTGGATTGAGATGAGTCGGATCGCATCGCCCGGGAAGAACACATTCATCGCGTGGGCGGAGGGCACCACGCAGGCGGTGCTGGTGGGAAGCAGCGCTCCTGGCGGAACTCGATGCGATACCGCGTTGCGGCTGAAGGATGCGCTGGAGGCTTTCGGCTGACGGTTGACGTTGTCGCTCGATCGCAGGCGGCGCCGCGCAGACGGTCCATGCGTCTAGCGGAACACCACATTCAGCAGGATGCAAACAGCGCTCACTAGAAGAGCCCAGAGCAGGGTTGGTCGAGTGACGGAGATGGGGAGGCGACCGGCGGGCCGAGGCTGCTGCAACCCCGCCAGCGTCGGCGCAGGGAGCGAGCCAAAAAGCAAAACGGCGGCTGCCGTGATGATGAAGCTGAGGATTGCAGCGTAGAAGTCCGCGGTCATGCGGCTGCCGTAGTGGAGCAGCCCGGCATAGACGAGCACCTGATGCGACCCGGCCGCGGCAACGCCAGCAAACAATCCGATCAGGCCTCCACCGGCAGCGCGCTGCGGCGTCACTGCTGCCAGCGCCACCAGCGCAAAGAGAGGCGCATTGAATGTGGCGAGGATCATCTGGATGTACTCCATCAGGCTTTCATAATGGAGAGCCGAGTGAGCGGCGCCGATGGAGAGAACCACAGCCAGAACGGTAGTCGTTCGTCCCATCCAGAAGTAGTGGCGGTCTGAGGCGCGCGGTCGAATCCAGACCTGATAAACGCCCTGCACCCAGGCGGAACTGAAGCCGGCGACGTTGTTAGCAAAGGTGGAGATGAGGCTGGCGGCCAGTCCCATAAGGCCCACGACCGCCCATGAGGGTCGGAAGTAGTGGAGCATCAGCGAAGGCAGCGTGGTATTCCAGTTGGTGACCGGATGGCTGCCCAAAACAAGTGGTGCAGCAATGCCCGGCAGCACGATGAGGACTGCGAAAACAATCTTCGCGGCTGCGATGGACAGGGGAACGAAGGGCACATCGGCCGGACGGCGCACTGCGAGAGCGCGCTGCATCTGCACGAAATCGGTACTCCAGAATCCAAAACTGAGAACGAGTCCAAGGCCGAAGACCACGCCGACCTGATCCATGGTTGCACCCGGTGCGAAGAAGGGAAGAACCCGCCAGGCGTGCAGCCGGGCCGGCGGGATGCGCTCCATGAGCGGGCCGAATCCACCGAAGCCGCGCACTAACAGAAAAAAAAGCGGGACAACGGCAGCGAGCACTACGGCGAAATGCAGAAGCTCGGTATAGATGGTGGCGCGCAGGCCGCCGATCCAGGTATAAAAGAGCACCACCACGGCAGTAATCAGCACACCAGCGCCAAAGGTCCAGCCGAGAAACGCCGTCAGGGTCTGGGCGACGGCGCAGAGGCAGACACCGGCCAGCAGCAGCATCATAGCGGCCATGCAAAGTGCGACGACAGAGCGTGCAGGGCCGCCATAATAGTGGGCGATAAAGTCCAGGATTGTTGGGTAGCGCCCGCGAGCATAGGCAGGGAGCAGCCAGAATGCGACCACTACCAATGCGGGCACGGATCCGATCCAGTAGAAATGGCAGGCGAGAACGCCGTACTGGGCCCCGAGTGCCATCATGGCAATGACGTCCAGCGAGCCGCAGTTGGCTGCGATGCACGCAGCGACGCAGATCCACAGAGGAAGCGATCGGCTCGCATTCAGAAACTGATTGGAGTTTTCGCGTTTGCGCCCTGCCAGGATGCCGAGCGCGAGCAACCCGGCGAGGTAGGCCGTCGCGATGAAGTAGTCGAATCCGTTCCAGACCATAGCGTTCGGGCATCGACCCGGCTCCGCGAGTGAAGCGCGCGCACAGCAGAGTGAATGCGAGTGGAGAAGTGAAGATCAGTCAGCAAGATTGTATGTGACGGCACACTACTCAGGGTTCTGAGGGCCGCGCGGCCCCTCGATCTCGGTGGCTAAAACTTCTGCATGGTCACACGAACCACGGAAGGTTTGCCGTGGAAACAGAGGCCGCGGTCGGTTTCATCGCCGTTCCACATCCGAACCGGCTTCCACTCGCCGTTCTCGTAGGTGCCCTGCTCGGCGGTGACAATCTGGCTGCGAATCCATGGCAGCTTGCCGGGGAGATGGAAGACGATGCTCGCATCGACACCGCAGACGAGAAACTCATCGGGGCCGAGCTGAGCAACAAGGGCAGCGCCGTGCGCGTCTTTAGTCCCCGGCGCCCGACGGCCATCCTGTTGCGGGAAGCCGAAAGAGACAGTCGCCTGCCAGGCGCCGAAGTCAAGCTCCTGTGACGCGTGGCCGGGCTCCTCAACCGCGGTTTTCAGTTGCCCGTCGAACTCGAACTGGGCGATCTCGCGATCCATCGGCTCGATCAGAGCGAAGTTCCTGGCGTGCGCAGTCCACGCCTCATCCCCGAGGATGTTCCATCCTGTCTGATCCACGCCGAAGGGCGAGAACCCAATCGCACCACGGTCGAGCGCGTAGAAGAAAAACTTGCCGAAGCTGTCGCTGCGGCCGGTCTCGGGAATCCAAAGTGGGTTGTCGGGACGGCGATAAGTATCCATCGTCTCGCGATAGAACTGCGAATCGTCGGCATAGATATCCGGACCAATCATGTCGATGGAGGGAGCGAGCTTTTTCCATAAGCCCACTAACTTCTGTACCGCACCGCCGCTGGGATAGCCGATTCCAGGCTGATCGATCTGACGCTGAGGAAGTTCCGCGGCCGGGTAATCGAGCCAGACGTTGATGTAGCAGGGAATTGCGAATTCGCGTTTGCCGGCAGCCGCGATTTCGTTGATGTATTTGGCCTGGTAGTACGCCTGAAATATTTCGTCGGCATCACCACCGAAGACCTGTTGCCAGGCGCCCGGTTGTTTGCCCGTCGCCTGCAGCAGCTCGGCAGGGATCTGCCCTGCAAAGAGCCGGTTGGCTTCCGGAGAGAAGTCGCGCACGCTTCCGACATTGCCTGACTCGTTTTCTACCTGCATGAGAATCACTGTGTGCTGGTCGCCGTCGGTCTGTTGCAGGTGGTGCATCAGTGCCGTGAAGGCTGCCTTGTCCGCGTTCAAGGTGTTCTCTGAGAGCGGAGAGAGCACGTCGATCGGCTGCCCATCGGGGCGAATGATGCGAGGAAACCGCGCCGTATCGTTTTTGACCCAGGCCGGAACGTAGTGCATGTTGCCGTTCTTCCAGGTGCCGAACCACAACAGAACTACGTGCAGGTTGTGTGCGCGCGCGCCATCAATCACAGCGTCGACATTGGAGAAATCGAATTTACCAGGTTGCCGCTCGAGTTGCTCCCAGTAGACGGGGGCTTCGACGGTGTTGGCGTGCAGCGCTGCCATGGACTCCCAAACCTGCGGCAATTCGATGGGCCAGGCACTGGAATTGTGAATTTGGCCGCCCAGGATGAGGAAGGGCTTGCTGTCAACCAGGAGCGCGTAGCGGCCATCCTTCTCAATCAGGCGCGGTGGTTCGGCAGCGGATGCGTGGGCAAAGGCTACCGCAACGAGAACGACGAAAAGGGGAAGACGGAAAAGGCGCAACGAAGGAAGCAGGGAACGAGAATGCATGCGGGCCACCTGATCCCGCAATGTAATCGGGTACACGAAAGAATTCAATTCTTTTTCTACGGACGATTCTTCCCGAAACTATCGATTGCGAGTGCGGACGGCTTTGCGCGGAGCCGGGCCGGTGGACTGGCGCACTACCAGGCTGGTGGCGAGTACATAGTGCCGGCCAGGTCGGGTGAGGTCTTCGCTTCCGGCGCGGAGCGATTCAAAAAGCAGGCGGGCATATTCTTCCCGCGAGATTCGCAGAGTGGTCAGAGGCGGATAAACGATGTCGCTCATCGATATGTCGTCACATCCCGCTATGGAAATGTCGTCGGGAATGCGCAGGCCCTGCTGATGCGCGGTGCGTAACGCGCCAATGGCCGTCAGGTCATTGGCAGCGACAATTGCCGTGGGAACGTCAGACCGCGCCAGGATGCGAGCCATGGCTGCCGAACCGCCTTCAATGCGATAATCGCCCTCGACGATCCAGCCCTCGGAGGAAGTAAGTCCCTGCTTGACCACAGCATCGAGAAACGATTCGCGCCGCACGCGGGAGGTGACGAGGCCCGGAGTTCCGCCGATGAACCCCAGCTTACTGTGGCCGAGCTGCTTCAGATGCGCGACGACCTGGGACATCCCGGAAGGGAAGTCGATGACGATGTCGCTGATGCCGGGCCCGGTGCGGTAATGATCCGTTGTGACCACGGGAATTCGGTTCTGTACCAGCGATTCCAGCGCGGCTGCCTCTAGTTCCGAGGTGAGCAGCGCGACGCCATCCACACGGCGCAGGAGCATGCGTCGCACCGAGCGCTGCGTACGGGTTGAGTGAAAATCTGTATTCGCGACCAGAAGTTCCTTCTCGTTTTCGACCAGAAGCTCCTCGAAAATCTTGATGGTTTCGGTGAAGAAGGGATTGTTCAGATCCGGGATGATCATGCCGTAGATCTGGCTCTTGCCGTTCTTGAGGTGAACGGCGCTGCGATTGGGAACGAAATTCAGATCCCGGATGAGCTTCTGGACGCGCTGGGTGGTTTCTTTGGTGACGAGATCGGAGCCGTTGATGACGCGCGAGACGGTCGCGCTGGATACGTTTGCAAGCTTCGCGATTTCCCGCATGCTGATAGACATGAATTCCTTTAGCAGGTTTCTGCAACCTGGCGTGGCAGCGACGACGACGCGCCGGAACGAGCGGACGAAATTGTTCTGATGGACTGTCGAAGCGTAGTGTGCGCCTTTGAAATGGCCACCGGCAATTCTCCATGGCGGAAATTGGCGTTCCTGACGAACAGGTCAGGCTGGCAATGTAACCGTGTGCGAAAGACTGATTTGTCCATCTCCGAATATCGTGGTTTGGTTTCCTACGCCAAAAATAAGGCTTGACAACCCCAAAAGACAAGGATTAGTTTGCATTGCTGAAGACGGATCGGGCTGTAATGTAATCGTGTACATGTTTACGATCCGGCTCAGAACTGACATTCACGAACTGATTCCCCAACTTCAGGTTCGGTAGAAAGCATGACCTTTTGGAGGCAACCCATGAAATTCAAAAGTGTGTGGTTCATCGCGATTCTCGCCCTGTTGGCAGTCGCAGTCCCCTCGGCTTCACTGTTTGGACAAGTGGATCAGGGCACAATTACCGGAGTTGTACAGGACCCTTCCGGCGCGGTAATCCCCAACGCGAGCGTCACCCTCACCAACGTCGACCTTGGTCTGGTTCTGAATGCGAGAACTGACAACGGGGGCATCTACGTTTTCTCCCCGGTAAAGATTGGCAATTATTCCGTTAAGGTGGCCGCGCCCGGTTTCGGCACCACGACTCAGACCAATCTGCGGCTGAATCTGCAGCAAACGCTCAACGTCGTGGTGATGCTGAAGCCGGGTGCCTCGACGGAAACGGTGACAGTGACAACGCAGGCTCCTCTGATGCAAACCCAGGAAAGCTCAGTAGGGCAGGTGATGGATACCCAGACCATTGACAGCGTGCCGCTGAACGGACGCAACTGGGTGTACATCGCGCAGCTTGCGCCGGGCGCAACCCCGCCGGAAGGTTCGCGCGGCCAGGGCAAGGGAGACTTCAACGCCAACGGCCAGCGCGCCGAGGAGAATAACTTCATTCTGGATGGCGTGGATAACAACGCTAATGTCGTCGACTTCTATAACGGCGCCAGTTATGTGGCGCAGCCTCCGCCGGATGCGCTCGCGGAATTCAAAGTGCAGACCAGCGATTACTCCGCGGAGTTCGGTCACTCCGCCGGCGCGGTTATCAATGCCAGCATCAAGTCCGGTTCGAATAATTTTCATGGCAGCACCTGGGAATATGTGCGCAACACAGCGCTTGACACATACTCCTGGAATGATCCACGGAGTCAGCCTGTTCCCGCGTATCACGAGAATCAGTTCGGGGCTACTCTGGGCGGGCCGTTCCTGAAAAATCGACTGTTCTTTTTTGGCGACGCACAGGCGAATCGCGTGGTGTTCAACGAAACCAGTACACAGTCGGTCCCAACGGTGCAGGAGCGTGCCGGCGACTTTTCCGAACTGTTGAACACCAGCCTTTCGGGTAGCGCTCCGCTGCAGCTCTACTATCAGACTCCGAGCGCGGCGCCCGTGGCCTTTGCAAATAACTGTATGGTGACCAGCCAGTACTGCACCAGCAATGTTGCCGGGGTCACTCTCAACCCGACTGCACTGAAGATGCTGAATTATTACCCGATGCCGAATATTAACAACGGAGCGCTGTACAGCAATTACGTTGTGGTGCGCCCCATTGTTGACAACACCTTCCAGTGGGATGCTCGCATGGATGCGACGATTACCAGCAAGGACACAACCTACTCTCGCTACAGCTACTGGAATGAAGTCGGTTACAAGACTCCACCGCTGGGCCCGATCCTTGATGGCGGCGGCTTTGGCGACGATGGCAAACAGAAGATCTACGGCGCGAATTTCATGTGGTCGGAGACGCATGTCTTCAATCCAAAGCTCACCAACGAAGCGCGTTTCGGCTTTAACTATCTGCACACGGGCTTCCAGCATCCGAATGCAGCGAATCTGGGTTTTGCTCAAAGCGTTGGATTTGGCGGCATTCCAACGGCCCCGCTGAATGGCGGATTGCCCTGGGTTAACTTCCAGAATGCGGTGGCTATCTCCAGCTTCGGCAGCCCAACCTGGTCGACCACGGACGAACATAACAACGTGTTCCAGATTCTGGACAATGTGACGAAGATCATCGGAAATCACGCTATCAAAGCCGGTGTCAGCTTCCAGGATATTCGCTTCTCTACCCTGCAGCCGCAGCAGTCGCGCGGACAGTATTACTACAACGGCGAATACACCAGTAATCTGGAGGCCACCAACACCGGATACAGCGTGGCGGATTTTCTGCTGGATTCACAGAACAGCGCGGGATTGTCGAACGAAGTGACCAACGGCGATCAGCGCTGGAACAACGCGGCCTATGTCCAGGATGACTGGCGCGTACGACGTAACCTGACGCTGAACCTGGGCGTGCGGTGGGATTTCTTCCAGCCTTACCAGGATGTTGGCGGCTATCAGGCTTCGTACAACATGACCGGGCCGCTTTCATTAAACACGACCACGGGATACGGAAGCGCGAAGGCGCAATATCTCATCCCGAGCGAAGCGAAATCGTATGCTGCGCCGATCATCGCCCAGTACGGGTTCGACCAGGTACTTGCCGAGGACAACATCGCGCTGGTGTATACCTCCAATCCACATCTGCTGAATGCAGAGCACGACAACTTCGCGCCACGTATCGGCATCGCGTGGTCGATGGACTCGAAAACTGCCATCCGCGCCGGATTTGGTATCTTTTTTGGCGGCCTGGAAAGTACCGGGTACTGGCCGAACCTGGGCGAGAACTATCCGTTCCAGTACAACGGCAACTTCCCGTCGGGAAGTTGCGGCGCTAATAACTGTCCGACGGACGGTATCAGTATTGACAGCGGTTTCAGTTCCATTATCGCCAACGGCTTCGCGTCCGACGTCACCTATCTGACGATGCGAGGCAGCGATCCTTCGGTAAAGACTCCCTACACCGAAGACTGGAACCTCTCGTTAGAGCGCAGCATAACCCGCGATATGGTGGGTACTGTCTCCTATGTGGGAGATACGTCGCGCCACCTCCAGATCAACATCGATCCCAATTCGTCGATGGCGCTGGAAAACCCGAGCAACAGCATTCAGAACGCCCGCCCGCTGCCGCATTTTGGCGGATCGGCCTACACCGGCTATGAGGGCATGAGTGACTACCATGCCCTGCAGGCCAAGCTGGAGAAACGCATGTCGCAGGGCTTCAATGTGCTGGCCAGTTATACCTGGTCGCATGCCCTGGATGATGCGGTGACGCCGCTGGGAAGCACCGGTGACGGCAATTTCCGCCAGACCAACCTGATCCCGTTCAATCTCGACTACTCGCAGCCGGCTTTTGACACGCGCCAGCGCTTTACCTTCACCGGCCTGTACCAGCTGCCGTTTGGCAGGGGGCGCGCTTATCTGAACCAGAGCAGAGTGGCCGACGAGATCGTCGGTGGATGGTCGGCCAACGCGACCTTTGTCGCGCAAACGGGCAACTTCTTCACGGTTTCGCCATCGGGTGTCAGCACCGCGGCGGGCTTCGAGAATGGCCCCTTCGCATACAGGGTGAAAGATCAGTACTCGGCGGGCGGCAGCGGTTCGAACTGCGCCTCGTCGGTCAGGAATCGTACTCACTGGTTCAATCCGTGTTCGTTCGCGAATCCGTGGAACGCGAACGATCCGGTGAACGAGCCGCAGCACTACATCCCTAAATCCTCAACGGATGCCACGCTTCCGAGCTATGCGATGCCGGCCTATGTGACGGCGCTCAATTCGGTGCTGGGTTACGGCGGCGGCAGGCGCGACACCGCTGTCGGTCCTGGATACGAACGCGTGAATATGTCGGTGTTCAAAGATTTCCATATCTATCGCGAACAAAGCCTGACCTTCCGCTCCGACATATTCAATGTGTTCAACACACCGTCGCTGGGGCAACCCAGCAATATGAACGACAGCGCCAGCGGAGGCAATATCACCGGCCCACGCAACCTGCAGCAATACTCGCCGGACGCGCGCTTCTTCCAGCTTTCGCTTCGTTACGCGTTCTGAGGAGACCATAGTCCGTAGAGGGGGATCCACTCAGCGTGATTCCCCTCGCATTTCCCGAGATTTGGAGGCATGATCGCCGAGTCGGAACTGAGGGCCCGGCGAGCCGACAGATGTGCGATAAAGGTTGGATGGGCCGCCTGGAATCTGCGGTGCGAAAGCGGTTCGGCCAATTAATCGGGACTCTTCTGTCACTTGTGCTCGCCGCACTGGTTCCGGCGGTTATCAATGGCGAGGTTGCGCAGATCTCTCCCGATGCGGAACGCGAATTTCAGGCAGCCATGGCTGCCAGGGATCGAGGCGACGCAGCGACGGCTGAGGCTCTCCTCACTAAACTCAACAGGACGCACCCGGGAATCTTTGCTGTGGATGAGTCATTGGGGCTGCTCCTGATCTCACGCGATGAGGTAGCCCGTGCGCTCCCGTATTTGGAGACGGCGGTGCACGAACAGCCTTCCTCAGATGCAGCACACGCCAACCTGGGCGCAGCTTTGTACGCTCTGCATCGCAACGCATCCGCACTCATACAGTTTGAGGAAGCTGCGCGCCTCCAGCCCGGGAATGCTTCGACCCAACAGAGCCTCGGGCGGCTGTACATGGAGACTCACCAGGCGGCTAAGGCGGCAATGGCGCTCGTGACAGCCGTGAGGCTGAAGCCGGACGATACCGATCTGCAACTGGACTGCATCACTGCACTGCTGGCGGCCAATCTCACGAACGAAGCGCACAACATGCTTTCCCGCTTTCCAGACGCGGACGGATCCGCGCGGGCGCAGTCGCTGCTGGGGGAAACCGCGGAGAAGGAAGGTCAGTACAAAGAGGCGGTCGAACACCTCATGCGAGCGGAACAACTGGAACCCAGCGAAGAAAATGCCTGGCAGCTGGGCGCGGAGTTTCTGCGCCACTGGACGTTTGACGAAGCGATCCGCGAATTTGAGGCGGCAACCGTGAACTTTCCTGGAAGCACTCGGCTGAAGTTTGGACTGGGCGCTGCTTACTATGGAGGCGCGCGGTACGGGGAGGCGATCCCGGTCTTTGCGGATCTGCTGGAAGCAGATTCGAGCAATGCGTTTTATGCCGCGGTGCTGGGGATGGCATGCACCGCGCCGACGGATAAGGCGGAGCCGCGCTGCGATGTGCTGATACGTTACGCGGAAACGCATACGCGAGACGCTGCGGCGGCAACCAGCGCGGCTACGATGCTGCTAAGGAAGGGCTCTGCGGAAAGCGAGACAACTCGCGCACGCAAACTACTGAACAAAGCTCTGGCCACAAATCCCGACCTTCCCAATGCAAACTACCAGATGGGTCTGCTCCTGCAGGATGGAGGCGACTGGGCAGGCAGCATCTCGTATCTGGAAAGGGCTGTGAAAGTGAAAGCGGATTTTTCACAGGCTCACTATCATCTGGCGCTCGCCTACTGGCGGACCGGCCATAAGCAGCGTGGGCAGGCGGAGATGAAGCTGGAGAAAAAATATTCCCAACAGGAACAGGAGGACGAGGACAAGCGTCTGCGGCAGGTTACGACATTTGTCGTGAATCTGCGGAACTGACTGGAGTCGCCTTATAAGGGAGCAGAAGCCCCGGCGAGGACCGTGAGGATCACCAAAGATAGAGGGCAACAATCTGTGGCGGACCGGCGACCCCTTCTGTGACTGATGTTTTGACAACGATTTGCACGTTCTTTCGCGCCCAGTCTGTATTTCCAAGGGCTCTCTGCAGGTCATCTGAACTCGTTGCAACCTCGGCGGCAGCTTCCGATCCCGGGGCGGTAATGCCGGCGATCGCGACCGTAAATTGACCCGTGCCTGAGTTCACTAACCTTGTCACCAGTCCGTAGTCAACGGCAACCGCGGCGTTGCGATCTAGTTCGTCGTACCACGACCGGTCCTGAGCGCCCTGCTCCTGAATGTGAAAAACCCCGTGATCCTCAACGAATGAGAAATGGAGGCCTGAGATCAGTTTCATCGTCCACGGGTTACTGAAAGCTCCAATCACGATGGCAGGGCCATTCCGCAGGTCATCCCATCCATAGTCATTTCCGACGCGGACTTCGTTATCTTTGCCCAGACGAGTTACCACAGCAGCGAGTCGAAAAGCAGCCTTCACGTCTCCCTTGCTGACGCCGAAGTCGGTGAACTCAACCATATCTCCCCACTTCATTTTCTCGTCAGGCAGCAGATGAGGACGGCCGTTCATCCGATCGACTTCGCTGTCAAACTCGTGTGGGGTCAGCTCGTGGCGCTTATACAGCGCAATCGAGGGCCGATATAGAACCGGCTCGGGGAGACAAATCAAAAGTGGTCGCGGGGTAGCCAGGATAGGAGACCAGAAGCGATTCAAAGCGCTCTCGGCAGATGCTGTGTGGCGGACCCAGAAAACTGTGGCTAACAGAACGACAGCGGCGACGGCAATTAAAGCTATCAACCGGCCCGCACGGCGCTTGGTTAAAGCGGGAGGCGGCGCCGAAGGCGCAGCCTCCACCGCAGGAATGGAGTCCGGCACCTGCACACTATTGCCGGGCGGCGCAGAGGTCCGCAAGAGCCAGCTGAATTCCGGCGTGTAGGAGCCGAGTGGAAGTTCAATGCGCACCCGAGCTTCAGCGGGCGGCGCCTGATAATACTGATCCAGGCGTCGCCGCACCTCCCCGGCCTGAACACGGACGACAGAGTCGTCTCCGGTTGCATAGTTCGCCGGGCGCTTGAAAAGAAGGGTCCCAATCGTCCGTTCCTTCAGGGGCTCGCTGTTTTCGTCCAGGCGATGCCGAACCACGAAATTCAGAAATTCCTGACTTCGCTTACTCGCATGGAACCAGTGGCTGGCGAGAATCTGATGCAATTCCCGGCCAATAGCATCTTTGTCGGGCGAATCCGCAGCGTTTGCAGAATTTTCCGGTGGCGCGGCGGCTGGTTTCGGACGAGGAGAACTGTTCTCGTCAGAACTTCCGCGCCCCGGTGTCTTCGCGGTGGCTGATGGAATCGACATAAACCCTGGAGGCGCTGCCCACGCCGCGGTTTGGCTTCCTGAGAAAGTATCCGTTTTCCGATGAACCTGGATTCGGTTCAAATCCCGCTGGCTTACAGGCTGGGGAAAACGTAATTTCAACTTCTGCCGTTGCTGAACCCGGCTCTCAAACGCTATCGGAAGCTACCGGAAAGGTCAAACTGCGGATTCCGGCCTGCTAACGGCACTCCAGGCGGCCCGTTCGCAGCCACAATTATCATCAGCCAAGTCGCTGCAAAGCAGTCTGTTAATTAAATTGTTAACGATAGTTTGGTTGTAACCATAACTGTGGGAAACCGTTTCTTACTTCACAAGGCTGTATTCGGTCCCTACGTTGGTTTGCCGGTGCAATTTGAGCGGTCCGGGAAAACGCTTACCCGGCAAATTCCGGGTCTCGACTCTCGTTTTGCGCGCGCCCTATCGCGGCCGACGCAAATTGAATGAATTTTTCTGGAGGTTTCATGGCCGAATGTTTTGGGTGCGGAGCAATGGTTCGTTCAGGGTGCCGGTATTTACCTTGCCTGATTGTCATTCTTCTGGCCCTCCCTTTTGCTGCGTTGGGTCAGTTAGACCAGGGTGCCATCACCGGTGCGGTCACGGATCCACAGGGAGCGGCGGTCGCTCATGCGACGGTTCGGCTCACAAACGTGGGCACCAACCTCACCCTTCAGGCTGAAACCGACGGAAGCGGCATTTACACCTTTCAACCCGTGAAGATCGGTCAGTACTCGCTCACGGTTGGGGCGCAGGGGTTTGCGACCGTCACCAAAAGCGGTCTCGAGTTGCAGGTGGGGCAGCGTCTGGAGGCCGACGTGAGACTGCGGGTGGGGAGCCGGACAGAATCGGTTTCCGTGAATGCCTCGGATACTCCGTTGCTGCAAACCGACGATGCCGCAGCCGGACAAGTGATGACGCGGGCGCAGATCAACGACATTCCCCTGAACCAGCGCAACTATGTGTTTCTTGCTCAGCTGGATGCGGGCGTCAATTCCTCGAACGGATCCCGCGGCCAGGGCAATGGCGATTTCGTTGCCAATGGGCAGCGGGCTACTGAAAACAACTTCATCCTCGATGGCGTCGACAATAACTCAAATTCCATCGATTTCCTCAACGGTGCCAGCTACAACGTGAAGCCGCCGCCCGATGCGCTCGAAGAGTTTAACGTTCAGACGGCGGATTCCAGTGCGCAATACGGCCACTCCGCCGGCGCCGTAGTGAACGCGAGCATCAAGTCGGGAACGAATCAGCTGCATGGCGACGTGTGGGAATACCTTCGCAACAACGATCTTGGGGAAGCGACTCCGACGGAGTGGGCCTCGGGCGTCACCCATCCAACAACGGTGGAACCCTACCACCAAAATCAATTTGGCGGGACGATCGGTGGACCCATTGTCAGAAACAAGCTTTTCTATTTCGGCGACTATGAAGGAAACCGCATCCTGGAGGACTTCCCGGCTCTGACCAGCGTGCCGACCACGCTGATGAGGAATCAGCCCGGCAACTTTTCTGAACTGCTTACGCCTGCGCTGACCGGGCAGTCCCAGCCGTGGATCGTCTTCGAGCCGAACAGCGACGGCGGGGTGAACCACAACGATTATCTGGGCACTGCATGCGGCAACCCTGAAAACGTCATGTGCCCGTCAGAGATCAATCCCATCGCACTCAAGCTTTTTCAGGCGGCTTATCCAGCGCCCAATACCGGACCGGCTGGCCAGACCTACAACAACTACGCGTGGAATCAGGCCGTGCGTGACAATACCAACCAGTTTGATATCCGCGTTGATTACAATTTCAGCGCCGCAGATCAGGTGTTCGGCCGCCTTAGCTGGTCGCATGAGGATCGGTATGTGGCTGCGCCACTTGGTCCGATCTTTGACGGCGGGGGAACCGACAATGACGGGACCTTCAAAAACTATGCCAAGAATGCGGTCTTCAGCTGGAACCATGTTTTCTCGCCGCGCCTGATTAGTCAGGCGAGGTTCTCCTATAACTGGGGGTCTTATGCCTGGTTCCAGCAGAGCTTCAATAACGGCAGTCTCGATTCTGAATATGGCCTCGGAGGGCTCGCTCCCTATTCAGCGGCGCTGGGCAACGGAGGCCTGCCGCAGATCTATGTCAATGAATTCCCAGAGATAGGGCCGCCGCTGTTCCAGCCTTCTCCGGAAGGGCAGAACGTCTATCAGATCATCGATGACACAACCCGGATCGTTGGAAATCATTCACTGAAATTCGGCGTGGAGTTCCAGAACGTGCGCTACTCCGTATATCAGCCCACCTTTGGCAAAGGTGCTTATAACTATGGAGGAGGCCTTACTGCGTGGCAGGGAAGCCCTTACCCATCGGGATACGGATTAGCCGACTTCTTTGCCAACCAGATGTCGCTAACCTTCGTTTCCGCTCCAACGCCAACCAATAACGGTCACTGGTACCGAGCCGCTTACATCCAGGATGACTGGAAAGCCAGCCGGCGGCTCACGCTGAATCTGGGCTTGCGGTATGACTTCTTCTCGGCCCCCGTGGAACGCAACGACGACCAGGCCGAGTTTTATCCAACCAGTGCGATCAATGCCCCGGGTGCCAGTGGCGTCTACGTTTTCCCCAATGCGAAAAGAGGTCTGACGCTGGGCACAAACTATACCAGCGAACTCAGTGCGGATAACATTGCGGTCCAGTTCACCAGCAACCGGGGCCTGATCAATCCCCAGCATTTCAATTTCGCGCCACGCCTGGGGATCTCTTATGCGCCTATGGATAAGCTGGTGGTTCGAAGCGGATTTGGCCTCTATTACGGCGGCCTCGAAAACCTGGGGAACTACGTCAATCTGGGTGCAAACTATCCGTTCGATCTTGAGCAGGAGTGGTTTACTAACGGATGCAGCCCTGCCAGTTGTCCGGGAGATACGATTCAGCTGGCAACCGGTCCCGCTGCTGGTGCCTCGGCTCCGACCGCGCCCACCCTTACTGGCTGGGATCGAAATCCCAAAACCTCCTACACAATGAATCAGAACCTGAGCGTTGAGTATGCGGTGGCAAAAAACACGACTGCGACCATAAGCTATGTGGGCGCCGAGTCGCGTCATCTTTCGGACGTGGTCTGGCCGGACGGATGGACCGCGCTGGAGCCTCCGGGAGTCAGCGGCATCAGCACCGAACCCTACCCGGCCTTCAACGGTAACATCCATCAGCTCGCGTTTGCAGCCATCGGAAACTACAACAGTCTCCAGGCGAAGCTGCAGCGCCGTTTCTCGAATGGTCTCAGTTTCCTTACTGACTACACCTGGTCGCACAGTCTTGACGACGCCCGCGAACCTCTCCCCAGCAACAACGATGGCGGCGATCGCATGTATCCGGTGTTTGGGCTCCGGATCGACTATGGGAATTCTCCGTTCGACGTTCGCCAAAGCTACCATTTTGCTGGAACCTATGAGCTTCCTTTCGGTGTGGGACGCAGGTATGGCGATCACAAAGGCGTCGCGAACACTTTGGCGGGCGGGTGGAACTCAACCGTGCTGTTCCGGACGCAGAAGGGCTTTCCGTTTACGGTCGGCTCGAACACGCCAACCGTAAACGGTGCGTCCGCTTATCCCTATCTGATCGGCGATCCATATAAGGGGGGCGGTGCGGCGCCATCGAGCAACTCAACCATCACGTGCCCGGCAAAGGTTCGTAACCGCGCGAACTGGTACAACCCCTGCTCGTTTGCGGATCCACCGCTGCCCGGCAGCATTACCGCGCCCATCACGGGGGCGGCAAACATCCTGCCTTATCTCGGAAGTCCGCGGTCGCAGATTTCGGGCCCTGGCTACGAGCGAATCGACATGACGCTGACGAAGAACTTCACGACGTTTGAGAGCCAATATCTGCAGTTCCGCGCCGATGTCTATAACGTCTTCAACACGCCCTCCTGGGGTACGCCTTCGAATACGTCCACTTCGAGTATCGGAGGGCAGATCACGGGCAACGCATTCCTCGGAAACTACACGCCGGATCCGCGCTTCTTTCAGTTGGCTCTGAAGTATTACTTCTGATCGACTCCGTCGACAAACGGGGCCGGAGACCTTTCTCCGTGCCCCGTTTTTGTTTTGCAGCCTTACGCTGGCGCGAGGGTTCACCTACCTGCCATCTTCGTTACTCCAGGCCAACGATCTGCCAGGTGGAGTCAGGTGCGCCGGGGCTCCCATGGGTCAGCGCCGTAGCTCCGTTCATAAGCCAGATCTCAACCTGCCCGGTTGAGCTGTTCCGCCACAGAATATCGGCTTTGCCGTCTCCGTTGAAATCGCCCACCCCCGCAATGCTCCATGGAGGAAAGACGCTACCGAGATTTCCCGTGCTGGAGAGCACGGTCCCGTTCATCAGCCAGATCTCAACCTGCCCGGTCGAGCTGTTTTGCCACAGAATGTCGGTTTTGCCGTCTCCGTTGAAATCGCCAACCGCGTGGATGGTCCACGGGGCGGGCACAGAGCCAGGAATTCCATGGCTCAGCGCCGCGGTCCCGTTCATGAGCCAGATTTCCACCTGCCCGGTCGAGCTGTTTTGCCACAAAATGTCGGCTTTGCCGTCTCCGTTGAAATCGCCCACGTCCACGATGTTCCATGGAGGAAAGACGCTCCCGAGACCTCCGGTGCTGGAAATCGCGGCGCCGTTCATAATCCAGATCTCAACCTGCCCGGTGCTGGTGTTCTGCCACAGGATGTCGGCTTTGCCGTCGCCATTAAAATCCCCAACGGAGCGGATAGTCCATGGGGCGGGGACAGTGCCGGGAAATCCATGACTCAGCGCCGTCGTCCCGTTCATAAACCAGATCTCAAGCTGTCCGGTCGAGCTGTTTTGCCACAGAATGTCGGCTTTGCCGTCTCCGTTGAAATCGCCGATGCCCTGAACGCTCCACGGAGAGCCAACGTTGCCGAGGCTT
>DASXDF010000023.1:0-108902 GCA_036490815.1 Acidobacteriaceae bacterium
GGCGAAGCCGGGCTCGATCACGCCGCACACGAAGTTCAAGTCCAGCGTCTACGTTCTGAGCAAGGAAGAAGGCGGCCGTCACACGCCGTTCTTCAAGGGGTATCGTCCGCAGTTCTACTTCCGCACGACGGATGTGACGGGCGTGGCGACGCTGCCGGAAGGCACGGAGATGGTGATGCCGGGCGACAACGTGGAGCTGGAAGTCGAGCTGATCACGCCGGTGGCCATGGAAAAGGGTCTGCGCTTCGCGATCCGCGAAGGCGGCAGGACCGTGGGCGCAGGCACGATCTCGGAAATCATTAAGTAGGACTAGCCGTCCAGGCGGACGCGCGCTTTGCGCGCAGAAGCCAGGACGCGGAAATCAGGCGGCGGCTCATTCGCAAGGATGAGTTGCCGGCCAGAGAAAGAAAAACAAAATGGTTGGACAGAGAATACGAATCCGGCTGAAGGCTTACGACTACCGGGTGCTTGACACGTCGACGGGAGAAATTGTCGACACGGCAAAGCGGACGGGCGCGACGGTAGCGGGACCGATTCCGTTGCCGACGGTGAAGAACAAGTACTGCGTGCTGCGTTCCCCGCACGTGGACAAGAAGTCGCGCGAGGCATTCGAGATTCGCACGCACAAGCGGCTCATCGACATTCTGGAACCAACGCAGCAGACGGTGGACGCGCTGATGAAGCTCGATCTGCCCGCCGGCGTGGACGTCGAAATTAAGGCGTTTGAGAAGTGATCGCGTTTGTCGGGCGTCTGAGCCCGACGCGATCATCCTGAGCGCGAAGCGCGAAGGATCCAGCAGTTCAAAAAATTCCGGCAGTGCGATGCAGTCGGCAACGCATGATGAGGAGAGGAAGATATGCCAGTTAACGGAATTTTGGGTAAGAAGATCGGGATGACGCAGGTATTCGACGACAACGGCGAAGTGCACCCCATTACGGTGCTGCAGGCCGGGCCATGCGTCATAACCCAGCTGAAAACCGCGACGAAGGACGGCTACGATGCTGCACAGATCGGGCTCGTCGAGTTTGTGAAGGCGCACAAAGTCACGAAGCCACAGGCTGGACACTTCGCGAAGCAGAACGTTGCGCCGGTCCGGTTACAGAAGGAAGTGGCGATTGAAGCCGCTAAACCCGCAGCTGAGGGTGAGACCGGGACCGACGGCGTCAAGGCTGGCGATCGGGTGCTGGTGGACATCTTCTCGGACGAGAAGTATGTGGACGTGCAGGGGACGAGCAAGGGCCGCGGGTTCGCAGGCGTCGTCCGGCGGCACAATTTCGGTGGTGGTCCCAAGTCGCACGGACACATGTTTCAGGTGCAGGGCTCGATTGGCGCTTCGTCGTTTCCGTCGCGCGTGTTTCCTGGACAAAGAATGCCGGGGCATATGGGCGTGGACAAAGTGACGGTGCGGAACCTGCGCATTCGCGGCATCGATCTCGACGAGAACCTGATCATGGTCGAGGGCGCAGTGCCGGGACCGCGGGATGGATATGTGCTGATCACGAAGGCGAAGGCGCCACCGCGCGAGCGCCGTGGATTTGCGGGCTCGGGCACGGTCGATCCGCTAAAGGCTTCGAAGAAGGCGACAGGCAAGAAAAAATAGGGACTGGCCGTCCAGGCGGACGCGGCCTCACGGCTGCAGGAATTGTGAAGGAATCGAGAGTCGCGGCGTAAGCCGTGACCTGGAAGAGAAGACGATGGCAAATATTGACGTAGTGGATCTCGGAGGAAAGAAGGTTGGCTCGCTCGAGCTGGCCGATGAGGTCTTCGGGCAGGTGAACGAGGCGTTGCTGTGGGAAGCGGTGAAGCATTACCGCGCTGCCATGCGCCAGGGCACCGCTGCGACGAAGAATCGGAAACTGGTCTCCGGGGCGGGCAAGAAGCTTTGGAAGCAGAAGGGCACGGGCCGGGCGCGCGTTGGTTCGATCCGGTCGCCTTTGTGGCGGCATGGCGGCACGGTACACGGGCCGCAGCCCCGCAGCTACGAGTATGCGTTCCCTCGCAAGAAGCTGCTGGGCGCGCTGCGCTCGGCGCTGGCGACGAAGCTGGCCGATGGGAAGCTGACGGTGGTCGAATCGCTCGAAGCGAAAGAGCCCAAAACGAAGCTCTATCGCGCGGCGCTGAATGTGCTCGAAGCAAAACGCTCGACGCTGATCGTCGAAAACGGGCAGAGTCTGGGCGTCAACCTGCTGAAAGGTGCGCGCAATCTGGCCGGTGTCGAGCTAATGCTGAACAGCGAAGTGCATCCATACGATCTGCTGCGCTCCGAGCGCGTGATTTTTTCGCGGCCTGCGATTGAGAAGCTGCAGGAATCGCTGAAGAAGTCTGTGCCGAAGGGCAGAAAGGCGGTGGCGTGATGGCGACCACTTATACCGTCATCAAGCGGGCGATGATCACCGAGAAGGCACTCGCCGCAAAAGAGACCGAAGGCACGCTGGTATTTGAAGTGGATGCGAAGGCTTCGAAAACACAGGTGAAGCAGGCAGTGGAAGCGCTGTTCAAGGTCAAGGTGAGCGCGGTGCGAACTGTGAACATGGCGGGCAAGGAACGCCGTCGTGGCAAGTTTTCCGGCTATCGTCCTGACTGGAAAAAGGCCTATGTGCGGCTGAAAACGGGCGAGAAGATGCCGGATTACGTGAACAATCTGTGAAGGCAGCCAGCAGGGAATAGCCAGTAGCTGATAGTTATTGGCCGCAGGGCAGAGAGAAGAAAAAGATGCCGATTAAGACATACAGACCGATCACCCCGACGCTGCGGTTTCAAACGACGCTGGTGCGGGACGAGATCACGACGGATAAGCCGTACAAGCCGCTGGTGACGAACAAGCTGCGGACGGGCGGGCGCCGGAACTCGGGCGACCTGACGATCCGCCATCACGGCGGCGGCCACAAGCAGAAGCTGCGGTTGATCGATTTCAAGCGCGAGAAGTACGGCGTGCCGGGCAAGGTTGCGACCATCGAATACGATCCCGGCCGTTCAGCGCGGATTGCGCTGATCAGCTACGCGGATGGCGAGAAGCGGTACATTCTGCAGCCGGTGGGGCTGAAGGTTGGACAGACGGTGACCAGCGGACCGGAAGCCGACATTCTGGTGGGAAACGCGCTGCCGCTCAAGAACATTCCTGCCGGCACCACGGTGCACAACGTGGAGCTGCGGCCGGGCAAGGGCGCGCAGATGGCGCGTTCCGCAGGCGCTTCGGCGCAGCTGGTGGCGAAAGAAGGCGAGTACGCGCTGCTGAAGCTGCCTTCCGGTGAAACGCGGCGGGTACTGGTGAACTGTATGGCGACGATCGGGCAGGTGGGCAATACCGATCACGAAAACGTTTCGATTGGCAAGGCGGGACGCAACCGCTGGAAGGGCATTCGCCCCACCAACCGCGGCGTCACGATGAACCCGGTCGACCATCCGCACGGTGGCGGCGAAGGCAAGACGTCGGGCGGACGGCATCCGGTAACACCGTGGGGCCAGCCGACACGTGGCTACAAGACCAGAAACAACAAGCGGACCGATGCGTTCATCATTGCAAGACGGAGCAAATAAAGCGGTCAGCTAAGAACCGGCTGGCTGAGTTCGGTCGGCTCAAAAGCGGTTAGCGAGAAGCAGGGAGTAAAGAGGATCTCAAGATGGCAAGGTCGACAAAAAAGGGCGCATTTATCGATACGCACCTGATGGTCAAGATCGAGACGATGAACCGCTCGAACGACAAGAAAGTAGTTCGCACCTGGTCGCGTCGCTCGACGGTCCATCCGGACATGATCGGACACACAATCGCGGTGCACAACGGTAAAAAATTTGTGCCGGTATATGTGACAGAAAACATGGTGGGGCACAAGCTGGGTGAATTTGCCGCCACCCGGCTGTTCAAAGGGCACTCGATGAAAGCCGCGTCAACCGAAACGGTAGCAAGGCCCAGGTAAAGCAGCCGGCCGCCGGCAGCAGGCAAGCCGGTGCGGCGAGAAAGTTTGGAGTCAGGGAATGGAAGCACAGACACGGGAATTTCGGGCTGAAGCGCGATTTCAGCGGGTATCGCCGCAGAAGGCGCGGCTGGTGCTCGATCTGATCAAGGGCCGCGGCGTCGAAGAGGCGCTGAACACGGTCGCTTTCACGAAGAAGGCAGTCGCCCCGATGGTGGAGAAGGTGCTGCGTTCGGCGCTGCAGAACGCCAACCACCTGAGCCAGGAACAGGGACTCGATGTTGATATCGACAACCTGTACGTGAAGACGGCGGTGGCCAACGATGGACCGCGCATGAAGCGGATCCGTCCGGCCCCCATGGGGCGGGCCTACCGTTACCAGCGGCGGCTCTCGCACATCGCCATCTCGGTGGCGGAGCGCGCGCATGCCGAGGGGCTGGTACATCGCGTCGGTGAAGATTCGGCTGCGGAACCAGGCAAGCGCGCCGCGGCGAAGAAGACAGCAGGCAGAAAGTCTACGGCAAAAAAGGCGGCGCCGAAGAAGGCGACTGCTCATAAGCCGGCAAAGAAAGTCGCGGCGAAGAAGCCCGCGAAGAAGAAATAGAGGATCGGGGAAATTATGGGACAGAAAGTCCATCCTTACGGATTCCGGGTCGGCGTCAATAAGCCGTGGCACTCGCGCTGGTTTGCAACCAAGGACTACAGCCGCCTGCTCATCGAAGACGTTCACCTGAAACGTGAACTGAAAGAGAAGCTCAAGGCAGCCGGCGTAAGCTCGGTGGAAGTGGAACGGCCGGGCAACAAGCTGCGGCTCATGATCCGCACCGCGCGGCCGGGCATCGTGATCGGGCGCAAGGGCGCGGAGATCGAGAAGCTCAAGGGCGAGCTGCAGAAGCGGACCAACCGCGACGTGTTCATCGATATTCTTGAGGTGAACAAGCCGGAGCTGGACGCGCAGCTGGTGGCCGAGAACATCGCGCTGCAGCTGGAAAAGCGCGTGGGCTTTCGCCGCGCCATGCGCAAGGCGGTGGATTCGGCGCTGCGTTTTGGCTGCAAAGGCATCAAGGTGCGCGTGAGCGGGCGGTTGAACGGCAACGAAATCGCGCGGTCGGAGTGGTATCTGCAGGGGCGGTTGCCGCTGCATACGCTCAGGGCGGATATCGATTACGGATTTGCTGAGGCGCACACGACGTATGGGATTATCGGCGTGAAGACGTGGATCTATCGCGGAGATATTTATCAGCAGAAGCGGCGCGAGCCGCAGGCCGCTGTGGGCACATCGGTTTTCTAAAGGCGGCTGGTAGCCAGGAGCGAATGAAGGATTTCTTATGTTGATGCCAAAGAAAGTGAAGTATCGCAAGCAGCAGCGCGGGCGGATGAAGGGCAAGGCGTGGCGCGGCAGCGAGCTGGCGTTCGGCGACTTCGGGCTAAAGGTTCTGGAGTGCGGCTACATCACCGACCGGCAGATTGAAGCCAGCCGCGTGGCCATGACACGTTTCATCAAGCGCGGCGGCAAGATCTGGCTGCGTTTGTTTCCGGACAAGCCGGTGACCAAGAAACCGGCTGAAACCCGTATGGGCAAAGGCAAGGGCGCACCGGATCACTGGGTTGCGGTGGTTCGCCCGGGCCGGTTGCTGTTTGAGATGGAAGGCGTGTCGGCGGATCTGGCGAAGGAAGCGATGCGGCTGGCATCGCACAAGCTGCCGCTGAAGACGAAGTTCGTACAGCGGCACGATGCGAAGGTCACGGTGGCAGCGAAATAGCCGGGAGCGATCGTTTGGCAGAGATCGGAAAGATAGCAGAGTTCGAGATGCGGGTGGGATCCTGGTACTGGGTCCGGCCGGAGAGAAGAGCAACGATGGAAGTGGAAAAGATACGCAACCTGAGCGATGACGAGCTGGCGCTGGAAGGGCGGAAAGCGGCGGAGCAGCTCTTTCGGCTGCGTTTCCAGATGAAGCTGGGACAGACCGAGGGCGTGAAGAAACTGCGCGAGCTGAAGAGGGATGTGGCGCGGATCAACACCATCTCACGGGAGCGCGAGCTGGGGATTCATACGCTGGTAGCGCCGAAGCATCACGCGGACGCGGCTGAAGTGGAAGCGAGCGCGCCGAAGCCCGCGAAGAAGAAGACTGCAAAGCCGGCAAAGAAGAAGGCGGCGAAAAAGGCGGCTGGCCGGAAGTCCGGCGGCAGGATTCCAACGGCCAGAAAGTCGACCGCGAAGCCGTCGGCGACCAAGAAGAAGGCTTCACGCTCCTCGAGCGTAAAGAAGGGTTAAGAAGATGAGCGCAACAGCGAACAACACGGCGGAAGCGGCAACGAAAAAAGAGTCGCACCGCAACGAGAAGGTCGGGCAGGTGACCTCGACCAAAATGCAGAAGACCATCGTGGTCGAAGTGGAGATGCGCAAGGCGCACGCGAAGTACAAGCGCATTGTGCGTTCGACCAGAAAGTTTTACGCGCACGACGAGCAGAACACCGCCCGGGTGGGCGATGTGGTGCGGATTCGCGAGACTCGGCCGCTGAGCAAGCTGAAGCGGTGGAATCTGGAAGAGATTGTGCGGCGCTCGGCACTGGCCGAGGTGCAGCAAGCCGAAGCGGCGGTCGCTGCGGAGTAAGCCCTGGGGTCGATCGGTCAGGAACTCGATCGGTCAGGAACAGGTTGGGAAGATCGCGGCGTCAGCAGTGAGGACCGCGACGGTGAGAAGGAGAGATTGCCATGGCAGTGCAGATGAGAACGATGCTCGAGGTCGCCGATAATTCCGGCGCGCGCAAGCTGCAGATGATTTTGCCTCTGGGCGGCGCGAGTGGGTTGAAGGCGGGTCTCGGCGACGTGATCACCGCGGCTGTGAAAGAAGCTTCGCCGGACGGTCAGGTGAAGAAGGGCAAAGTGGTAAAAGCGGTGGTGGTGAGGACGCGTAAGGAGACGCGGCGTCGGGACGGGACGTACATCCGCTTCGATACCAATGCCGCTGTGCTGATCAACGATGTAGGCGAGCCGGTCGGGACGCGCGTCTTTGGTCCGGTAGCGCGCGAGCTGCGCGAGAAGAAATTTTTGAAGATTGTTTCGCTCGCTCCGGAAGTTCTGTAAGCCGGACGAGACGCAGAGGACAGAGATTATGGCGAGTTTGGGTATTCAGCGTAACGACACGGTACAGGTGCTTTCCGGAAGCGATCGCGACAAGAAGGGCCGCGTGCTTCGGGTTTTTCCCGACACGGGGCGGCTGCTGGTAGAGCATGTGCATGTGATCAAGAAGCATATGAAAGAGAATCCGCAGAAGCGCGTGAAGGGCGGCATCGCGGAACAGGAAGCGTCCGTGCACCGCTCGAACGTGATGCTGGTGTGTCCGAGCTGCAACCAGCCGACGCGCGTGGGTCATAAGTTTGAAGGCGATGTGAAGGTCAGGATTTGTAAGAAGTGCGGCGGAACCATCGCCGCGAAGAGCAAAAAGTAGGACTGCCGTCCAGGCGTACGCGCCTTCGACGCAGGTGTCCAGGAAAAAGACATTCGTAACGGTAAACGGCACAAATGCTAACCCGAGACCGAATGAGAATCGAGTTGAGAGAAATGGCAGCGAGACTGAAAGAGAAGTATCACAAGGAAATCAAGGGCGCGCTCCAGAAGGAGCTGAGCCTCGAGAACCCGATGGCGGTGCCGCGGCTGGAAAAGATCGTCGTCAATATGGGCCTCGGCGAGGCGACGCAGAACTCGAAGATGCTCGATCCGCTGACGGCCGATCTGGCAGCGATTGCCGGGCAGAAGCCGGTGACCACGCGGGCGAAGAAGTCGATCGCGGCTTTCAAGGTGCGCGAGAACATGCCCATCGGCGCCATGGTCACACTGCGCGGCGACACCATGTACGAGTTTCTGGATCGGCTCATCTCGGTGGCTCTGCCGCGCGTGCGCGATTTTCGCGGCGTTTCGACGAAGAGTTTTGACGGGCGCGGCAACTACACGCTTGGCATCCGCGATCAGCTGATCTTTCCGGAGATCGACTACTCGAAGGTGGAAAAACTGAAGGGCATGAACATCACGATTGTGACGTCGGCTCAGGACGATAACTCGGCACGCGCGCTGCTGCGGCAGTTCGGGATGCCGTTCCGGCAGACGGCGTAAGGCGAAGGGATCAGGACGAATTATGGCAACAACTGCAAAACGAGTGAAAGATGCACGCAAGCCGAAGTTCAAGAGCCGGCAGCACAATCGCTGCAAGCTGTGCGGACGGCCCCGTGCATTCCTGCGGAAGTTTGGTGTGTGCCGGTTGTGCTTCCGTGGACTGGCATTGAAGGGCGAGATTCCAGGCGTGATCAAGTCCAGCTGGTAAGGACGGCGAGTCCAGCGACACACGGCCTTTGGCCGCACAACAGTTCAGACCGGAGGTCGGAAGGCTGAAGGTCAAGAAACATTTTCGCTGGTTCTCCGCTTCAGGTGAGCAGGGCGGGCGGAGCGAACGGGGAATGAAGGAGAAACGATGAGTTTGACCGATCCGGTAGCGGATTTTCTGACGCGGATTCGCAATTCGATTCGTGCGCGTCATCAGAAGCTCGATGTTCCAGCCTCGAAGCTGAAGGCGGAGATTGCCCGCATCCTGAAGGAAGAGGGCTATATCTCGAACTTCAAGACGACGGAAGAAAACGGGCGCGCGGTGCTGCGGGTGTATCTGAAGTACGGCGCCAACAACGAAGCGGCGATTCGCGACCTCGAACGCATTTCGCGTCCGGGCTGCCGCGTCTACATCGGCCGCGAGGAAATCCGCCGGGTACAGGGCGGCCTCGGCATCAGCATCATGACCACCCCGAAGGGCGTGATGACCGGACGCCAGGCCAGGCGCGAAGGCGTAGGCGGCGAAGTTCTCTGCGAAATCTGGTGAGGGCTGCGCGTCCAGCGGGAAGCGCGCTTCGCGTGCCATCCGTGCTGATGCGAACAGGAGTGGCCGGGCCGATGGCCCGGGGTTGAGAGCAGGACGGGTGAAGAAAGTGCACCCGAGGCTGCAGTGGAACGGTGAAGCAAAGCGACACCGGGACTCGCAAGCCATAAAGGATTTGAAATGTCGCGAATTGGAAAAAAGCCGATCCCGCTGCCCGCCGGCGTGAAGTACACGGTGCACAGCAACGTGGTGGTCGTCGAAGGGCCGAAGGGCAAGCTGGAGCAGGTGATTCCTGCCGGCATCAAGCTCGAGACCGCGGATGGTCACATCAATGCGGTGCGCGAAAACGATTCGCAGGCCGCGATTCACGGCCTGACGCGCGCATTGATCTCGAACGCGGTCGAGGGCGTCACCAAAGGCTGGACGAAGGATCTGGACATCGTCGGCATCGGCTATCGCGCGGAACTGAAGGGGAAGAACACGGTGGTGTTCACCCTCGGTTATTCGCACCCCATCGAGTTTCCGCTGCCCACGGGCATCACGGCGACCATTGATCCGAAACAGACCCGGGTCACGATCAGCGGTATCGATCGGCAAAAGGTTGGGCAGGTTGCGGCGGACATGCGGTCGTTGCGCAAGCCCGATCCGTACAAGAACAAGGGAGTGCGTTACTCCGACGAGAAGCTGAAGAAGAAGGTCGGCAAAACGGGCGCCAAGTGATCGCGGTTGCGCGGCGTCTGAGCCGAGCGCGATCATCCTGAACGAAGTGAAGGATCTGCAGTAAAAACCGAACGAGGCTGCCAGGCAGCTTCGCTTTTAGGAAGGAAGAGACGAGATGATTCCGCAGAGAAAGAGAAACGAGATTCGGCAGCGTGTGCACACGCGGATTCGCCGCAGGCTCACCGGGACGACAGAGCGTCCGCGGCTGAACATTTACCGCTCGCTGAACCACATTTACGCCCAGGTGATCGATGACTCGAAGGGTGTGACCGTGGTTTCGGCGTCGACGCATGCGGGCAAAGCGAAGACCGGCGGCAACGTTGCGGCGGCAAAAGAAATTGGCAAGCAGATCGCGGAGCGCGCGAAAGAGAAGGGCATCAACAAAGTGGTTTTCGATCGCGGCGGCTATCTGTATCACGGGCGCGTGAAGGCTCTGGCGGATGCGGCCCGCGAAGCAGGACTCGAGTTTTAACAGCAGAGGTTAGAGTTTAGCGATTAGGGATCGGAAAAGCCGGCGTTGGGTCGGCACCAGAACAGGTTGTTAATCCCTAAGTCCTGATCCCTCAACCCTGTAGTGAAGGGAAGCGAATGGCGATACTGAAGAAGAAACTGGATTCCGGGAGCTTCAACCTGAAGGATCAGGTCGTGGCGATCAACCGCGTCACCAAGGTTGTGAAGGGCGGCAAGAACATGTCCTTTGCAGCATTGGTGGTGGTGGGCGATCCCGGTGCGGGCGTGGTGGGCTACGGCTCGGGCAAAGCGCGCGAAGTTCCTCAGGCGATCCGCAAAGGCATTGAAGCGGCCAAGAAGAACCTGGTGCGCGTGAACCTGACGCAGACCACGATCCCCCATCAGGTACTGGGGCGGTTCGGGTCAGGACAGGTGCTGCTCAAGCCGGCTCCGGAAGGAACGGGCGTGATTGCGGGCGGCGCGGTGCGCGCGGTCATGACCTCGGCGGGCGTGCAGAATGTGCTGACGAAGAGCCTCGGCACGGCCAATCCGCACAACGTGATCAAGGCGACATTCGATGCGCTGGTGCAGCTGCGCGATCGCGCCGAAGTGGCGGCGATGCGCGGCAAGACAGTGCAGGAGATCTAACCATGGCGACGAAAAAGGCGACAAAGGCCGCCGAGAAGGCGACGATTCAGATCCAGTATTTCCGGTCGGTGATCCAGGCGCCGGTGAAGCATAAGCGAGTGGTGAAGGGTCTGGGGTTCACGCGGCTCAACCAGATCGTCGTGCGGGAAGACACGCCGTCGATCCGGGGAATGGTGAAGACGGTTCCGCACCTGGTGCGGATTGTTGAGTAACAGGGAGTAGCAAGTAGGGAATAGGGAGTAGCAAAACAGTGCGCGGACATCCGCGATTTGAACTACACCCTACACCCTGTTCCCTGAATTAATGCGAGTCGGGCGGTGGAATTCCGCACCGGCGTTAAGCGAGGACGGAAATGAACTTATCGAATCTGCGAGCGCCGAAGAAGGCCAACCGCAACAAAAAGCGCATTGGACGCGGCATGGGATCCGGAACCGGCAAGACGTCGGGGCGCGGACACAAGGGACAGGGATCGCGGTCGGGCTCGAGCCTGATGCGCGGTTTTGAAGGCGGCCAGATGCCGCTGCACCGCCGCCTGCCGAAGCGCGGATTCACCAACATTTTCCGCACCGAGTATGCGGTGGTCAATCTTGACCGGCTGGCAGAGTTAGGCGAGAAAGAGCTGACCTTCGAGAAATTCACCGAGCTGGGTCTCGTGAAAAAGCGCGATGGGCTCATCAAGGTGCTGGGCGATGGCGAGCTGAAGATCGCCGTCACCGTGCACGCGCATAAGTTCTCGAAGTCCGCGCAGGAAAAGATCGAAAAGGCCGGCGGCAAGGCGATCGTGATTGGCGGAGAGGTTACGGCGAAGCCCAAAGGCAAGCTGGTAAAGAAGTCAGCCAGATAGCCTGGAAGGCGCAAGCTGAAAGCGGAAGTGGGCCGCACGAGCGCAGGCGTAGAATGAGAGCATTCATCCATGTTTGAGAAGTTTCTGAATATCTTCCGCGTCCCGGACCTGCGCAGGCGGGTTCTGTTCACCCTTGGCATCCTGGCCGTGTATCGGCTGGGCGCGCACATCACCACGCCGGGTGTCAACGTCGCTGCTCTCGAAAATTTCTTCAACAACCAGGCCGGATCTTCTTTGGGCCTCGTCGATCTGTTCAGCGGCGGCAATCTGCGCCGGCTGACCATTTTTGCCCTGGGCATTATGCCGTACATCACGGCTTCGATCATCTTCCAGTTGCTGACGGTGGTTTATGAGCCGCTGGCGAAGTTACAGAAGGAAGGCGAGCTGGGGCGGCGGAAGATCACGCAATGGACCCGTTACGTAACGGTCATCCTGGGCGTGATCCAGTCGGCGGCGATCGCGATTGCCTTGCGCAGCTCTTCGGGCAATCTGGTGCTCGATCCGGGATTCGGCTTCATCGCGATGACGGTGATCACGCTGACCGCGGGCACAACCTTCATCATGTGGCTGGGCGAGCAGATCACCGAGCGTGGCATCGGAAACGGGATGAGTCTGCTGATTTTTGCGGGCATCGTCGTCGGGCTGCCTCGCGGCATTGCGGATTTGGTGGGCGCGGCGAGGGCCGAGCGGTTTGGTGTGTTTACGGTTCCGCTGCTGATCCTGCTGGTGATCGCCATGATCGCCATCGTGGCGTTCATTGTGTTTGTCGAACGCAGCGAGCGGCGCATCCCGGTGCAGTACGCCAAGCGCATCGTGGGACGGCGGCTGATGGGCGGACAATCGACACACCTGCCGCTGAAGGTGAACTCCGGCGGCGTGATGCCGATTATCTTCGCGGCCTCTGTGCTGTCGGCGCCGATGTTGTTTGGGCAGGCGGCGTTTGTGAAGAACAACGCATGGCTGTCGCGGACCTTCGATTCGTTGCGGGCTGGCGAACCGGCATACGAGCTGCTGTACATGATCGCAATTGTCTTTTTTGCATACTTCTATATCTCGATCGTGTTCCGGCCCGATGATATTGCCGATAACATGCGCAAGTACGGCGGGTTCATTCCCGGGATTCGGCCCGGACGGCGGACTTCAGACTTCGTGAACGAAATTCTGACCCGCATCACTCTGGTGGGGGCGATTTACCTGATCATCGTCGCGATTATTCCGCAGCTGATGATCAGCGGTATTCACCTGAATCACCTGTGGCTGGTCGGAAGCTGGTTTGAAAGCCTGCCGTCGTGGATGACCAACGGCATGGGCTTCAATTTCTATTTCGGAGGCACATCGCTTCTGATCGTTGTAGGCGTGGCGATGGACACCGTGAATCAAGTCGAGTCGCAGCTGATCATGCGGCACTATGAAGGATTCTCGCCGAAGAGCGGGAGAGTAAGAGGAAGGCGGGCCTGGTAATGACGTCAGCCGTCGCGGATGCGCACGTGGAAACCAAGGGGTCGTTGCAAGTGAAACCTGGACCGATTCTGCTGCTGGGAGCGCCGGGGGTTGGCAAGGGAACGCAGGCGAAGGAACTGGTCGCAAAGTGGGGGATTCCGCAAATTTCGACCGGAGATCTGCTGCGGTACAACCGTGATCATGGCACCGATCTGGGACTGAAGGCAAAGGCGATCATGGCGGCGGGCAAGTTGGTTCCCGACGAGCTGGTGAACGAGATGGTGGCAGAAAGGCTGAAGCAGCCGGACACGGCCAGCGGGTACATTCTGGATGGTTTTCCCAGGACGCTGGGGCAGGCGAAGTGGCTTGACCAGCATCTGGCAGCTGATCCCGGTGCATTGCCGGTAATTGCCGTCAGTATCCAGGTCGGATACAATGAATTACTGCGCCGTATTACCGGAAGGCGCGTCTGCCCAGTCTGCGGGACGATTTACAACATCTACCTGCAGCCGCCGAAGGTTGATGAAAAGTGCGACCTGGACGGCACACCTCTGGTGCGGCGTTCCGACGATACTGAGGAAGTTTTTAAGGAGCGGATGCGGACATACGAGTCGCAGACGGCTCCGGTGGTGGAGCATTACCGTGCTCTGGGACGGTTTGAGGAAGTGGACGGCAGTAAACCGGTAAGCGCTGTGGCAACGGGTGTGGAAGCGGCCGTAGAGCGGCTGAGAGCTTCAGAACAGAAACAGCAGAACAGAGTTCAAGGATAACGATTGTCGAAGGAAGACGCGATTGAGGTCATGGCAACGGTTCTCGAGACGTTGCCGAATGCAATGTTCAAGGTGAAGCTCGAGACCAGCGGGGGCCACGAGGTACTGGCCCATGTTTCAGGACGCATGAGGAAGAACTTCATTCGTATTCTTCCTGGAGACCGCGTGGCGGTGGAACTGAGTCCGTACGATTTGAATCGCGGACGCATTGTGTACAGGTACAAGTGAATCAGTTGTCAGTTGTCAGTCCTCAGCGCAGGCGAGAAAAGCGCGAGACTGACGGCGAACTGAACGCTGATAACTGAGAACTGAGGAACTGGTCATGAAGGTTCGGGCATCGGTAAAGAAAATTTGCGATAAGTGCAAGGTCATCCATCGTCGCGGTGTGGTGCGGGTGATCTGCGAGAACTCCAAGCATAAGCAGCGCCAGGGATAAGACCGGGCACCGGGCTCAGGGAACCGAGCACCGGACTCAGGGCGCGATCGAGGGCTGAGCTTCTTCAGGAAGCTGGGGCTAGTGAACCGAAGTCAGGTCCGCGATGAACCCCGAGTGACATCGCTCAGGCTCTCAAAACTCCGGTTCGAGGTTCGGCCGGAATAACCGCTCCAGGAAGTTTTCCGGAGCATGACGAAGGAAACCGTATGGCACGTATTGCAGGCGTCGATCTTCCTCGCAACAAGCAGGCAAGGATCGGGCTGACCTACATTTTCGGGATCGGGGACTCGCGGGCGTTGAAGATTCTTGCCCTCGCCACCGTCGATCCGTTTAAGAAGGTTCAGGATCTCGGCGAAGACGAGGTCAATCGCATCCGTCAGGTCATCGAGGAGCAGGGCGATGTGGAAGGCGATCTCCGCAAGGACACCGCCATGCATATCAAGCGGCTCATCGATATCCAGTCGTATCGCGGGCAGCGGCACCGCCGCGGCCTTCCGGTGCGCGGTCAGCGCACGCACACCAACGCCCGCACCCGCAAGGGACCGCGTAAGGGCACGGTGGCCAACAAGAAGAAAGCGAGCGCGAAGACCTAATGGCGGATCAGAAACCAGCAAAGGGCGCGACGGGAAAAGCGGCGCGCAACAAGAAGTTCAAGAAGCGCGAGCGCAAGAGTGTGCCGTTCGGTCTGGTCCACATTCAGGCGACGTTCAATAACACCATCGTCACCATCACCGACCAGCAGGGCAATACGCTGTCGTGGAAGAGCTCGGGCTCGCTCGGGTTCCGCGGGTCGCGTAAAGGCACTCCGTTTGCCGCGCAGCAGGCGGCCATGAACGCGGCCAACATGGCGCGGGATCACGGCGTGCGTTCGGTGGATGTGCGTGTGAGCGGGCCTGGTTCGGGCCGCGAATCCGCGGTGCGCGCACTGGCCGCGGCGGGGATCGACGTTCGGTCGATTCGCGACGTTACGCCCATTCCGCACAATGGGTGCCGTCCGCCAAAAAGGCGGAGAGTTTAGGGATTAGGGATTAGAGTTTTGGGGACGGCGCAGCAGGGTTGCGCAAACTCTAAACTCTAAACTCTTGTAAACTAAGGATGGACCGGGACGAAGTCCTCGGACGTAAACCGGTCGGCCTCTGAATTAAGGAGAATGCATTGGCACGTTATACGGGACCTGTCTGCCGGCTGTGCCGGCGAGAAGGCATGAAGTTGTTCCTGAAGGGCGCGAAGTGTTTTACCGACAAGTGCCCCATTGAGAAGCGCAATTTTGCCCCCGGCCAGCACGGCCGCGATCGCAAGGCAAAGATCGTAGGCTACGGCCTGCAGCTGCGCGAAAAACAGAAAGCACGCCGCATCTACTTCGCTCTCGAAGGGCAGTTCCGCGCCTATTACGAGAAGGCGGCGCGCACCCCCGGCGTCACCGGCGAGTTGCTGTTGCAGCAGCTGGAACGGCGTCTGGACAATGTGACTTTCCGTCTCGGATTTGCCAGCTCCCGGCGTCAGGCGCGCCAGCTGGTTCGCCACGGGCACATCGAAGTGAATGGGCGCAAGGTGAACATTCCTTCGTTCCAGGTGGGCGTGGGCGACGAGATCAAGATTCGTCCCAACAGCGAGAAGATGACGGTGGTGGAGAGTTCGCGGGAGTTTGCGAGCCATCAACCGGCGCCGAGCTGGCTGTCGACGGATCAAAACAGTTTGAGCGGGAAGGTGCTCTCGCTGCCGAAGCGCGAAGACATTAACCTGCCGGTCAACGAACAGCTGATCGTTGAGTTGTACAGCAAGTAGCAGAGTTCAGGGATTGGAGTTTAGCGGCTCTGATCCCTTGTAAGTGCACGACGCCGCAAGGCGGATATTCAATCACGGAGTGAAACGGCACAGCCGCTGCAAAATGCATCGCGGCGCTCGCTGTGCAGAGGGCGAAACGACATGCTTTGGAGAGGATTCCAAAAACCGAAGCGTCTGGCGGTGGACACCGAGACGCTGACCGAAAAATACGGCAAGTTCAGCGCGCAGCCGTTCGAGCGCGGATTTGGCACCACTGTTGGCAACGCATTGCGGCGTACGCTGCTGTCTTCGATTGAAGGCGCGGCGGTCACGGCGGTTCGCATCGAGGGAGTTCTGCACGAATTCCAGTCGATCACCGGCGTCGTGGAAGATGCGACCGACATTCTGCTGAACCTGAAGCAGATTCCGTTCAAGCTGAACGGAGACGGGCCAAAGGCGCTTTACCTCAACGCGGAACAGCCAGGAGTGGTCACCGCCGGCATGATTGAAGCCGACGGAGACGTGGAAATTCTCGACAAGGATGTCTATATCGCCACCGTCAGCGAAGGTGGGCGGCTCAGCATGGAGATGCGGCTGAAGCGGGGCCGCGGTTACGTCTCCGCCGACAAGAACTTCGATTCGGATCTGGGCATTGGATTCATTCCGGTGGACTCGGTGCACTCGCCGGTGCGCAAGGTCAACTTCACGGTGGATGCAGCGCGTCTGGGTCAGATCACTGACTACGACAAGCTGACGCTTGAAGTCTGGACCAACGGCTCCGTGCTTCCGGCCGATTCGATTGGCCTCGCCGCGAAGCTGCTCAAGGATCACATGAGCATCTTCATCAACTTCGAGGAAGAGATCGAAGCGGAAGGCCTGGCTGAAGAGGGTCGCGTTCAGCTGAAGAACGAGAACCTGAACCGGAGCGTCGAAGAGCTGGAACTGAGCGTGCGCAGCTACAACTGCCTGAAGAACGCGAATATTCAGACCATCGGCGAGCTGGTGCAGAAGACCGAAGCCGAGATGCTGAAGACCAAGAATTTCGGGCGGAAGTCGCTGAACGAGATCAAGGAAATTCTCGCGCAGATGGGCTTGTCGCTGGGGATGCGGATCGACGAGCAGGGCAATGCGGTGCCGGGACCGACCAGTGTTCTGCCGGCCGCGCAGCTTGCCGCCAGCTACAGCCGCTTCGACGACGACGAGGACGAGGGACTGGATTCGGATCTTCCCATTCAGCCCGAGACAGAGAACTTCTAAACAGGGCACAGTGCTCAGAGTGCAGGGCTCAGAAACCCGGCTCTGAGCGCTCGGCCCTGGATGGACTGAGAATTTGAAACTGTGGCGCGAGTATCTGAGCCCTGAGCTCTGTGCTCTGAGCCCTGGAAAGAGATTGCCATGCGTCATCGCAATGCTGGATACAAACTGGGACGGAACACGAGCCATCGCCGCGCGATGCTGCGGAATCTGGTGACGTCCATTCTTCTGGAGGATCGGGTTCACACCACGGTAGCCAAGGCGAAGGCCGCGCGCCCGCATGTGGAGAAGCTGATCACGCTGGGCAAAAAGGGCGACCTTCATGCGCGGAGGCAGGCGCTGGCATTCTTGCAGACCGGCGAAGCGGTAACGCGGCTGTTCGATACGGTTGCGCCGCGCTACGGCGATCGCAACGGCGGATACCTGCGTATTATTCGTACCGGTTTCCAAAAAGGAGACGGCGCGGAGAAGGTCTTCATCGAACTGGTCGACGCCGAGCAGGTGCTGGACGAGAAGCGCCAGAAACGCGCCGAAGCCCGCACCAAGCGCCGCGAAGAAATGCAGAAAGCCATGGCCGAAAACGAGAAGGCCGAAGGCGGCGACGAGAAGGCTGAGTAAGCCAGCCGCTGGTGAATATTGAGGGCGCACCCAATGGGTGCGCCCTTTCTGTTTCCAGTCGGCCGAGAAGATTTTCTTCTCAGGCTGAGCCCTGGCTGATAGGCTGGCTGGATCATGCCCATGGGATCGGACACCGCACGGCGAGGCCTGCTGGGGCTGCGACTGCCGGGATCGGCGGCCCGCAATGCGCGCGCTGCCAATGACGCCGAGGCTCGAGATCTCCAAACCAGCTTGCTGCCGAGCGAGGCGCCGGTAGTCGAGGGATTCGAGATTGCGTGCGCGCTGCGGTCGTCGGCTGAAGTCAGCGGCGACTATTTCGACGTGTTTCCGGTAAATGCCGTCGAGACGGCGTTGTGTATCGCCGATGTTTCCGGCAAAGGCATGGCGGCGGCAACGCTGATGAGGGAATTGCATGACGCGGTGCGGAAGTTTGCGCCGACCGCGGCGTCTCCGGCGGAATTGTGCACATCGGTCAATCAGGCGCTGTGCCAGCCAGGCGCGCAGACGCGCTACGTCACCATGTTCTACGGGATGCTCGACAGCAACAAGCGGCTGCGCTATGAGAGCGCCGGGCACTGTCTGCCTTTACTGGTGCGCGCCGACGGCAGCGTCGAATTTCCGGCGAGCTTCAGCGGAGTCATCGGCATCTTTTCGCACTGGCTGTATCAAAACCAGGAGGTACAGCTGCGCTCCGGCGATTGCCTGCTGCTGCTGACCGACGGGCTGCTGCAGGCGGAGAATCGAAAGCACGAGGAGTTTGGTTATCAGCGGCTGATCGCTGTAGTAGAGAGCGGCAAAACGCAGGGCGCCAACGGTCTCGCGGAAGAAATTCTCGAAGCGGTAACGAAGTTCTGTGGCGGCAAGCTGCAGGACGATGCTTCGCTGATTGTCGTCAAGGTGAATTAAGCGTCTATCGCGGCTGAATTTCTACCGCCGACGGAAGCTCGATGGCTTTCTGTCCGGTGATGCGCACCGCAATACCTCGGGTGAGATACGGTGCGACGACTTCGCGGCGCCCCCAGTCGAGGCTCCAGCCATTTTCAATTGCGACCAGCGTGTAGTTTCCCGGGATTACGCGGTTGAGCGTAAAGCTGCCGTCGGTATTGGTTTGATCTCGGCGATAAAGATCGGTGCCGGTGTTCGGAGCGCGAGGAACGAGCAGGATCATCACGCCGCCCACTCCCTTGTCCTGTTGCTTTGCGTAGCCGGTGATGTTGGTCGCTCCGCTTGCCAGGGTCGCAGCCATCAGGACCGGCTCGGTGGCAACGGTGATGTGGTTTCCCTCGACCTCGGCGCCGCTCGCGAGCATTTGCGTGACTGCAATGCGACGGTTGGGGCTGCCGATCTGGACCTCATAGCGTCCGGGCGCGACATTATGGAGAGTAAAGGTGCCGTCCGCCTCGAGGATGCCCCATTCGCGTCCCGGACGGTCGCCATCCGCCGGGATCAGCGTGAAACGCGCGCGGTTGGGAATCTTTTCTCCGGAGAGCATCGCGACCTTGCCGGAAACCTCGACGCCCCCCACCGCCGATGCTGCGGCGAAGTCGACGGTCAGATCGCTGGCGAGGTCGACGGTCGCCGTGCGGTCGCTCTCCCCCTGCTGCGGAAACTGCCGCAGCGTGTATTGTCCGGGGGCGATGCCTCCAATATCGGCGATGATCGATCCGCCTTTGCTTGGAGTCGTCATCATCTGGGGAATCATCTGGGTCTGCTCCGCGCCGAAGACCTGCTGCACCAGCTGGGGCATGGGCAGGCCGCGATTTTCACCCGGAGCCTGAAGACGAATCTGCATATGGATTGCGGGCACCGCGTGCAGAGAGAAATTAGCGTCAACGTGGTCGCCTGCATTCAGAGCAAGTGGCGTAGCGGAATCAGAGTCACTGGCGGCTTCGTAGAAGGTGGTCGAGTAGGCCACGTCGAGCGGCGAATGCGGTTGCTGGTCTGCGGGGAGGATGTTGCCGGCGTCGTCGGTTTTTGCGCTGGGATGAAAGGCATACCACGGTGTGGCGGAAACTGAGATGTAATAGGTGCCGGCGCGCAGGCGCGCAAATTCGTAGGAACCACCGTCGTCAGTGATATCGGTACCGGCGCCGACCACGTGGTTCTCACCGCTACGCTGATCCTGACGATAGAGTCGCACCTGAGCGCCGGGAACAGGGTCGCCGGCTTCGTCGCTGACCATGCCGCCGATGATCGCGGTGGGAAGAAGTGCGACGCGCAGGCCCTGGGGATTGAGATTGGGACCGGTGACAATGCCGGTGCTGAAGCCGTCGTGATCCTCATAGCCAGCCGTGATGTAGCCGCGGCGCGAGGTTTCGAGCCTGTATCGGGCCGCCTGCAGATGATCGAAGCGAAAACCTCCGGAGGCGGTGGTGACAGTCTCGGCAATCGGCGAACCGAACTGGCCGGGCGTGGTCAGCGTAACGTCGGCGCGGTCCAGCGGAGTGCCCGTCGTTGTGCTCACGACGATGCCGCTGATGGTGAACGAAGCCGGTCCGGAGAGAGCAGAGGGTCGGTACGGCGCAGCATCCTGAGGCGACGAAAACTGCACCTCGGGCGCCGGCGGTGGCGGCGGTGGGGGTGGTGGAACGGAAACGATAGTCTGCGCAGCCAGCGCACCCGCCACCAACATCGCAGAAGCGATCGCGACTGGGCGGATCATTCGGCGGCCGCCGTAATGTGCAGCACGTCCAGTTGAACACTCGCGGTTCCGCCCGCCTCGACGGTGACGGTTTGGCCCTTTCCGGTCCATGCCGCCAGGCCTTCAGGCGAGTGGAAGTCGATCTCCTGCGGCGCATCGCACGCGACCACACGATAAGAGCCAGGCGCGAGATTGTAGAAGGAAAACTGGCCGGTCGAGTTGGGCATTAGATTGGGCGCCTGACTGGCCGTCGAGAATTGAGGAATGGCGTAGATATAAATCTGCGGCCGGGCGCCGGGCGTCGGCGTGGGGCCGGCGGATGCCGTGAGCCCGTTGATTTGGCCGTTGATGGTGCCGCCGCTGTTGCGCAGAGTTATTTCGATCGGCGGCGAAGAACCGCCAGGCACCAGGATCAGCGGATTGCTCGCCAGATCAACGCCGCCGCTGGTGATCGAACTGATGTAAGCGGGTGGATAGGCCTGCGCCTCCACCCAAAAGCGGCCCGGCTGCATCACCGTCAGATCCCATCCGTTCCCGTCCCCCACCAGCGTGTTATCGGTATTGCCGTCCGTCCGGCCTATGCCGCCTTCTTCCGCGGACACGATAGTGAGGTTCAATCCAGGGCCGGAGCTTTGTACATCGCTGCCGTTCTGCGAAGTGTCGAAGTCGCGGCGAATGATGATGGGTATATGGGGCGACGGAACAATGTTGATGGCAAAACTGACCGGCGCGCCGTTGACCTGGAACGGCGTGCTGCCCCACTGCATGGTGCGTCCGTAAGCGTGCGCCTCCATGCTCCATACACCGTTGGGCACGGCGGCGCGCACAATCCCCTCGCGCCGATCGTAGTTCGCAGACAGGCCCGTGGGTCGGCCTCCGCTGTCGAGGATCTCGAAATTCGCAGGGGTATCCTGCGAGCTGTGAACGATGGCGGCGACGGAAAAGAATTGCTGGCGAACGAGCGTGATGTCCGCCTGCGCCTGTTGGCCCGCGCTCAGGGTCAGCGTTCCCGCGGCGGCGATGTCCGTGGCGCCAGGAAAATACATCGCCGGATAGCCCCAGATGGGACCCTGACTGGCGGGCGACAAACCCGGGCGGTCGAGCGAGGCCATGGTCGATACCATGTAGGTGCCGGGCTCGAGGTTGGCGATGCGAAACGAACCATCGCTGCGGGTTCGGGTTGTGCCTCCCATCGACCAGTGGGGACGCCCAAGCTGGAATCGCCGGGAAAAGACCTGGACCCGGATGCCATCGGCGGGATCGGCGGTGGAGAGACTGATGTGGCCGGTGATCATCGCCAGCGGCGTAATGCTGACGGTGATAGCCGGCATGTCCGGCCCTACCTGAATCCGAAGCGGAGGTCCGGGCCTGGGAGGCGCTGCACCGCGGCCCGCCCGCATCGTCATGCCGCGCATGCCGCCCATACCCCGGTAGCTTGGCTTGCTGACGGAAACCGCGTATTCGCCCCCCGCAAGGTTCGCGAACGAAAACTCTCCATCGTTGTTGGTCAGCATGGCGTTGTCGTTGTTGAATTCCACCAGGGCGCGGCCAACCGGTTGCCCGGAGGTAGTGCTGATCACCGTGCCTCGCACGGTATAGCCGGAGGCGGCCGAAGAATCCTGGGCGGGTAACGACGCCGCGAGCAGAGCGAGCAAGACCAGCGGCAGGGCAGCAATCAGCAATGAGAGCAGGCGGCGCACGAAATCTGAAGTTATTCTCCCGTCTTGCCAGGAAAAATCAAGGCTGGAGGATAGACGTAAACGCCGGACAGAACGTGGCAGCGAAGTGGAGGCGGCGAGCAATTCATGGAATTGTAACCGTCACGGTTCGCAGCAACCTTTATATTTTCAGCTATGTCCGCCGAACCGCTGACGCTCGAAAGCGTCGCTGGGCAGGCTCCGGGATGCCGGATCCTGCGCGTCACAGGGCCTCTCACCCTGAATACCCTTTTTGAATTCCAGAACACGCTGCGAGCCGACCCGCCGCTGGCCCTGGTCCTCGACCTGACCGGCGTCCCGTATATGGATTCAGCCGGTATGGGCGCGATCATTAACTATTTCGTCTCGTGCCAGCGCCACGGCCGGAAGTTGGTGGTGGTGGGGGTCAATGGCCGGGTGCTCGAGCTGTTCCGCATGACGAAGGTTGAGGCCCTTCTGACGATGAAGGAGACGGTGGCTGAAGCCGAAATGGCGGTGGCAATCGAAGGCACAAGGCAAAGATAAGGCGTCTTGTGCTCCTCACGGTTTCGTTCCGAGCCAGGTGATTCCGATCATCAGCTTGTGCTGCCGTTTCGCGGACCAAGGTTATCCGGGACCGCGATCCCGAACGGGATGACTCTAAAGAAGTCTGCGGAGACTACGGCCGCCTGCACGCGCACGAGTGCCTTGGTCGGACGCCGCCGCGAAGACGCGGAATCGCGCGCAGGCCGGCTCACCGGCGGGGATGAGCCTGCTGACGAGCGGCTACGCCTCAGACGCACCAGTCTATGGATGCGTACTTAGCTCGCGATAGGATACGTTGATCTGGAGTGATGCCCGTGCCGATGCGATTGAAGGGTTGGATTCCGGCGCTGTTTGCCGCCATATTTCTGCTTGCTTCTGGCGCAAGAGCCCAGGACAAAGATCTGGTTGTTCCTCCGGTGGCGCCGCGGCCGGCAAATACTCTCGTGATGCTGCCCGACGGCTCAACAGTCCATGTCGAACTGGCGACCACTCCAGCGGAACAGAATTACGGATTGATGGGCAGAACGGCCCTCCGTGAAGGGCGCGGCATGCTGTTCGTGCATGACGGTATGTCGAAGCATGCTTACTGGATGTATCACTGCGAGATCGGGCTGGACATTGTGTGGATGGACAGCGACCGCCGCATCGTCGAGATGAGCCCGGATACCCCGCCCTGCAAGGGAAAATGGACGACGTGCCCAAACTATGGCGGACAGGAGCCGTCGCAATTTGTGCTCGAACTGCCGGTCGGCGACATCGCGAAGCATCACCTGACAGTGGGCGAGCAGGTGTCTTTCCAGCTTCAATGATGTCGTCACAGATTGTAGTTCGAACGCAAGTTTCGGATTGCTGGAAACGGTCGACGATGCCAGGCTTAGAGCATGGCCTCGACCGTCAAAACTCCCGCAGTATTTCCAGCTCAAAAAGATCCCTGCCAGGACGTCCTCCATCAGGCGTGCGAAACGGCGATCGCGTATCTCGCGAAGCTTGATTCCGCGCCGGTCGCGGCAACGGCCGATCTGAAAACGTCGCGGGAGCGGCTGGGTAAACCGCTCGGCAATCAGGGCGTTGCCGCGGAACAGGTAATTGCGGACCTGGCTTCAGATGCTGCGGGCGGCATCATTGGCTCGGCCGGCGGGCGGTTCTTCGGGTGGGTAATCGGTGGAGCGGTTCCGGCGGCGGTGGCGGCGGACTGGCTGACGTCGGCCTGGGATCAGAACGGTGCTGTGTACGCGACTTCGCCAGCGGAAGCGGTGGTGGAAGAGGTGGTGGGCGGATGGCTCAAAGAGATTCTGCACCTGCCCTCGCACGCGAGCTATGCGCTGGTGAGTGGATGTCAGATGGCACACGTGACTTGTCTCGCTGCAGCGCGGCATGCCGTGCTCTCCGAGCGCGGATGGGACCTCGAGGAGAAAGGGCTGACCGGCGCACCCGAGATTCGCATTCTGGCCAGCGAGTCGCGGCACGCCTCCGTAGCGCGAGCGCTGCGGCTGCTGGGATTCGGTCGCGCGCAGGTGGTGGATCTGGCGACCGATGCGATGAGTCGCGTCGAGCCGGCCGCGCTTGAAGATGCGCTCGAACAGAATGCCGGTGCGCCGATCATTGTTGTGCTTCAGGCGGGCGAGATCAACACCGGCTCGTGCGATTTATTTGAAACGCTGATTCCGCTGGCGAAGGCGCGCAATGCCTGGGTGCATGTGGATGGGGCCTTCGGACTGTGGGCCGCGGCGAGCGAACAACATCGCCCGATGGTGCGTGGCGTGGAGGCGGCGGATTCGTGGGCGACCGACGGGCATAAGTGGCTCAACGTCCCGCACGATTGTGGTTTTGCGTTCGTCGCGCATCCTGAGGCGCATCGTGCCGCCATGACCCATCGAACAAGCTACGTGGTTTACGACGGCGATGCGCGCGATGAGATGGAGTGGAATCCGGAATGGTCGCGCCGCGCCCGCGGGTTCGCGAGCTACGCTGCGCTGCGGTCGTTGGGACGCGCAGGGATCAGCGACCTGATCGACCGCTGTTGCCGCCATGCAAAGTCGCTGGGCGAGTGCATCGGCCAGTTGCCAGGCGCGGAGCTGCTCCGTGAGCCCCTGCTCAACCAGGCGCTGGTGCGGTTTCCCGATCCGCGAGTGAACGCGTCGGAGGCCGATCACGCGCAGCGCACCGACACGGTGATTGCGGCGATCAACGCGACCGGCGAGGCTTACTTCACGGCCAGCATGTGGAAAGGGAAGCGCGTGATGCGCATCAGCGTGAGCGGCTGGCAAACCACAGAGCAAGATGTCCAACGAGTCGTGCGCACGGTGGCGCGCGTGCTGCAGGGTTAGTTGGGAGGCGGGCTCACCTGCTGGCGGGGTGGCTGTGGGTTGAGTTTGCCATCGATGTCCGCCAGGTAGAAAGCAAGGAAGTCGTGGTTGCGATGATAGGCGGCTAGATCGAAGGCCGGGTATCGGCCGGGCAGCACGACGGGATTGGAGTAGAGCAGGATGCGCGGGATATCTTTCGGGCCGTTGCGAACCAGGGATGGCTGAAACTGCGGGCCGGGGTAAAACTGCGAGATGACGGCTTGCCGGCTGGTGTCGACGCCCCGGAGATGGATGAGGCGCCAGGCTTCGATCTGCAGAGCCTCGGAGTTCGAGCGCACGCCAGGGTTGAGATCAGTTGCGGGCAGATTGCTGAATCCCTGCGGGCCGAAGCCGAGGACCTCGACCGACACAAGGGCGAGGGGGGCGGTCGCACCTTCGGCTTCAAGCCGATTCTGAAAATCCATGTCGGCGTGCGCGCCGGCCAACTCAGCGAAGACAAAGGTAGCGCGGCGGGGCTGCGCTTTCAGGGCGTGGTAGAGCATGGGCAGCATCGCGGCATCGGGCCAGCCGTCGGTGGCGCCGTCAAACAATTCATACCGGGTCAGCCGCGCGGTGACGACAATCCTGGAGGCAGTCGTACCGGGCAGCGTGCAGAGCAGGATGGGGTGGCGCTGGTCTCGTGGCAGCTCGAGTTCGGCGAGATTGTCTCCGGTGCAGCCGAAGGCGGCGAAGTCGTGGCGGAGCCGCGCATAGCGCTCCTCCTCTTTGCGGGGAGGCGCAGCGAGCATGGCCGTCATGATGCGGTCAGGCAGATCCCAGACAGCCAGTCCGTGTGTAGTTTTGCCGGGCGGGGTGGCTGCGCTGGGTCCGAGTGCTTCCTGGGGGGGCGCGGTCTGCGCCGGGGTGATCTGGGTCGACGCTGGAGTTTCGGTTTGTGCTGGGGCCATGGCGGCGGCGAACAACGGCATCAGCAGGAGCGCGGCGAAGGCTCGATGGAAGTGAGGTCGCGTCTTCGGAACCGTGCTGACCATGGCGTCAGAGTCGATGCTGGAAATCTAGTTGACGCAGGGGCAGAAGGGAAGTTCCATCCCCAGCGAAGAGAAGCGGCCAGGAAAAAGCCGGCCTAGCGCTTCTTCTTCGGTGGGATTTTCTTTGCCGGTTTGCTCGGCTTCGCAGGCTTTTTCGCCGCTGGCCTGGCTGCAACCTTGGCGGGCTTCACCGGCTTGCGCGCTGGGACCGAAACCTGCTTTTTTGAGGCCGGCTTTTTCGCCACCGCCTTGGCCGCGGCTTTCGCGACCGGCTTCGGCGCCGGTTTCTTTTCAGGAGCCTTGGCTTTCGCCGCGACCTTCGGCTCTGGTTTGGCAGCCGCTTTCGGCTCTGGCTTCGCTGCGACCTTCGCAGCCGGCTTCTCCGGTGCCTTCGGTTTTTCAGGAACCTTGGGCGCGGTTTTGAGCGAGGCTATCGGCTTCGGCACTTCCTTTGAAGCTTTGGCGGGCGCTGCAGGAGCCGCAGCCGCCTTTGCGCCTTTGCCAGCTTTGGCCGGCGGAGCAGGCGCGGCACCTTTCTTCGGCGGCAGCGGCACAGAGTCGCCGAGCACGGAGGGAATTTTATCGTCGTCCTCTTCCTCCTCCGCATCCTCGTCGCCGTTGCGAACCGGCGTCTCAACTTCCTCATCCTCTTCAATCTTGATTTCGGCGCGACGCCCACGAGGCCGGCGAATGACGACCGGTGGCGGCGGAGCGGGCGGCGAATGAGGCGTAAGGAAGGCGCGAATCTCTTCTTCGGTCTGCAGCTTGCCGTCCATAAACTCGAAGAAGAGCATCTCCGCGATCTCGCCATAGGTCGGCAGGTCGGGAGTGATGCGCATCTCGGCCATGAGCGTGGTGGGAATCTTCTGACGAGCTTCGGGCCAAACGTTAAAGAAGTTGTTGAACTTCTCTTTGACCTGAGCATTCTTCGAACTAAATGCCAGCCAGAGCACGGGCTCCGCCTGATAGCTGACCAGCAGCTTCCACGCGGCAGAGGGCTTGGCGGCGCTCTTACCGAGAAGCTCTTTGGCGAAGTCTTTAGCACCCTGTTCCAGATGGTTCCATTGTTCGACGAAACCGCGGCGCGGGAACAGGCGCTTCATGCCAGCCACGTCTTTCGGCGGCATCTTTGCGGTAAGCAATTCGAGATGCGCAGCAGAAGGATCGGCCGCGACCCCCAGCATGAGCAGCCTGATCAGAATCTTGTTCAGTTCGTCCAGACCCTTGAGATCGGCCTTACCCGAGGTCCACGCGGAACAAAGAGACTTCATCCACCCTTCGGCCTCAAGCGCCTTCAGCGTTTTCAGGGGATCTTCTTCGTGAGCGATTTCCTCCAGTTCATAGCCGCGGGCAAAGGCGGAGATCTGCTCCATCAGATTTTCGGCTTTCGCGTTCTGGTAGCGAGTTTTGGTGCGCTCATCCATCTCCCAGCCGGTGCGAGCCGTGAAGCGGACCGCGCGCAGCATGCGGGAGGGGTCCTCGATGAAACCGTAGTTGCTGGCGAGGCGCAGATGTCGAGCCTCGATGTCCGCGAAGCCATTCAACGGATCGAGCAGCAGCCCCCACGAGCCCTCGTTGAGCGAGATGGCCATGGCGTTGGCGGTGAAGTCGCGGCGTCGCAGATCCTCAAGAATCGGAGCCCAGTGGTACACGGGCTTGCCGGGTTTGGGATATTCTTCGCGCCGGGCGCTCGAGACTTCCACCCGCACGCTGCCTGGGAACCAGAAGTACAGCGTCCGGGAAGGCTCATGGTCGCCCCAGAACGTTCCTCCGGCTTTCTCCAGCGATTTCTTTAACTTGAGAGCATTTCCCTGAACCGTAAAATCAAGATCGCGAACGGGAAAGCCGCTGGTCAGGTCGCGAACCGCGCCGCCAGCGAGAAAGACAGTCATGCCCGCATCGCGGGCGGCGTCTCGAACCTGGCGAAGGGCGTGTTGCTGGGCGGGGGAAAGACGATTTTCCAGGAGGTAGATGTAATCGGGCATGTGTTGATGTAATCTTCTTCTTGAGCCTCGAGGCTTCCGCCTGCGTTCCTCGGGAAGTGGCCCCTAACCGACAGCAGAATAAAGGGTTACGGAGCGCACAAAAGGCAATCCAAACTACCAATGTAACACAAAAGTGTGCATTCCGGGGGGCGCAGTCTGCACAATTTTTGATGCTTCCCCCCAAATGTGCAACAATCCTCGCCTCCCTCCTGCAATACTCTGAAACGCATGTCCTTGAGCCGCAAAAAGGCGATCTTCCGCAAGTTCTCACGGGACTGGGTCGCGGGCTACCTGCCGGCCAGCGGATTCGTGCACGAAGGTCGCCTCGAAATGCTCGATCTCGACGGCAAGGTGATCTCGTTGGCCGCCGCCGATCTGAAGTGGGTCTGCTACGTCCGGGATTTCAATTCCGGGGAACTGAATAATCCGGAGCGCCTGGTGCGGAAGACATTCGCCGGTCGTCCCCGGGGCGACGGGTTGTTTGTGCGGGCACGCCTGAAGGACGGCGACATGGTCGAAGGCCTCGCCGCCAACGATGCGACCCTGGTGAGCAGCGAGGGCGTGTTTCTAACCCCGCCCGACCTGCGATCTAACACGCAGCGGCTCTGGATCCCGCGCGGCTCGATCGAAGAGCTGGAAGTGGTGGCGGTGATCGGCGCCACTAAGCGGAAGCCGGTCTCGGTGGAGAAACCGGCGCGAGACACTGCCCAGGAAGAGCTGTTCTCAGAAAAAAGCTGAGGCCGCGCCGAAAGCAATGTCCGCTGGATTCGCCTACGCCGCGCGCGGCAGAAGTCTTTCCGCGTCCGGATTGCGCCGAACAATTTCCGCGTTGAGCAGAGTGGCAAAGGCCACCCACGCCGCGTAGGGAAGAAAACACGCGGCGGCCGCGGGATCAACCTCTCTGGCTGACTGGATGAAGCCGACAATCTGAGCCTCGAGCGCCACCACATCGATCAACGCGTGTTTGGGACGATGATGGCCGAAGAACAGTCGCGTCCACTCAGCGTTGGTAGCCAGCTGCGAAGCCCACAGACGCAGAGCGCGCGACCGGTCCGGGGAACTCGGCTGCATCCAGACACGCCATCCGCCAATGGCCATCAGCGAATAGAGCGCCGTCCACACAACCGGAAAGACATAATTGGGAGGGGTCAGGGGAGACTTGTCGAGCCGGCCATACCAGAGCTTCGTGCGTGTATCGCGCGGGCTGTAGCGGGAGCCGAACCAGCCAGCGGCGGCAACGGCGGCTCCAAATCCGACAAGGCCGAGCCAGCTGCGGGAATTCTTCATCTGCATATCTCCATGGATTTAGTCAGGAATGGCCGGCGGAAGCGGAGCGGACAATAGTCAGATGCGGGAAGAACCGTTCGCGGTGTTGCATCAGGCGCGTGGCTTCGGTTCATCTCAAAGGGAAGCGGAGGGGACAGATGAAGATTGCGTTTCTAGGCACAGGCAGGATGGGCGCTGCCATTGCGCGGCACCTGATCAAAAGCGGGGAAGATCTGACGGTGTGGAACCGGACCGCCGCCTCTGCTCAGGCGCTGGGCGCTGAAGGCGCGCAGGTCGCAACGACGGTGCCCGAGGCCGTCAAGGGAGCCGATATTGTCTTCACCATGGTGATCGACGACCGAGCTCTCGAGGACATTCTTGTTAGTCACGCAATGATAGACAGCTTGCCAAGGGGCGCGATGCACGTCTCGCTGAGCACGCTGAGCGTGGCTTTCTCGAAAAAGCTAACCACCGAACACGCCCAACGAGGTCAGCATTTTGTGGCGGCGCCGGTGTTTGGACGGCCGCATATCGCGGAGGCCGGCAAGCTGTGGGTCGCCGTCGGTGGTGCGAAGGATCCGGTGGAGAAAGTGCGGCCGCTGCTGGAAAAATTCAGTCGTGGGATCACCGTCGCGGCCGAGCATCCGTGGAGCGCGCACGCCCTGAAGCTGGGCGGAAATTTTCTGATCACAGCGATGATTGCGTCGTTGTCCGAAGCCTTCGTCTACGCCGAAGCGATGGGCGTTGAGCCCGGGGTCTTTCTGGACACCGTGAACAAGGCGCTCTTCCAGTCCCCGTTCTACGAAATGTACGGGAAGATCATGTTGACTCCACCTGAGAAACCGGGAGCGACCATGGCGGTCGGCGAAAAGGATATGCGGCTGTTCCGCGAGGCGGCACAGCAGAGTCATGTGAAGACGCCCCTCGCGGATTTATTCCTGGCGACCTTGCAGCACGCGCTCGAAGCCGGGATGAAGGATGCGGATTGGGCGGCGGGTTATCTGCAACTCGAGCGGTCGGCAGGCAGCGATCAGCGTTCAGAAAAATAGGCTCAGCCGATAGGATGGACAGATGGCGAAGATCAGTTTGAAGGGTCGAGTTGTTTTCATCACCGGGGCGAGCGCCGGCATCGGCGCCGCTACCGCAACGGCTTTTGCTGCTGAAGGTGCTCGCCTGCTGTTAGCGGCACGGCGCGTCGAAAGGCTGCAGGCAATGGAGGGCGACCTGCTTAAGACAGGTGCCGCGGCGGTACACAACTTTCAGCTCGATGTGCAGCATCGCGACGAAGTCGAGTCGGCGATTGCATCTCTGCCCTCGGAGTGGCGCGAGATCGACGTCCTCGTCAACAACGCCGGCCTCAGCCGCGGCCTAGACAAGCTGTGGGAAGGGAAGCCGCAGGACTGGGAAGAGATGATCGACACCAACGTGAAGGGCATGCTCTGGGTGACGCGCGCCGTGGTGCCGGGCATGGTGGCGCGCGGTCGCGGCCACGTCATCAATCTCGGGTCGACGGCGCAGGACCTGGCCTATCCCGGCGGCGCGGTCTACTGCGGCTCGAAGGCCGCGCTCAAGCTCATCAACGATGGTCTGCGTCAGGATTTGATGGGAACGCCTGTGCGGGTTAGTGACGTTGGCGCGGGCATGGTCGAAACGGAGTTCAGCGAAGTGCGCTTCCGCGGCGATACCGAGCGCGCAGCCAAAGTCTACCAGAACATCACGCCGCTCCAGCCGGACGATCTGGCCGACGCGATTGTCTGGGCCGCCACCCGGCCGGCCCACGTCAATGTCGCGCGCGTGCTCCTCACGACCATCGATCAGGCAAACTCGATCATGTTCAATCGAAGGCAGTGAAGCCGGATGCAGGGAGCTGGAAGCACGAGCCGCTGCTCCCGCTGGCAAGAGGCTCTCATTATCCGCTATCCGCTATCCAAACTGCTTCATGTCGATGGTCATCGTGTACTGCTCGCCGTGGCTGAGCTGCTCTTCCCACGTGACCTCGCGCCCGCGCTGGCCTGCCATGCGGCCGAGCATCGTGCTCAGCGCGCTCTCCACTCCGGCTTCTGCCTGATTGTGAAATTTTCCCGACGTAATGCTCTCGATGAAGGCCTTGTCTTTCTCGCGGTCCGCAAATTCCAGATTGTCGGAGAACGCTCCGTTCGCGGCGAACGTCGACGGCGCAGCGCCGGGCGCGGACTGGTTTCCACCGCTCCACTGCCACGCGTTTTCACCGATAATGCGCACCGGTCCGGAGTACGGCGCCTCGGCCAGGCCCTTCTCTCCGAAAATGCGCTCGGTCACGTCGAAGTATCCATTCGCGCCCCACTGCGTCGACGAAAAGCTGACGTGCACATCGTTGGGGTACGTGTAGACCACCTGGTAGTTGTCCCACGTATCGCCCTGGTGCGTAACCGCGTTCCGTCCGCCGGTTGCTGTTGCCTTCACCGGATGGCCGCCCAGGATCCAGTTGCACAAATCGATGACGTGGATGTTCTGCTCCACCAGAATGTCGCCGGAGAGCACCCGATCCCACAGCCAGTTTCGTAGACGAAACTCGTCGGCCGACCAGTTCGTTCCGCTGTGGCTCACGGCGTTCGGCGCGTTGTAGTGCGCTTCAATGCAGACAAGCTTGCCCAGATCGCCCGCGTGGATGCGGCGAACGACCTCAGCGATCGGCGGAGCGCTGCGCACCTGGAATCCAACATCGAGGCTCACCCGGCCCTCGGCTCGTTTCCCAATTTCGAGTGCCTGTTTGGCCTGTGCGACGTCCACTCCCATCGGCTTCTCGCAATAGGCGTGCTTCCCGGCGGCCACCACCGCTGCAAGATGCTGCACATGAAACCACGGCGGCGTCGAAATCTGAATCGAATCGACTCCCGACGACGCGGCCAGCTCCTCAAACGCGTGAGGGCCGCGGAACATCAGGCTCGGATCGATGGCCGGAACGCCGAGCGATGCATTCACCCCGTCGAAATGCGCCTTTCCCGCCGACAGCTGGTCCGGAAAAAGATCGCCAAGCGCCACAATGCGCGCAGGCGTGTTCTTCGCAAACGAAGTGGCGACCGCTGTGCCGCGGCTGCCGCAACCTAGCAGTCCGATCCTGACCGCGGAATTGGCCTCATAGCCAAAGGCCGTGCGTGCTTTCAACAGCATGATGCCCGATGCGGCCGTGCCGCTGATGAAGTTCCTTCGATCCATGTTTTTCCCTTATGCATGCTGTGCGCGAACCCGCGCCAGAATCCGTTCCAGATAAACCTTCTCTGCGCGCACGTCCGCGACCTGTTGTGGCCCCGACGTTTCGCGTTCAATGGTCACCGCGCCGGTGTATCGAAGCTTGTGGAGCTTCGTGAAAACCTTCTCGAAATCGACGAGCCCCGTGCCGATCAACACCTCTTCACCCAGCTTCATCGGATCGGTAGGCCAGCGGCCATCCTTGGCGTGCATGCTGCGCACATGCGGGCCGAGGATGTCGACCGCGTCCACGGGATTCGCCTTGCCATAAAGAATCAGGTTCGCCGTGTCGAGGCCAACGCCGAGGTTCGGCCGATCCACATCTTTCAGCGCGCGCGCCATCGTGGTCGGCGTCTCCTGTCCTGTCTCCATCAGAAACATCTGCCCGTTGCCTGCGTAGTGTTCGGCCACCGCGCGAATCGCCTGGACCGTTTCGTCGTAGACCGGGTTCGAAGGATCCTCGGGAATGAATCCGCAGTGCGTCTGCACCTGGCCGATCTTCAGCAGCGCCGCGAAGTCCGACGTCTGCTTCAGCGCATCCATGCGCGCGGTCCGCGTCGCGCGCGGCACCAACCCAATCGTGGAAGGTCCGTGCGCAAAATCCCACACCAGCGGCTCCGGATGAACCACCTCGGCCGCGGTTGGAATCACCTGGTATTTTTCCAGCAGGCCGCCGATCTCCTCGGCCAGTGCCTTGGAATACTTACCCAGGTATCCGTCGAGCGAGAGAAAGCAGTTCGACATCCCCAGATCGTGAACCCGAGCGATCGCCGCTTCAGCCCCGCTCGAGGGCTGGATGATAAGCCCCACCGCCATGGGCTGCAGTGGATGATCCTTCGCCGGTGCGGCCCCAGCGCTTGCGCCCACACCGGCGGACCCAGACGCAGCGAGCCCATCTGCCTTCAGCCCCGCCGCGCCCATCACCGTTGCGCTCATTGCGCCGGCCAGGAATTGTCTTCGTTGCATGGCGACCCTTTCGGGTCAGTTATACGCCGAATTCTGCCCCAGCGGCTTCGCCATTCCTCCCCGCTCCCCATGCGTCACGTTCATCTCGCTCAGGCGCAGAACCAGACACTTCGCCGCGCCCCCCGCCTTCAGAAATTCCGACAGCTTCACCTGAACAATCTGGAAGCCGCGCAGCTCGAGGTCCGCGCTCAGTTCGTCGCTGATCTCGTTCAGCAGGATCGTTCTCGCCACATTGACCGCGTTGCAGGCAAAGCGCAGCGCATCTTCCTCCGACACGCAGATGCGATGCTTTTTACTGTAGCGAGCCTCGATCTTCACTTGCGATGCGCGATCGAAGGCCGGCAGGTAATACATCACATCGCCGTTCGAGAGCGGACAGAAACAGGTATCGAGATGATAGAAGCGCGGATCGACCAGCCGCAGCGACTCAACCTCAACGCCCCAAAGATCCGTCAGCTGGCGATGACTGTCCTCGCCCGTACGCGGTCCATGTCCCGCCCACAAACGCGCACCATCGGCCTCAAACAGCGCATCGCCTTCTCCTTCGAACGGAGTGAGGCGCGGAATATCGCGCACGGCAAAGCCGGAGTCCGAAAACCAACGGCGAAAATGCGCTTCCTCATCCTGGCGCTCGCGATGCGTGAAGCTGCTCAGCGCAACAATGCCATCGCGCACCAGTCCGGCATTCGCGGTAAAAACCATATCCGGCGACCCCGGCTGCGGTTCCACCAGCTCAACACGGGCAATCTGGCGCAGCGCGCTGTGCAACTGCTCCCACTGTTCCGTCGCCTCAACGCGCGACGAGCGGTGAACATTCCCCGTCATCCACGGATTGATAACGTAATTCACCTCATAGTGCGTTGGCGGGCACATGAGGAAGGTGGGCCGGCCGGTTGCCGGTGACGACAAGCTTGCGTCCTGGCTCTTGAAGGTTCCCATGATCGAGTGTGAGACGGGTCGCGCCGCTCGTCCATGGCCCAACTGGCAGCACAAGCGTCACCGCACCCGCGTGCCCCGTGGGTACTGCCGTGGGTTACAGAGCTATTCCTCACGCAGCAACATCAATGGATCGACCGAAAGCGCGCGTTGCGCCGGAAGCCACGTGGCCACCAGCCCCAGCATCGCCATGGCGAGAACCACGCCGCCCAACACCAGAGGATCACGCGGCGTGGCTTGGTACACGATGAACGCGAGCACGCGGCTGGCCAGGAGTCCGAGCACCAGTCCCGCCGCCGAACCCCAGGCCAGAAGCTTGAATGCGCGTCCCAAAGCCGCATGCAGCACTTCGGTCCGCTGCGCACCCAGCGCGATGCGAATGCCCAGCTCCCTCAGCCGCCTGCTCACCGAATACGCCGCCATGCCGAAGATGCCGGTGATCGACAGCATCGCGCCCATCATGCCCAGGGTACCGAGTGAGGCGGTGGCGATGCGCGACGCGAAAAGCGCTCCACGCATCTCTTCGTTCCACGTCTGGATAAAGCAGGGAAGTCCCGAATCGAGGTTGTGCAGCGCGCGGCGCACCGCAGCCGCTGTCTCTTGTGGATCGCGATTCGAGCGGACGACCAGCCAGATGTCGCTCTCGGGATGCTGAAGCATGGGGAGAAACATTGCGGCCTGCGGTGATTCGGCGACGTTCGCTGTGTATTTTCCGTCTTCCACAATACCCACCACCTGCAGACGAGGTCCATTCAGAAGCTTGTAATAACTGCCCATGGCGGCGCTGACCGACCCGAAGAACTCGCGGGCAAATTCCCGGTTGACCATCACCACGCGCGGCGCGCTCTTGTCGTCGTGTGCGGAGATGTTCCTGCCCGTCAACAATGTCGTTTGTGCGGCGCTCAGATATCCAGGAGAAACGGCGAACAAAATCGCATCTCCCTCCGCGTTGGCCGGCAAAAGGTTCGGCGCTTTGTCGTTAAAGATGGAAGAGACAGCCCACCCCATGTGCATCGGCGGACTGTTCACGAGACCGACGTTGCTCACTCCAGGAATGGCCTGGGTCGCCTCAATCATGCGCTTCTGCATCGCTGCGACTTTGTCGTCGCGGTAGCCCGCCATCGCCAGGTCGGTTTCCACCAGCATCGTGTTTCGCGGTTCAAAACCGAAATTGCTGTGCAGCGAGCGTGCCAACCCGCGTACCGCCACCATCGAAGCCGTCACCAGCACTGCGCAGATCGCAATTTGCACGACCAGCAGAACGTCGCGAACGCCGACCCGGCGTCCTGACCTTCCGCTTGAGCCCGACTTCACGATCTGCCAGGGGTCCGTGCGCATCACCTGCCGCACAGGCACAACGCCAAAGAAGAATCCGGCGGCCAGGCTCAGCAAAAGCGCAACGCCATAAACGGTCATGTCCGGGTTCACGGGGATATTCATGGGAAATTGCGGAAACGGCTGCCAGTTGCTGAGACGGTGCAGCAACAGGATGCTGCTGCCGAGTCCAACCGTGCCACCGACCAGGGAAATCAGGACCGCTTCAGTGAAAAGCTGGCGCAGAATCCTTGCCCGGCTTGATCCCAGGGCGAGTCGCAAGGCCACTTCGCGCGAACGATCCGCCGCACGTGCGCCAAACAGACTGCCCAGATTCGCGCAGGCCGCGAGCAGAATCAGTCCGGACAACAGCATCAGGCCTGCGAGAAATGCGCGCACCGCGGGGGCGAAGAAGTTGCCGTGCAGGCCAGGACTCACAAGACTGAACGTCCGCTGATCGTCTTCCTTTGGATACGCTTCGTGAAGTTGGGCACCGATCGCGCTCAGATCGAGGGCGGCCTGACCGGGAGTTACGCCGGTCTTGAGATGGCCAAGGATTTCAAACACCCACCGGTTGCCGCGGTCGTTGAGTGCGTCCACCCCGGTTACCTGCTCATGGTTGACAAGCGGCACAAAGAAGTCCGGCGTGAAAAAAGAGAGCGTTCCGTGAAATCCCGGCGGCGCTACGCCGATGATGATGAAGGGATGCTTGTTCAGCTGTACCACTCGTCCGACGACGCCGCGATCGCCCTGAAAATGGCTGTGCCAGAATCCCCAGGCGAGCACGATGTACGGAGCGCTGTTCGGACCGCGCTCGTCTGCGCCGTGGAAGAAGCGGCCGACGAAAGGCTGCGTGCGGAGAGCGTCAAAGTAATTGCCACTGGCCTCGAAGAGCCAGAAGCGCGATGGATTCTCGCCGGTATCGAGCCCGGCCTGTGCAATCGTGTAGGCCGCAAGGCTCTCGAAGCTGTGGTTGCGATCGCGCAGATCCACGTAGTCGGGATACGACTGGATGATGTACGTCTCATTGCCGCGCTGCAGAGCATAAAGGCTGCGCGCGTCGGGCACATGCAACGGGTGCAGCACCAGCCCATTCAGCATGCTGAACACGACCGCGTTCGCGCCGATGGCCAGCGCCAGCGTCACCACCGTGGCAATCACAAATCCCGGAGACTTGAGCAGAACCCGCACGCTGAAGCGGAGATCCTGAGCAAAGCTCTCGATGAGGTTGCCGCCCAGAGCTTCATGACTTTGCTGGCGGAACTTTTCGTATCCGCCGAACTCGATGCGAGCGCGTCGCTCGGCCTCGCCTCGCGTCAGGCCTGAGCGCGCAAGATCGTCGGCGCGGTGCTGGATATGCGAGCGGAGCTCCTCATCCATATCTTCACCGGTTGCGGCGCGGTGCAGGAATATAGAGGCGATGGAACGGAACCAGGCAGGGAATTGCATACTTCCTCCGCGCGGGCACTCCTAAAACAATTAGGAGAGTAACGCCGCTCTCCTAAGCTGTCAAGGAGAAACCGGGAGAAAGGCCATCCCGGTTTCCGGAACCGCGATTCCCGGCTAAGCTGGAGAGGCCCCCAAAATCCCAGGGGCCAACGGAAGGAATCTCCGCATGAAGCTTGGCATTCTCACTTCGGCAGTTTTGCTACTGGCTGCGCCTCTCGCGTTCGCGCAAACCTCGACATGGAAGACCGATCCGGCTCACAGCGAGGTCGATTTCAGCATTAAGCACATGGCTCTTTCCAACGTCCACGGCCGCTTCGGCACCGTAGACGCTACCATGGTGTGGGACGAACAGGATCCCACCAAATCGACGGTAAACGCCACCATCGACGTCACCGGCGTCGACACCGGCGTGCCCGCGCGCGACAACGACCTCAAGAGCGCGAGATTCTTCGACGCCGCCAACAATCCGAAGGCGACCTTTATCAGCACCAGCGTTGCAAAGGGCGGTTCCGGACTGACGGTCAACGGCAACCTCACCATCAAAGCCGTCACCAAGCCGGTGGTTCTCGATGTCGACGGCCCAACGGGTCCAGTCATGGGCATGAACAAGAAGCCGCACACTGGCTTCTCCGCCACTACCACCATTCATCGCGAAGACTTCGGCATCGGCGCGGGAATGCCGGCGGCCATGCTGGGCGAAGACGTCAAGCTGACCATCGAGCTCGACTTCGTCAAGCAGTAGGCCGCCCCAAACGAGACGAAGCCGCCTGAAAACAACGATTTCCGGCGCCCTTCAGTCCTCCAAAGCCCTCAATCGCTCCTCCTGCTAACTTTATGTGAGCGTAATTCACTCACTTTTTACCCCCGGATCCCTTGACATCCACACCATCGCCCAGCTACCTTAGCAGTCGTAGGGCGAAAGTGCTAAACGACGGCTTCTGCGCTGGACATAGGGCGCAAAGCCGTTCCGGATCCGCAAAAACCGTCCGGCGGTCGCCCGACCCATAAGAAGGCCCATCAAGCTTCGTTCTGTGCCGCAGCGTATTTGGCTGCGGGAAACTCCACGCGGGTGGCCGCGTTTTCTTTCGCGCGCGCCCAGGAACACTCTGAAGGAGAAGCATCGCAATGGCTACAGCAACGGCATCGGCTACCACGACGTTCACTCCGCTGCACGATCGCATCCTCGTTCGCCGGATCGAGGAGAACGAGACTGTGCGCGGCGGCATCATCATCCCCGACAGCGCCAAGGAAAAGCCCCAGGAAGGCGAAGTCATTTCCGTCGGCAAGGGCAAGTCCAACGACGAAGGCAAGACGTTCCCCCTCGATGTGAAGAAGGGTGACCGCGTTCTGTTCGGCAAATATTCCGGCACCGAGATCCGCATCGATGGCGAAGAGTTCCTCATCATGCGCGAAGAAGAAGTCCTCGGCATCCTCAAGAAATAGGACTCGCCGTCCAGGCAATCGCGGCTTCGCCGCAAGGCGCAAGTCGAAGGGCGCTGTAGACAGTCCTCAGGGGTTTTGGATCAGGGCACGATCTTGGTCGTGCAGTAAACGGGCCTTAACTGTTTTGTGTCAGGGCACGACTTCAGTCGTGCCGTAGCCGGCCTCAGTAACTCGGGGCTTTAGCCCCTGCGGAAACATTCCACAGGCGCAAACGAATGCAGCAGAGCCCTCGGGCCTGCATAACATCAGGAGAAATCGAAATGGCTAAGCAAATTCTGCACGGAGAAGATTCCCGCCAGGCAATCCTGCGCGGCGTGAATATTCTGGCGGATGCGGTGAAAGTCACGCTCGGTCCCAAGGGCCGCAACGTCGTCATCGAAAAGAAATTCGGTTCGCCCACCATCACCAAAGACGGTGTCACGGTGGCTAAAGAAATCGAGCTCAGGGATTCACTCGAGAACATGGGCGCGCAGATGGTGCGCGAAGTCGCCTCCAAAACTTCCGACGTCGCCGGCGACGGCACTACCACCGCCACCGTTCTGGCCCAGGCCATCTATCGCGAAGGCGTCAAGACCGTTGCCGCCGGCGCAAACCCCATGGCCCTCAAGCGCGGCATCGATAAGGCTGTTGAAGCCGTGGTCGGCAAGCGCGCAGAAGACGGCACCGTCACCGGTGGAGCGCTGGCCAAGTTCTCCAAGCCCGTCACCGGCGACATGATCGCCCAGGTCGGCACCATCTCCGCCAACTCCGATCACACCATTGGCACCATCATTGCCGAAGCCATGAAGAAGGTCGGCAAAGACGGCGTCATCACCGTGGAAGAGTCGAAGACCCTCGAGACTCAGCTCGAAGTCGTCGAAGGCATGCAGTTCGACCGCGGCTATCTGAGCCCTTACTTCGTCACAGACCCTGACCGCATGGAAGCCGCTCTCGAAGATCCCTACATCCTGATCTACGAAAAGAAAATCAGCGCCATGAAGGACATGCTTCCGCTGCTCGAGCAGGTTGCCCGCAACGGCAAGCCGCTCGTCATCATCGCGGAAGACGTCGACGGCGAAGCGCTCGCCACCCTCGTGGTCAACAAGCTGCGCGGCACGCTGAACGTCGCGGCCGTCAAGGCCCCTGGCTTCGGCGATCGCCGCAAGGCGATGCTCGGCGACATTGCCATCCTCACCGGCGGCAAGGCCATTACCGAAGACCTCGGCATCAAGCTGGAGAACATCAAGCTCGAGGACCTGGGCCGGGCCAAGCGCATCACCATCGACAAGGACAACACCACGATCGTCGAAGGTAAAGGCGAGTCCAAGGCCATCGAAGGCCGCGTAAAGGAAATTCGCAGCCAGGTCGAGAAGACCACCTCCGACTACGACCGCGAGAAACTGCAGGAGCGGCTGGCCAAGCTGGTCGGCGGCGTTGCGGTTATCAAAGTCGGTGCCGCAACCGAGACCGAGATGAAAGAGAAGAAAGCGCGCGTCGAAGATGCCATGCACGCAACCCGCGCAGCAGTCGAGGAAGGCATTGTCCCCGGCGGCGGCGTGGCCCTGGTTCGCTGCGAGAAGGACGTTCTCGAACTCATCGGCACCCTGCAGGGTGACGAGAAGATCGGCGCCCAGATCGTTCGCCGCGCCCTCGAAGAGCCTCTTCGCCAGATCGTCGGCAACGCCGGCGAGGAAGGTGCAGTGGTCGTGGGCAAAATCCTCGAGAGCAAGGACGTTCACTACGGCTACAACGCCCAGTCCAACACCTTTGAAGACCTGGTGAAGGCGGGCGTGATCGACCCAACCAAGGTGACCCGCACGGCACTGCAGAACGCCGCGTCGATCGCCGGCCTCATGCTCACCACCGAAGCCATGGTTTCGGAGATTCCGGAACCCAAGTCCGCAGCCCCTGCAGGCGGCGGCCACGGCGGCGGCATGGAAGGCATGTACTGAGCTGGCCGCTCGGCACACGCGGCCGGAGCCTGCCCTGAGCGAGTTGCCGTAAGGCGACGAGCCGAAGGGGCGCAAGAACGACGGGCTTCCCGAAAGGGAAGCCCGTTTTGCTCGGTGTCGAAGGGGAATGATTCTTGGCTGGTGTGGCAGGGGAGAGCGATCAGAATCCCCCCATGCGCCGACTAGCAGCTCAGCGGCTCAGATACGCCACCTGCGCCGCCTGATAACAGGCCTGCCACACAAGCGGCGATTTTCCGGTCTTTGACGGATTGCGTGCATCGAGAGCGAAATTCCCAATCGTGTCGGCAAGCGTCTCGCCTAGTTGCCCCTGAAGTAGCTTGGCTGGATGGAGACCTTTCCCCCACACATATTGGCCGTCTTCCTCCTCCAGCAAAGCCCGAAACGCTGCAAGGACTGGGTATACAAAACCTGCGGGTACCGCATATTTCGACGACTTGCCGGTAAACAATAAGTCAACCTGACGGTCCCCGCTGTAAGTCGTTACGCCCGTCAGCTTACCAAATTTTCCGCCTGCAACGTCGCCGCTCTTGCCACGAACCCTGTTGTATAAATCCGGCAGGTAAAGCTGGATCTCGTCGTAGAGTTTCAGAATATCCGAAGCAATTGGATAGATTCTTTCGTAGTCTTCTCGATGCGTTGAGAAGTGCTGCAAGCACGCAACCTTTGATCGGTACGCATTGATCGGATGGGTTCTGGAATCGAAGTTCTTATTGTCGAAGCACGTCAAAATGGCGATCACTTCACGGACGTCAATCGGCTTCGAACTGCCATCTTCCATCACCTCGTGCTCCTTGTACGCGACTAAGTCGGCATATTCCTGTCCCCTAATCGCCCGCTTTAACTTATCGAACTCACCTTGCAGGTTCATTAAGCTCTGGTCACGCACCTGATTCGAAGTATTCCGAGCATCGACCAGCATTGGTATCTCGTCTTTGCTGAAGCCCTCCAACAATTCAAGCTTTACGTATTGGGGACACTCGATGGACTCCCTCTCGTTGAGGATGATGTTGTATGTGTGACCGCCGTCAAGAAGTCCATGCAAATTTTGATCGCTCAGGGTTATTGTCAGCCGATCCCGATCATTATCAAAGCGAATCGAGTCTATCGACACAACGATACCGCGGTTCATGAACACGAAAAGTTCCATGTTCGCGAGCAGACTGTCGCGAATCGCCTTTGGGACTGAACCGGTCAGCTTAGGATCACGGACGTTGATCTTCCTCCAGCTAGTAAAGTCTGGGAGATCATGGACGTCAACGATAGCTAGGTAGTTCTTGTAGCTTAACTTCTGCTTTTTGAAAGGAGTTTCGACGTTGCGGAAGGACACTACGGGAAAAGTGAACGAAGCAGGCTTCTTCATTGGTTCTCTCCGATAGAGCGTTAGCTCTGATCAATCTCTAGGTGCGAGGGATTACCCTACATACCTAGCCTCGTCGTAAAAACGACAGATTGCGTGAAGCACTAGCACAGGCCGCCCCGAAAAACAAGCCCCAATCTTGGAGTGGCGGATCCCCGTATCGGCGTGGTGTTGGCAGATGTGGGGATCCGAGATCTCAACCGGTGGCTTTTGTATCAGGGCACGGCTTAAGCCGTGCCAAAAAAGCAGTCGGCGCGAAGCGCCCTCCTCGTTCGATCCAGCGCGACGCGGCCGCCCCGAGAGGCGCGCTCGCTGGATCGAACTCGAGCCGTTTTGCAGGCGTTTGAGCCCGCAGGCGAAATCGTGAGCGAAGGCGAAGGACCTTTTTGCTTGCCAGCGCATGGGATCGAACCGGGGCCCCAACGGGGCCCCCGTCCTCTTAACGGTTGTACTGGTTTCGACGAACGCCGTCGTAGCGGCCGCTGCTCATACAGCATTTCCTGAAACCTGCGTCCCGAACCGCAGGGACACAGATCGTTGCGGCCCAACTTCTCGCAGAGTTCCTTATCGCCGTGCACCACGCGGAAAGCCGCGCTTCACGTTCGTTTCGGAGGGGAACCCCTTACGGCGCTTGCTGCTGATCTCGAACAAAAATTCGTCTTTCATGGTCCTTCTCCTTCCAGATGGATTGCCCGTCACATCACAGAAGGTCAGGTCCCCAATCATTCTAAGCGGCTCTCAGGCTTTCGGCTGAAGCCGTGCCGAAAAAACGAAAAATCAGACAGGGCTTCAGCTCCTGAACCCCTCCTCATCCGCCCTAACTCCCACCTCCGGCAACGAAAAGTGAAGGGGTACGGCTTTCAGAGCCTGTCCTGAGCGGAGCACCCCAGGTGCGGAGTCGAACGGATGCCAAAAACAGTCGGCGCGTTAAGCGCCCTCCATGTTCGATCCAGCGCGATGCGCCCGCCCCGAGAGGCGCACTCGCTGGATCGAACCGAGCCCCGCCTATGACTTTCGTAACGGGCCGCCATCAGGAGCGTCTTCCTTCTTCCCATCTCCCGTTTTTGTCAAGCTTCTCGCCTACAGTACGAAAGTGTTCTCTCTGACTTACAACCACTTACACGCCAACTTACCCAATATTATTTGGCGTGTTTTATCTCTGCATCTGATATCCTGAACTTATAGGTAGAAAAAGAAAAAAGCCCGCCCAGAGCGGGCTTTTTCTTTGCTCGGGAGACCACCCATGGAATGCCGTTTCCTCTTCGCCAACGGAAAACGCTGTCGCTGCCGCGCCGTCACCAATCACGTCTTCTGCCATCATCACGCGCCGCAGCCGAGGCCCCGTACCCTCCGGCCCCGGGGCAGCGGCTTCCGTACCTGGCAGGACCTCCGCCGCCACCTCGTCACGCTCGCCCCCGAGGAAATCCCCGGCTCCATCCTCACGGTCCTCAGCGCTCTGCTCAAAGACGGCCCCGGCGGCATCTCCGACCGCAACGCCGGCATCCTGCTCCGCACCCTCGTGCGCCGAGCCGGATCGGTCCCGTTCACCCTCCCCGACGACCCTGAGCCCGAGCCCGACTATGCCTTCGCGCTCTCCCAATCCATCGATCGCGTGACCGCCATCGTCCAGCGTCACATCCTGATGTCCCGTTAACCAGTGAGGCAACACACCATGGAGTGCCCAAAGGTACCGCCTAACTACCCCCATCGCAAATCAAGCAAAATCAGAAACCATCCCGCACTGCCCCCCCAGGGAGAGGGGGGCTCATAGTGACTGCGAAGGCAATTTTGGCTCCCTGCGTCCGACCCTGGTGTCTGTGCCGCGAAGCGCGTCCGCCCCGTGCGGCCAGCACCGGAACATTTCACCGCCTCGCTCCGTATACCCCCTCCATGAAGACGAAGACTGCCCTGGCAGCAGCGACGCTGGCTCTGCTCGCCTCCTCGACGGCGTTTGCCCAGGATGCCGATCATTCCTGGTCGAAGGTCTATACGGTCACCGGCAAGCCCACGCTCGACTTCGAAACCTCCGACGCCTCCGTCGATCTGCGCCCCTGCGGCGACTGCCATGAGATTCGCATCCACGTTGAGCTGGTCGGGCAAAAGCTCAGCGACTATCGCCTCGAAGAGAGCCAGACCGGCAACGAGGTTCACTTCCTTTTCAAACAACTGCCGCACATGGGCGTTCACATCACGTGGCATCTGGAGAAGACCCGCGTCACCATCGAAACGCCAGCCCAGCTGACGCTCCTGGCCAAAACCTCCGACGGCAACGTGACGCTCACCGGCCTCCAGGGTGAACTCGGGCTCACCACCGGCGACGGCGACGTGGATGTGAATCACGTGTCCGGCGATCTGCGCCTCAAGTCCGGTGATGGTCACGTTAAGATCACCGACGCGGCCGGCGCCCTCGAGGCCCGTACCAGCGATGGCAGCCTCAGCGTCGACGGCCTCTTCCACTCGCTTGCCCTGCACACCAGCGATGGCCGGCTCGACCTTAGCCTGCGCCCGGGAACGAAGCTCACCGAAGCTTCCTCCATCCAGACCTCCGACGGCTCAGTCGCGATTCACGTGCCCGCGAACTTCGCCGCCGACCTCGACGTTCACTCCAGCGACGGCCACGTGGACTGCGCCCTTCCCCTCACCATGGATCACTTCGATTCCCGCGGAGGCGAGGGCCATCAATGGCACGGCAAGCTCAATGGGGGAGGCACCCCGCTCTCCATCCGCACCAGCGACGGCAATGTAAGAATCGATCAGCTCTGAGCCCACCGAACCACTACCAGAAACGCAATCCCCGGGGGGCTGCTAATCGCCGGCTGCCGGCGACGGATGCCAGCTAATCGGTGCGTTCTTCGACCGCGGCGCTCTGCCCGTGCCGGGTGATTGCAGCCGGAACTGCTCGATTCGGCTCTGCATTTGTTCAGAAAGCTTGCTGAGTCCGGCACTGGCACTCGAAGACTCATGCGCTGCGGCCGCTGACCTGCCGACAATCTGCAGAATATCGTGCACGCTTCGATTCAATTGCTCCGTTGTGGCCGCTTGCTGCTGAGCCGCGCCTGCGATCTGCGCCATCATGGAATCGACGCTGGATACAGCGTCTTGGATCAAGGTGAAGGATGCGCGGCTGGTTTCCGTCAGCGAAACCCCTGCGGCAATGTCGTTGTTCTCACTCCCTGCCCTCTCGAGAACGCTCTTTGCCTGCGCCTGCACGCGGGCGATCATCGCGTCAATTTCCGTTGTAGCAGCGCCGGCTTGTTCGGCCAGCCGCCGCACCTCGGCCGCAACTACGGCGAAGCCCTTGCCGTGCTCGCCGGCGCGGGCCGCTTCAATAGCCGCATTCAGCGCCAGAAGGTTGGTCTGCCCCGCTATCTCGCGAATCAGATTCGCCGCCTGGCTGATCTCTTCCGTTTGTTTGGCCAGATTCTCGATGGTGCGCGCGCCCACGGAGGACTCCTCAGCGATCTCTGCCATCTTCGCGCCCAGTGCTGCCACCGCTGCATGGCCCTCGCGTACCGCAACCGATGCTTTGCCGGCGGACTGCGCGGCAACCGAACTGTGATTAGCTACCTCGGCGACCGAAACTGCCATCTCCATCAGAACCGACGAAAACTGCTCGGTCTGCTCGCGCTGCGCGTCAGCGCCCTGTGCTGAATTTTCCGCGGCCGCCGCCAGTTCGGTCGCTGCCGCCGAAACCTGAACGCCCACCCGACCCATTTCGCCGATCACGCCGTTCAGCGCGTTCTTCATCTGGTTGACGGACAGGAGTGCTTTTCCCAGCGCGTCTTTTGTGTGGAATTCGATGTCCTCGCCGGAAAGGTCCTTCTCCGCGATGGCTTCCAGCGCCACCTGGGCGGAGCTGATTCTGCGGCCCACAATGCGGATCGTCGCGAGGCTGCAGGCGATGGCAGCCAGGATCGCCAGACTCAGCAGCAACGCAGAAAGCCACAGCGCCTGCCGGGAGACCTGGTCCTGCGCCTGTTGCGCCCTGCCTGCCATCGTAGCCATGTGCGTAACGTATTGGGTCAACGCGGTCTGAATCTGCTTGCTGATGGCTACCGATGTCGGCAATTCCGCCCGCATCGCATCGCCCTGGCCCTGGCGCCCAAGGGCGAACATCTTCTGCAGCTCGGTTTCCCCGGCGCTCCACCGGCCGTTCACCTCAATCAGTTCCTGCCGGGAAGTCTCTTCCGTGGTATCGGCAACCAGTTGCCTGTAGATCGAGGCAAACTGCTGCCCAGCCTCTATGCAGCGCCGATCTCCGTGTTCGGCTGGCTGCAGAAAGAACGCGCGCGAGGTCGCCTGCTCACGCTGCTGCAACATGGCCAGTTGCTGTGCCAGCAAAGCATGATGCGACGCTATCGTCGCCGAGGCACTGTATCTCTGCACGCGACGATTGCCCGCGATTGAGACTCCACCGGCAATCATTGCTGCCAGTAACACCAGACCGAAACCCAGACCCACCAGCTGTTCCAGACCTAGATGCTTCCCCATCATGCTTTTTCCCTCTATCGCGAGCGGCTGCTTCGACGGCAGCCTTCCGGCGAAAGTACGGTCGATCGCCGTCGGTCCGTCAATTCCTCTATCGGCAACAATCGCGGTTGGTTCAGCTCGCGATTTTCATCTCCCCTGGGCGGGTGACTCGTAACCCGGCTCACCGCAGCCTTTAAGATGGTTCATCGTTCTGAGGAAACCGTCATGCGCCCTGCTCTTCGCCTGCTCTCGCTCGTTGCGCTCTTTGCGCTGGCCCTAACCGCCGTGGCACAGGCACCGCCGCCTTCGTATCCGCAGACCCACTGGCCTGTCCATGATGGCGTCTACATCATCCACGATTTTCACTTCGGGTCCGGGGAGACGCTGCCGGAACTGAAGCTGCACTACCTCACGCTCGGCACCCCGCATCGCGGATCAGACGGGCACACCGAAAATGCAGTTCTGTTGCTGCACGGAACCGGTGGCAACGCGCACTCGCTGCTCAACCCCGTCTTCTCCGATGTGCTGTTTGGACCCGGGCAGCCACTCGACATCACAAAGTACTTCATCATCCTGCCCGACGACATCGGTCACGGCGAGTCCTCCAGGCCCTCTGACGGGCTGTGGATGAAGTTTCCTCATTACGACTACGACGACATGGTGCGCTCGCAACACCAGATGCTCGTTGAGGGTCTGCACGTCGATCACCTGCGGCTGATTCTCGGCACCTCGATGGGCTGCATGCAGTCGTTCGTGTGGGGCGAAACGTTCGCGAACTTCTCCGACGCGCTCGCCCCCTTTGCCTGTCAGCCGGTGGAATTGGCCGGCCGCAATCGCGCGTGGCGCTACATGGCGATGCAGATGATCCGCAAAGATCTGGCCTGGGACAACGGGGACTACAAAACGGAGCCGCTGGAAGGGCTGCGGGGCGCCGGTGACCTGCTCCTTATTGCCGGTTCGGCCCCGCTGCAGTGGCAAAAGAACTATCCCACCCGCGCCCTTACCGAAGCGTTTGTCGATCGCTCTCTCGACGCGTCTATTGCGCATACCGACGCCGATAATTTTCTCTATTACGTCGACGCCTCGCGCAACTACAACCCCGAGCCGCATCTTGAGTCGATCACCGCGCCGGTGCTCTGGATCAACTCCGCAGATGACTTTATCAATCCGCCGGAACTGGGAATCCCTCAGAAGCTGGTGAGCCGCATGCCCCATGCGAAGTTCATCCTGATCCCCATTTCAGACGCCACCCGCGGGCACGGTACGCACACCGTCGCGTCCGTATGGAAGGACTACCTGATCCAGTTTCTCCAGGAGACGGAGAAAAAATAGGATATCGTCAGTTATTCCCTTCAGGAGATGCCCCATGCGTCCGTGCCTGCGTGCATTCGTAACCGCCGCGCTTACCCTTTTGATGGGCGGGCCCGTTTTTGCCGGGCGGCCTACATCCGCTGCGGCCCCGAAAGACCCCCGTCTCGCAGGTGCCTACACGTTCCTGCGCGGCGGATGGACTTATGTGCATCTTGAAGGCTCGCCGGAGCAGGTTGGGTTCCAGCACGGCTACCTGCTCGGGCCGCAGATCGCCGATGCTCTTCACGTCTTCAAGGTCGAAGACGTCCACACCACCAGGCGGGACTGGCAGTTCTTCCGCGACGCTGCGCAGAAAATGTTCTGGCCGCACATCGGCGAGGAGTATCAGGCCGAGCTGAAGGGGATCGCAGCAGGCGCGCAGGCGCGAGGCATCAAGGTCGACGTGTGGGATATCGTTGCGCTGAACGGAACGATGGAGCTGAGCGAGTACTATGTGCCGTGGCTGGACAAGCGCCAGCACGCGCTGAACGCACCCAGCATTCACGCGCCCGGCAACTGCAGCGCGTTCATCGCTACCGGCAGCTATACCAAAGACGGCAAAATTGTCATCGCACACAACAACTGGAGCTCGTACGCAGAGGGCTCGCGCTGGACCATCATGTTCGACATCAAGCCGGAGCGGGGGCATCGCATCCTGCAGGACGGCGTGCCGGGCATGATCACCAGCAACGACGACTTTGGCCTGAACGACGCCGGTATCATGATTACGGAAACTACCATCAGCCGATTCGAGGGCTGGAACGAGAAAGGGATTCCGGAGTTCGTGCGCTCGCGGAAAGCGCTGCAGTACGCCAACTCCATCGATGACTACGCGGCGGCCATGATCGAAGGCGACAACGGCGGCTATGCCAACGACTGGCTGGTGGGTGACCGCAAGACCGGTGAGATTGCCTATCTCGAACTGGGCCTGAAGCACACGCCCATGTGGCGCACCAAAGATGGCTACTATGTCAGCTCAAATTTTCCGCGCGACCCTTCGTTAATCAAGGACGAAACCGACGGCTGGGATGCGAAGGACCTCTCCGCTTCAGCGAATGCGCGCCACGCCCGCTGGGAGCAGGCCATGAAGGCCAACAAGGGGCAGATCGATGTGGAGATGGCGGAGAAATTCCTTGCCGATCATGAGGATGTTTTCACTCATCAGCAAAATGCGGATCAGCGCACGCTCTGCGGCCACGTGGATACGGCGAAAGAGGGTGTGCCCCAGTGGGACATGGGCCCGTACGAACCCTTCGGCGCGACCCAGGGCAAGGTGACGAGCAGCGATCTGGCGGAGAAGATGACGATGGTCGCGCACGCCGGCCATCCCTGCGGCGAAGACTTTCTGGCCAGGCCGTTTCTCGCTGCTCACCCCGAGTTCGCCTGGCAGGCCCCGATTTTGCGCGATATGAAAGCCGGCCCGTGGACGCAGTTTGCCTCGGGCGAGAGGGCCAGTCGCTAGCTCAGAAGCGATTCCGCGAACCTAATCCTTCGATGCTTCAGTCTGGCTCTTCTCCTGGGGTTTGATGGTGCTGCGCACCACCATGAATTTGTTGAGCAGGTCGAACCAGAAGGGCGCGCCCAGGGAAATGGCGAACGCGGTAATCAGCCATCCTGGCAGTTTGGTCGCCGCCAGCCAGCCGATCGCACGCAGTCGATCCGTCTGCAGATTCGCGTGCAATCGCGTCCAGGTGCCGCTCCACCCGATCGGCAGCAGGGACGTGTTCATGACGGAATTGAAGTCGTTGACGGTGCTGCGCATGCTGCTCAGTTCCTGGCTGATTGGGTGCTCTGTTGTGGCGGGAGATTGCGGGACAGCAGTATTGTTCTGCACATAAGAGGAAGCTTCACTCACCATGGCGGCACGGACGTCGCGATCGATCCACAGCGTGCGGGCTATGCGGATTGAATCGACATTGAAGCCGATAGCCAGCGCAATGCCGATGTAGAGCAGCACGCGCTGCGTGTAGCGCTTGTACCAGCCGGAGACGCGATCCATGGCGTCGTTGTACCAGTCTTCGAGCTTTTTCTGGAACGTGTCGAGATCGCCCTTCGCATCGTTGGTGAGGGTCAGCAGCGCCTGCACTGCCTTGTTGTCCCGGTAAATCCAGTTGTGCTCAGCCAGCGTCTCGTGGATACCCTTCATCGCCTCGTTGCCGGAAGCCTTGTACTTGTTCAGGAAATCGATCATCGTCAGAGCGAACGTGCGCGACGGTATGTAGGCGGGCAGCAGCGTCACCTGCGTTGCCGATCGGTTCCCCAGATTGCCCGGCATCGAAATGAGCCCGCGCAGGTACATCCGAAATCGATCGATTTTCCTGACTTGCCCCGCTCCACCCGAATCCTTTACCGGGTCCGAATACAGGCCGCGCACCAGGCCGTGGTTGTAAATCATCTCCACCAGATCATGCCCCCAGATGGACTCGCCGGAGAACAGGCTCTGCAGCCCGCGCTGCAGATTGGCCGCTCGCAGCTGCAGGAAGGTGGAGAACAGTTCCTGGGCCACAGAGGCGACCAGGCTCATCAACAGGAAGACGAAAATCATTCCGATCGCCGTATCGACAATGGCCGATTCGAACATGGCAAGCCTCCGCCTCGATCGTCTTTCGAACGATCGCATGAGTTGTCGCAGATTCGGGAAGTACGGCAGGGCGCCTGCGCGCCAAGTGGGAAAGCCGCATGGAAGGCCGCGGTTCCTGTGAGCTGCATTTCTGCCGGCTCCAGCAACTCGGCTAAGATTCCGATGAGCATAGCAGATTCCAGCGGCCGGATTCAGCCTCTTTCGCTGGCAGGCTGCGGATGGCGCGCAGCTTCGTACTCGCGATCCAGAATCGACATTAGAAGCTGCGTGTGGTATTCGCCATCCCGCAAGATCGCCTCGCGCAGAACGCCTTCGCGCCGGAACCCGAGGCTCGCATATACATGCTGCGCACGGGTGTTGGATTCAAAGACGTCAAGCCACAACCGATGCGCATTCACCTCGCGAAACACGTGATCGAGAATTCCGCAAAGCATCAACCGGCCGATTCCGTTGCCGGGCTTTGCGACGACAATTCTCTGCAATCGAACCGAGCGGTGTGGAGAGGTGAGCCCGCGCAGGATCGCGAATCCGGCGATCTCGCCTGCTCTCAACTCCGCGACAAAATATCCACAGTCGCCGCTCGCCAGCCTGGTGCGGTGTTCCTCATCGGTCCAGTTGCCGACAAAGGCGCCGCAGGCCGGAAGCCGCTCCATGACCATGATGGCCTGAATATCGTCGACACGTGCCGGCCGTAGCTCCATGCTCGCGATCATAGCGCGCGATCGAGGTTCTCAGCGCCGGGCAGCGAGATACTTTTCGAAGGGAATCTCGAAAAAGAACAGCTCGTTGCCGCCGGAGTCGCGCAGTTCGCGCAAAATCAACTTGCCGCCGTGCAATGGCGTGTCGCCGAGGCCCTGCATGTCGTAAAAGAGAAATCCTGCCCGCGTGGTGTGCGGTTCGACGGCCAGGGCGGCGTATTCGAAATGATCGAAATCGGCGTCAATCTTTTCGTCGGAAGCGCTCCCCTTGGTGTGTAGCTTGATCGGCCCCACAGGAATATCGCGGCCGCGGCTGTCCTTCGGCTTCACGCGGCGCTCAACATCTTCCGGCTCCGCCGCCGGCACTTTATCGCCCTGAGAGCTGATGAAGAAGATCCGCGCGTCTTTCAGTGAAATGGGATGGTCGCCGTTGTTGGTAACGATGATGCGGATAGGGAGAAAGTGATACTTCAGATAGTCGACTTGAAAGATTTTGCATTTCTCCGCTGTATCGAATGGCTCAGCGGCGATGGCAACCTGTTCTTTGGCATGGAAATCGACATCCGGATAGGCCGTGGCGTCTTTCGCCGGAGGAAGGTCGGAGGCAGCAATCGAGAGAGGAACAACGATCCCCATGAGGAGCCATAACAGCTGTCGGCGTCGAAAAATAACGCGGAGCGAGCACGAGCGCATGGCCACCATTATCATCTTGCCTTATGACCTTAGGAAGTTGAGATTGGTAAGCGGATGTTGATTCTCTATAGCCTCGCCCTGTTCCTGGTTCTGATGCTGGGTGCTCCCTGGTGGCTCGTGCGCATGGCTACCAGCGGAAAATATCGTGAAGGTTTAACGGAGAGGCTCGGCTTTTTGCCGCAGCGCATTCGCGATGGCCTGGACGGGCGCAATGTCGTCTGGGTCCATGCGGTCTCCGTTGGAGAAGTCCTCGCTGCCAGCCGCCTGATAGAGGAGCTGGGAGCAAAGCTGGCACAGTCTTCCGGTCGCCGCGCTACGGATCGCTGGAACGTTATGATTTCCACGACGACCCGAACTGGCCAGGCGCTGGCGCGGGAGCGTTTTGGCGCCGATCGCGTCTTCTATTTTCCGCTGGACTTCAGGTGGGCGATACGCGCCTGGCTGCGGGCTCTCCGGCCCGGGCTCGTAGTGTTGGCGGAGACGGAGTTCTGGCCCCGCATGCTGGCGGAATGCCGGCGCAGCAACATTCCGATTGCGGTGGTGAACGCGCGCATCTCGGATAGGTCGTGGCCGCGCTATCGTCGGCTCGCGCGAATATGGGGTCGTCTCCTGCGCAATCTGTCCGCAGTGCTGGCGCAAACCGAAATGGACGCGGATCGGCTGCGTGCGCTGGGAGCCGCGAATGTGCGCGTCATCGGCAACTTGAAATACGATGTGCGTGCTCCCGAGTCGTCGAAAATCGCCGCTGCGCTGCGCGCATCCATCGCTTACGATGTGCCGGTTCTGGTGTGTGGCTCGACGCTCCGAGGCGAAGAGGAATTGTTGCTGGATGCGTTGCCGCCTGACATCGTCACGGTGCTGGCTCCAAGGCGGCCAGAGCGCTTCGACGAGGTTGCGGAAATTCTGAAAAATCGCGGAGTGAGTTGGACGCGACGTTCGTTGTGGATGCAGGCTCCGGGAAAACTCGACTCAGGAACCGTCTTTCTGTTGGATTCGATTGGCGAGCTGGCATCGATCTACGCGCTGGCAACTACAGCGTTCATCGGCGGTAGCCTGGTTCCAGCAGGCGGTCACAATCCTCTTGAGGCCGCGCAATTTGGCGTACCGGTGCTGATGGGGCCGAGCTACGAGAATTTTCGCGGCATTGTCGATACCCTGCGTGCACACGACGGGATACGCATCGTTCAGCCTTCCGAACTGAAGACGGCATTATCAGCGATCCTGGCCGGTTCATCGGAGTCGGTCGCCATGGGTGAACGAGGCCGCGAGGTTTTCGACAATGAAGCGGGTGCAACCGACCGAGCGGTTGAGGTGCTGATGGAATTGCTCCAGGCGCCTCAATCCGGCGCGGCCGGTCAACGCCGCGATCATCAGGAGGCACGGGCGTGAGTCGCACCTTGTCGCCGCTGATTCCGCTGTACAGCGCCGCCATCGGTACGAAGAACCTTGCGTACGCAAAAGGTTTTCGGCGGCAACAACGCCTGCAATGGCCGGTGGTAAGCATCGGCAATCTGTCTGTAGGCGGATCGGGAAAGACGCCACTAACTATCCGGCTGGCGCAGTTGCTGCAAGATCGTGGGGTCGCCGTGGACGTGCTTTCGCGTGGCTACGGGCGTCGATCGAAAACCGTGGAGCGCGTGACCCCAGCAGGTTCAGCCGAGCAGTTTGGCGACGAACCACTGCTGATCGCGCAGTCGGCCGGTGTTCCTGTGTTCGTCGGTGCGAGCCGCTATCGAGCGGGCCTGCTCGCCGAGTCCGCCGCTGCGGAGCCGGCGCTGCACCTGCTCGACGATGGCTTCCAGCATCGTGAACTGGCGCGTGACGTGGACATCGTCGTCCTCCATCGCCGCGATTTTGCCGACCGCCTTTTGCCGGCCGGACGTCTGCGCGAACGCTTCTCATCCCTTTCGCGGGCACATGTTGTCGTTTTGCGGCGAGAGGATCAGGACCTCGAGTCGGAGCTGCGGCGCCGAGGCTTCGCGGAGACAATCTGGTGGATGGAACGCAGGCTGGCGGTGCCTCCGATGGCGCGCGCGGTGGCCTTTTGCGCGATTGCGCGCACCGACGAATTCTTTTCAGGAGTGCGGTCGTCTGGCATCACCGTGACCGCGATGCGCGCATGGCGTGACCATCACAGCTATACGCAATCCGATATTGCCGAGTTGATCGAATTGCGCCGGCAGCATGAGGCAGAGGCGTTTCTGACTACGGAAAAGGACCTCGTGCGATTGCAGCCTGAGCTGCGCCGCATGCTCGAGAGTGCGGCGCCGCTGCACCCGGCCGCGCTTGTGGTTCAGTTGCACAATGAACCTGCGGCCATCGACCAGCTCTTCACATTACTACCGGCGGGCTGGCAGCGAAGCATGACCAAAGTGCAGCCGACCCCCATGAGAAAATAGAGGTTTGCGCGAGATTCCAAAGAAGCTGCGTCTGCTGGTGGTGCGTCTCGGCGCGATGGGCGACGTTCTCCATTCCATGCCTGCGGTCACTGCGCTGCGACAGGCGCATCCGCAGTGGGTGATTGGCTGGGCGATCGAGCCGCAGTGGCGCGGTCTTTTTTGCGCGAATGGTCGCGAGCCGAAGACGCCCCAAATGCCGCTGGTCGATCAACTGCACATGGTTCCGGCAAAACGCTGGGCCAGGTCCCCGTTAAACCCCGCAACCCTGAGCGACATTCGCCGTGTGCGCCGCGAGTTGCGCGCCATGCACTACGACGTCGTCATCGAGATGCAGGGAGCGGTGCGCGCGGCGATGGTGGCACGATGGGCCCGCACTGGCCGAGTCATTGGCGAAGCCCATCCACGAGAGTTTGCGGCGAAGTGGCTCTTCAATGAGAAAGTCGCAACGCATGGCGTGCATGTCATCGAGCAGTCGGTTGAGGTTGCGAATGCGATCTTTGCAGAGAGCTTGCCCATAACTCTGCCCTTGCTGCCTCGCGATGCGGCCGCTGACCGGAAGGCGGCGGAGTTGAAGCAGCCCTTCGTGCTGATGAGCCCGGGTGCGGGATGGGGTGCCAAGCGCTGGCCCGCGGATCGCTATGGCGCCGTGGCGAGACAGTTGGCGGATGCCGGGTTCGCGGTTGTAATCAACAACGGGCCTGCAGAAGAGCATCTGGGACAGGAGATCGTGGAAAGCAGTGGGGGTGCGGCGCGGGTGTTGGCATTGGACATGGCCGAGCTGATCGCCGTGATGCGGTGCGCCTCGCTCGCGATTGCTGGAGACACTGGTCCTCTCCATCTGGCCAGCGCGCTGGGCCGGCCGGTAGTTGGAATTTTTGGCCCCACCGATCCGGCGCGCAATGGCCCCTTTCATGGTCTCCACCGCGTATTGCGTCATCCTGAAAGCGTGCGCGATCATACGCGCCGCAGCGAGCCGGAAGCGGGACTGCTGACCATAACTCCGGAAGCGGTGACATCTGCTGCATTCGAGTTGCTGCGGGAGGGACGTTAAATGGCAGCGGGGTGGAATCGCATTGCCCGGCGTATTCGCGTGCCCCTGGGATTTGTATTTGCTGTGCTGTTTCTCTGGCTCGCAAGGCCGACGCCGCTGTTCCTGGCGCTGAGCCTGGCCCTGGTCGTGCCTGGGCTGTGGTTGCGCGGCTACGCTTCAGGTTATGTGAAAAAAAATGCCGAGCTCACGATTACGGGTCCTTATGCTCGCACGCGTAATCCGCTCTATCTCGGGTCCATCCTGATCGCTTTTGGATTCGCTCTGGCCGCGCGCAGTCTATTGATCGCCGCGGTCCTGCTCGTCCTGTTTGCCGCCATCTATATTCCTGTGATTCGATCCGAAGAGGAGTACCTGCGCTCGGTGTTTCCGGATTTTGATGCCTACGCCGCGACCGTGCCTCGGCTCTGGCCGAGGATGATCACCCCCGGGGAAACGGCGGCTGTTCGTGGGGTATTTGCGGCGGCACTCTACCGCAAGCATCGCGAATATAACGCTCTGCTGGGGGCCGTGGGCATGTATGCTGCCCTCATCCTGAAGCTGCTGCTGAAGAAATAGAGGAGTTGATTGCGAGAGCATCGCACGTTTCTTAGGATCGCGGCAGAGCAGCACCGGCTGTTTCCTTTGCTGTTGATGATGGCGGGCATCGCCGTTGTGGCCCTGGTTGCCGCCAAAGCCCAAACTGCGCAACCAGTGCCGCCCCTCATTGCACCCCGTGCCGGCTACAGCTTTCCCGCGAAAGAAACCCTCACCTACGCCGTCGACTGGCGTGTTTTTCCGGCAGGCACAACGGTCATGCATCTCGAGCAGCAGGGCGATGAAGAGCATATTTCAGCCAGCGGTGATACCCTGGGCGCGATCAACCTCATCTACCGCGTCAGCGATCGTTTCCAGTCCTCCTTCAACAGGCGCACCGGATGCTCCTCCGGCTTTGTGAAGCAACTCCAGGAGGGTCGGCGCCAGGTGAGCACCGACCTGAAGTTCGATTACGCACAAGGTAAGGCGCTCCTCAACGAGAAAAACCTGGTGAAGGGAAACAGTAAGCATTCTGAGGCCCCGGTTGGCCCCTGCGTCACCGACCTGCTGTCCGCGATTTTCTATCCGGCATCGCTGGCATTGAATCCGGGGCAGAGTTTTCGCGTGCCCGTAGCCGATGCCATGCACACGGTTGCGGTGACCATGAAGACGGAGGCGCGTGAGACAATCCGCACTCCGCTGGGAACCTATCAAACGGTACGCGTGCAGCCCACCGCAGAAGCCGGCGTCGTGAGACAACGGGGCAATATCTGGATCTGGTATACCGACGACGACCGGCACATTCCCGTGCAGATGCGAGCGCGGCTGTTCTGGGGAACGATTACGTTCCGGCTGACAGCCCTCGATCAAAAATAAAAGATCGGAAGGGAAGTGCGTGCGGCGCGCTAGTGAATTCGAAAGCGCTCGCGCATCAGGCGCTGCAGCCGCGGCTTGTAGAGCAGATCGTAGGCCAGTTCCTTGCCGGGGAACATCGCCAGCGCGGCCCTGCGAGTGTCGGCCACCATCTCTGAGGCCTCGTCGATGCTGAGTGACAGGTCCTGGCTGATCACGGACATAACCATGTTGACCATCATCTGCAGCCGGCGCAGCCTGCGCTGCTCGTCCCGCAGTTCCTGAGGTGTTTGCGGGACCGATTCCGGCTGGGAACCGAAGGCTGAATATTCAGGCTCTGACCCCATCGAATGCGAACCTCCGTTCGAGGATCGTACAACGATTAAGACACGGAACGGAACGGAAAAGATGCGTAAAGGCGGGACTGAAGATGGCGTTACAGGGTCAGACCTGGTCGCCGTCGCGCGCGATTTTCGCCGCCGGAATTTCGGAATGCAGGCGAGGCAGCAAGACTGCAGTTTCTGCGTCGGTCATCCGCACACATTGTTGTGAAGCAAATGTGCGACCGAGATAGCGAGGAGATCGATCGAGCCAACGGAGCCTGGGTGGAGTGTCACGGCGGGCCAGGTCGAGCGATTCGGAGGCCAGGCGCGCAATCCGCTGCATCGACCGCGCCGTATCCTCCGTGATCGTCCACGAAAGCAACGAAAGTTCAGACTCCAGCCCGGCTGTTGCAGGAAGCGCAAGAGCGCCCCGTTCGGCAAAAATGCGGGCCTGCCGCTCCGGGACAGCAGAGAGCAAATCGGGTTGCAGACCTCGTTCGATCATCGCATCGATGCTGAGATCCGCTTCAGCGACCAGTCCCACCGCAACCGGCCGCGCACGACGAATTTCATTTTTCAGGATCCGCAGCGCTTCATCGAGATCGGACACCACAAAGTCGACGAACCCGGCGCGCAGGCCCTCGCGCAGACCGTCCCCATCCGCGTCGACACATAGTGAAGCGGCCCCGCCAATGCTGACCGCAACCAGCGCGCCGATGCCATCGGGTCCAAGGCCTCCACGCAACAGCAGCTTGCCCCCCAGGGCGTCAGCGAAGCGCTCATGGGCGATGCGGCTCAGGATAAGAAACCGATCGTGAATCTCAGTGAGTTGGGGCAGATGCATGGGCAAAAGACATTCTGCCACGGCAGCGGCGGTGAGGGTGGGTGCGGCGCTACCAGGTGTTATACGCCTGCCCGTCCGAGCCCGTCTCCTCTGACCCGCTGTGGACGTCGTTGATTCCCGGCTCAGTCTGATCCAGATCGGCGTACGTGTCGTCGCTCGCCGTCACCCAGGTTTCACGGCTGTGCGTGAAGGGGTCCTGAGGAATGACTTTCAGATAACCGTTCTGCACCAGATCGTCGAGAGATTGGGGCGCCTTGTTCTTGTCCATCGTGTAGGAGTCGATGGCATCGCGCATGACGTGCAGATCTTCCTTCAGCGCTGCTTCCTTTGCGTTGCGAATGGAGGAAATAAAACTGGGAATGGCGACGGCCGCGAGGACGCCGATGATCAGCATCACGATCATCAGCTCCACCAGAGTGAAGCCAGCTTCCAACTTCCGAATTGGAGGTTTCACGCGCAAAAGGTTTTACCAGTCAGAATATTTGGTTCCGTCCAGGGCCATGCCGTCGGATTTCGAAAAAACGTCGAAGACATTTTGCCCTCCCCAGGAGTCGCTGTCGGGATCGTCCTGCATCGACCGCTGCCCCCAGTCGCTGTTGCCGGTCATGGGATCAACGGGGATGTGGCGCAGGAACCGCACCTTCTTGCCCTGCACATCCACACCATCCACCAGGGTTTGCAGATCGGGTGGATAGTTCTGGCTGTCGACCTTGGTCTGGAAGGCATGCTTGTCCGCTGCGTCTTTGTACGCATCGATTGCGGCGCGTATCTGCCACAAGTCGTAACGCAGGATCCGCTCCTTCTGGCGCTTCACCTGGAAACGCGCGATGGGCACAGCTGCTGTGGCGAGGATGCCCAGGATCGCAACCGTGACGATCAGTTCGACCAAAGTCAAACCAGCTTCCCAGTCCGGTCTGCCTTTCAGCCTGTTGTACAAAATCAACCGCATAGTTCTCTACCTTCAGCAAAGCTCACTGGATGTGCACGACGGCCTGTGATCCCGTCGCCGGGATGGGCTGTTGCTGGCTGTTGCGCACCACGGGTCGGCTGATTGCGACGGATGCGTCGCCGGCAGCCTTTGCCTGGAACGTCAGCACGCACAGCGTGCCCGACCCGCCGCTGATGCCCTTCGTTCCCGGCGGGCGCGAAACAGCGACCGCAACGTTGCCTTTGCCGTCGTCGCGATGCACCAGCGCCACGGCCTGACCGTCCTTGCCCAAAACATTCGGGTTTTGCGGATCGTCGGAGTCAACATTGATCAGGGTCAGCTTCGAAGAGTCATACTGCAAATTCAGCGGCACTCCGAAGACGTCGGTTCCTCCGGAAAGGTCGACAGCCATCTTGAAAGTCGAACCAGCCTTCTGGGTGGACTGCGGCGGACTCAGCGTAAGGCTCACGGGAGCGGAAGGATTCTCCTGCTGCTGCATATTCGTGATCGCCTGCTGAGCAGCCTGAGCCGCGCTGGGCGGCGCTGCGGCGGGTGGCACACCAGGAACCGTCTGCGGCGTTGAAAAAGCCGGAGCGGCATTGTGGGAGATTTGCGGCGGTGGGCCCTGCGGTACTACCTGGCTCAGATTCAGCGGGCGCAGCTCAATGTTATTGGTGGTCCCGGTATCGATCTGCTGAATATTGTCGGGGTCGATTTCCTGCGCTCGCACCACGTGGGGAACTACCAGGAAGACAATCTCGTCGTCGGTGACCTCTTTTTGCTGGGTGCTGAAGAAGTACTTCAGCAGCGGCAGTTCGGCCAGGCCGGGCGTCCCGCTGATCGCATAGGTCGTCTGGTGCTGCACGATGCCGCCCAGCAGGTTCGGCTCGCCATCCTTCAACCGGATGGTCTGGTCGATCACGCGTTGCGTGATGATTGGCTCCGTGATCCCCCCGATATTCGAGTTGCCGTTGGTCGCCGAAACTTCAATTTTAAATTTCATGCTGACATCGCGGTCGTAATGCACCGTCGGCTTCATATCCATGTTCACGCCGACATCGATGTATTGAAACTGCGTATTCACCAGCGAGCTGACAATCGCGGTTGCGGCGCCGGTCTGGTACGAACCGGTGGCGATCGGAATTCTTTCACCGATCTTAAGCGTCGCTTCCTGGCCGTCGGTGGCGCGGATCTGCGGATTCTGGATGATGCGCGAACGCGTGTCAGTGAGCAGCAGGTCAACGGCTGCCTGGCCGATGGTGACCGCGAAGTTCGTCGAGTTCAGGTGGGCCAGATTGTTGAGCGTGATGCTGCTCGTTGTGGTCGACGCGGCGGCGGTCGTCGTGCCGTCGTTATTGGTCGTGCCGGTGCCGGTGCTGTTCAGGTTCGCATTCGACGGCTGAAAGTTGATGCTGGCCGTCTGCGGCAGCTGAACCCCGATGTTGCGCAGCAGATCTCGGCTGACTTCCAGAACCGCAACGTCGATCACCACTTCCGGCTTGGCCTTGTCCAGATCTTCGATCAGCTTATGGGCCAGCAAGAGCTCATCAGGCGTGGCGCGCATCACAATTGCGTTCTCGCTGGCGACGCCGTTGATACGAGCGCCCTGCGCGAACAGGTTTCGCAATACCGTCTGAATTTCGGTGAAGTCGTTTTGCTGCGAAATATTGTGCAGATAAAACGTCTCCACCGCCTGCTGATCGAGTTCGGTGTGCTTGCTGCGCGAATTCTCGGCAACAAAAATCGTGTTCGGAGTAATCGGCCGCCAGAAGGTGTTTGAAACCGTCGCCACGATGCGCAGTCCGTCGGCGAGGGTCACATTGTTCAAGTCCACCTGGATGCGCTTCGAGCTGTAAGCGGGATCGAAAAGCACATTAATACCCGCCATTTTTCCGATGGCCTGGTAGATAACACGGCTGTCCTCAACCATGTGCAGGGTCAGGGCGTCGTTTGAAATCGGCTTGATCTGGATCGGCGGAGCCAGCTCCAGTGCCTCGTCGGTGGTCCGCGGTGCGCTTTCCGGGGCCGGCGTCTGCGAGTTCATTTTCTCGCGCGTCGCTTTGATGTCCTGCGAGGCCAGCTCATTGCTGGGATCGATTTCGATCGCCCGCAAAAATTCCGTCAGAGCCGCGGTGTAGTCGCCGTTATCGCGTAACTTCTCACCGTGCTCGACGTGCATGGCGGCGGCGGGGAAACGCGTGCGTTCCCACGAGAGCTTGTAGCGCTCCTCGGTTGGTTTCTTCTGGTAGGCCTGATAGTAGGCTTCGTAGGCGGCCTGCATGTCGTCCTTCGCCTCGGCCGTTTGACCCTGCTTGTACCAGTGCGCCGCAGACTGCGCGTGCGCTGCCGGGAGGGCCGCCAAAATTGTGGCAAGAAATGCCCAGATAACGAGACTTCGCTTCATGCAGCTCCAAAATGGGGGAAGGGAATCGTACAAGCCGGAGCGGCTGATCCCTGCGTACCCGGGAGTGAACTCTGACGTACGGGCACCGCCGCTTCGCGCCCGGTATAGTATCGCACTCCCGCCCTTTGTTGCGGCTTCTGCTTCATGACAACAGGGTTATTGTTCCGATGCCAGTCGCCTCCCGGCTTGCCGCACGGTCCGGCGATATACGATGAGAGATTGCGACCCCTGCTATGGCCCGCCCACCCAGCCATCTCGTCAAGCCGAACCCTCCCAAAGCCAGGCCTCGGGACCCTGTAGCTTCCGGCACCCGCGACGCCGCTCAGAACCGCCAGGCTTCCCACAACTACTTCCTCCTTGAGAAGTATGAGGCGGGCGTAGCCCTGCGCGGGAGCGAGGTCAAGTCGATCCGCGAGGGAAAGGCCAATCTGAGGGACGCCTACGGCCTGATTAAGGATGGGGAGGCCTTCCTGCTGAACGCGCATATTGGAGCGTATTCCCATGCCAGCTACAACAATCATGAAGCTCTGCGCACACGAAAATTGCTGCTGCACCAGGAGGAAATTCGAAAGCTCACCGGAAAGACGCAGCAAAAAGGCCTAACGCTCATCCCCACACGGCTTTATTTTCGTAACGGCCGGGTTAAATGTGAACTGGCCATCGCCCGGGGCAAGCAGGACTGGGACAAGCGAGAAACCGAGCGACGCCGGGAAGCTGACAAGGAAGCCCGCGCCGCCGTGGCCAAAGGGCGGAAGTCTTAATTCCCCCTGATAATTCACTCTCATCAATCTGAACCGTTAACAATGGATCGTTCACCAACCCCATGAATACAAAACTGCTCTTTGCTCCTGCCGCCGACGTCGAAACCAACCTTCTCGCCGTCTTTGCCGTCGACTTTTCAGCCCCCAAAACCGCAAAGCCTGAGGTCCGCCTTCTCGGCGCCGACGACGCTGTGCAGAAGGCCGCGCAGACCGTCCTCGATGGCGGCGAATTTAAAGCTGAATGCTGCGAAACCTTGCTGCTGCACAACCCCGCCGGCCTCAAAGCGAAACGGCTGTTGATCGTCGGTCTCGGCAAGGCTGCCGGGCTGACCCCGCATGAGGTCCGCAAGGCAGCAGGCACGGCTGTGCGCTTTGCTAAACCGCGCGGACTCCGGGAAATCGTCCTGGCCGCTCCCGTCGCCGACGGACTCGACCCCAAATTGACCGTTCGCGCCCTTGCCGAAGGCGCCGTGATCGGCGATTTCGACTCCGACACCTACCGCTCCGAGCGCAAAGACCGCAGCGTCCAAACGGTCCAGGTCCTCGCCGCAACAACCTTCGACCGAGCCGCCGCTGAGGCTGGATTGCGCGAGGGCGTCATCGTCGGCGAATCGCAGAACTTTGCCCGGGCCCTGGTTAACGAACCCGGCAATCACCTTACTCCGACCCTCCTGGGCGAGCGCGCAGCGGCGATGTGCCGCGAGTTAGGTATTCGCTGCGAGGTTCACAGCATCGACAAAATGCGCGAACTGCAAATGGGCGCATTCCTCAGCGTCACCCAGGGTTCCGAACAGCCACCCGCGTTGATCGTGATGACCTATGACCCCAAGGGTGCGCCCGCCGGGCGGGTTCTGGGCCTCGTTGGCAAGGGCATCACCTTCGACACAGGCGGTATCTCCATTAAGCCAGCCGACAGCATGGAGAAAATGAAGTACGACATGGCCGGAGGCGCGGTCATGATCGGCGCCATGCGCGCCATCGCTCAGCTCCAGCCATCGGTCAAGGTAATCGGCATCGTCTGCGCCGCGGAAAACATGCCCTCCGGCAAAGCCCAGAAACCCGGTGACGTGCAGATCGCAATGCCCGCCCCCGGCAAGCCCGGCAAGGCCATCGAAATCATCAATACCGACGCCGAAGGCCGCCTCGTCCTGGCCGATGGCATCACGTATGCAAAGCAGCTCGGCGCCACCCACCTCATCGACGCCGCCACCCTCACCGGCGCTGTGGCCATCGCGCTGGGCCAGATCAATGCAGGCATCTTCGCAAACGACGAGGACAGCTACAAGCGATTCATGGACGGCCTCCAGATCTCCGGCGAGCGATTTTGGCGCCTCCCCGCAGAGGACGACTACCGCGACGTCATCAAGTCGACGATCGCCGACATCAAGAACACCGGCGGCCGCTACGGCGGAGCCATCAACGCGGCTATGTTCCTGAAGGAATTTGCCGAAGACACCCCATGGCTTCACCTTGACATCGCCGCCGTAGCCTGGAACGACGACGCAAAGCCCTGGCTGGCTTCCGGGCCCACCGGGACCGCTATGCGCAGCGTGGTCGAGTGGATCCGTAGTTTCTCCAGCTAAATCATTGTTTTTGAGGGATGCAATCGTTGCAGTCATTGATTGCATTGACAGCAATAATTGCACCGCAATAGGCTTGTGTCATGGCCAGCATCACCATCCGCAAGCTCGATGACTCTTTGAAAGCCAGGCTGCGCATCCGTGCCGCCGAAAACGGCCGGTCCATGGAAGAAGAAGCCCGGGTGATTCTGGAGCGAGTTATTGCGTCGCCCCCGTCCGGAAAGCCGCGCGGGAACATGGCTGAACGGATTCGCAGTCTTTTTGAACCCGTGGGCGGCGTCGAACTCGATATCCCGCCGCGCGGACTCAGTACGCGGCGAATCCCCGATTTCAGTGGACCGGAATACGGAACCTGCGACGATGAATAGGGCATGATCATCCTCGACACGAATGTGGTGTCGGAAGCCATGCGCCCTGCTCCTTCAGCGAAGGTGATGGATTGGCTCGCCGACCAGCCTGTCTCCGAACTGTGCACGACGGTAGTAACTGAAGCCGAGGTTCTCTCCGGAATTGCGTGTATGCCGGAAGGACGCAGGCGACGGGACTTCCAGGAACGTGCCGAGTTGCTTTTTCAGGGATATTTTGACGAGGGTATTCTCTTCTTCGACAGCCGGTCAGCGCGGCTTTACGCAACAATCCTTGCGGAGAGACGGAAGCAGGGCAAACCGATTGATCCCCTGGATGCGCAGATCGCTGCCATTGCTCGCCTGCACAATGCCACTCTCGCAACTCGCGATGCGGGCGATTTTGAAGACTGCGGCATACGTGTTGTGAATCCCTGGGAAGCCTGACAACCTTCAGGAGGGAGCCGGGGCAGTCCGGTGCTCCGCCTTCACCGTGCCGGACCCGGCCCGAGCCCGGGCGATCATGATCAGACCGAACCCAACCACCATGGCTCCCATACTGGCGAACTGTGCATTCGACATGCCCCACAGAATCCGTGGATTGATACGGATGAACTCCACCAGAAACCGCGCAATGCCGGTCAGGACCAGGTATTCTCCGGTGATTTGCCCCATCGGCCTGGGCCGCTCCGGCGAGCCCTGGCGCCACAGGATCCACGTAATCAGGATCGCCCCCAGCAGCTCATAAATCGGCGTCGGATGGACGCGCTGATCCGTCGGTACCAGGCCATGAGGAAAGCTCATCCCCCACGGTAGCTTCGTCGGGATGCCATAATCGCCGTCGCCCGAGACGAGGCAGCCGAGCCGCCCCACGCCATAGCCGATGGCCGCAGCCGGCGAGGCCAGATCGAGCATCCGCAGTGGTCCCAGCTTATAGACACGCGCCTGCCACAGCAGAGTCAGAATGCCGACAATCAGCCCGCCATACCAGGCGAAGCCGGCTCGGTCAAAGAGCAGGTCGGCCGGGTGTGCCATCAGCGCGTGCGGCGTTTCCAGAACATGCCACAGCTTTGATCCGATGACGCCGGCCACGGTTGAAACCGCCACGATGCTGATGGCATCGCCGTCGATCTGCCACCGGCGAAAATTTTTGGAGAGAATCCAGCAGGCAGCGACCGCGGCCAGCCACAGCATGATGCCAAAGGTGCCAATCGAAAACCGGCCAATATGAATGAACGGATACATACGCGCGTCTGTTCAGTATAGAAGTGCCCTCATAGCGGGGTCCAATTTCGTAGGGCGTCGCGTGGTCACCTTCGGTCGAAAAGTATGCCCTGCTTTTGACCTTCCACAGGGGACTTTGGAGTTAATCTGACGTGTGAGCACGATAACCATTCACTCCGGGCTTGAGGTGCTGTTCAGCCGCGAGCGCATCGGCAACCGTGTCGCTGAAATCGGGCGGCAAATCGATCGGGATTACGAAGGCGAAACGATCGTCCTCGTTGGCGTTTTGAAGGGAGCGGCCATTTTCCTGGCCGACCTGGCGCGCAGCATCTCGGTCGACAACACTTTCGACTTCGTTGCGGTCTCCAGCTATGGCAAGGGGGCGCGCACCAGCGGCGCGGTAAAGTTGATTAAGGACCTCGATCAGCCGATTGAGGGCAAAAACGTCATCATTGTTGAAGACATTCTCGATACAGGCCTGACACTCGGGTTTCTGCGCAGCCTGTTCGAGCAGCATCAGCCAAAAACCCTCCGCATTGCCGCACTGCTTGACAAGCCTTCGCGGCGCGTGGAAAAAATCGATGCCGATTATGTGGGATTCACTATTCCCAATCAGTTTGTTATTGGGTATGGGATGGATTTCGCGGAGCGCTACCGGAACCTTCCGGACATTTGTCTCATGCCTCCCGATTCACCTGAATTAACGGCGGGCTGAAAGGAGTCGCCCCCAGATGAGTACACCAGCACACCTCATCGAAGAAGATGAGGAACAGGAAGTCGTCGGTTTTGATGCGGACGCGTTCGCACGCCAGACCCTCTCCTCGAAGAACAATCTTGCGGCCGTGATCGACCATACGCTGCTGAAACCGGAAGCTACCCAGGAGCAGGTGATTCGAATTTGCCGCGAGGCGGCCGAGCATCACTTCGCCTGCGCCATGGTCAATCCAACATGGGCCGCTCTGGCTTATTCCGAGCTGGCCGGCACGGGCGTTCCGGTCGGCGTCGTGATCGGCTTTCCTCTGGGAGCCTCCCTCGGCACGACCAAACGCGAAGAAGCTGCCTTACTGGTCAAACTCGGCGCGCACGATGTCGATATGGTCCTCAATGTCGGGCTGCTCAAGTCTGGCGAAAATCAGGCCGTGGAGCAGGAAATAGAGGCCGTCGTTGAAGTAGCGCATCAGGCAGGCGCTATTGTGAAGGTGATTCTCGAAACCTGCCTGCTCAGCGTCGAGGAAAAGCTCCGTGCTTCGGAGCTCGCCATCGCCGCGGGCGCAGACTTTATCAAGACCAGCACCGGCTTCTCCACTGGCGGAGCCACCGCCGAAGATGTAGCCATGATGCGCGGCGTGGCCGGTGGCCGCTGCGGCGTGAAGGCCTCCGGCGGCATTCGTACCCTGGCCGACGCAAAACGCATGCTCGAAGCCGGTGCCTCGCGCATCGGCGCCAGCGCCAGCGTGGCCATCGTCGGTGAATTGAAACCCATCTGAGATTCCACCACGATCAGGCCTCGTGTTCGCTCCGCCTGGCTCGGGGCACAGAGCCGCCGGTGCCACACGTCACCGCAAAAAACCCCGTATGATGGCATTCGTTCAGCGCGCGCAGCGGCGCGCCTCAACAGGAGAGTCGTGACCGAAGATCCCGAGCAGAATCCCGCAGTAAACCCGCCAGAGCATTCGTGGGAAGGGGATTACCGGCCTGTCTCTCCTGAGGGAACGCAGCGCGCGGGACAGGTGCATGTTGACCCGCTGCAGACCGAGTTCCTGGTCCGCCTCGCGGACACCCTCAACACCACTCTCGATCTGAAAACCCTGCTCGAGCGCACCGCCTCATTGGTGCGTGCGGTTGTCGACTATCGCATCTTCGCCATCCTGCTGGTCAACGACCGGACCCACGACCTCCGCATGCGCTTCCAGATCGGCCATAAGCCGGAAGTCGAACGGATGCGTATCCGTATGGGGCAGGGAATCGTTGGCGAGGTAGCTCAGAGCCGCGAGCCGATGGTCGTCAACGACGTCACCAGTGCGTCCAATTACATCAACGCCAATCCCGAGGTGCGCTCGGAACTGGCCGTGCCTCTGATCACCCGAAACCGCATGATCGGCGTCATCGACATTCAGTCCGAGCAGCTGAATTATTTCAAACAGGAGCACCTGCACCTGCTTACGCTGACTGCTTCGCGCATCGCCGGGGCCATCGAAAACGCGCGCCTCTACACCCGCGTAGCCCGGCAGGCTCAGACCCTGCAGGTGCTCAACGAAATCAGCCGCGAGATTACCTCTATCCTCGATCCCGATGCGCTGCTCGAGCGTGTGGGCCAGCTGGTACGTCGCATCATCGACTATCAGATGTTCTCCGTCTGGCTGGTCAACGATCGCGATCAGATCCTGGAAAATCGCCTGTCCATCCGCTTTACCCACCGGTCCGACGGAAAGGATAAAGAGAAGGACAAGGACCACCCTGCCGAGCCGAAGCGAACCATCTGGGATTCCGCGCCGCCGCTGGTGCCGCCGCTGACTCCCCCAGGCTCCGTCCTCGGCCTGGCCGACAATCCATCGGTGCTTGGCACCACCATCCCTCTGGATCGGGGCCTGGTCGGCGCGGCCATCCGCGAAAAGCGCGTGATTCACGTCTCGGATGTTCGCAAAGACTCGCGCTATCACATGGTGAACCCAGAGACGCGCTCCGAGATGACCGTGCCGCTGATCTACAAGGGCACCGCCATCGGCGTGCTCGACGTCGAGCACACCCGGCTGCACTACTTCACTGAGGATCACGAGCGCGCCATGACCACGCTGGCCGCTCAAATCGCCATTGCGCTTGAAAATGCCCAGTTGTACCAGCGCGTCACGCAGCAGGAACAGCGCCTCGAGCGCGACCTGGCCATGGCGCGCGAAGTTCAGCTCCGTTTGCTGCCTCCGGCTAAGCCGCAGCACAAGCGTGCGGAGTTTGCGGCGCGCTTCCTGCCCGCTCGTACCATCGGTGGTGATCTTTACGACTTCCTGCAATACGATCCCAATCGCAGCGCCATCGCGCTGGGCGACGTCAGCGGCAAAGCGGCGCCGGCTGCGCTTTATGCGGCGCTCGTGAGCGGCATTATGCGCTCGGTCGCCAGCCAGCACCTCTCGCCCTCGCAGATGCTCAGGACGCTGAACGATGCGCTGCAGGAGCGCAGACTCGACTCGCAGTACGTGACCATGCTCTTCGGCGTCTGGAACGATGAGAACCTCACCCTCCAGATCGCCAACGGCGGATCGGTGCAGCCGCTCTTTTGCCGCGGCGAGGAGATTGAAACCATTCGCGCCGAAGGTTTCCCGCTCGGCATGTTCCCCAGCGCCTCGTGGGAGGAATTCAGCATCGCGACCCAGCCGGGCGACTCAGTGGTGTTCTTCAGCGACGGCATCGTCGACGCGCAGAACTCCGCCGGCGAGATGTTCGGCAACGACCGTCTGATCGCCACTGTTAAAAAGCATCAGCACAAATCGGCCTCGCGGCTGGCGGAAAGCATCCTCACCGACGTGGGCCGCTTCCAGGGCAAGAAAGACCGCTTCGACGACGAAACCGTCGTCGTATTGCGCGTGATCTAGCAGCATCGCGATCGGTTTACGAGCTTTTTGCTTGCGCAATTTTCTGGCCGCATTTATACAGGTGATGCCGCACCGCCAGGGTACCTCGTTCGTCTTTCCTTCCTTTGCTTGTGGCCGACGCAACCACGCAGTCCCATCGAAAACTAACTGGCTTTCTCGCTCTCCGGTGTCATCTCTTCCGGTTCGCACCGGCAGCGCAGCCCGAACGAATGAAAGGGAAAACAACGCCATGAATGAAATTGCCCAGCTATTGCAGGAAAGGTTCGGGCTCAGTCCGGATCAGGCTCAGGAAGCCGAGCGCGCGATCCTCGGTCTGATCCAGTCGAAAGTCCCCACTCAGTTCCAGGGGATCGTGAGTTCTTTTTTTGGCAACGCGCAGCCCGCGGCTACCGAAGGCCACGCTGCTCCAGCTTCCGGTGGTTTGGGTGGACTGCTGAACGAGGCTGAAGGCTTTCTCGGCAGCCGCAACGGCTAACGCACTTTACACACTTGCGCATCGCCCGAACCATCGCCCGGCACAAGTCGTCCCAGCTGGAACATGCATTTGGTAAGTCTGAAAGGGAAAAATGAAAGTACGTCGTTTTACATCCGCCATTCTCGCGCTCGCAGCCTGCTCGCTGTTCTCGATCCTGCCAGTCAACGCCCAGAGCAAACCCGCCGCCAAACCTGCCGCAGCTTCTGCTCCGGCTGCGCAAAGCGCGCCTGCCGCTGTCAGTCTCGTCGACATCAATTCGGCCACCGCGGATCAGCTCAAGGCTCTTCCCGGCATCGGCGACGCGTATTCGCAAAAGATCATCGCCGGTCGCCCCTACGCGAACAAAACCCAGCTCAAGAGCAAGGGCATCGTGCCGGCAGCAACCTATGACAAAATCGCGAACCTGGTGATTGCCAAACAGACAGCGAAGAAGACGAAATAACCGGGCAATCGTCCGTTACGAGCAGCATCTCCACAGAAAGGGCACCGCAAGGTGCCCTTTTTCCTTTCCCCTTGCCCCATTCCCACTTTCTTTTACACTCCCACAAGTTGGCGTTCCACCTCGCCTCCCGTCTGATATTCTCAAGGGTTTTCTTCCGCTCCTGGGTTCATTTCCTCAAGCGCGGCTGAAGGAGTTGTGCGCAAATGCCGGAACAGCGAGGACGAAAGTATCATCAGGCGCGCGTAGCTGAGACGCTGCGCGATGAAATTGGTGCCATGATCGAAGGCGAACTTTCTGACCCGCGCATCAGCTTCGCCTACGTCAGCCAGGTCGTGCTCAACCCCGGCGGAAAGTCGGCGCTGATTTATGTAGCGGTCGATGGCGGCGCCGAGGAAGAGGCCGATACGCTGGAGGGCCTTATGGCCGCGCGCGGCTATATCCGAGCGCAACTGCTGGAGCGGATGGGTAAGCGCTATGTGCCCGACCTGACCTTCCATATCGACCGCTCCGACAAGATGAAGGCACGCATCGATGAATTGTTGGGCAGAAAACGGCAGGCCCGCCTCCGAGCGCAGAACTCCGAACAAGGACAGTGATGGCCGCAGGGCACAACATCTCGACGAGCCAGGACGCGACCGGAAAACCTGAGCATGGTCCGGGCGAAGGAATGGCCGCCGTTCTGGATGTGATCGGTCGCGGTCAGCGCTTCGCGGTCTGCTCGCATGCGCGTCCCGATGGAGACGCCGTCGGCGCCATGCTCGCTTGCGGAATGGTCCTCACGCAGCTGGGGAAAGATGCCGACCTCATCTCGGCCGATCCGGTGCCCCTCATCTATCGCGGGCTCCCCTGCGCGCCGACCATCCGCCACCTCGCGTCTCTCGAAGGCGACTATGACGCGGTCATTCTGCTGGAGTGTGACGGCATCCAGCGCTCACGGCTCAGCGGTCTTGAAGGCCGATTCCTCATCAATGTCGACCATCACGCAACCGGGAAGCCCTTTGGCCATGTGAACTGGATTGACACGCACGCCTGCGCGGTGGCGGAGATGGTCTATCGCCTGGCGATCGCCGCCGGTGTCGAGATCAATCCGCAAATTGCCGCGTGCCTCTATGCCGGTGTGCTCACGGACACTGGCTCGTTTTGCTATGAAGGAACCGACGCGCATGCATTTGAGCTGGCTCGCGAGCTGGTGCGGCACGGCGCCGATCCGGCAGGTATTGCGCGGGAAGTGTATTTCTCGAATCCGCTCTCGAAAATGCTGTTGCTGGGCGCCGCGCTCACAAACCTCCGCCGCGAGGGAAGGATTGCGTGGCTGTGGGTGACCGGCCAGGATATGAAACGCACCGGAGCAGCCGAGGAAGATTGTGAGGGCATTGTGAATTACGCCATCGGAATCGGCGGCGTCGAGGCCGCGGTTCTCCTGCGCGAGTTGCCCGATCACCGCGTGCGGCTCTCTCTGCGCAGTAAAGGACAGCTCGACGTGGCGCGCATCGCTGCCAGCTTCGGCGGCGGCGGCCATTTGCATGCCGGCGGCTGCACGCTGCAGGGTCCGCTCCGTGAGGCCACGGAGAAAATTCTCGATACGATCCGTCGAGACCTGATGACCGTGGTTCCTGGTCGATCGGTGTCGACGGAAGAATCAGGCCGGAATCTGGTAGGCTGACTCAATCGTGGTGCATGCATACCTCAGGTATGGCCAACATGGCGAGACACGCCTCCCTGCGTGCTTCGATCGAAGGGCGAATGCCGCTGCCTGGATGAATGAAACACGCGTCCGAACGTGACCGAGATTCCCAATTACTCAGTGAAAACTGAAACGAGTTCCGGCGACCCCTCCGGCCAGGCAGTCTCCTCGCATTCCCTGGACGTTGGCAATCCGCCGTACGATCCCGGCAACGGACGCGCCAGCGGCACGGAAAAAACGCGATCGCCTGGGATCTTCCTCCACATCCGCTCTCGATTTCCAGCCATCGGCGAAATCTCCGAAGCTGCCACCCTGTTCTGCCTGACCGCCTTTTTTCTCTTCTACGGTTTAGTTCCCATCTTCGGCGGTGATGGCCTTGGCCTGGTGGGCGCCGATGAGCCTCGCTACGCGCAGGTAGCGCGCGAGATGCTCACACGCCACGACTATGTCACACCTGTCCTGTGGGGACATCCGTGGCTCGAGAAGCCTGCTCTCTACTACTGGCGCGCGATGTTCGCCTTCCGCGAATTTGGCGTGCATGACTGGTCCGCGCGCCTTCCCTCCGCCAGCTTCGCCTTCATGCTGGTCGTGCTCATCTATCTGCACATCCGTCGATTCCGCAACGGGGGGCAGCTCGACGCCGCACTGATCACAGCATCCTGCGCCGCCATTCTCAGCTTTGCGCGCGGGGCTTCCACGGACATGCAGCTGGCCGCACCCTTCTGCATCGGCATGCTCGGCTGGTATGCCTGGTACGAGACCAACAGCAAGTTCTGGCTCTTCGATATCTATTTTTTTGTCGGAGCAGCCACCCTGGCCAAGGGTCCGATTGCCCCTCTTATGGCGCTGGTGATTATCGGAATCTTCGCCGGCCTGCGCCGTGAATGGTCGCTGTTCCGCCGCAGCCTGTGGTGGCCCGGAATCGTGCTCTATTTCGCGATGGTCCTGCCCTGGTTCATCGCTGTGCAGCGCCGTAACCCGGCCTTCTTAAGAATTTTCTTCCTCGAGCATAACCTCGAGCGCTTCGCGACCAACCGCTTCGAGCATTACCATCCCTTCTGGTATTACGTACCGGTCATGCTGCTGGGGCTCACGCCCTGGGCTGTAATCGCAGTCACCGCCTTCGTCGATGCGGTCGGCGGTTCCATCAATGAATGGAAGGTCAGACGCGCCAAGGTTCTTTACGTCGGCCACGGTCGCGCGGGAGACGCCTTTCCGGAGTTCCTGGTCCTCTGGGCGCTGGTGCCCATCGTCTTCTTCTCCTTTTCTGATTCAAAATTGCCGGGATACATTCTGCCCGCCGTTCCCCCACTCACCATCCTCGCGGGCGACTACCTCAACCGCATTCGGAATCGCGGCCTGAAACCGTGGCTGCTGGTGCTTCATGCCGTGCTCACCGGCATCCTGAGCATGTTTGTGCTGCTCATGCCATTGCACCTGCACAACCCTGAAGCCGTGCCCCCGCGCATCGCGATTATCGCGGCCAGCATGGTCGGCGTCGCCTCCATGGTTTTCATTCTTATTACTGTTGCGCGCTTCGGTCTCAAACGCCTGCGCATCGCCACCATGACCCCCATGGTCATCCTGCTGCTTTACATGTTTGGCATTGGCCCGGTCTTCGGCATCGGTCCGCTGCCCAACACCAAGCGCAACATCAATCTGCTGGATATGACCTATTCCGCGCGGCCGCTGGCACAAATACTCGATGAAATCAGCCCGCCTCCCCGGCCGATTGCGATCTGGCGTGTGCGCCGCGATGTACAGTATGGTCTTTCTTTCTATCGGAACAGCCGCGTAGTGAATTACGATGTTGGCATCACGGTGAGCGATCTCCCCGCCATCGGGTCCGCTCCCCAGGGTGTGATGATCGATGACGTGAAAGAAGGATCGTCGGCCGAGCAGATGGGCCTGCGCAGACTCGAGGGCGACGATCTGGTAGCCGTGAACGGCCAGCCTGTTCTGAACGCGGCGGACTTCAACGCCATGAGGGCACGCTGGAAGCCAGGAGTCAAGCTGGAATTCGAAGTGCTCGATCCCAGGATTCCAAACAAACAGCCGCAGTTCGCAGGCGGCACCATGCAGGACGGGGTTCCCGATAAGCCACATCTTTTGGTCATCCCAGGATCATGTCTCGCCAATATTCCCTGTGCGAGTGAACTTCATCGAATCCTGGCGGGGAGAAGATATGAGCCGCTCTTCACCTTTCCCGCTCAAAACCTGGTCGTGTACGACGTTATGGCCAGCGGTGCAGAAAACGCCCTCCGCGGCCGGTAGGCAGTTTAATGCAGTTGATCCTCGCGCAGGGAAGTGCGCCGTGGCAATTGTCGATCGATGAGTTCCGCACTCCAGCTCGAGCTGTTGGATCTGCGTCATTTCTCGGCGGGTAGTTTACGCCCGTTGCTGAATGAGGAGAGCCGTGTCTGGAGCGAGCGTCTGCACTGGGACTACCGCGGCTCCGCCGAGCTGCTCCTCCAATACCTCGATTCACGCGTGCTGCCCGGTTATGTTGCGGTTGAGAATGGCCGCATCGTGGGCTATGTCTTCTGCGTCTACGAAGGACATAAGGCCGTCATTGGCGATGTCTTCGCCATGCCGGTAAATGAACCTGCCCCGAACCCCCAGGGTACGACGGCGACACGCCACGACGATCCCGCCGCAGAGGTACGAAGTGAGCTGCTGCTTCGCCTGCTTGAAATGCTGAAGAACACTCCAGGCGTCACACGGATCGAGTCGCAGCTCCTTCTGCACGTGCACGGCGCGCATCAGCGCATTTTTGAGGATGCGGGCTTTGAGGTTCACGAGCGCATCTTTATGGAGTGGCCCCTGCAGCCGGGTTCGACGCAGGAGGACGGCGCGCGTTTCGTAACCGAAGGCGAAGTTCGTTTGCCGCCTGGCATGGAGCTGCGCCGCTGGGCGGAGACTGACCTGAGTCCTGCGGCACGACTGATCGCGTCGTCGTACGAGGGCCATCAGGATAGCCACATCAACGAGCAATACCGCACCGCGGCCGGCTCGCAGCGCTTTCTGCACAACATTGTGCGGTTTCCCGGCTGCGGCTATTTTGACGCTGAGTCCTCGCTCGCCCTGGTGGAACGCGGCAGCGCCGAGCTGGCGGGCCTGCTGCTCTGTTCCCGTGTGCGCGACGATGTGGGACACGTCACCCAGATCTGCATTGCGCCGAAGTATCGTGGCCGCGGCCTTGGCCGCCTGCTTATGGTCGAGTGCGCGCGCTCTCTGGCGAAACGCAACTTCTCCCTCCTCACGCTCACCGTCACCGCCTCCAACCGCAAAGCTGTTTCGCTCTATGAGTGGCTTGGTTTTCGCGGAACACATCGTTTCGATGCCATGGTGTGGGACATCGGCGAACAGGTGCGCGCGCGGCACTCCCGGGCCTGAACCGCAGGCCTCGACGATCAAACCTGCACGTTGTGCTGACTTCAGGAAACCGCTGCTTCAGCCGCGTGCTCTGCCGTCGCCACCAGCGAATGCAGACCGGCCGCTTCGACTGTCGCTTCCACCATCGCCTTCATTCCCATGCACGAATTCATCATCAGGTGGTACAGCTTCCGGTCGTCCCACTCCCGTTGATGAAAGCGCCGGATATAGTCCGCCCGGCGGCGATCCGTTTCAATAATCTCCCGCTCGGCGTCGGTCGCATGCTCGGGAAAGCGTTGCTGGATAAATGCGATCTTCCGCGGCATCGAAGCATACACAAACACGTGATACGCTCCCGGCGACCGGGCCAGCATGCACGCCGCTCCGCGTCCTACGACTACACAGCCGCCCTTCGCAGCCTGCTCCTGAACGTACCCTTTCACGAATTCGACCATCTGCGCGCTGTCGAAAATCTTCGGATGTTCCGGGAGCTGTTCGAGCGAGCCCAGCCAGAAGGCTTTGCCGAAGCGGTAAAACCACGGGTCGATGCGCTCGTCGCAGCGCTTCACCAATGTCGGCTCTACGCCCGCTTTGCGCGCCACGTCTTCTACCAGACAGCTGTCGATCAGATTCCAGCCCAGACGCTGCGCCAGATGATGCGCATACTCTGCGCCCTGACTACCGTATTCGCGTTCCACCGTAATAACCTGAATCATGCCCGTATATCCTTGCGTTCGACGCGATATTTCCACTTTTGCGGCGCTCCGTCAAGCGCCCACCTGCGCCGAAGGCCCGTCTGCCTGGACGGCTAGTCCCGACGAAGGCGCAGCCGGATGGACGGCTACTCCCGGAACTCCACCACCGTCGCTCCCGCTCCACCCTCATTCTGTCCCGGCTCTGTCACCGAAGCCACTTGCGGATGATCCCTCAACCATGCGCGCAGCGTGCGCCGGAGCACCCCCATCCCTGTGCCGTGAATGATTCGGATGCGCGGCAGTCCCGCCAGGAACGCACGATCGAGAAATTTCTCCACATCGTCCCGCGCCTCATCCGCGGTCTTGCCGATCACGTTGATCTCGCTCGATCCCATCTCCGGCTCTGCAACCTGGACGCTGATGCCCTGGCGCCGCGCCGACTGAATCGGTGTCTGCTTGCCCGCTGCCGAAACAACCTCGGCAATTTCGTCGCGCGGCACCCGCATCTTCATCGCTCCCACCACGACCTCGAAGGTCTTATCGTCGATCTGGCGCTGCACCATGGCGTTCTTCCCCAGCGAGCGCAGCCGCACCGTGTCGCCCTCCGCCACATGACGCACAATGTGCGGCTGCGCGTTCTGATCGCCGCGATCCGCCCCCGTATGCTGCGCCACTACCGCCGTGTTGAAGCTCTCTGAGAATTCACGCCGCAGCCGCGCAATCCTCTGCTCCGCCTGCTTCGACAGTTTCTGCTGCGCCGCGCGATCCTCAATGGCCTTCACCGTCTCGCGTATCTGAAATTCGAAATTCTTCATTAGCGACGAGAGCTGACCTTCCAGGTCTTTCACCTTCGCGCGCCACTCCTTCATGCCTTCAACCGCCAGCCGCGCCCGCTCCCGCGCCAGTTCCTGCTCCAGCTGCTGCACGCGGCCCCGCTCCTTCGTCAGAACGTCAAGCTGCTCATGCAAGCTGTCGAGAAAACGCGCAATGTCCTGGGTCTGCGTGTTCAGCCGCGCTCGCGCCGACGAGACAATCTCCGCACTCAACCCCAGCCGCTGCGCAATGTTGATTCCCGCCGACTGCCCCGGAACTCCCTGGCGCAGCTCATACGTCGGCGCCAGCGTCTTCTCGTCGAACCCAACCGCTGCGTTCACCGCCCCCGGCGCATTCTCCGCGTACACCTTCAACGAGGTCAGGTGCGTCGACACAATCGACCACGCCCCCACCTTCAGAAAGTGCTCCGCAACCGCAACCGCCAGCGCCGCTCCTTCTTCCGGATCGGTTGCCGACCCCAGCTCATCCAGCAGCACCAGCGACTGAGACGTCGCCTGCGCAGCAATCCGGTTCAGGTTTGTCACGTGCGCCGAGAAAGTCGACAGATCCTGCTCGATCGATTGCGCGTCGCCAATATCCGCAAGAAACGCGTCAAAGCCTGGAGTCACTGCCTCGTCCGCCGGAACCGGCACGCCGGCCTGCGCCATCATGGCCAGCAGCCCCGCCGTCTTCAGCGTTACGGTTTTGCCGCCGGTGTTGGGCCCGCTGATGATGATCTGCCGATCCACACCCGCCAGCTCCAGGCTCACCGGCACAATCGCCTTCGACTCGGCGCGCAGCCGCCGCTCCAGCAGCGGGTGCCGCGCGTTCTTCAACCGAAACTCCGGCGCTCCCGCCTCCGAAAACTTTGGCCCCACACAGTCGTATTCCTGCGAGAACCGCGCCCGCGCCAGCAGCGTGTCCACCTCCGCCAGCACCGCCCCGCCCGACACAATCGGCCCCGCAAACTGCGCAATCTGCCGCGTCATGTGCAGAAAGATGCGGTGAATCTCCCCCTGCTCCTCTTCGAGCAGCCGCACCAGATCGTTGTTCAGCTCAATCGTCTCTAACGGTTCCACGTAAACCGTCTGCCCACTCGAGCTCGCTCCGTGTACCACGCCCTGCACCCGCCGCTTCCACTCCGACTTCACCGGAATCACGAAGCGCTCCCCGCGAATCGTGATCAGCTCATCCTGCGTCGAACCACCTTCTGAGAATCGCCGCAGCGCCGACCGCAGGCTCTCCTCAATCGCGCGCTGCTGCCGCTCCATCTCGCGCCGAATGCGGCGCAGCTCCGGCGACGCATCGTCGGCCAGCGTGCCATCCGGCAAGATCTTCTCCCGCATCGATTCCGTCAGCGGCCGCAAACTCGTCCCGAGCAGTTCCTGCGCCAGTTCCGTCAGCGCCGGCAGCCGGCCCTGCGTGTTCTCCGGTGGAGTGCGCATCAGCTCCGTCCACGCCGTGATTTCCTCGGCAAGCGCAATCACGGCGCGCAGCTCTTCCGACTCCAGGGCGACACCCTCGATCCGCGCCTTCGCCAGCAATTCCGTTGGGTCGAAAAGCGATCGCAACTGCGGCATGATCCCTGCACTCACCAGCAGCCGCATCTCCGCGACCAAAAGCTGCGTACGCTCGACCCAGGCGCGGTCCCGCGAGGGAACAAGAGCTGAGATCCACCCGCGGCCCAGGCTTGACTGCGCATACCCGCCCAGAAACGCAACAAACTTGTCCCACTCCAGCTGGAAGCTGGGCGCGATGGGTTCAGGAATCTCCTGCAGCAAGGGCATGACTCATTATCCCGCTTGCGGTGCATTGACATACGCGCTCGCTTCTGGTTTCCTCCTCACATGATTCACTGCTGCTCCATTCGCGCCACCATCATCGCCATCGCGCGAATTACCATGCTCATCCCCTCTGGAGCCGGCGGCTAGCGAACCTCGCAACACAACACTCACCAGCCATCGCTCCCCGAGCCGATGGCTTTTCTGTTTTGATCCTCATAGCACGAAGGGAACCGCCCACCGATGCCCGTCACACTCGAATCCATACGCGCGGCGCGTGAGCGCATCCGCGACCACATCTATCTCTCGCCCGCCCCGCACTCAGCCGAGCTCTCTGAGATGACTGGCCAGCAGGTCTTCCTCAAGCTCGACAATCTGCAGCGCACCGGCGCCTTCAAAGAGCGCGGCGCTCTCAACAAAATCCTCACCCTCACGGCCGATGAGCGCGCCCGCGGCGTCATCGCCGCCAGCGCCGGCAATCACGCCCAGGCCGTCGCCTTCCATGCCAGCCAGAATGGCATTCGCGCGCGCATTGTCATGCCGCTCATGACCCCGCTGGTCAAAGTCGCTGCCACCCTAAGCTATGGTGCCGACGTCATCCTCCACGGCTCCGACTACGACGAGGCCTGCGCGGAGGCCATTCGCCAAGGCAACGCCGACGGCCTCACCTTTCTCCACCCCTTCGACGACGACCAGGTCATCGCAGGGCAGGGAAGCATCGGCCTCGAGCTGCTTGAGCAGGTCCCCGGCCTCGAAGCCGTCGTGGTCCCCATCGGCGGCGGCGGCCTCATCGGCGGAGTCGCCTGCGCCATTAAAGAAAGCAATCCGAACATTCGTGTCATCGGAGTCCAGACCGAGCGTCTGCCCTCCATGATCGAGGCGCGCGCCGCCGGCCATCCGGTCACCATTTCCGCCGAGGCCACCATCGCTGACGGCATCGCCGTTCGTCGCGCCGGCGAGCGCACCGTCCCCCTTGTCGCCAAATATGTGGATCAGCTCGTCGCCGTCGACGAAGAAGAAATCGCGAGCGCGATCCTGGTCCTGCTTGAGCGTGAAAAGACCCTCGCCGAAGGCGCCGGAGCAGCCGCCCTCGCCGCTTTGCTGCAAAAGAAGACCAGCCTGAACGGTCAGCGCACCGCAGTGCTCGTCTGCGGTGGCAACATCGACGTCACGCTGCTGTCGAAGATCATCGAGCGCGGCCTGGTGAAAGACGGCCGCCGCACCCGCGTGCGCATTCACCTTACCGATCGCCCCGGCGCACTCTACAACCTCACAAAAATCATCGCTGACCTCCGCGCCAACATCGTTCAGACCTCGCACGACCGCGCCTACTACGGCGTTAGCCTCGGCGACACGGTGATCGACTTCACGCTCGAGACTCGCGGCCTCGCCCACATCGAAGAAATTCGCGCAGCGCTGACCGCCGCAGGCTATCGCCACGAGCGCATTGAGTAATCCACAGCCCCGTTGATGCGCGCCGCCTGCTTGCCGATAGGGTGAGCAGGACATGAGTCATTCTCGGACAACTCAGGAGCCGAGTCTCGCTAACGGCGCTCGGGCTCGCGGTAGTGCAGGTCCGCGCGACAAGCCTCAGACCGTCTCCATGTGGCTTGACCTGGGCAATGCCCGCTCGCGTGCCGGCCAGGTGTTGGACGCCATTGAGTGTTACGGCAATGCCCTCCGCCTCAACCCCGATTCCGGCCACACCTGGAACAATTTCGGAAACCTCTTCATGCATCTCAGAGACGTGGACAGCGCCGTCAGCTGCTACCGCAATGCGGTGCGGCTGCTACCCTCTGAGGCGCAGTGTGCCTACGGCCTGGGCCGCGCACTCAACCTGATCGGATGCCATCGCGAAGCGCGTGCGCACCTCGCCCGGTCCTCCGGCCTCGATCCCAGCCATGCCGATGTCTGGATTAACCTGGGCAGCGCGCATCAGCACCTTGGCCACCCTCGCCAGGCTCTCCACTGTTTCGATCGAGCCCTCGCCCTGTCCATCGATCGTGCCGAGGCCGAGACCAACCGTGCCATGATCCTGCTCGACCAGGGAAACTTTGCCGAAGGCTGGCTCGCGTATGAACATCGCTGGGAACTGCCTGCCTTCGCCAACGTCCGCGAGCGTTTTGTCCACCGGCCGCAATGGAAAGGCGAGCCGCTCGAGGGCCGGCGCATCATGCTCTACGGTGAACAAGGCCTCGGCGACATGATTCAGTTTTCGCGCTTTATTCCCAACGTTGTCGCGCGCGGAGCCGATGTGTTTCTCGAAGTTCCCGAGCCCCTCAGGGACCTGTTGAGGGGACTGCTTGCGCCGGGACACATTCTGGCGCGCGGAGAATCCCTCCCCGACTTTGACCTGCACTGTCCCCTCATGAGCCTTCCCCTGGCGCTCGATCTTGAACTGAATGCGATTCCCAACCGGCCCTGGCTCCGCGCGACCGACGCCTTGCGCCAACAGGCTCGACAAGCAATCCCGGCTGCATCTCTGCCGATCCGGACGCCGCTGCGGGCAGGCCTCTCCTGGCGTGGCAATCCCACCCACCTGTGGGATCGCATTCGCAGCCTGACGCCGCACCACCTCGCTCCCCTCGCCCAGGTCTCCGGCGTTGAGTGGTCGTTGCTGCAACACGATGCGACCCCGGAAGAGACGGCAGCCTTGTCCCGAACGATGGCACTTGCCATGATCGACGAAACCCAGCTCGACGGATTCCTTCCAACCGCCGCGCTGATCGAAGAACTGGACCTCGTGATTTCCGTCGACACCGCGACCGCCCATCTCACCGGCGCCCTCGGCAAGCCGCTGTGGCTCATGCTGCCCGCCTCCTATGACTGGCGCTGGCATTCCCATCTCTCCGAATCGCCGTGGTATCCTTCGGCTCGACTCTTCCGTCAAACAGAACCAGGGGACTGGAGCGGGGTTGTCGAGCGCGTGGCCGCCCACCTGGCGCAGCTTGTAGCGGCAGGGCCACCGGCGGAATCGAACTCGTTGCCGGCTCATCCAATCAACGACGATGGCTGATCAGCTTTATCTCAGTTTGTGGTACCCCAACTTCCGGCTCGAGGCTCTGCCTTCCGCGCTGGAGAAGGTCATGGAACAGTTCGCTGCGGTCGGCGGCTCTTCCCGCGTCGCGGCCGCGACCGTCTACCCCATCTCCTGGAACGAAACGCCGTCCTGGCAGCGGGTATATCGAAATGAGACCGAGGACGAGGAGTCCAGCCCCCGCGCCGTTATTGCCGCCGCCATGGAAAATGCCCACGAGGACTACGCATGGGAATTTGAACTGGTCTGGGAGCTGTGGGTTCCCGAACACGCTGAAGGCCTCGACACCATGTGGCGTCATGAGCCGCGGATGGTGCGCGTCGTCGGCTTCGGCCCGGAATTCGACGAGGGCGCTTACGAGACCAACGGCCAGATCCGGGTCGATTTTGGCCTCGATACCCCCTTCCTCTACGAGGACATGGACCTCGACGAGGACGCCGTAGTCCGCGTCAAAGAGAACGTCGCGCGGCTGGTCGACTTCACCAACCGCGTCCAGAAAAATGCTGGCATTTCCAGCCGCCTGCTGTGGTCCGAGTCCGGCGAAAGCCTGGCCCGCAAACTCATCGATCGCCTCCAGCAGGTCAACTGACCTTGATGCGTCACGGTTTTCGGCATCAATGCGGCATCGCCGTCAATCAAGGCCGCGGACTAAATAATCCCCGGGACACCCGCCACCGAAAAGGCGCATACTACGTCTAAGATCAGCAGGGTGTACTCCGCCCTGCAGGAGGGTTCTCCATGCCCATCCCCAAAACTTCCGTGATCTTGTTGATTTGCGCCAGTCTGACCCTTGCCGGCGGCTGCCTTTGCGCGCAAAGCACAAGCGCGCCTGTCAGCGGAACCCCGCAGCAGACCTCGGCGCCAGCGGCTCAGCCGGCCCAGGACCCAGCGGCCGCCCCGCAACAGGTCCCGACACTTCAGCAGACCCCCGCCGCCAGCGACCAGACAGCGCAGAATTGCCCTGGTCCGGTCCTGCATCGGCCGGCCGATAAGGGTGGGGACATCTGCTCCTCGGGCGCACCGCCAGCAAACGCGCCCGCCTCTGACACCGGCGACGAAGCGCCCACCACCGGCACCAAGCCTCTTACCGATCCCAACGTCAACCCCTTTAAGCAGGCCGAGCCAGATAAAGACGGGAACATGCCTGGCGTCAAGGGCGGCAGCATCGACGATGTGAACGCGGTCGGCACTCGCAATATCGGCGCGCGCGGCATGGGCAACTGGTACTCGACCGAGTCGGAAATCAAGATGGGCAAGCAGTACGCCGACGAAATCGAAAAGAGCACGAAGTTCATCAACGATCCGGTCGTCACCGAGTACGTCAACCGCATCGGCCAGAACATCGTCAAGAATTCAGACTGCAAGGTCCCCTTCACCATCAAGGTGATCGATACCGACGAAATCAACGCCATGGCGCTGCCAGGTGGCTTTTTCTATGTAAACTCCGGCCTCATCCTGGCGGCCGATGAAGAAGCGGAACTCGCCGGCGTAATGGCCCACGAAACCGCTCACGTCTGCGCCCATCACGCGGCGCGAGAGATGACCCGCGCCAACTATGCCCAGATCGGTATGGTGCCGCTCATCATGATGACCGGTTACAGCTGGACCGGTTACGGCATTTACGAAGCCACTCAGTTGCTGATCCCCATCACCTTCCTCGAGTTCTCGCGCGAGTTCGAAGCTCAGGCCGACTACCTGGGCGTGCAGTATATGTACCGCGCCGGCTACGATCCGCAGGCCTTCGTGACCTTCTTTGAAAAGGTTCAGAACCTCGAAAAACAGAAGCCCGGCGCCGTTGCCAAGGTCTTTGAGAACCATCCGCAAACGCCGGATCGCATCCAGCACACCGAAGAAGAGATCGCCAAGATTCTTCCTCCCAAGGACGAGTACCTGGTAACCACCTCGGAGTTCAATGACGTGAAGTCACGGCTGGCCCGCATCGAAAACAAGCGCCGCATCATCGACAACAAGAAGGGCAAGCCAACCCTCCGTCGCGCCAGCACGGGTCCTGACAGCACGACCAATCCCGGCGACAACGGCAGCGATCAGCCGACGCTCCACCGCCGTCCTGACGGCAACGGCAACGGCGGCAGCAGCAACTAAACTTCGTCTTGATCCAAAACCCAGCGGGCTTCGTCTTCGGAGGAGGCCCGTTCTGCGTTTGCCCGCGAAATTTCGCTGCCTGGGCTCGTCTCTTCGGGATTTCTTGTGTCCCTCTTCCGAGAGTGACAAAATGTGGTGGAACCCCGGAACGAGGGTGGGAACCGGTTCTGCTTCGCTTATGAAAAAAATTCTGATGTGGACGGTGGTGATCGTTGGCGTCCTGTTCATCACCAAGTTCGCTAACGACGTGGCCCAGGACGTCCGGCCCCACGGCGCCACTTTCCGCCTGACCCGGCAGAGAGTGGTCACCTGCGGCATCGGGGAGATTACTCTCGCCGGACAGGAAGGCCCCACCACGCTCCGCACCGACGACAGCTGGCCCGCCTGCACCACCTTCGAATCGAACGCTTATTACGACCTGTGGCTCGCTCGCGGCGGCACCACCGGCTTCATCACCATGGAGAAATCTCCCTGGTGGCGCACCGCAATGTAGCTCGGCCTATGGAGAGCCGTCCGATACACATTGAGCAGAAGATTTTCGATCCGCATGACGCCGCAACCGGTTCGCACGGAGCGGAACTTCTGGACGCCTCCTTGTTCCGGCGGGGCGAGCAATGGTGGATGGTTTTGGCCGGTCAGGTCCAGGGATACGGCCCCACCGACCTCTTCTCCGCTTCACTTCCTCCTGGAGCGCCACTTTCCTCGACGGACTGGAAGGTCACCCTCGATGCGCAGGGACGGCCCACCCCGCTCGCGACACGCGCTCGAAGCCAGGCTTGGGACGGCCCAGGAGGCCGTCATTGCCCCTCCTGGGTTCGAGGGTGGGATCCTCACGCCCGCCAATGGGTAGAGCGCATCTACTACGCCGGTGCCTCCGAAAACCTTTGGGGTCCTTACACGATTGGCTCTCTCGAATGGGATGGTCAGGCGTGGATCGATCAGCCCGAGCCTGTCTTCGTTGCGAGCCAGGACTGGGAACACGGTAGCGTCTACGAGCCCAACCTGATCTACGACAAGGGCAAATGGAAGATGTGGTACGTCGCCGGATCGAACCACGAAGATTACCTGGTGCACGGCTATACGGAGAGTCCGGACGGCAAGGGCGCGTGGAGTACCCCCGTCGTCTTCGCCCCACCCGAGATGAAGATGTTCGATTTCTGCGTTCGCCGGCACGGCGGCAGCTCTCACGCGATCTTCGCCCGCATCTGGCTCAAAGATGGCGCACCGCCGGAGACCGGACTCTGGTGGTGTACAGCGAACAAACCTTCGGGGCGGCTATCGGACTGGAGTCAACCCCTGCAAATCATGACCGCCGAAGACAAGGGATGGCACTCCGGCCCATGGAAGCCCACCTTTGACTTTGCCGGGGACAACGACGGGCGAGCTTTCGTCTTCTTCGACGGAGCGTATCGGACCAGCGATCCGGGGCCCTTTCCGTTCGCCTTCACTCTCGGCTGTCTGGAAATTATTTTGCCCAGGTCTCGTTAGTCACAGTCTGCCGGCCAATCACCGGCCTGTCCCGACGACCTCAGCCTGGCGGAACTGATAACGTTGCTCAAGACCACTCCATGACCAGCGGCTTGCGCAAAGGGCTGACCAGCTATGGCGATCCGGGCTTCTCTCTGTTCCTGAGAAAAATCCTGATCAAATCCATGGGCTATTCCGATCAGGCCCTCGATCGCCCCATTGTCGGCATTACGAATACCGCTAGCGACTTCAATCCCTGCCACGGCAACGTGCCGGCGCTCATCGAGAGCGTCAGGCGCGGTGTGATGCTCCAGGGCGCTTTGCCCATGGTTTTCCCCACCGTCTCTCTCGGCGAGCCCTTCGTTCATCCCACCGCGATGTTCCTGCGCAACCTCATGGCGATGGATACCGAGGAGATGATCCGCGCCCAGCCCATGGATGCCGTCGTCGTCATCGGTGGCTGCGACAAGACGCTCCCCGCCCAGGTCATGGCTGCCGCCAGCGTCAACCTTCCTACCATCGTGCTTCCGACAGGCCCCATGGTCGCCGGCCACTACCGCGGTGAAGTCGTCGGCGCCTGCACCGACTGTCGCCGCTTCTGGGCTCAGCATCGCGCGGGCGGCATCGACGCGGGCGAGATCGACCAGATCAGCGGACGCCTCGCGCCTTCCACCGGAACCTGCGGCGTCATGGGCACCGCCAGCACCATGGCCTGCCTCATCGAAGCTCTCGGCCTGTCACTACCCCTGAGCGCCACCATCCCTGCGAACCAGTCGGATCGCCTCCGCATTGCCGAAGCCACCGGCACGCGGGCCGCGCAGATAGCCGTCAGCGGCGGTCCAAAACCCTGCGACCTCATCACCGCAGCCTCGGTGAGCAACGTCATGGTCGTGCTCCAGGCCATCGGCGGATCGACCAACGGCCTGATTCATCTCATTGCTATTGCCGGGCGCGCCGGCCTCACCGTCGACCTCAAAGCCTTCGACCAGCTCAGCCGCAGCGTTCCCGTCCTTCTCAACCTCAAGCCCTCCGGCGCGCATTACATGGAACACTTCCACTACGCCGGCGGCATGCCCGTGCTCCTCTGCCAGCTCGCCCCCCATCTCGACCTCACCGCGCCCGTCATCGGTGGAGGAACACTGGCCGGCGTCATCGCCCAGGCCGAAGAAATTCCGGCGCAGGATGTGATTCGTCCTCTCGCCGCGCCGCTCTCCGCTCAGGGAGCCGTGGCCGTCCTGTACGGCAATCTCGCGCCCTCGAGTGCCGTCATCAAGCAGTCCGCCGCCTCTCCCCATCTCATGAAGCACACCGGCCGCGCCGTCGTCTTTGATTCCATCGAAGACCTCACCTTCCGTATCGACAGTCCCGACCTCGACGTCCGCGCCGACGATGTGCTGGTTCTCCGCAACGCCGGTCCCAAAGGCGCCCCCGGCATGCCGGAAGCAGGCTACCTCCCCATTCCCGTCCAGCTCGCACGCCAGGGAGTACGCGACATGGTGCGCATCTCCGACGCCCGCATGAGCGGCACCGCCTTTGGCACCATCGTTCTGCACATTGCTCCCGAAGCCGCAGTCGGCGGCCCGCTCGCCATCGTTCGCACCGGTGATCAGATCTCCCTCGACGTGGAAGCCCGTCAGTTGAATCTCCTCGTCGACGCCACCGAGATAGAATCCCGTCTCGCCGCCTGGAAAGCCTCGCCCCCCATCCGTGAGCAGCCCCAACGGGGCTACGCAAAGCTGTTCGAAGATTCCGTTCTCCAGGCAAACCAGGGCTGTGACTTCGATTTTCTCCTCGGCAGCACCCCCCCCTCAAAATAGCCGCCAGGCAGGGAATACACTGCACCTGAGAATCATCGAGGGATCACAATGCATCAACGCCCACTCGGCAAAACCGGCTTCTCCGTTACTGACATCGCTTGCGGACTGTGGGGCATGAGCGGCTGGAGCGGCTCCGACGACGCTGAATCTCTCCGCGCCCTGCAACTCGCCGTCGACCTCGGCTGCAATTTCTTCGACACCGCCTGGGCTTATGGAGAAGGGAAGAGCGACAACTTCCTCGGCAGGATCCTCGCCGCCAATCCTGACAAGCGTCTCTACTCCGCCTCGAAGATTCCGCCTAAAAATCAGCGCTGGCCCGCGACCCCGCACTACGACTACAACGACGTCTTCCCCGCCGACCACGTCCTCGCCCACGCCAACCTCATCCGCCGCGCACTCGGCGTCGATACCATCGACCTGCTGCAATTCCACGTCTGGGACGACTCCTGGACCGATCGCAAGGAATTCCGCGATACCGTCGAAAAACTCAAGCGCGACAAAATCATTCACGCCTTCGGCCTCAGCCTCAATCGCTGGCAGCCGACCAACGGCGTCAAGGCCATCCGCACCGGCCTGGTCGACGCTGTCCAGGTCATTTACAACCTCTTCGACCAGAACCCCGAAGACCAGCTGTTTCCGCTCTGCAAAGAAATGCACATCGGTGTCATCGCCCGCGTCCCCCTCGACGAAGGCTCCCTCGGCGGCAAGCTCACCCGCGACACCACCTTCCCCGAAGGTGACTGGCGCAAGGGCTACTTCAATCCCAAAAATCTCGCTGTCACCATGGATCGCGTCGACGCTCTCCGCGAAGATCTGCCGCCCGGAATGTCACTGCCCGAGCTGGCCCTCCGCTTCATCTTGTCCAATCCCGCCGTCAGCTCCATCATCGTCGGCATGCGGAAGGAAGAACACGTCCGTGGCAACCTTGCCCTCAGCGATGCCGGCAGCCTCGACGCTGCTCTGGTCGACAAGTTGAGAAAGCACCGCTGGGACCGCAGCCCCACCCCCTGGTCCGACTAAAACTTCGCCCGTAACTTTCGACCTGATTTTGTGCCCGGTACCCTGTGCCCGGTCCCCGGCCCGCCTGGCGTGACCGCCATCACTGAGCAAACAGCGCGCTGACTTTATCCTGGAGCGTTCCCGGTTGGCAGATGCCAGCGGGACGGACTGGAGAGACCAATGAGTCTGGGTGCGATGGCAGGAGCGGGATTTGTAGTCGCAGTTATTTTGATTGTCGTGACGATTACCCTCATCAACAAATTCGCGCACTGAGGTTCAGGCCGCTTTCCGGGCTCGATGTAAAAGCTCAATAGTAGCGCGCAAGATACTGATGGGTAGTGGTTTATGGTGTGAGCGGCGGGGTCGATCCAGCCGCTGCTAATTGCTCATTGATTCGTCCCGACCACGTCCACCACCTGTGCGTCCGGCCCCGTCCATGCAGCCGCACCCGTGTGGCTCAGCTTGCCCGCCGCATTGTCCCAGTGCAGATGCGTCAGCTGGAACCCCCCCTTCTCGTACGCGTACGTCCGGCCATCGTCGCTGTACAGATCGAACTCAGCATTCGCGCCCGGCCATATCTGCACCTTCGCAATCGCCTGCTTCTCGCCAGTGTTCTCCACTGTGCTGCCCAACGGAATAATTGACCCCGCCCGCACAAACAGCGGCATTTTTTCGATCGGCGCATCCACCGTCACTGTCTGGCCGCCCTGGTACCGCTCGTGCGTCCAGTAGTTGTACCAGGCCGCGCCCGCCGGCAGATACACCTGCTTGGTCGTCTGCCCCTGGTCGGTTACCGGAGCCACCAGGAACGCCGGTCCAAACATATATTCGTCCCCAATCGCAGCCACCTTTGGATCGTCGGGGAAATCCATGAACAGCGCCCGCATAAACGGCGCACCCGTCTTGTGCGTGAACCAGCCCTCTGAGTAGATGTACGGCATCAGTTCATAACGCAGCTTCAGATACTGCTCCAGAATCGGCTCCGCCTGTTTGCCATACGACCAGACCTCGTTATGTTTCCGGCTGCCGTGCGTCCGCATAATCGGCAGAAACGTCGCGTACTCGAACCACCGCGTGTACAGCTCCGGATAATCGTCGTAGCCGCCCACGTTGTCGCGCGCGTCTGACGGATCGAGCAGCGGCTTGTGTTCCGGATGATGCGCCTGGGGCAGATACTGCCAGCCGCCCGTGTCGTTGCTCCAGTAATTCAGCCCCGACGCAGCCACGTCGAGCCCCGTCGGTACCTGCCGCTTGAAAACATCCCACAGCGGAAAAATGTCGCTCGACCACACCATCGCGCCGTTGTGCTGCACCCCCAGGTACCCATCGCGCGAGAGAATCAGCGCCCGATGATCGGTGTCCGCCCGGAATCCGTCGTAGAGCGCCGCCGTGTGAAACAGCGGATACACGTTGAAGTACTGCGTGCCCGGTCCAATGTGGTAATAGCTGCCGTTCGGCGGCAGATCGGGCTCCGTCTCATCCGCCCACAGCGAGTCGAATCCTTTGCTGATGATGTTGTCGCGAATCGTGTTCCAGTACCACTTCGCCGCATCCGGATTCGTCGTGTCGATGTCCGATCCCGCGCGATCGTAGGGCAGCCCGTTGGTCGGCGTCCCATCGGCCAGATGCTCAAACCATCCATGGTCCGCAATCTCTGTGTAGAAGCGATCCGTCGGTACAAAACGTGGCCACACGCTGATCATCGTCTGGATCCCCATCTGATGCAGCTTGTCGTTCATCGCCTTCGGATCCGGCCACACCCGCGCATCGAAATCCATCTGCCCCATGTTCGTGTAATAGAACCAGTCCACCACGATCACATCCAGCGGCAGGTGCCGCTGCCGATAGCCATCCGCCACCGCCAGCACCTCGGCCTGGCTTGAATAGCGCTGCTTGCACTGGATGTACCCGTACGCCGCCTTCGGCAGCATCGGCGTGTCGCCCGTCAGCAGCCGATAGCCCTCATACAGCTCATCCGTATTGTTCCCCGCGATCACGAAGAACGAAACCCGATCCCCCACTTCCGACTGCCAGCTCGTCTGTTCGTTGAACCCCGGCGAAATCGTCGTCTTCGATGGGTTATCCCACAGCACCGCGTAGCCCTTGTTCGTCACCAGAAACGGCACGCAGAAACTCGGCGCCGCCGGCGCAACATAGTCGTTCCAGCACCGCACCGGATGACCGCGGTGGTCCAGCCAGCCCTCCTGGTTTTGCCCCAGCCCGTAGTAGTGCTCATCGTTCGGCGAGTGGAAGCTCGCGCCCACCTGGTAGTAGCCAGGGTCCTTCGCGCGCGGGTCGTCGTGGTCGAACGAAATCGAAGGCTGCAGATCCGCCAGCACCGAGGCATTCCCGTCTTTGTGATTCGGCACGCTCATCGACCAGCCATTCATGCTCAGCAGCGGCTTGTCGTCGGAGCCCGTCACGGTCAGCGGTATGTAGGGCGTCGATCCGCTGAAATACTGGCACGTGTCGCAGGCATACTTCGTGTTTTTCGCGTCGTAGTGCAGCACCGGCATCTTCACCGTCATCCGGTCGGAGCGGTAGGTATCCATCTTGCCCGAGTGCTCATACGTCCAGCCCGCTTCTGAGGGCTGCGCGGTGATGCCGTATCCCGGCGCCGCCAGGGCCGCGTCCTTTTTCAGGCTCATCGTGATGCGCACTACGTTCGGCGCATACGGCTCCAGGGTCACCGTGGCGTCCCGCCGTTCCAGAACAATCTGCTTTTGAGCGAACCCACCTGCGACAGTCAGCTGCAACAGGACCAGCAATCCCGCAATCCTTCGAGTCATGGCCACGTCTTTCGGTAAATTTTTGCGAAGCCGCAGTGTACCCCCGGCGAAAAGCAGTGTACAGAAAGGCCTGGCGGAATGGTCCGTATAAAACGGTTTGGTACGGTAGAACACCGCGCGTTTGACCGAGCCGCAACACGATTCGTATGATGAAGACTGCTCCTCACCATGGCGGCGTAGCTCAGCTGGTTAGAGCGTGGGATTCATAACCCCAAGGTCGATGGTTCGAGCCCATCCGCCGCCACCACTCATGAAGCAGACAACAGGTTACGGTTCGCAGGGTGCCTTCCTCAGCCGCCGTGAATTCCTCTTGCCGCCGCGCAACTTCAGCACATACTGCCCGCCTCTTCACCAACTCCTGATCTGAAAACTGCAACCTGTACCCCGTGGCCTGCAACCTGTCCTCGCAGTTGTGCCGACCCGGCCTCTCGCGATACAAAGGCTCCATTCCCGCGTTTCGTTCCGAAAGGACTTCCATGACCCTGGCTGTTCGCCTTTCCGGTGTCGGTCTGTTTGCTTTGGCTGTCTCCAGTGCGTCGCCGTCTGCCGCCGCCCAAACGCCGCAGTACCCCAACTACCCCAGCGAAACGCCGGCACACTTCACCGCCCCCACGGCCATCCTCGATTACGAGCGCCGCGACGTCATGATCCCCATGCGCGACGGTGTCCGCCTGCACACCGTCATTCTGCTGCCTAAAGCCCTTCTCGACTCGCATAGCGCGAAACACGCAGCGCTGCTGATGACCCGCACCCCCTACGACGCCACCGCTCTCACCAGCCACGCCGCCAGCACCCACCTCGGCCCCATCCTCGAGGGCTACGACAACGCCGAAGACGTCATCGTCGAAGACGGCTACATCCGCGTCGTCCAGGATATTCGCGGCAAGTACGGCTCCGAAGGAGATTACGTCATGAACCGCCCCCTCCACGGCCCCCAGAATCCCACTCCCGTCGACGAATCGACTGACACCTACGACACCATCGACTGGCTCGTGAAGAACGTCCCCGAGTCGAACGGCAAAGTCGGCATCCTCGGCATCTCCTACGACGGCTTCCTCCCGCTCATGGCGATGGTCCATCCGCACCCGGCGCTCAAAGTCGTCCTGCCCATGAACCCAATGGTCGACGGCTGGATGGGCGACGACTGGTTCCACAACGGCGCCTTTCGCGAGCTGAACATGCCCTACATCCTCGAGCAAACGGCCACGCGCAGCAACACCGAGAAATGGTTCACCACCTCTTTCGATGATTGGGACACCTACATGCGTCCCGGTTCTGCCGGCGAACTCGGCAAAGAGCGCGGCCTCGACCAGATCGGCTTCTGGCGCAAAGTGATCGCTCACCCCAGCTACGACGCTTTCTGGAGTGACCAGGCCGTCGACAAGCTCCTCGCCGACTACTACAAGTCCGCCCCCATGATCCCCACCATGCTGGTCGCGAGTTTCTGGGATGCGGAGGACATCTACGGTCCAACCGCCGTCTACAAAGCCATCAAGCCGCTCGACAAGAACAACAACATTCACATCGTCTACGGTCCCTGGGTCCACGGCGGTGAAATCGGCGACGGCAGCCACCTCGGCGCCCTCAACTTCTATTCCGATACCGGCCTGTACTTCCGCCAGCACATCCTGCGGCCCTTCCTCGCGAAGTATCTGATGGATACGCCGCCCGCTGGCGTCGACACCCAAAACATCCCCACCGCGTGGGCCTTCCAAACCGGCACCAATGAGTGGGAGAAGCTCGACTCCTGGCCCTCCGGCTGCCCCGGAGGATGCGCGCCGCAACCCACGCCGCTCTACCTCACCGCCGGCTTTGGCCTGAGCCCTACCGAGCCAGCAGCGGCCGGTTCAGATTCCGACACCTACATCTCCGACCCCGCCAAGCCTGTCCCCTATCGCAAGCGTCCCGCCCAACCCGTCGGCTACGACTTTCCCCTCACCTGGCCTGAGTGGCTGGCCGACGATCAGCGCGAGCAGTCCGGCCGCACCGACGTTCTCTCCTACACTTCCGACATCTTGAAAGATCCGGTCCAGATCAGCGGTCAGCCCGTCGCTCACCTCGTCGCCTCCACCTCCGGCACCGACTCCGACTGGGTCGTCAAGCTCATCGACGTCTATCCCGACGAAGTCGCCGAGCAGCCGAACATGGGCGGCTATCAGCTCATGATCTCCGGCGATATTTTCCGGGGACGCTACCGCGAAAGCTTCTCCCAACCGCACGCGATCCAGCCCAACACGCCACTCGAATACAAATTTGAGATGCCTCCCGCGAACCACGTCTTTCTGCCTGGCCACCGCATCATGGTCCAGGTGCAGTCCAGCTGGTTCCCGCTCTACGACCGCAACCCGCAGACCTTCGTCCCGAATATCTTCTGGGCCAAACCCGGCGACTACCAGAAAGCGGAACAAAAAGTCTGGCACGCCCCCGGCCACGAAAGCTACGTGGAACTACCCTTGGTAAAGCAGTAGAGAAGCGGGTATTCTCTCTGCGTAGGAGAGAAGCCAGATGGAGCCGTTTCGAAAAATCGCCGTTCGAATCTGGCCCATTGCGGCTGCTGCCGTGATTTCTGTCGCGCTCTTCTGGGGCATTGCTTCCGGTGCGGAAAAGATCACGATTTGGGTGCTCACAAACGCCGTTCGCCACAGTGGCCATTCGCCGCTCGCCCTTCTTCTGCCCGAAATCGGTTTCTTTGCGTCCTTTTTCCCGACATTGATCGCAGGGCGCAAACAAAAGAAGCTGAAACGCCATCCGTCCAGCCCTAGCTGGTAGGTGGCGCCTGCGTCCCGAATCCCGCCCCTGCGCGAGCATCGCTTACACTGTTGGCGATCTTGAAAGTTAAAATCCAGCTCTGTCCCCAGCTCACTCGTTCTCCAGAGAGGAATGACTGTGATGAAAGCAATTTGCTTATCCGCCGCGTTTGTTCTCACCACCCTTCCAGCAGCGGTCGTTACGCAGGCACAGGGGCCACCGCACGATCAAAACATCACCACTCCGAGCGCGCAGCAACCGCAGGGAGCCCCACGGCGTGAAGCAGAAGCGCAGCCGCCCGCAGCGACTGAAGAGCGACCGGCTCACAGCACTCCTCAGCTTGCTCCGGAAGAAAAAACGGTAGCCACGCATCACACAGCGCGCATCGGCGGCCAGCAGCTCACCTACACGGCCATCGCCGGAACCTACGTCATCAAAGCCGACGATGGCACGCCCAAGGCCACCTTTTTCTACGTGGCCTACACCAAAGACGGTATCAGTGACATCGCTCAGAGGCCCGTATCGTTTGTGTATAACGGCGGACCCGGATCGGCATCGCTGTTCACCCACATGGGCTTCGGACCCAGGCGCGTCGTGCTCACGCCGGATGGTCACGGCATGCCGGCTCCCTACAAGATCACCGATAACGAAGACTCGTTCCTCGACGCAACCGACCTGGTCTTTATCGATGCTGTCTCGACGGGTTACAGCCGGCCGGTGCCCGGTCAGAATCCCGCTCAGTTTCACGGCATCATCGAAGACGCCAATTACTTTGCCGACTTTATCTACCAGTACCTGACGCGCAACGAGCGCTGGGACTCGCCGAAATACCTCATCGGCGAGAGTTATGGAACGACCCGCTCGGCCGAGCTTTCAGGCGTGTTGCAGGAGCGGCATGAAATCTATCTCAACGGCATCGTGCTCGTTTCCTCCGTCGCGTTTACCGATGTGAGCGGCGACGACCGCAGCATCTTCTTTTTGCCGACCTACACCACAACCGCCTGGTTCCACCACCTGCTGCCCGCCGATCTGCAGAGCGAAAGTATCGATCAGGTAGCCCAGCAGGCGCGCGATTTTGCGCACGGCGAGTACGCTGCGACGCTGCAAAAAGGCGACCTGGTCTCGCCCGACGAATATAAGAAGACGGTCGACGATCTGGCCCGCTTCACCGGGCTCTCCACCGCCTACATCGGAGAGGCGAACCTGCGCATCAGTCCCTTCCGCTGGTTCAAAGAACTGGAGCGCAGCAAGCGCCGCACCGTCGGCCGGCTGGATTCGCGCTTTGAAGGCATCGACGTCGACGCAGCAGGCGAGCGCGAGGAATACGATCCGAGCGAAGCGTCCTATGAAGGAGCCTACCAGGCAACTTTTCATGACTACGTTCGGCGCGATCTCAAGTGGGAGGACAACCAGTTCTACACCGTGACCGCAAATGTCCGCCCGTGGGATCAAACCGGAAATACGCAGGTCGCGGAAGTCCTGCGTGCCGCCATCACCCAGCAGACACATCTCAAGGTGCTGGTCGTCTGCGGATACTACGACGTTGCCACGCCCTACAACGGCATCGAGTACACGGTCCAGCATATGCATCTCGATCCGGCAGTCAAAGACAACGTGAGCTTTGCGTATTATCAGTCGGGCCACATGGTCTACATCGATGAAGCTGCACACCACAAGCTCCATGATGATGTCGACCGCTTCATCAACGCCAACTACCCCCACTAGCGGGATGTTTACGAGTGGGACGTTTCCGCACTGACCTTACCGTCGTCATCCCCAACGCGCAGCGGAGGGATCTCGGGTTGCTTTTCGCGGCGTCCTTCGCCACACTCTCGGACCGTGAAGGCGCTCCAGAAACATCCCGCCAGCTCGCGCGCATCCGGAAGATGCTCTGGCTCCAAAAAATCGGAGCCAGAGAGATCTCCCGATTCGGCTGTCTGATCGGCAACAGGGACGTTTCACTCGGCAAGAATCGAAACGTCCCGATTGCCGGTTACGTCCGGATGGACGGGAACTGGTGTGCGAACGCGCATCGGCGATGATTCGCCCGTCCACGCTGTTGATTCGAATCACCAATTCGCTCCACTAAAATACGTCAATAACTCACTCCGCAATTCCATCGGCCTTGAAAGTTTTTGGCGAATCGAAACCCATTTGTTTTATGGCTGACCGAAGAGTTTTCCACTGCGCAGGGAAATAGCTCAGAGATGCGGATGAAATGAGGTAGGCTTCTTTCGTTCCGTTCATGGCCAATTCAAGGGACCTGCTGAGTCATGACTAAATGGATGACAGCGCAGAGGAAGATCAGCCTCTGCCCGGCGATCGCTGCGGCCTGCCTCGCGATCATGGCGGCGCCACTGGCAGCGCAAGCGCCGACCGCGAGCACGCAGGTGACTGCGCAGAGTGCGCCGGAGCCGGTTTCGCTGGATCTGAGTATTCGCGGTCGACACAACAGGCCGGCTGTCGATCTGAAGCCCGAGCAGATCATGGTCGCCGACAATGGCAACCCGGCCAGGCTGACCGGCGTGCAACTGGTGAATGGAAAGTCCACCGATGCTCCCCTGATCACACTGCTCTTCGACCGTCCTGGAATGGACATCGTGAAAAAGGGTTCGGAAGAGATGCTGTTTGGGACCTCGCCCTATGCTGCGCGGGAGATCAGCAGGACGCTGCGCGAGGCGGCGTCGAGATTCCTCAAGGGGTTTCCGGCCGGCGAGTTTCAGTTCGCGGTGGTCGACGTATGGGGACGGCTGCAGACGCAGCACGAATTTACCAGCAATCGCAAAGTCATCGCTGAGTCGATCGCCGCCGCTGTCGAGCCCCGGACGTATGGATCCACGGGGGAAGAAAATCAGCTGGAACAGCTTCTGGAGCAGGTGGCGGAAACGGGCCAGAACCGTCCAGGAGCGATTGCGAGCGGTCGGGAGCGCGCTCTTGCCCGATCGTTGTCTGCAGCCATGCAGGCCTCAAAACGCATCGTCGCGGCGCAGCACCTGCCTCCATCGCAGGCGGGTCTGCTGGCCCTGATCCAGGCCCAACAATCGTTGCCCGGACGTAAGGCGATTGTCTATTTCATGTCCAGCCAAATTGAGGCTCCCGGCGGCAATGCCTACCGCATGTCGGCCAGAGACACTCGCGCTCGCGACGAATTGAAGTCGATCATGGGCGCGGCGAACCGGGCGGGCGTCAACGTCTATGTCGTTCTTCCCGACACTCCGACAGAGAATTCCTGGGATCCGATGGGGATGTTTTCGACAACCCAGAAGACCGTCAGCAACGTAACAACCTTCAACAATCCGAACCCCCTGGGTCAACCGGGGCCCGCGGGGCCTAACCCCCGCTCGAAAGGCCCCAACATCTCTGCACAAGACCCGGACATCAATCACATGGAAGACAACTACGCCGAACTCGGGTCCCAGCGAGTTTCGACAAGCGACTTCACCGCATTTGAAGGGATGGCGATGCTCGCCAGGGGGAGCGGAGGCGCCGTCATGAAGGGGACCGGGAACATGCGAGGTCCGTTGAAGGAGCTGGCCCAGAACCTGACCAACTACTACGCGGTGTCCTTTGTTCCCGCCGCGGGAGTCGACGACGGCAGTTTTCACACCGTCAGGTTCAGAACCTCGCGCAGAGAGCTCAAGATACACGCGCAGCCGGGCTATCTGGCCATGCCGGCAAATGCGGCAAGCGGCAATGCTCCTCAACCCTTCGAAGTTCCATTGATGGGTTTGTTGCGGCGCAGTGAACTTCCTCATGATCTGGACTACCGCGACGGGGTGATCCACCTCGAGCACATGAAGGAAGGCAGTTTTGGTTTGGCGGCGCTGGAAGTGCCGGTCAGCGCACTCGAGACCCGCACCGATGCAACCACCCATCTGAGTTCGGCGCATGTCTCGGTCCTCGCGACCATCCGCGACAGCACCGGCAAGGAGGTTGAACGTTTCGGCGAGGATATTGCGCGGCGGTGGTCCACGGATAGCGGCGCCCGCGCCGCGCCTGCATTCATCTCGTTTGAACGAACCTTCGTCGCCCCAGCGGGAGCCTATGTCCTTGAGACTGCGGTCCTGGATCAAAACAGCGGGAAAGCCGCGGCAAAGCGGCAGAACTTCCAGATCTCCGCGTCACGCACGATGCCTGAACTGAGCGACCTGATCCTGGTGCGCGGAATCCAGCCGGCCGACGCCTTGAATACCGAACCGGATTTGTTTTGGCAGAATGAACGGCGCGTGCTGCCAAACCTCTACGGGGATTTGCCTCGGGGGGCGCACGACGTCTCGATCTTCTTTGTTGTGCATACCGCGCCCGAGACGCCCGCCACTGTGAAGCTGCAGGTTCTGCGCAATGGGGTTCCGTTGCCCGGCGGACCGATTACCTCCACCCTGAAAGCGGGGGACGAGTTTCGCCGCGTGCTGGACGGCTTGTCGATCCGTTCCGCGGCCGACGGGAAATACGAGGTGCGCGTAACCTTGGCGCTGAACGAAACCACCGTGGGGAAAACGGTGGGGTTTGTGCTGGCCGGTGATGCAAAACCCACCGTCAGCAGCACTGCAACAGCCGATGATGCGCCTATCGCCGTCAATCCACCGAACCTGGAACCCGCCGAGCCGAACACCGGGCGGCCGTCGCAGAAGGATCTGGACCGGATCCTCGCCGATGCGCGCAGGAGCGCTCTGGGCTACGCAGACGCGCTGCCCAACCTTATCTGCCGACAAACCACGCAGCGGTTATATGACACCGGAAACGGGGACTGGAGACTCAGGGACACCATCACCGAGGATCTGACTTACATCGACCACCGGGAGAAGCGGCTGAAGATAGGCAGGTCTGTTACTCCGGACGACTCCGATTCCGATCTGATTTCCGCCGGCGAGTTTGGCTACAATCTGACCAATATTTTTAAGCCTGAGTCGCAGACTGTGTTCACGTGGAAAGAGACGAGCACATTGAACGGAGAGCCGGTCGAAGTCTTCGATTATCACGTCGACCTGGAAAACTCACAGTTACTGTTAATCGCTCCGGACAACTCGGCCGTGGCTGGGTATCATGGCGTGATTTACATTGATCGAGCTGCGCACGGAGTTCGGAGCCTAACCCTCATTTCGGATAAGGTGCCGAAGAACTTTGTTATTCGGAAGGCAGCCATACGCGTGGATTATGACTACGTGACCATCAACGATCACGACTACCTGTTGCCGGTGAGTGCGCAGGTCATCACGCGACTGGGTGGGACAAACGCGAGGCGCAACGATCTCCAATTCAACGATTACCACAGATTCGGATCGACAGTACGGATCATCGGAGTGGCCGGAATCGTGAATAAAGAGGAGCCAGAGTAGAAGCGGGTCGAGTAGAAGCCACGGGCTTCAGCCCGTGGAAAAGCTTTTCTCTCCCATGGCGGCGTGGATAGTCCACTCCACCCGGCATTTACTAATTAGCAAATAGGAGGAGGGGTCAACCGGTAGCTTTCCAGCAGAATCAATAACATCTGGGCTTACCCCCCGTCTTGCCGAATCCTAAAACGCCAGCAGAGCCACACCAATGCAGACAAAAATCGCCGCCGTCCATCGGCGATGATCCACGTTCTCCCTCAGAAAAAACTTCGCCGCCAGCGCATTGGTTACAAACGTCAGGGAAGTGGCTGCCGGCCCAATTAGGCTCAGGTCCCGATGGCTGAAGGCAAACAGCAGCGAGAAGAAGCTCAGCGCCAGGCAAATCACGCCCACGCCGAATCGTCCGTTGGTCACGACAGCGATCGCCGCGCCCACAATACCGCTTCGCTGCCGGATCACATCCAGATCGCCCACCTGCCGCATCGCAGATGCCGTAAGAATGTCGCCGGCAGTCGCCGTCACCACGACGGCCGTAATCATCGCAGCGGTCCCCACAATGGCAGAGCTCACTGCCGAACCTCCTCAGCGGTTTCCACTCGCTCCTCGTGTTCCAGCGGAGCCCCGGTGCTGTGGTCCGTATACGAAGGCCCGCGTGTCACGAAGCCCACGCCCGCCGTGATGAACACCACGCCCAGCCATCGCATTGGCGACACACGCTCACCCAGCCAGAACTTCGCCAGCACCGTCATAATGACGTAGCCCAGCGAACTGGCCGGCAGCACATAGGTCAGATCGGCCCACGAAAGAGCCGTCAGATAGGAAGCGAAGAATCCAATCAGCAGCACGATCCCCATCGCAACCCAGGGAGAAAAGATGGCATGAATCAACTCACCCGGATGTGCCAGCGACACCGGCCCCATCGACTTCATACCGCGCGAAAGAAACGTGTCCCCGCACGACGCTGTCAGGGTAATGACGGCCAGCACCAGGTAGCGGCGGAATGTCATCGTCGATCGGGTCATGGAAGGCGGCTAAAGTCCGATCAGTTAAAAAGCGGTCGGCCAGGAAGTGGTCAGCCATGGCCAATGAATTAAACCAATCGCAGCGGTCTAAACCACGTCTCGCTGCGCTGGCCGGACTTCAGCTAAACCGGTGTTAGCTAACCGTCTCTTCGCTCCCGCTAGGCCCGCGCGCCGGCAGCCGTACCTTCGGCGGCCTTCTGGCTCCGCGTCTCCTTCACCATCTTGTTGCGCTCCGACCGCAGCTTCAGAAACGACCTCGACTCGCGATAGAGCCGCTTCAGATCGCCGTTCGCAATGGCTTTGCTCACCACACGCCACGCCGCCTTCGGCCGGAAGAAATACTCGTCATAGAACCGGTGCACCATCTCCAGCACATAATCCGCTGGCAAGCCGGGGTATTCGATATGCGCCAGCTGGTGTCCACCTTCGTCCGTCATCTTGTTCTCATTCGTGATGAAGCCGTTCACCCGCGCGTACTCGTAAAACTCTGTGCCCGGGAACGCATGCGCCATCGAAACCTGAATCGTCTCCACATCGAGCTGCTTCGCGAAATTGATCGTATTGCGGATCGACTCCCTCGTCTCTCCCGGCAATCCGAGGATGAAGTCCCCGTGAATCGTCAACCCCAGCTTGTGGCAGTCCCGCGCAAAATCGCGCGCCCGCTCCACCGTGGCGCCCTTCTTGATGTTCTTCAGGATCTGCGGATCGCCCGATTCAAACCCGACGATCAGCAGCCGGCAGCCCGCCTCGCGCATCGCCTTCAGCGTCTCGTAATCCGTGGTTACGCGCGAAGTCGACGACCATGTGATCTTCAGCGGCTTCAGCTTCGCGCACAGCTCAATGGTCCGTGCCTTCTGAATGTTGAACGTGTCGTCGTCGAAGAAGAATTCCTTTACATTCGGCCACAGTTCCTTAGCATGCGCCATCTCCGCCGCCACGTCGTCGGTCGAGCGCTTCCGCCAAGCATGACCGCTCGTCGTCTGCGGCCACAGGCAGAAGGTGCATTGCGCCGGGCAGCCTCGCGTCGAATAGAGCGCGACAAAAGGATGCAGCAGGAACGGCACGTTGTACTTCGTCACGTCCAGATCGCGCTTGTAAATATCGGTCACCCACGGCAGCGCATCCAGGTTTTCAATCTGCGGACGATCAGGGTTATGCACCACCTGCCCGTTCGTCCGGTAGCTGATGCCTGGAATCTCGTTGAGGGGCTTGCCATTGGCAAATTCCACCACGGAGTGGTCAAACTCGCGGCGGCACACAAAGTCAATCGCACGGCACTCGTTCAGCGCCTTGTCAGGATCGGTGGTGACCGGCGGCCCAACAAAGCAAATTTTAATGTTCGGATAGGCTTCCTTTATCGTCTCTGCCCAGCGTTGATCGCCGCTCCACGCAATCGTGCTCGTAAACAGCACGAGGAATTCGTAGTCCTTCAGGATCTCCACCACCTGCGGCCACTTCACGTGGTGCGGGTTGGCGTCGAGCAGGCGCGCCCCTTCCAGCATGCCGGCCGGATAAGCCAGCCAGACCGGGTACCAGTAGGACTCAATTTCGCGGGTTGCAGGCCAGCGTGAGCTGGCGCCACCATCGAAGTTCTCAAAAGACGGAGGATTTAGAAATAGCGTTTTAAGCGGCATAGGCACTCCTCCCAGTTTACCATTCAGCAACCGCAATCAGGGCCGCGGCCCCCTACATTTACGATACTGGTAAATCAATAAGTTAGCGGCTGATAAAGCTGCACTTAACTATTGCAGTGAAGCCCGCACCCACGCCTCCAGCTGGCCGGTCACGCGCAGCAGGTTTAACTCGGCCTTCATCAGAGAAAAATTAGCGTCCAGCACGTCGTCGTAGCGCTCCCGTTCTTCGATGTGTGCCTGTTGCGCCTCTCTCGGCGTGATCGGTTGCGCGTTCGGCACGCCGCTGCCCTGGGTCAGCTCGGTTTCCACCGTCTTCAACTGCTCCTGCGCCAGCTCGCTTTTCACCTGGACCACCTTCTGCTGCGCCGCCAGTTGGCGGAGCATGCCGCGCATCGATGAGGTCTGCTCGCTCAGCACGTTACGCGAGGCATCCGCATCCGCCAGGGCCCGGGCCGCCTCGGCGGCAGACTGGCGAGCTTTCGCCTTCAGCGACGGGTCAAACACCGGTATCGTCAGCTGCACGCCGGCGCTCACGTTGTTCTGCTGGAAGTTGTGATAAAAATTCTCAAAATTCTGGTATTGGGCGAACCGCTGATACTTCAGGCCGAAGCCGATGGAGGGACGCAGGTTCTGACGGCTGTCGCCAAAAGCGGTATACAGTTTCGACTTCGCCAGCGCATAGGAGGCGCCGACGCCCGGGTTGTTGTCGGCGATTTGCTGGTCGTTGGGCGCCTCAGATGGCGATGCCGGAAATGCGGGAATGCTCCCGGAATTGGTTTCGAGGTCGACCGCGGGCAGCCCCGTCAGATTTCCCAACTTCTGCCGCATCAGATCAGCATCGTTTTCGAGGTAGATTCGCTTCTCCTCCACCTGCGCCGCCGTCAGCTCCGCCTGCAGCTCATTCATCCTCGGATCGACTCCCGACCTCACCCGATCCTGTTCGATCTGGATCAACGTACCCGCGAAGTTGCTCTCCTCGTGGAGCGCCGCAATCTCCTTCATGTCGTGGTCCAGTTCTACGTAATCAAGCGCCACGTCCAGCGCCACCTGCTGCTGCGCATCCTTCAGACTTAGATTGGCGGCGCGGAATCCGGACCGCGCTGCCCGAACGTAATCCGGCTGCGAAAACGAGAACAGCAACGACTCTGCGTTCACGTCGTAAATGTCGGGATTGCCGAGCGGGAATCCATAAGGCGGAGGTCCAACAGAGGAACCGAGCACCACGCTCGGGGCGTAGGCATCGCGGGTTTGTGTCACGGCCGCCGCCGCCCGATCCACTTCAGCCCTAGCGGAGCGCACCCCCGGGCTGTGTTTCTCCGCCAGATCGACGGCTGTAGAAAGAGAAATCTGCGCCCCCGCAATGAGCGGCATCAGTAGAAACAGAGCCGCTGCCATTCTCCTGAGTTGCGGAAGGCGCGTTCCTGTCCCCACCGACATCGACTCGTCCATCGTTCTGAGTTTACAGACCGGCCATTCTCGAAGTGGCATTTCCTGAAGGTACCCGGTAGCCGGAGGCCAGAGCACGCACCGTCGCCAGCTGCTCCTGCGCCGCCGTCGCATCCCCCTGCTTCTGCAACAACTGGGCCAACTGCGCGCGCACCACAAACGCCGGCGCCATTTCCGACTGCGCGTTGGAGTTCAGGTACTGCCGCAGCCATTCGATCGCTGTCTGCGTCTCGCGCCCTGCCAGGGCCAGATTGCTTGCTCCGTCCACCAGTGCCGCGCCATGCTTTGCATCGAGTGCCGCCCCTCGATGCGCCGCCTGCACCATATCATCCACCCGCCCGCGCCGACGGTAGAACGCCGCCAGATCCATCCAGGCGTTTGCCGGGTACGTCGATTTCCCAATCGCGCCTTTGAAATCTGCCTCTGCAGCGCCATAGTCCTTTTTCGATTCGGCGATCCGCGCCTGTAACGTCAGCGCTCCGGCTGGATTCTCTCCGCTGAGCTTTTGCACGATCTCCGCGGCATGCCCCAGCCCACCCCCCACCACCGAAGGAGCCATCACATCGAACTCCCCCAGATCCGCCAGCGCCTCCGCATTATGCGGATCCAGTTCAACCGCCTGTTCGAACTCCGCATGCACCTTGCGCGCCAGCGGATAGCCGGAGAGCAGCGACGCGTGCGCCGCCTTCTGTCCGTACGCGCGGCCCAGCCACAGGTGGTGATCGCTGTTCCCCTGCGCCAGGGCGACCGCAGCCTCGCAATCGCTGATGGCCTGATCCCACTGCTCCTCCTGGTAATAAACGCGGCAGCGCAGGTTGCGTGCCTCAGCATCGTTGGGGTTTCGGGACAGCTGCGCATTCAGCGACTGCAGCGCGCTGTCGGCGCGGCCCAGGTCCAGATCCCGGTGCGGATTCGCTGCCGCTGCCCCAAGAGTCCACAACAAGGCCGCCGAGAAAACAAACAAAACACCACGCAGTGGATTTCGCTCCCGCAAAAAACTCCCCCTACTGGACGACTTTGACCGGAACGCCATCGGCCAGCGGTTGCGCGTTAGTTGTGCCCAGCGCCACGACGTCGCCTACCTTGAGGCCGCTGGTTATCTGCACTTCCGTCAGATTCAACGCACCAATCGTCACTTTCACCCGGTGCAGCGAGTTGCCCTCTTTGCGATACACGAACGTCACCTCCTGCTCGATATGCAGGGCATCGCGCGGCACCTTCACTATGTTAGATACGCTGGCTACCGTTACCGTCACACGAACATTTGCGTCCGGCAGCAACGCCCCGTCAGGATCGTCGACCGTGATCAGCACCTCGCCCACATTGCGGGTTCCCTGCGTGATGATGGTCGACGGCAAACCCCGGATATGGCCGTGCCATACCTCATTGGGCCGGGCATCCCACACAATCATTACCGGCTGTCCGATGCTGAGCTTCCCAATTTCCGGCTCGTCGAAAAAACCCCGCACCTGCAACTTTGAAAGATCGGCCATGGAAAGCAGCCGGTCTCCCTGACTCACATATTCCGTACGCGAAACCGGCAAAGAGTAAACCGTTCCGGCGAACGGCGCATGCACAACGGCATGGGCCAGCGCATCCTGCGCGGCTGCGTAAGCACTTTCCGCATCGGCCAGCGTTGCTTTGGCGTGAGTCAGGTAATCCGTATCGTAGCGGCCGGTTTGCCGCTGCTCGAGCACCTGCAAACTGTTCGTATCGCCAGCCAGACGTGTCTGCGCCGCGCTGATCTCGCTCGCCGACGACGCCCCTGATCCCTGCAGCCTCTGGAGCGCGTCCAGGTCGTGCTGCGCCTGCTCGCGATCGATCCGGGCTCTGTCGATGTCTCCCTGCAGCGAGATCCGTTCTTCCTGCGTTCCCCCGCGCTGCGCCGCCTGGAAACTGGCCTGTGCGCCTCGCAGCGCGGCCTCGGCCGTTGCCACGCGTGACCTTGCTTCGCTGTCGTCCATGGCCACCAGCAGCTGTCCGGCGTGGACTTTCTCGCCTTCATGCGCGCCCAGAGTTTGAATGGTTCCAGGAAACGGAGCGTGTGCCTCGAAGTTTGCCAGCGGCTGCGGTTCCACCTTGCCGTTCGTCGCCACTGTACTAGTCAGGTTGCCCGTGGTCGCCTCGGCCACGCGGATGGGTAGACTTCCCCGTGTCATCAGGTGCACGCCGTAAAAAATAACCACGATCGCAACAGCCGTAATGATCCAGACTCGAGCCGTTCGTTGCGCTGCCTGCCCTGTTTTCATTGATGAAACCGTAGGTCAGTATATAAGACACACCTCGTTGGCCTTAGGGTTCTGAAAATCCGAATTTTGCCGGGGTACCGGAGTGTTTACCCGCCCCCGCGCAAACGTGGCGCACGTCATCTGATTCCGCATCCGGCCAACCCGTAAAATCGGTGTATGGCGATCGCTCCCCGTTACACCGACCAGCATGCCCAGGCCGGACTCGACTTCGACTTTCCCCTCATCGAGACATGGCCTAATCAATTTCCCGGCTACGAAATCGTCATCGACGATCCCGAGTTCACGTCGGTGTGCCCCAAAACCGGACTGCCCGACTTCGGCGTCATCACGCTCCGCTACATGCCTCGCGAACGGTGCCTCGAGTTGAAATCCTGGAAGGAATATCTCTTCTGCTACCGCAACCTCGGAATCTTTCAGGAGAACGTCGTGAACCGCATCCTCGAGGATGTGGCCCGCGCCTGCGATCCCGTTTGGGCCGTAGTCAAAGGCGACTTCCGCCCCCGGGGCGGCATTTCCACCACCATTGAAGCGCGTTGGCCCAGGCCCCAGGATGCCGAAAGGTAGCAGGTTCCAGCTACCCCGTCGAGCTACAGATTCTGCGTCTCGAGCGTCAGCGTTCCGGTGCCGGCTTCTCCATTGCACGTACCCCCCGCGATCGACCAGTTCGAGATCGTTAGCTGCGACGCCGACGCATTGAAAGTGCCCACTGCGCTAAGCACCGCTCCGCTCGTTGTATCTGTGTAATTCATGGAGAGATTGTTGCCGGTCACCAGCGAAGTTGTCAGGGTCGGCTGTTGAAGAAAGCAACTGTTGCTGGGAAATGTCGCGGTTCCCGACAGAGAGAACTGCCCATCCAGATCCGGTTGCGAAGTCTGTTGCAGCAGCGCCGATACCGCGATCGGATTCGACGACGCATCGAGAAAAGTACCCGTGTAGGTTCCGTTGATCGCCGTATATTGCGTTGCCGTAACGCTGGCCTTACCCATCGTGCCGCAATTGCCGCCGGCAAACGTCCAGCTCGCGGCCGCGATCCCCTTGCCATCGGCCGAAACCTGCCCCTGCAGCGTAAGCGTCGTTCCATCGAACGCCGACGAAACCAGCAGCATCTCATTGTTCCCGCCCACCGAGCCGGTCAGCAGGATGTCCGTCGTCGGGCTGACGCACGATGCGCCGTTCAGCCGCGCTACCGCGCTCACCGTCTCGTACGCGCCCTGCGTAAATCCGAGATTCAGCGTCGCGCTGGAACTGGCAGGAATGAATGCCCAGTTGCCGGAGAGAGATGTGCCGACCTGCAGCGGCGTATTCGCCATTCCGCAGCCGGCAAGGAGAGTGGACCCAAGGGCAGTCGCAACAGAAATCCAAACAGCACAGCGTTTCATGGGGGGAGGGCCTTTGTTACCTCAGAAGAGGTGACCAAAAGATAAACAACCGGGCTCTCTCCTTCCAGACCACGAAAGAGGCATTACTACGGTCATGGATGCTCCCAGGCTGCACCGAAGATGAGGCGTACCAGGTACGCTGGAGCAAAGGATGACAAAATTGTGGATGAGTTACTGAGGCTGCGGCTGGCCCTGTCCCTGGCCCTGCTGCTGGCGGATTCGCTGCAGCTCCTGCAGCATCTCCTGTGGCGTTCTCGGCTGCTGCCGCTGATCCGGCTGCATCGGCGTTGGCAGCATCGGCGGGGCGACCTGCTCCATCGGATTGTTGATCGGCTCGTCGTCCTCGTCCGGCTGCGAAATCGAACCGGGTTGCGGATTCGCGAGCGGGGCGTTGCCGCGCGTGGTCAGAACAATCTCACGCGGCGTTCCCGCGTCGGTGCTGCCCACCATCAGGAAGTTGTAACCCGCCCCGTCCAGCAACTCGGAAATAACATCGCGCGGTGTGCCCGGTCCATAAACTCCAAAAACTCGTGTGTCCTTTTCGAATCCGTCCACCGTCATGCCGCTGGTGGACGAGAGGTCCTTCAGAATGTCGGAAAGGCTCGAGTTGTTTGCCCTCACCGCCAGCGATCCACCGCTCAGCGTCACGCTGGCGTGGCCTGCCGGCTTGTCCAATAGCGAGGGTGGCAGATTTGACGCGCTGCCCGGTGCCCCACTCGGCATCGGTCCTGCGGTCGTGCCCAACTCAACCTGAGCCGCTCCCGGCTGTGCCGGCATCGCCTGCGGAACCGAAGTCCCTGCCTGCCTCGGCGGAGGAATACGCGCAACCCCTGGGTGGTGCACCGGCGGTTCCGGCACTGGAACCTGATGGCCGCCCGGCATCGTTCCCGGTGGCTGCATCACCTGGCCATGACACGAAACCGCGAAAGCAGTTGCAACCGCCCAAACCAGGCATCGTGAAAGGCTCATAACCTGCATCGAAGTCTTAGGATTGTCCGGGTGCCGTCCGTTCGACGTCCCCTCGATCCCCTGTGTACTAGACTAGCAGTGATTCGAATTCGCTCATCGGCGAATTGAAGGGAAGTCCCGAATGCACCGCCGCTTTTCAAGCCTTTGGCCCAAACTTCTTGTGCTTGCCGTGCCCGCCGTTCTTGCCGTTCCGGCCTTCGGCGTCTCCTGCATGACCCAGTCGCAGATGCCCAGCGCCCAGCGCACCATCCTTGCCCAGTCGGCCCAGATGATCGGCGCCAACGTCGAATCCGGCAACGCCGCCGCCGTTCGCAACCAGACCATCGCCAGCGTCGCCGCTCAGTTTGATGGCATCGCCAACTCCATCCAGTCCGTCAACGCCTCCATCCAGCGCGCCACCCTCACCGTCGATGCGGTCTACCTCCTCGATGCCTCCGACCTGAAAGCACCTCAGGAAACGCAGTTCTTTTGCGGCGTTGCCGGATCGGCGCTCACCGTCGAAGTCACCATCCCCGGCCTTCCTCCGGGCAAATTCGCTCTGGCCATCCTGCACGCCACCGGTGTCAAACAGCCACAGCAAATTTCCTTGATCCTGCAAAACGACCCAGCCGGGAGCGCCGACTGGAAGCTCGCCGGCTTCTTTACCCGCCCCATGATGATGGGCGGCCATGACGGCCTCTGGTTCTGGCGCCAGGCGCGCGAATACGCTGCGAAAAAGCAGGTGTGGGACGCATATTTCTACTACCAGACCGCGCAGTATCTGCTCGAGCCTGTAGACTTCGTCTCCAGCCCCAACCTGCAAAAACTGCAGCGCGAGGCCGAGCAAAACCGGCCTGAAAATCTTCCCGGCGCCGATCCGCTCCGACTCAGCGCCGGCACGGTGACCTACGACATCACCAACCTCCACACCGGCGAGCTCTCTAACCAGCTCGATCTCATCGTCACCTACAACGCGACGCCCAATCAGAGCCTGGTCGCAGCACGCGCCCAGGTTACCGCTGTTATGCGGGCGCTGCTGCTTCAGCATCCCGAGTTGCAAACCGCCTTTCACGGTCTGTGGGTCTATGCCGCCACCCCAGGCAATCCGAGCCCCTTCGCCCTCGAACTTCCCATGGAGCAGATTCAGGCTTCCCCTTCCGGACAACGCAGTTAAACTTCACCCATCCAGAGAAAGCAGTTCAGGACCTACCTCCGCATGGCCAGTCGACCGGAAAAGCCTCTCAGCGAAGCGCTCGATCACCGCCGCGCAACACCCAGCTTTGACGGCAAGCCCATTCCCGATGCCGATCTTAAGAAAATCCTTGAAGCCGGCCTCAAAATGCCGAGCGGCTACAATCTCCAGCCCTGGCGATTCGTCGTGGTCCGCACCCCGGATGGCCTTCGCCGCCTGCGCGCCGCCAGCTACAACCAGGCCAAGGTCGAAGAAGCTTCGGTCGTCATCGTGGCCTGCGGCGATAAAGATGGCTGGCGCACCGATATGGAAGAAATGCTCCGCCTGGGCCGCGAGCGCGGCATGACGGAGAACTACGCCGAAAGCGCGAGCGACATTATTCCGCAGTTTCTCGGCAATCATTCCAACCTCACCGCCTGGCTCAATCGCCACGTCATGCTTGCCTTCTCTGCCATGCTTCTCATGGCCGAGGTTCTCGGCTACGACACCGCCCCGATGGAAGGCTACGAGCCCGACAAAGTGTGCCAGGTGCTGAATCTGCCCATCAGCTACGAAGTGGTTGCACTGCTCGCCATCGGCCATCTCAAAGGCCCGGATAAGTACGACGGTGGACGCTTCAGCATGGCCCGCACCGTCTTCGACGGCGAATACGGCAAGCCCATCAAGCTATAACCGGCGACGGCGCTACCAGCTTCTAAGGAGACAAGGGCACGATCTGCCAGTCGGTGGTGGGGCTGCCGGGGCTGCCCTGGCCGGTCAGCGTAGCTCCGTTCATAAGCCAGATCTCCACCTGCCCGGTCGAGCTGTTCCGCCACAGAATGTCGGCTTTGCCGTCTCCGTTGAAATCGCCCACCCCCGCAATGCTCCATGGAGGAAAGACGCTACCGAGATTTCCCGTGCTGGAGAGCACGGTCCCGTTCATGAGCCAGATCTCAACCTGCCCGGTCGAGCTGTTTTGCCACAGAATGTCGGTTTTGCCGTCGCCGTTGAAATCGCCAACCGCGTGGATGGTCCACGGGGCGGGCACAGAGCCAGGAATTCCATGGCTCAGCGCCGCGGTCCCG
>DASXDF010000024.1:0-1547 GCA_036490815.1 Acidobacteriaceae bacterium
ATCCGCAAGGGCGTGACGGCAGCGATCGTCGGCATGCTGGCGGTGATGATCTTCATGCTGGTGTATTACAAGGGCGCCGGCATCAACGCGGATCTTGCGCTGTTCCTGAACCTGGTGATCCTGCTGGGCTTCATGGGTTTCGCTGATGCAGTGCTGACCCTGCCCGGCATTGCGGGTGTGATTCTTACCGTGGGTATGGGCGTGGACTCGAATGTGCTGATCTTCGAGCGCATCCGGGAAGAGATTCGTGCCGGCAAGTCGCCGGGCGCAGCCGTAGACCAAGGCTTCGCGCACGCATGGACGACGATCCTCGACACGCACGTAACGACGATGGTCTCGGCGGCTATCCTCTTTCTCTTCGGCACCGGTCCGGTGAAGGGCTTTGCCATAACGCTGGTCTTCGGTCTCGGCGCGAACCTGTTCACGGCCGTCTTTGTATCGCGGACGATCTTTGATGCCCTGCTGAACCGCAAGCAGCGCGGGGAGGCGCTTTCCATCTGATGGTGCTGGTCGCACGGGCGGACGCGCCGGTGGCGCGAGCTGATCAGTTCGCTCCCTTTGGTCGCTCACTTCTGGAGTCATGGGTTGACCGGGCGGCTGCAAATCCTTCGCCGCGCGACGGATGATACGAGTGGTTGGAACCGTAAGCAGCGCGGGGAGGCGCTTTTCATCTGATGCGACTTGCGATTGTGGGTGCAGCGACTGCGGCGGGGCTTATCGGAATCGGCCTGGTGACGGGCGCTTTACTGGTGGTGGCGACGGTGGCGACGGAGCGGATATTGACGCGGGGCGCCTCGGCAAGGTTGTTGGGTAGGAAATGAAGTGCTGGCCGCACGGGCCATTCGCTCCCGTTCGGATTTGCGGGCGAGCGGAAAAATGCAGGTTCATCGCTTCGCTCAGGATGACAAAATAACGGAGTTCTAAGTGGAACTGTTTCACGACGTAAACATCGACTGGCTGGGGAAGAAGTGGTATTTCCTCAGCTTCTCTCTCATCTTCAGTGTGGCCGGTCTGCTGTCCATATTCTTCTGGCACCACATCCCGGTCGGCATCGACTTCAAGGGCGGCACCCTGGTCTACGTCAAGTTTGAGGCGCCGCCATCTGCCGATCGCATCCGTGCCGCGATCGACAAGGCCGGCATCCGCGACAGCCGCATCCAGCCCTTCGGCAATCAGATAGGACAGGGCCCGAGCAACCAGGTGATCATCTCCCTGCCGGAGAAAGAGGTGCAGGAGACGAATGCCGAGGCGGGCAGCGACACCATTGTGAAGGCTCTGGGCAGCTACTATTCGTCCACGGGGGCGGCCAATTCCGGCAAGCTCGACCTGGATAACGTGGGGTCGGGAAGCCTCGCCGACTTCCTGATGCAGCAGGATCCGGAACATCTGGGCCCGGATGCCGGGAAAACCAAGTACACGCAGCAGGCGGAAGCCATCCTCAACTATCGCGACAGGCAGAAGGATGGCCTGATCCCCAGCTTCGATGCTCTGAAGAGCATCGCCGATCCGGCCGTAGTCTCGACGCTCCAGCAGAAGACCTATATCTC
>DASXDF010000025.1:0-285889 GCA_036490815.1 Acidobacteriaceae bacterium
GTCGATCGAATCGAACGAACGAAACGTGTTCTTCGGATTGTGCTTCTGCAGCACCTTCGTGATCGCCGCCGTCAGCGTCGTCTTCCCGTGATCGATGTGCCCAATCGTCCCCACGTTCACGTGCGGCTTGGACCGGTCAAATTTTTCCTTCGCCATGGCTTTTCCCTCTCAAGACTTCTTATGTTGATGAATCTTTGTCCCGGCGCTTAGTAGCTGGCGTAAAGCCGGAAAAACTTTTGGCGGATTTCGGGGGCGACGCGCTCCACCTGGCGCAGGTAATGTTCGCGGATCTGGCCGCGGTCGGCGTCGCCGAGAGCGGCATAACTTTTTTGCGCCTGGGAGCCAAGGAGGCCGTGCGCCAGGACCGATTCAAACTGGCGGACGCGGAGCTTTGTGCCGCTGACGCTCTTCAGGAAAACAGCTGCCTGGGCAGGGGCGAAAGCCTCGTCGATGGCGTGGCGAACGCCCGCAAAGGTTGTTTCGTCCTGGATCGGGATGGTGGCCTGCTCAAACATCGTCTGAACTTCCTCCGAGGCTGAAGCCCCGTTTTGTTTTGCGGGCTCAATGGCGCCGCTGAAGCCGTGCCCTTTCAAGAAAGAGCCTCCTTCGAGTTTCTGGAGCGGGAGATGGGAATCGAACCCACGACCAACAGCTTGGAAGGCTGTGACTCTACCACTGAGTTACTCCCGCATGAAACAGCAGTCAGCGCTCGGCGTTCAGCATTCAGAAAATCAACTGCTGAGCGACTCGCGCCTTACTCGACATGCAAACGCTCGCTGAGTCTCTCAGCGAGCGGCTAACCAGAACATTACCTGAACCAAACAGCCGAACTACAAAACCCTGCAACTTACCGCTGCTCTTCCACTTCCGCTTCATCCCTCGGCGAGCCGCGGGTGAGGGCGATGCGAAGAGCGAAACCGCCAAGTAAAACCATGACAAGGAGCCGGATTCTGCCGGCGTCCATGGTGTACCAGGCGAGGGCAGCGAGGATCGCGAGAACGGCCAGCGCCATAATTTTGCGCTTTGCGCCGGCAACTCGCATCATGCCAACCCTCAAAAAATCCCGCGCGCCTGTTCTGCGCGATGAACCCTCTTGCTGCTGGAACTGGTGCACAGGGGAGGATTCGAACCTCCGTACCTCGTTGAGGGGCAGATTTACAGTCTGCTGCCATTAACCACTCGGCCACCTGTGCAAAAACCTGGAGCTGATGACCGGGATTGAACCGGTGACCTCTCCCTTACCAAGGGAGTGCTCTACCAACTGAGCTACATCAGCCTTGAGTGAAATCGCCTGATCGTCCGAGGAGGAAGACTGGAGCTGGCGAAGGGATTTGAACCCCCGACCCTCTGATTACAAATCAGATGCTCTACCAGCTGAGCTACGCCAGCCCGGACGCTTTTGTACCTCCCGCATCAGGACACACCGATGTGTCCGTTTTCAGGAGGTACAGCATTGAAAATATCACAGGGAGAAGGGGGTCGCAAAGTCAGAGTTCAGGGTTCGGCGTTCAGCGTTCAGAGCAGCGTTGGAGGTGGGGGAAAGTATCGCGGGGTCGTCCAAAGGTGCGGGAAGAGGGGCGTGGGTGAGAAGATAGATAGTGCTGCTTCCCGGAACAACGGGGAGCCCAATCGATGACCCGTCGGCGCACGAAACTTTCCATCGCTATTGTGCTTCTCGTCCTGCTGCTGCTGGCTGGGGCGATTTACCTTCGCAAAGTGGCGCCGCCGGAAGCGGCGCGGCTGCTGCCGGAGTCGGACGGGATTGTGTATTTCAATCTGCGCCCGCTGCGGGCAGCCACGCACTTCGATCAGCGACCGGTGGAACATTCGCCCGAGTACCAGCACTTTATTGATGCAACGGGGATTCAGTTCGAGCGCGATCTGGATGAGGCGGCATTTGCGCTGCATCGCATGGCGGACTCGAAGGGTCCGAACGGATCAGTGGCGTTCTCAGAGGTTTTTGTCGGGCACTTCGACGGCCGGAGGCTCGAGGATTACCTGTCGACGGTGGCGCCCTCGCAGGAGAATTACGCAGGCCACACAATTTACATGATCCCGAGCGAAGGACGGACGGTGCGCGTGGCGCTGCTGGGATACGACATTGTGGGCATGAGCAACACGCCGTCGGCCGAGCAGATCCACTCCATGATTGACCGGTACCGGACGGCGGCGCTGCCATTCTCAGGATCTTCGCTGTTGTCGAAACGCTACTCGCAGGTGCCGTTGCTGTCGGTCGCGTGGGGGATTGGGCAAATTGGGATGCCGTTGGCCAACGGTGGAGCGCGGGTGATGGGACTGCGGCTGCCACTCCCGGTGGATGCAACGTTTATCGCGTCGCTCACGTGGATTGGGAAAGTGCATTTGCGGGTGGAAGAACTTGCGCCGAGCGATGCAGCCGCGGCGGATACAACGGAATCCCTCGACACGATTCTGGTACTGGTGAAGTCAATGGCCAACACCGCCGGGGCGCAGTCGTTTGATCCGGATGCGCGATCGCTGATCAACAGCATCAAGGTGGAGAGGAATCGAAACCAGGCGGTGCTGACGGCGACCATTCCCACGGCGTTGTTGCAGCGGGCGATGAGCAGTCCTCAGGGATTGAAGAAGCTGTCTGTCCCAAATGGCGGGAAGACAAAGTAATATTGGTATGCAAAAAGGTATCCCGATCGAGAACGCGTGTTCGGGATGTAAATGCCTTTCGTTTTAGAACCAACCCCAGGTCATTCCTAACCCCGGAGGATCCATGCCGAAAATCTGCGCTCGCTCGTTGGTCGCGTTCCTTGCGTTCGTCGCTACTCTTCTGACTGCTCCAGCCTTCGCGCAGAAGGTTCTGACCGGGCAGGATGCGTTTACGGATTACACCAAAGAGAAGCCGGGGGTGCGGCGGCATCTGACGGTGGGCGATTTGCCGGCTCCGTACGCAACGAAGGGGGTAGATAACGGGCCGGATCGGGTGGAACGTCCGGAGGGCGCATGGCCGCAGGCTCCGGCGGGGTTCAAGGTGGATATGTATTACACGGGGCTCGACCAGCCGCGGCTGATCCGGACAGCGCCCAACGGCGACTTGTTTGTGGCGCTGAGCTATCAGAACAAGGTGATGGTGTTTCGCGGAGTGGGCGCGGACGGAAAACCGAAGGAAGCTTCTACGTTTGCCGATGATCTGAGCCAGCCGTTCGGAATTCAGTTTTATCCGGCGACGGATCCGAAGTGGGTGTACATCGGAAACACGGATTCGGTGGTGCGATTTCCGTATAACGCGGGCGACATGAAGGCTACCGGACCGGTGGAGAAGCTGGCGGATCTCCCCGGGGGCGGCAGGCTGCGGGGGGGCGGACACTGGACGCGGGACATCGCTTTCTCGAAGGACGGGAAGCGGATGTTTGTTTCGGTGGGGTCGCACTCGAACGACGATGACTCCGATGTGCATCCGGAAGAGAAGGATCGCGCCGATGTGCTCGAATTCACGCCCGAAGGGAAGTTCGTGAAGATCTACGCGTCAGGAATCCGCAACTGCGTAGGGGAGACGATCAATCCGATTACCGGCGAGCTGTGGTGCTCCACAAACGAGCGCGACATGCTGGGCGACAATCTGGTGCCGGACTACATCACGCACGTGCAGGAGGGCGGATTTTACGGCTGGCCCTGGTACTACATGAGCACCAACGGCGGCGTGCAGGATCCGCGGCAGGAAGGGAAGCATCCGGAGCTGGCGGGCAAGGTGATCACGCCGGACGTGCTGCTGAATCCACACTTCGCCTCGCTGGAGCTGTTGTTCTATGAGGGCTCGCAATTTCCGGCAGAGTACAAGGGCGACGGGTTTGCGGCGGAGCACGGTTCCTGGAACCGGTCGAATCGTTCGGGGTACGAAGTGGTTCGTGTACCGATGAAGGATGGGCATGCGACGGGCGAGTACGAAGATTTTCTGACGGGATTTGTGCGGCCCGATGGGAAGGTGTGGGGCAGGCCGGTAGGCGTGACGGTGGCCAACGATGGTTCGCTGTTCGTGACTGATGACGGGTCTGGTTCGATCTGGCACGTAACCTACACAGGGAAATAGGAGAGAGCTGGGAATAGGGTAGGCTGAAAATCGATGCAAACCTTTCGGGCGATCGCAAGTATGATCTGCCGTGTTGTGCTGCTGGGAATTGCAGTCCCGGTGCTGCTGAGTGATTTTCCCAACGGTAAATTCCCGTCGCGATTTGCAACGGCCTGGGCTGTGATAGCGGTGTGCGATGCGCTGGCCGTGGTGGCTCCGCTGGCGCGGCCGCGCAAGGTCGCATTTCTTGCCGGAGTGGCTGCGGTGGGCGCGCACTATTATTTTCGGCATCTGGTGCCGACCTGGGACATGGCATACATGGCGATGGCGATTCTGCTGGTGCTGATGCCGGCCAGCGGGCGGAACACAGCGAAGCCCAGGCGGAAGACGAGGCTGTGACCGGGAGCTGGGAATGGGCGGGAGACGCCGCGCGGAAGCCGGATAGCTCTCCTGGCTGTGCATCCATCTCTTCAGATAGTCTGGTTGCTGTAATGTCTGCTATCCGTAATGCCTGTATTCCTCTCGTTCTTCTGATTTCCTGGCCCGTCCTGGCACAGCAGTCGACGCCCGAAACCACTCCGCCCTCGCAAACGGCGCCGCCGGCCTCAACGCAGTCGGCTCCGGCTGCCTCGTCGCAGTTGCCGGATGCGCCTGGGGCTGCGATTCATCCGGCTCCGCAGCCGACGGGACCGACGGTGCTTTTCGATACGAGCATGGGCAGAATGACGTGCAAACTTTTCGACAAGCAGGCGCCGGAGGCGGTGGCGAATTTTGTTGGCCTCGCAACTGGAACGAAGGAATTCACCGATCCGGCGACGAAGAAGAAGACGCGCCGGCTTTATTACGACGGGACGACGTTTCATCGAGTGATTCCCGGATTCATGATTCAGGGCGGGGATCCGCTGGGGACGGGCGAGGGTGATCCGGGCTACATGTTTAACGACGAGGTGGATCCAGCGCTGAATTTCGATGTTCCGGGGCGGCTGGCAATGGCGAATTCCGGACCGAACACGAATGGGTCGCAGTTCTTCATCACAGAAGTGGCGACGGATTTCCTGGATCAAAAGTATGTGATCTTCGGACAGTGCGATGACGCGAGCGTGGAAGTGGTGAAGGCGATTGCGCGCGTCAATCGCGACAGCAACGACAAGCCGCTCGAGACCGTGCAGTTGAAGAAGGTCACGGTAATTCCGGCGGGGCAGCCGGTACCGGCGGCGCCGGCAGCGCCCACCGGTTTACAGGCCACACCGCAGGTTTAGAATTTTCAATTCAACAAAACCCATAGAGGAGTTTTTATGTCACGGCAGCCAGGAACGTACGCGGTTATGAAGACCAGCGAAGGGACGATTGTCTGCAGGTTGTTTGAGAAGGACGCACCGAAAACGGTGGCGAATTTTATCGAGCTGACGGAAGGGAAGCGGGAATGGACGCATCCTGTGTCGCGGGCGAAGAGCAGCGACAAGCTGTACGACGGTACGATTTTCCATCGGGTGATTCCGGACTTCATGATCCAGGGCGGCGATCCGGCCGGCAACGGCATGGGAGGCCCGGGGTACAAGTTTGAAGATGAGACCAAGGGCTCGGCACACCGGTTCGACAAGAAGGGCAAGCTGGCGATGGCGAATGCGGGGCCGAACACGAATGGCTCGCAATTTTTTGTCACCGTGGCGGCTACAGAATGGCTGACGGGAAAGCACACGATCTTCGGCGAAGTGGTGGAAGGGCAGGACATCGCCGATAAGATCTCGAAAGTGTCGGCGCGGTCGGATAAGCCGGTGAAGCCGGTGGTGCTGGAGTCGGTGACGATCGAACGGGAGTAGGTGCGGCTCGAGGATCCCACGAAACGGGTACGCGCCAGGCAAATTTTCGCTGGCGCGACAAGGCGGACGGACTTATCTTGCCGTCATGCACCGTTCGCTGTTTTGGGTCCTGCCTTCTCTTGCCTTGTCGGTAGCGGTTCCGGCTCAGAAGTACATTCCGAAGAAAATTGTTTTCTCCGGGACGGGGGCTAGCCAGGCCGAATTGCTGACCGTTTCCGGATTGAAGCCTGGCGATACGCTGGGCCAGACGGAAATCCAGGCGGCCGCGCAAAAGCTGATCGATACCGGTCTATACAGCGATGTGCATTTTGCCTTCGATGGCGTGGTTCTGACCTACATGCTGAAGCCGGCGGAGGGAATGGAGCCGGTTTCCTACGCGAACTTTCCATGGTGGGATGAGAAGACGCTGAATGCAGCGGTCGCGGCGAAGGTGCCGCTGTTCCGTGGATCGATTCCGGCGGAGAGCGGGATCCAGCAGCAGGTGGCCGCGGCGCTGGCGGCGTTGTTAGCGGAGAAGGGCGTCGATGCCGCGACGGTGACGGCGGTCCCCGCGAGAGATGGGGCGATGAAGGACGCCGGTATTCGGTTCCACATCGATGCGCCTCCGGTCGAACTGGGCGCGGTGAACCTGACGGGCGCGAGCAGCGCGTGGACTGACCCGGTGGCGGCGATCGAAAAAGCGGCGATGGGGCAGGATTTCGATCCTGCGAATGAAGCGACGCTGGAGACGGCGCTGCGCGCCATCTATCATCGGCAGGGATACCTGGATGTTGCGTTGACCGGATATGCGCATGGCGATCCGCAGGTCGCAGGCGGGAAAGTAATGGTTCCCGTCGCCGCGACGATTGAAGAGGGCGCGCAGTACAAGCTCGTGGGGCTTCATCTCTCCGGCGACGCGCTGATGACACCGGAGGAATTTGCAAAGGCGGCGAAGATTCATCCGGGCGACGTCGCCAATGAGGATTTGCTGCGAGGCACCCTGGCGGCAATCTCGATTCCGTATAAGCAGCATGGCTATCTGCGGGCGAAGATCAACGCAACCCCGACAAAGGATGTGACTGCCCACACGGTGGACTATGCGATTGCGATAGAGGCGGGGCCGGTCTTTCACATGGGCGAGCTGTCGCTGGTGAGTTTGAATGACCAGCAGAAGGCGCAGGTACTGCAGTACTGGCCCCTGCGGCCGGGGGATGTCTACGACGCGGTGGTGGTGCCGCAGTTCCTCACGAAGTACAGGAATCAACTGCACTCGCTCGATGGCTGGTCGGCGTCGTACAAGGCGTATGAGCACGAAGACACGCACATCGTCGATCTGGTGGTGACGTTCCGGGCGGGCGGCCCGCTGCATTAGCGCGCAATTGCGGAAGAATGGCGAAGAAGCATGGGATAAGCTTGGCTGCATGCGGGCTTCCTGTCGGTCCACTCTCCTGGCGATTCTTCTTTCCGTGATCTGCCTTGGCCCCGGTGCATGGGGGCAGACCTACTCCGTCGAGAAAATTGCGTTCACGGGATCGGATTTGAGCCAGGGAGAGCTGCTCGCATTTACAGGACTCCAGGCCGGGGGCCCGATCGCGCGCGACCAGATGCAGGCCGCGGCCAACAAGCTCACCGGGTCGGGAATTTTTGTCGACGCGCGGTTTTCCTTCGACGATGGCACGCTGACGTTTGCGTTGCAGCCTTCTCCGGGTGTGGTGCCGGTGGAGTACGACAATTTTCCGTGGTGGGACGATAAGACGCTGAACGCAGCGGTTGTGGCGAAGGTCCCGCTGTTTCACGGAGGGCTGTATCCGGGTGGCCCGATGCGCGACCAGGTGACAGCGGTGCTGGCGGCGCTGCTCGCGACGAAAGGCGTGCAGGGCGCAGCGGTTTCGACGACGCCGGTGGGCGATGGAAACGGGACGCAGGTGGCGATCCGGTATCACATCGATTCGCCGGCCGTGGTGGTTCAGGCTTTCCACGTCTACGACTACAGCGGAGTTTGGACACAGCCGCTGGAAGCGGTCGAGAAACCAGCGGCTGGGATGAAGTTTGAGGGATCGACGCGCGACAACCTGGGAGCCGCCGTGAGGAACGTGTACGGGCGGATAGGGTTTATCGGGATGACGATGACGGGCCCGACGTTGGGCAAGCCAATCGTAGAAAACGGCAAGATTGCCGTGCCGATCCAGGCCTCCATTACGTCGGAGGGCGGCCAATTTAAGGTCGCGGCGCTCCATTTGGTGGGCGATGGTGTGATGACCGAGGATCAATTTGCAAAGAGTGCAAAGCTGCATCCTGGGGATGTGGCGAATGAAGAGTTGTGGAAGCAGACGCAGGATATGGTGACAGTGTCCTCCAAAGCGCAGGGCTATCTGGACGCGAAGATCGATGCCGCGCAAACGCTGGATCGCGCGAACCACACGGTGGATTACACGATCACGGTAACGCCGGGAGCCGTGTATCGGATGGGCACACTGACGCTGGCGAACCTGAACGACGCGCAAAAGGCGGAGCTGATGCCGTACTGGCTGATGCACAAGGGCGACCCGTTCAACGCCGATCTGATTCCGAAGTCGGTGGCGGCGTATCACAAGCAGCGTGCGCAGCAGTTGCAGTCGATTCACACCGGGTTTACGGCGAAGTGGAGCGGGGATAAAGACGCGCACGTGGTGGACGTGGTGCTCACCTTCGGCCCTTCGCAAAACTGACCCATTCCGCGGAATGCCGCGCGCTTACACCCTTCCCAAAGAGTTGTGTGCTTCGGGTCACAAAATCAGGTGACCTTCGTCACGGATTCGCCAGGGGACGGGGCGTAGGTTCAGGGCAGCCCAACCAGCGGAAAGTGAGGGCAAATGGTTATGCCAGGTTCCAGGGGACATATCCCGGAAAAACCAGCGAAGACCACGTACCTGCATGCCGCGAAGCAATTCCCGTTCCGGACCATTGTCGCGGCGATCGATTTCTCGGAAGAATCGTCAGCCGCCTTGCGCTGCGCGCAGGAACTGGCACGATTGCAGCACGCAATGCTGCTGCTGGTGCATGTCATCGATCCGGTCGGCTATGCGTTTCCTGAAGGCGCGCCGGCAGCCATCGATCGCGACAAGGCCGCGCGCGAAGAGCTGACGCGGATCGAAGCGGAAGTGAAGCACCAGGGGATCCCGGTGCACTCGCGGGTGGAGACGGGGATTGTGTGCGAGCGGATCCTGCTGTCGCTGCGGGATCACAAGGCCGCGCTGCTGGTGCTGGGGACGAAGGCGATTACCGGGGCAGGACGCGCAGCGTTGGGCGTGGTGACACGGCAGCTGCTGGCGCACTCGCCGTGCCCCATTCTGACGGTGGCGCCGGAGGACAAGAAAAGGCCCAGGAAGTTTGGGCGCTGGAACAATGTATTGGCGGCTACAGATTTTTCCTCAGCGTCGCTCAGCGCGCTGCACTATGCGCAGCAAGGGCGTTGGGGCACCTGATCGTGTTGCATTCGGCACGATGCGGGCGGCATGAGGATTGCCCCAACTGCCTGGAGAGGCTGCGCTTCCTTGCGCCGTTTGACGAAGCGCACGGGCTGCCGGTGGATCACGTCGTGACCGGCGCCGATCCGGTGGCGAAGATTATCGAGGCCGCGAAGAAGCTGCATCCGGACCTGATCGTGATGGGAGCGCCTTCTCCGGAGCATCAGGAGCACGATCTGGTAAACAGCACGGTGGCCAGGGTGATTGCGGCGGTGACTACGCCGGTGCTGATTGTGCCCGAGAACCGGGAGCGATACTCCGACGAACTGATCGCAGAAGTGGCGACGGCCTGACGCGTGGCACGCGATTGCGTATTCCCCATTGGCTACTGGCTATTGGCTGCTTCCTAAATGCCATTGGCTACCCGATCGCTTTTCCAGGCTCGGTGTGGATGACCTGCACGCCGGAACCGGCTAGTTCTTTTTCCAACTGTGCGGGAGTTCCCACGAGTGCCGGGAATGTTCCGAAATGGATGGGCAGGACGGTCTTTGCGCCAAGATATTTTGCGGCGACGGCGGCGAGTTTTGGTCCCATCGTGTAGTGGTCGCCGATGGGCAGCATGGCCAGCTCGGGGTGATACAGCTCGCCGATGAGTTTCATGTCGGAGAAAACACTGGTGTCGCCGGCGTGGTAGAGGACGGGACCATTCTCGATCGCGATGACAAACCCGGCCGGCTCGCCGCCATAAATCGTCTTGTCACCGTCGGTAATGCCGGAGGAGTGGCGTGCTTCGGTGAGGCTCAGAGTGACGTCTCCGTGCTTGTGCGAGCCACCGATGTTCATCCCGACGCCCCGTTCGCTCTTAAGGCCTTTAGACTGCAGCCAGTCGATGAGTTCGACCATGCCGATGACAGAAGGATCGTATTTTTTCGCTACAGGGAGCGCATCGGCGATGTGGTCCATGTGGCCATGGGTGAGCAGGAGCAGGTCAATCTTGTCGGGGAGCTTGTACCCCCTGGGGTATTTGGGGTTGTGCTCGATGAAGGGGTCGATGAGGATGTTGGTTCCCCTCGGGGTGGTGATGAGGACGGTGGCGTGTCCAAGCCACGTAATGGAAGTTCCTTTGAGATCGGACATGCTGGGTGAATCCCTCCGCGAGATATCGTCGCACTTTTCTATGTCAGATGCGTAGGAGCGGGACACGGCGAGCGGGGCAATGTTAGACGCAGTGATAAAAAATGCGACAGCGCAGTGCGGAGATTTTCACAATGTGCGGGTTGCGGACAATTGTGAGACTCGTCGCCACAATCGGACTACAACCAACTTACATTTGCCTGACACCCGCGTGTCGGGTGCGGGCCTATGGTGACTTCGGGATCATTCAACTTCATATGATCCAGGAGCATGTATGGAAAATCCAGTGAGCAAGGCGAAGGGTGCGGTCGATCGCCGATCGTTCATGAAAACAGGATTAGCGGCAGGGGGCGCAGCGACCATCGGAGGCGGCTTCCTCGCGAGTGCAATAGAGGCGCGGGCGGATCGCGACGATCGCGGGAGAAGGCTGAGCGCGGGCGACGCGGCGATTCTGCGATTTTTAGCAGCAGCGGAGCTGATCGAGTCGGATCTTTGGGTGCAGTATGCCGAGCTGGGAGGACTGACATCGGGTCAGCCAATCGAAGTCGATCACAACCAGACGCTGAACGCTTATCAGACTGCGCTGTCGAATCTCGATGGCGACGGTCCGCAATATATAACCAGCAATATGCTGGACGAGCAGAGTCATGCCAGTTTTCTGAACGCCTATCTGGAGTCGAGAGGCGCAGAGCCGGTAAACTTCAAACCATTCACCACCCTGGCGGGGAGCACTGCGACGGGGTCGTCGGGCAAGAAGCGGCTGACGAACCTGATGCACCTGAACGTGGATACCAGCTGGTACACGCGCTATCGCAGCGCGAAGAATCCGGATATGGGTGCAACGTTTCCGCAGGCGATCACGCTGAACAACGTTACGGCGATTCCGATTACGGACGCGGACTTCAACAACGCGGACCACATCCAGGTGATTGCGAACACAGCGGCGTTTCATTTTGGCTACATCGAGCAGGGAGGGTCGAGCCTGTACGCGATCATGAGCCAGAAGGTAACGGACCCGGAGGTGCTGATGATCACGCTGGGCATCGGGGCGGACGAGGTCGCTCATTTTCTGGAGTGGGTGGATTTTGCGGGGAACGGAGTGCAGGATCCTGTTGCGCCGGTTACGGATCCGGTGACGAAGCTGACCTTCCCGAATTTCTTTGACCCATTGAATCCGGCGATTCAACCGAGCCTGATCTTTCCAGTGCCGTGCGAATTCATCAGCCCCAGTTTGCCAAAGGTTGCGATCATTCGTCCGCTGACGGATCGTTTTGGCGGAGCGGTGGCGACGATCGAAAGCTTCACGGCAGATGGATTGTTTGACGGCCAGAGTCGACAGTTTCTCCAGACGCTGTCGGTGCTGGCGGTCGAAGCGGACTCGGCCTTCCGTCGTTAAATTCTGATTCCGGTGAGGCAGGGGGCTTCCTTTCGGGGGAGGCCCCTTCTCATTTTTGGGTAGGAATGTCGCATCAGACGTGGATGGCGATGAGGAACAGGACCATCGCGACGGTAAGAACGGCGACGCGAAGACGATGCATCGCGTCCCATTTGGCGTGCTCGCGGAAAGCTTCGCGGGCCGGGACGTCCGGCGACAGCTGCGCCATGCGGTTGTTGATGGGGACGAGGAAGACCAGGGTGAGCACGATGACGGCGATCCAGAGCCCGTCGGCGGTGGCGAGCAGCGCGAACTGCGGCTGATGGCGGAAGAGAATGGTTTGGGCGATCAGCAGCAGCAATCCCAGGCAGTACCAGAAGGGCATCGCGAAGCCGAGTCGGGCGGCAAACAAACGGACGGCATCGAGGCGGGCGCGGTCGTCGAGCCGGCTGAGGACAGGATTGATGAAGGCGGAGACAGCGAACTCGACGCCGATCATGAGGCCGATCGTGACGATGCTGGCGATGTCGAGAAATAAGGTCATGATTCAGCTCCTGACAATGAGACGCGCGCCGAGCTATACTGACTCAGTTGTTCGTACTGACAAAGTTGTCAGTGGAGGAAGCTGTGCCGGTTTCGAAGAAGGAAGCATCGCCCTGCCCAATTGACGCCATGTTGTCGGTGATTGATGGGCGGTGGAAGGGAACGATCCTGTGGCGGCTGTCGAACGGGCCGATGCGGACGAGCGAGCTGCGGCGCAGCATTCCGGAAATGACGGAGCGGATGCTGATCCGGCACCTGCAGGAGCTGGTGCAGGATGGAATTCTGACGCGGCGGCAGGAGAGCAGCGTGCCACCGTGCGTGCGCTACTCCATATCGAAATATGGATGGACGCTGGTGCCGGTGCTGGAGGTGATTTGCGGGTGGGGGCGGAATCATCTGCGGCGGACGGGCGCGGCTTGCCGGGTGGTGAGTGGTTGAGCGGAGGCGGTTGCCTCGGCGTCAGTAGCAATGAATGGGTGACAACCGAATATGTTGCTGACGTCTGGGGAGAGGTGCGCGCGGGGCGAGGCTCGGCGCGCGACGGTGATGTTGATCCTTCTGGTTGTCTTTCTGCACACGGCGTATGCGGAGTCGGCAAGCGGCTCCTACAGAAAGGGCCGAGCAGCGGAAGAGGCAGGAGATGTACTGGGCGCCTTTGAGGCGTACAAAGAGGCATATCAACTGAAGCCGCGCGACCTGCGCTATCGCGCCACGTACGAGCGCATGCGAGTGGCCGCTGCCGCCGAATATGTGAAGGACGGGCGGCGGTTGACACAGGCGAAAAGCCTGCCCACGGCGCTGGCGGCTTTTCTCAAGGCGCTCGACCTCGATCCGGGGAATGACGTCGCGCAGGCGAGCGCACTCCAGCTTGAGAAGGAAATGAAGCAGAAGGATGGAGCGGCGGCCGCCGAGCCCGTGCCGAGTCCTCCTGCGGCAGAAGCGCCGGTGAAGCTGGAGGTGGTGAGCGGCGGACCGGTGACGCTGCATGCGGTGGAGGACAGCCGGATCGTCTACGAGTCAATTGGGAAGTTGGCCGGGCTGAATGTGCTGTTCGATCCGGAGTACGCGTCGAAGCGAATCCAGGTGGATCTGCAGAACGTAACGACCGTGGAAGCGCTGCGGATAGTTGGCGAAGTTTCCGGCACATTCTGGAAGCCGGTGACCCACAACACGATTTTTGTCGCGCAGGATACGGCGACGAAGCGGCGCATGCTGAGCCAGCAGGCGGCGCAGATTTTCTATCTGAGGAATGTATCGGAGCAAAACGACTTTACTGAGGTGCAGACGGCGCTGCGGAATATGTTTCAGTCGTCGGCGAAGCTGTACGGAATGTCGAACGAGCGGGCGATCCTGATGCGGGGGACGCCGGACGAACTGCAGCTGGCGGCCATGCTGATTAACGCTATCGACCGGCCGAAGCCGGAGGTAATGGTGGACATCACGGTGATGGAGGTGAGCCGGGACAAGCTGCGGGAGATTGGTATTTCGCCGCCGACATCCCTCACCGTGACCTCGGGCTCGTCGCAGACGCTGAATGAGATTGGAAGATCGTCGTCGTACAGCATTTCGGTCGGCGAGGCGGCGGTGGATTTTCTGCTGACGGATTCCGATACCCGAATTTTGCAGAATCCGCGGCTGCGGGCCCTGGATGGGCAGAAGGCGACGCTCAAGCTGGGCGAAAGGATCCCGGTGGCTACTGGCTCCTACACGGTGCCCACGAGCGCGACGGCGGCCGCTGCGGAGACGGAGTTCACGTATCTCGACGTGGGCGTGAACGTGGAAATGACGCCGACCATCCATGCGAACCGCGATGTGACGCTGAAACTGAGTGTAGGGGTTTCATCGCAATCGGGGACCGATACGATCTCGGGCGTGGCGGAGCCGGTCATCAGCCAGGAGACGGCAGAGGAGGTCATTCGAGTCAAGGACGGAGAGTCAAGCATCGTGGCCGGGCTGGTGAAGCGGCAGGAGAACCGCAACGTGAGTGGATGGCCTGGATTTGGGGAGATTCCGCTGCTGAAGTATCTGTTCACAACGCAGTCCCATGAAGTCATCAACGATGAGCTTGTGTTTCTGATCGTGCCTCACGTGGTGCGAGCGCCGATCGCGGAAACCAGCCTGACTCCACCGATTGATACAGGAACAGAACGGGCGATTGAACTGCGCGGAGTGCCGCAGATGTGAGGGCGCTCAGTGGGCCGCGCTGAGCCGGGCAATCGCTGCGTTCACCGCGTCGAGCAGGGAACCAGGCTGGCGGGCGAGTTGTTGCTGGAGTTGGCGGTATTGGACGAGTGCCGCTTGTTTCTGGCCGGTGATTTCGGCGAGGTTGGCCTGGATGAAGGCGTGATGGAGCGCCTGGGATTGAGCCGCGTCCGCATCGCTGGGCGGCCCGTCGAGCCAGAGGCAGGTGGCCCAGGCATCGGAGGCAGGCACAGAGGCGAGGGATTCGACGAGCTGGCTGTGGTCATTGAGCGTGGGATCGCAGCAGAAAGTCGCGAGACGGCGGCGAGTGTCGGGATCGATGGGCTCGCCGGCAATCCGCATTTGATTGGCCGCTGAAAAGGCGGCGGAGCGAGCTCCAGGAGCCTCGCGCCCGGTGAGGCCTGCCAGCTGCAACTCGCGCACAAAGGGCTGGGCCTGCCCGGTGGCCACCGCAGTGTTGAAGAGCTGGACAGCGTCGGGGAGGGAGCCTCCGTTTTGGAGGCTCCAGTTGCCAAGCATGGCGTTGGCATAGACATTGTGCGGATCGGCGGCGAGGGCGGCGCGGAGGTTGCGTTCCGCATCCGTACCGAACTCGCGGGCAGCGATGCGCTGATTGAGCCAGTGCGCCCAGCCGAGGTGAGCCTGCACGCCGGCGTTTTGCGATCCATGGGTACGGGTGAGACCGGCGGTCAGGATAGCCATGAGCTGGTCGAGGGCGGGAGCGGCGGCAGCGCGGTCGGGAGCGCTGAAATTCTCAACCCAAAGCTCGGTGGTGGTGAGCTGGCCGTTGAGGGCGTCGGGATCGAGGGGGTCGGACTTCAGCAGGTCGGCATAAATCTGGAGCGCCGCAGGATATTGACCCTGGGCAGATGCGGATTGCGCCTGCGCGATCTGCGCCTGATGCTCCACCTTGTGGCGGTGGTGGGTAACGAGCCAGGTGACGCCGCCAAGGATGCTGGCGCTGAGGCCGATGAGGGCGCTGATGCGGCCGGTCCAGTTCATGACGAAGGGCCAGGCCTTGCCGGTTTGGGGAGTGTCGTCGGGCATGGGTCACGGCGAGTGGATTTCCAGTTACGATACGCGTTTTTGAGGAATTGGAGAGCCTGGTTGACTTGCGAAGCGGGTGGGGAGTAGCTTAATCCGCATGGGCGAAGAAAAGGCGAATACGATAGAAATGGGCATCTTGTTCCCCATCCTGGGGCAGAGGCCGGTGGGGATTGCGCGGCTGGCGGCCGAGGGCGAGCCGGCAGCCGAGGGGCATCTGGTGGAGTTCAGGACGATGGCGCCGCGGTCCCTGCTGAACCGCACCGACTCGAAGCGTATGCAGTGGATGACATGGAGCATCAATCCGTACCGAGGATGCGAGTTCGGCTGCAAATACTGCTATGCGCGGTACACCCATGAGTTCATCGACAGGCCGGATCCGGAGTCATTTGAGCGCGAAATTTACATCAAGCAGCATGCGGCGTGGCTGCTTCGGCAGGAACTGAAGCAGGTGCGCCCGGACGAATACATCGGGTTGGGGACTGCGACCGACCCTTACCAACCGATTGAGCGCACGGCACGGGTGACGCGGAGCCTCCTGGAGGTGTTTGCGGAGGAGCAGGGGCTGCGGCTGGGAATTGTGACGAAGTCGACGTTAATTGAGCGGGATATGGATTTGCTGGTACGGATTGCGAGCCGGAATCGGCTGAGCCTGCACCTGACGATCACGACGCCGGATGCGAAGCTGGCGCGGATCCTGGAGCCGCGGGCACCGAGGCCGGATTTGCGGTTCAGGACGGTGGAGCGGCTGCGGGCGGCAGGACTTCGGGTGGGGATTCTGTGTTCGCCGCTGATGCCGGGGATTACCGATACTCCCAGGGCGCTGGAGGCAATGGCCCGGCGGGCGAAGAAGGCGGGAGCGAGTTTTTTTTCGGCTCAGCCGCTGTTTCTCAAGCCCTGCTCGAAGCCGGTGTTTATGGGATTCGTTCGCGAGCATTTTCCGGAGTTGGCGAAATCATACGAGGTGCGTTACGCGGACCGGGCGTTTGTTACAAGGGCGTATCAGGAGCGGGTGAGTGCGTTGGTGCGGGCTGTCGTCCGCAAGCACGGACTCGATCAGCGCTTTGGCGACACGCTGGATATGGAGCGAAAACCAGTATGGCCAATGCAGACGGAATTGTGGCCGGGAGTGGAGAGACAGGCACGAACGGCTTAATGCATGGCCTATTTTGTTGCGGTGAGGCCGGGCGTTGCGTATATTGCGACAAAGCGGGAGAGCCAAGAAAAAAAGGGAGTCAGTGCAATGCCTGGAGAAGCAGCAGCAGTGATTGGGAAGTCGGTTCAGGTTCGTGGCGAAGTGAAAGGCAACGAGGATTTGCTGGTAGAAGGCTTGGTTGAAGGGACCATTTCCCTAACCGAACATCGGCTCACCGTAGGCGCCAATGCCAAGGTGACAGCGAATGTGTCGGCGCGCGACGTTGTGGTGCTGGGAACGCTGCAGGGCGACATTCTGGCAGCGGGCCGCGTGGAATTGCGGTCGGGCAGCCACGTGAACGGCGACATCCGTGCGGCGCGGTTGTCGGTGGAAGACAACGCGATTTTCTCTGGCAAAGTGGAGCTGGATGGAACCATGGCGGCTGCCAACGAAGCCGCGAAGAGCGCTGCCGCTCATCCGCCGGCGAGTGCCACGCCTGCACAACAACCGGCGGGCGCTCGAGCTGGAAACAACTGAGAAGCAGGAACAGGGAATAGCAAAACGGCTCCGGATTCTTTCGAATCCGGAGCCGTTTGGTTTTGCACGAGCGCACCTACTCGGCGATGTGAACGGTGGCGTTCAGAGGTGTGTCGGAGGAGGAGGAGCCGGCGAGGATGGTGTAGTCGCCGGGCGCGAGGACGAAGCTGTTCTTGCCGGTATCGAAGATGGAGAGGTAGAGCGGGTCGAGCTGGACGGTGACAGTTTTCGACTCGCCGGCGGCGAGAGCAACGCGCTCCCAGCCGACGAGGCGCTTGAAGTTGTTTTCGCCGGTTGAAGCGGGCAGCGTCGCGTAGACTTGCGCCACCTCCGTCCCGGCGCGGCTGCCGCTGTTGCGCACCGTGAAGGTAACCTCATGCTCTGTGGCCTTGAGGGCGGAATATTCATAGCTGGTATAGGAGAGGCCAAAGCCGAACGGGAAGAGCGGATCTTTGTGTTCGGACTCGAACCATTTGTAACCGACACGGACACCTTCTGTGGCGGGAGCGTCAAAAAGCGGAAGCTCGCCGGGGCGATGGTGGGCGGAGCCGGGATGCGTGATGAGATCGATGCCGGGCACAATCGGATGCGGCAGCTGCTGATCACTCTTCGCGAAGGAAATCGCGAGGCGGCCGGAAGGATTGACGTCGCCGAAGAGAATCGCGGCGAGCGATTGCGCGCCGCCGATACCAGGATACCAGGCTTCGAGGATGCCCTGGACCTTGTCGGCCCACGGCATGGAGACGGGACCGCCATTCTCAACGACAACGATGGTGTGTTGATTGGCGGCGGCCACAGCATCGACGAGCGCGTTCTGATCGCCAGGCAGAGCGATGCTGGCGGAGTCGCGGCCTTCGCTCATGGGCTGGTTGACGAAGACGATAGCAAGCTGCGAAGCGGCCGCGAGTTTTGCAGCTGCAGCCGGATCGGTGCCCGGATCGAATGCAACTTTCGCGTTGGGCGCGCGCTTGCTGATCTCTTGCAGCGGTGAAGACGGGAAGTAGACGGTTTCCATCCAGTGGGCGCCGCCGGAATGGGCATGTTCCGTATCGGCGTTGCCGCCCGGCGAATCAACCTGCGCGGAGCCGCCACCAGAGAGAACGCCGACATCGGCGTGAGAGCCGATGAGTGCGATGGACTGCACGTCAGTTGCGTTCAGCGGGAGGATGCTGGAGTTCTTCAGCAGGACGATGCTTTCATCAGCGATATGCTCGGCATCGTCGCGGCCGCGGAAGGGATCGGGAACCTGGGTGACGGGAGGATTGTCGACCACGCCATTGACGAACATGCTGCGCAGAACGCGATGGACCGCGTCATCGAGGCGAGCCTGGGAGACCTGGCCGTTTTGAACGGCGGTCTTGAGGGGATCTCCGAAGTATTGGAAGCCAGGCTGCTCCTGGTCGAGGCCGGAGACCGCGGCGTGGACGGTGGAGTGAGTGCCACCCCAGTCCGAGACGACGAAGCCTTTGAAGTCCCAGTCTTTCTTGAGGACCTGATTGAGGAGGTAGTCGTTCTCGCAGGACCAGTCGGTGCCGCCAGGAGGCGTGATGGTGTCCCGGTTGTAGGAGCACATGACGCCAGCCGGCTTGGCGAGGCCGATCGCAATTTGGAAGGCGAGCAGGTCGCTTTCGCGGGCTGCGCGCTGATCGATGATGACGTTGACGGTGGTGCGGCCGGTTTCCTGGTCGTTGAGGGCGTAGTGCTTGATGTCGCCCATCACCTGATTATCCTGGACGCCGCGAGCGAGCTCGCCCACCATGGTTCCGGCGAGGACGGGGTCTTCTCCGGCGTACTCGAAGTTGCGGCCGTTGCGCGGATCGCGGGCGAGGTCGACACCACCGCCGATGGACATGTTGTAGCCCATGTCACGCAGTTCGCGGCCGATGACAGAGCCGTAGAGGCGAAGCGCGTCTTTATCCCAGCTGCAGGCCGCGCCGAGGACGGAGGGCAACAGGGTCGCGTAGTGACTACCCTGCGCGGCAAGGCGAACCCCGACCGCGGAGTCAGCCATATTGATGCCGGGAATGCCAAGGCGCGGGACTCCCTGGACGTAGCCCGCGCCGCCAAGCGAGCCTTTGGGAATTTCAGCGTCGGGGCGAAGGCCGTTCCAGCCGGTGCCGTGGACAAAGTTCATCTTCTCGTCGAGGGTCATTTCCTTCATGACGAGGTCGGCGCGCTGGTCGGCGGAGAGAGACTTGTTCATCCAGGGCCGCGTGTCGGGCTTGGGCTGAGGGGCATTTTGTGCGGAGACGGAAAGTGCTGCAACGAAAACCGCGGCAGAAGCACAGCGCACAAAACGCTGCGCAGAAAACGGAAAGAACGGCATAATCACCTCGAACGGGCAAATGCTAATTGTCCGGGCGGACGGTCGTCAAGGTAAAACGTTTAAGTAAACAGGCTGGGAGTTTCGAAGACGGCCGGAGCTGGGATCTCTTCTGTACCCAAATGCGGTTCTGTAGGGAAGCGGGTCGAGCTACCTGGCGGCGATGGATTTGTGCAGCGTCGCGACCCACTGAACGGCCAGGGTGCTTTGGTTACGAGGTGAGCCCTGGGTGTAGTGTTCGATCTCGTAATCGACCTTAATGACCTGGAAGCGATCAGGGCGGAACCCGACAGCGGACTCAAGCACACGCATGTCTCCCCCTTCATTGGCGGCGGTGTAGCCAGGGCGAAGAGCGAGATACCAGCGAGGATTGAGGACCTGCCTGATCTCGAGATAGCCGACGTTCTGGCTGAAGTCGGGAATGACGCCGTAGGTCATGAGGAACTTGTCTTCTTCGAACTGTAGGCTGGTGTGGCCGCGGGACCAGCTGGCGTCGACGCCGAGACCGGTGGCGGGAAGCGTGCTCGGGTTATGTTCGCCTGGGAAGAAATAGGCGTACTGGCGGTCGAGGTAGGGTCCGCGATAGGCGTCGACGCCTACGCGAAACCCCTGGCGGATTGTGTATCCGGCGCCCCCGGCCCAGTTGCCGTATTGATCGTGGGCAAAAAGGCTGCGCGGATTGGCGGGAGAGGAATTGGCGAACTGCAGGCGGCCGTCCCACTTGCCGCGGCTCGCGTCGACCTGCGCGCCGGGCAGGCCTGAGGTGGAGACGGGCGCGTAGTAGTAACCGTACTGCGGCGGCATATCGATGAGGGGATTGTCGGCATCGTCGTAGCGCAGCAGGAACGAGCCGAAAGAAGTCGAGAGGACGCCGGCACGCACCAGGAGGGATCCCTTATCGGAGATGCGCGAGTAGTTCAGCGTGGATTGAAGAACGAAACCCTTCGCGCCGTGGCCGGCGGTTTCGAAGTCCGGATAGAAATAAGGACGCGTGACGAACTGAAGAGCGCCGGTGACCGTCCAGTTGGCATTGATTTTCCAGGTGGGGTAGGTGACGGAGCGAAAGCCGCCGGCAACCGGAGTGCCGGAGCGCGGCGCGGCGGAGAGAACGTTGGAGGCGACGCCGAGGGCGCTGAGGCTCTCGCGAAAATCCAGACCGGAGGCCGCTTCCTGAGCACAAAGGATCTGCGAAGAGCCGATCGTTAGCCCGATCAAAAACCCGCAGCGGACTGCAGCTCTCAATCCAGCACCGCCATGGATTCTTCGACGTCGAAACGAAGTTCGGACGCACGCGTTTGCCGGGTGAGCAGCTCAGCCGGAAGGCTGAGGAAGATGGCGACGACGCGTGCATCGAACTGGCTCCCGGCATTCTCTGTGAGGATCGAAATGGCGCGTTCATGCGTCATCGCGCGGCGGTAGGAGCGGTCCGTCGTCATCGCGTCGTAAGCGTCGACCACATGAATGATGCGGGCATCGATGGGGGTTTCGGTGGCCATCTGACCCCGGGGGTAGCCGGTGCCGTCCCAGTTCTCGTGATGAAGCTCGACAGCGCCGAGATACGGCGCGAAGCCGTGGACGCCTTCGAGAATGCGGCGGCCGATGACCGGATGCTGCTTGATGAGGCGCCACTCTTCTTCAGTAAGGCGGCCGGGCTTCTGGAGAACGCGGTCGGCGATGCCGATCTTGCCGATGTCGTGCAGCAGAGCGCCGATCCGGATGCGTTCGATGTCGGTGGCAGGCAGCTCCATGGCCGAGGCGATGGCACAGGAGAGTTGGCTGACGCGCCGGCTGTGGCCTGAGGTGTAGCCGTCGCGCGCGTCGAGAGCGCTGGCCAGCGAGCCGACAAATTCCAGGTAGGCGGTCTGCAGGTCTTCGCCGGCGGCGCGGACCGATACAGCAGCGTGGTTGTAGATCTCGGCCAGCTCGCGGATTTCGAGAATCGGGGAGGGGCGGCCTTCGAATTCGGCCAGCACGCCGGTGCGGGCGGCCTTCCGCAGATGCGTGACGACGGCAGCGATGGGCTCAACGATGGAGCGCGCCGAAACGATGCTGGAGAGCAGAACGATAGAGACGCAGATAAGGGCGAGGCTCAGAAACAGGTTGTGCAGACGGGTCTGGATGGGTGCGGTAGCGGTATCGACGTTCTCAAGACTGCGCAAAACGTACCCGCCGCTCCAGGACTGCAGAGGGGCGGAGATCCAGGCGGCCTTCTGAAGGCGAAGGTCGCATTCCGACTTTGCGCCGCAGGCGGCGAGGGCCGCGGTGAGATGGCTGATCGAGACCCCAGGAATGTTGGAGGCGATGACGGTGCCGTTATGGAGGAGGACGGCGGGTGTCGCGAGATTCGTGAGACTGAAGTATTCGCCGACGGAGAGGGCGCCGAGGTTGCCATTGTCCTCGTCGATGGTGACCGAGGCGACCTGGAAGGTGTGGCCCTCGAGCATGATCAGACCCGACGCGGCGTTTTGAAGGAAGGTGAGATCAAGGGGCACAAGCTGGCCGCCAGCGGTCGGACGGATGACTCCGGCGAGGGGCGTGCCGTTGGGCGCCGAGACGAGGAGAAAGTCGAAACCCATGTGCTCGCCGAGCTCGCGCAGCTGATCTTCAAGCGTTCTGCGCGCGGCCGGGCTGTTGGGGTTGGAGCCAAGCAGCTCGATGCCGGCTTTGAGCGCGGCGTTTTCTCCAGCGACTTTGAGAAAGCGGCTGTTCTGGAGGTCGGCCCTGGCATGGATATTGGCGATGGCAGCCTGATTTTCACGCAACGAGGCGCGCAGGCCTTCGCGCACCGTGGACTGGACGAAGCGCTGGATCATCCAGAAGCTGCCGCCGAGGAGAAGCGCAAAGGGGATGAAGCAAATGAGGAAAGCCCGGGTTTGAAATCGTGTGGTCAACCGGTGCTCCTACTTCGTGTCCGCTTCGAGAGGAATGAAGAAGTCAGCGACGGCGTCGTGACCGTTTTCGACGGTGATAGTTTTGCGGAAGAAGCCGGCGTACTTGTGCCAGGCGACGACGGTGTACTGGCCGGGTGGCACATCGGGAATGCGGTACTGACCCGCGCCGTCGGAGCGCGCGTACCAGCGGCTCGGTGTCACGACGATGGTGGCTTCCATGTTGGGGTGCAGGTGGCAGTAGACGTCGACGATGCCGGGTTTGGGGAATGCGACTTTGCGGGTCTGGCCCTGGTCATAACTGCCGAGATCGAAGCTTTTGGCGTGCGAGAGCGAAAAGATGTTGTGGAAGATGGGATCCATGTTCGGAAATGAGACGGTGGATCCGGCCGGAATAACAAGAAGGTCGGGTGAGAAGCGGCGGTCGAGCTGCGCGACCTGCGGGACGGTGGTGCTGGCGGGTGCGACGCCCGCCGGTGTCCCTTCGAGGTAGATGACGACGCGCGAGCGCTCGAAGGCGAGGGGATCGGCCTGCGTCTCGTCTTTCCCCAGTTGCACAGCGGTCCCGCGTTGATAGACCGAAACAACCGGAGTGACGCTCCGTCGCGTGAGCTTCTTCTTGATGAGGATGGTTCCGGTGATGTTCTGAGCAGCGGCGGAGAGAGCCAACGCAGCGACAGCCAGGAGTGCGGTCGGGCCTTTGAGGCGCATAGATGATGCTCTTTTGTAGCGATGGATCGCTCTTGTCGTTGCGGCCTGCTGCCGGGGAGGGCACATCGCAGGGCGCTCAATTCCGCCGCTAGTCTAGGGGGGCACGAGGGTTAACGAGAATACAACTAAGCGGGGACCCAGAGATTGCCCGGCGCAAAGTGCGACATTTCAACGCGGACTCGGGAGCCGGCTTGAGCCAGTGACAATGAAATGACAATTGGAGGGCAGCGTTACATGCGGCGCCGCCGGGCGAGCAGCGCCGCTGCTACGAAACAGCTCCTGATTACTGTGGTGATGCGTTGGGCGGCATCAGTTTCTCCGCCAGATACACATAGGTCTCGGCCCACGAGCGGGCGGATTGTTTCAGGTCCGCGCCGGCCCCGTGACCGCCCTCGGTGATCTCGTCGTAAAGGAAGGGCTCGTGGTACTCCTCCATTTTCGCGGCAAATTTGCGCGCATGCTGCGGGCCAACGCGATCGTCACGCGTGGTGGTAAAGATGAGCGGCTCAGGATATTTCACGTCGGGCTTGAGCTGGTTATAGGGCGAGATGCCGGCGAGGAAGGCGCGCTCTTCAGGAACCGTGACTGAGCCGTATTCGCCGACCCAGCTGGCTCCGGCAGCGATGTGCTCGAAGCGAAGCATGTCGAGGAGGGGAACTTGAATCACAATGGCATTCCAGAGGTCGGGATGTTGGGTCATCTCCACGCCCATGAGCAAGCCGCCGTTGGAGCCGCCAATGATGCCGAGGTGCCTGGGCGAAGTGATCTTGTGCGCGATCAGGTCTTCAGCAACAGCCGCAAAGTCGTCGTAGATACGCTGCCGGTGGGTCTTGAGCCCGGCCTCATGCCACGCAGGACCGAACTCGCCGCCGCCGCGAATGTTGGCCAGCACGAAGACGCCGCCTTTTTCCAGCCACAGCTTGCCGCGGATGGCAGAGTAGGTCGGCGTTTCAGAGACTTCAAATCCACCATAGGCGTTGAGCAGCGTCGGATTCTGCCCATTGAGCTGCATGTCCTTGCGATGGACGACGAAGTAGGGAACTTTGGTGCCGTCCTTTGAAGTGGCAAAGAGCTGCTCGACAGTGTCCTGGGAAGCGTTGAAAAGTGGCGGTTGAGAGCGCGAGAGCTTGAGGCCCCCGGTGGACGCATCGCCCTGGAGGAGCGAGGGCGGTGTGAGAAAGTTCTGCGTGCTGAGGAAAAAGGTTTCGTTGGAGTCGCTCGCGGTGACGATGCCCACGGTGCTGTTGTCGGGAACGTCGAGCGTCTTGATCGACCAGCCGTCTTTACCCGTGGGTGTGTAGACGTAGGCACGGCCGAGAACATGCTTGAGGGTCGCGATGATGAGGCGGGAGTGCGTGGTGGCTTCTCCGTTGAGGAACTCATCGGAGGTGGGCGCGAAGACGACTGTGGGGTTCAGGTGGGCTGGGTCGCGGACCAGGTCGGCAAGTGGGACCGACAGCAACGAGCCCTGGGTGAATTTCGGGCCGGATGGATTGGGGTTCCAGTCTTCGTGGATTTCAAGCAAGACGCGCCCGGAGAGCAAGCCGGCGGGAGTTGCCTTGCGCGGGATCGCGAGTTCTTTGAGGCCGGCCGGGGTTTGGATCCACCAGCGTGACTCGAAGAAGGAGACGGTGCGCTGGAAAAGGGTGAGATGATCGCCCTGCGCATCGTCGAGAACGTAGGCGTGGGCAAAGATGTCGTCGGGCTCGCCGCGGAAGACCTCCTTGGCGCTGTCGACCGGCGTGCCGCGCTTCCACTCTTTAATGATGAAAGGGTAGCCGGATTTGGTCATGGAGCCAGCGCCCCAGTCGCGCGCGATAAGCAGCGTGTCCTTGTCCTGCCAGGCGATGTCCTGCTTGCTGTGCGGGGAGGAGAAACCGCCGTCGACAAACTTGTTTTCCTTCAGGTCGAATTCGCGTGCGGTGGAAGCGTCCTCGCCGCCAACCGACAGATCAAAGAGGCAATACTGATCGCCCGGATAGAGGCAGTTGGCGCCGTGAAAGACCCAACTGGTGTTCTCCTGTTTGCCGAGCGCGTCAACGTCGAGAACCGTTTGCCAGTGCGGGCTCGTAGTGGAGTAGTCGGAAAGAGTAGTTTTGCGAAGAAGGCCGCGGACATTCTTCTCGTCGTTCCAGAAGTTATAAACGTCATCGCCGCGCAGGCCGGGCGTGGGGAGGCGGTTGGGATCCTCGCTGACTTTGAGTGCTTCGTCGTCCCACGAGGAAAAACGCGGATCAGCTTCGAAGACTTTGGCGGTGCGGGCATTCTCGGCTTTGACCCATTCCATGGAGCGGGCGCCATTTACATCCTCGAGCCAGATGTATTTGTCTTCGGGATCGGAAGACTGGGAGTGGGCATAGAGGCAGGCGGCAAGGCAGACGAGGGCGAGGGAAGAGGCAAGAACGGCACGGCCATTCGGCATCCGGAAACTCCTGAAAGGACAGTGCCTGCAAATTTACATGAATGGCGCAGGAAAAAAGAAGACGGTCCGGGAAGGGAACGTCTTCTTCTGTGATGAGTGATTGGTTTTCCGTGGCGAGCCGTCGTTAGAAGCGCAGCTCAGGTCCGAGGGTAACGCGGAGATTGTTGTAGGTTCCGTTATTGAGGTAGACCTCGTCGCCGGCTTCAAGGCGAAGGCCGAAGGGGCCGAAGTAGCCTTCGAGTCCGACGCCAGGATAGAGCGCGATGTGTGTTCCAGCGCCGCCGACACCGGCAACGGAATTGGTGAAGGTGGATTGCGAGACCACGCCGCTGTTGTTCACGCTGAAGTCGATGAACCCGACCTTCCCGGTAGCGAATGCGCGCATGCGGCCGGTTCCCGCGTAGAAGACCGGTCCAAACAGGCCGGTCAGCGGACGAACGCTGCTCTTGACGAAGGTGGTGGTGACAGTGGTACCGGAACCGGAGGTCTGGGTCGAGGTGAAGTTGCGGGCGAAGTCATAGTTCATTTCGGCTTCGATCGCCATCCAGTGGAAGCGATAGGCCGCGCGGCCGCCCGCGCCGACAAAGTAGGTGGCGGTGCCGCCGGGGCTCAGGCGAAAGTAGTCTGCGTAAACGCCAACTTCACCGTGCGTTGCACCACCGGTTTCCTGTGCAGCCAGCCACGAGGGCGCTCCCAAAACAACTGCCAACCCAAAGAGCATTGCAATGCGATTCATCAGCGACTCCTTAAGATTTTGCGAACTGCGGGGATCTCAGCAGCCTGTCCGCTTACTGAATCGGATGCGGGGCGACGGATTTCGTGTTGACTGAGGGGTTAACAGCGATGCGTCAAATCCTGCCAGCAGTTTTACTGGACGAAAAATTCCGTCATAGAGGGAGCATTGGCGGCGGCACCGGGTGGGGTCTGGAGGCTAAGGGCCTCCATGATGGTGCGGAGCATGCTTTCGTGCTGATAGACCGTGGTGGATGTTTGGGTAAATCCAGCTTTGACGTTCGGTCCCCAGAGGACCGGGGAGATGTGGCCTCCGCCGTGGGTGGTATCGCTGTCGGCGGCTTCGTCGAAGTCGACGATGAGGAGGCCGTCGCCGCCAGACTTAAAGGCGGCAATGCCGGAGAGCGGGGTGACGATGTTGGCCTGGAGCCAGGTATCGGCTTGCTGTGGAGTGCCGTCGTGCGCGTCGTCGTCGACGTCGGGAACGATGTAGGAGAAGTCGGGAAGCGCGTTGTTGGCGAGGTCGGTAGCGAACTGCGAGAAGGGACAGAGAACCTGGTTGGCGACGGTCGGATCGCCGGCGACGTCGGAGAGCATGGCGAAGGGATTGTGGCGGATGAGGTAAAGACCGGTGTTGCCCCCGGTGTATCCCTGGGTGATGCCTTCGGCGTAGATGCGGAAGGTGACGCCGGAGGAGAGCATGCGGCGCGCGATGTTGTCGACGTCGAAGACCTGGGTGGAGTTGTCGTCCGTAGTGAGAAGCTGGCCGGTGGTCAGCATGAAGTAGTTGCCGATGGAGGGATGGGAGTCGGCGTAGTAGTTGGTGGGCAACGCGCCGCGCGCGATGAGGGAATTGAGATTGGGCCAAACGGTGGTTGCGCCGACCACGGTGGAGTAGCTCTGGTTCTCTTCCATCACCAGGACGACATGATGGCTCTCGGGGACGACGGGGGGTGGGGGTGCGGCGGCCTGCACGGTGATGGAGGCGGTGCCGGATTTCGTTGTGTCCTGAGTGCTGGTTGCGGTAACGCTGGCTGTGACTGCGGAAGAGGGCGCTGTGAAGAGGCCGCCGGAGGTGATGGAACCACCACCCGAGACTGACCAGGTGACCGCGGTGCTGAAACTTCCAGTGCCCTGCACGTTGGCGCTGCATTGCGAGGTAGCGCCGGTGGCGACGCTGGAGGGAGAACAGGTCGGCGCAACGGAGGAGATGGTGGGCGATGCGGACTGGGGCGGCGCAGAACTGTTCTGGCTACCACAGGCGATCAGGGCCGAGAGAACCAGGCAGGTGAGTAAAGCGCGCGTGCAGGCAGTCTTCAAAGGGACTTCCACAGCTGGTTCTAAGACACAGGAGGGCGCAGGTTCAGTTGCCTCCAGGGAGGGAACAAAAAGGTAACGTACCGACTATTCGTGCCGCAGGGCGATCATGGGATCGACACGGGAAGCGCGCAGCGCAGGGAGGACCGAGGCAGCCATAGCCACGATGGCGAGGGTGACGGCGGCGACGATAAAGGTGGCCGGATCGTGGACCTGGACGCCGAACACCAGGCTTGCGAGCACACGGCCGAGGGCAAGCGCGCCCACGATGCCCATGCCGACTCCGAGGAAAATAACGGTCATGCCTTCGGTGACGATGAGGCCGAGAACGTTGCGACGCGTTGCGCCGAGAGCCATGCGGACGCCGATCTCACTGGTGCGCTGGCTGACGGAGAAGGCGAGCACTCCGTAGATGCCAATGGAGGCGATGAGCAATGCCAGCAAAGCGAAGACACCGAGGAAGACGCTGTTGAGGCGCGGCTCGGAGGCGCTGCTGGAGACCCATTCATCCATGGTGCGGATATTGGCGAGAGCAAGCTGCGGATCGAGCTCGCGGATTTTTTGACGGACGGAGGGGAGCAGCGCGTCGGGCGAGCCGTCGGTACGGACGACGATATCCATGAGTCCGGCGACGCGGGCCGCCATGGGGTAGTAAAGCTGCGGTGATTCCTGACTGAGCGCAGTGTCGCGGACATCGCCAACAACCCCGACCACGGTGAAGGCAAGTTTGGGCGCGGCGGAGGGATGGAGGACGCGGCCGAGGGGGTCGACGTCTCCCCAGAATTTCGTTGCGGTGGACTGGCTGACGATGAGCACGCCGGCCGTATTGGAATTATCGGCATCGGTGAAATCGCGGCCGCGCAGCAGGGGGATGTTCATGGTCGTAAAAAAGCCAGGGCTGACGATGCGCCAGTCGATGGGGATAAGGGTGGAAGGAGGAAGGGCAGAGGCTCCCGTGGTGAACATGGGGTGGGTGGTGTAGTTGCCGGCGCCGAAGGGAATGCCGCTGGAAACCGCTGCTCCGCGGGCGCCAGGAATCGCGTCGAGCCGGTCGATGACAGCGCGGTAGAGCCGGGCCGCGCCGCCTCCGGTGAGTGGATATTTGGCAGGCGGGGGGCTCAGCTCGAAGGTGAGAAGTCCATGAGACTGGAAGCCGAGCTGAACGCGTTCAAGGTTGGCGAGGCTCCGGGTGAGCAGTCCGGCTCCGATGAGCAGGACGGTGGCGAGGGCGAGCTCGACAGCGGCGAGGGTGTGGCGAAGGCGCGCGCCGGCGGACCCTGCGAGGCCGCGGCCGTGCTGGCGGAGGACTTCGTTCAGGCTGGCGCCGGAGCCGCGAACGGCTGGAGCGAGTCCGAAGAGAAGGCCGGTGCAGACGGTGAGGCCGAGGGCGAAACAGGCAACGTTGGCATCCATGGTGACGGTTGCGACGGGAAGGATGCCGGGCGGCAGGATAGCGTTGAGCACACGCAGGGCGGCGATGGCGGAGCAGATGCCGACGATGCCGCCACCAAAGCAGAGAACGACGCTTTCGATGAGCAGTTGACGCACGATGCGGCGGCGGGTGGCGCCCATGGCGGTGCGCATGGCCATTTCCCTTTGTCGAGCGGAGGCGCGGGCCAGCAGCAGGTTCGCGATGTTGGCGCAGGCGATGAGCAGAACAAGAAGAACGGCGCACATCAGTACCAGCAAGCCGGTTCTCAGATCGGGGCCGACGAAGGTGTCGGGTATGGAGATGAGGCGGATGCCCCAGTCATGAATTTCAGGGTGCACCTGGCCCATATGGACGGAGACAGCGTTCATCTCCGCCTGGGCCTGCGCGATGGTGACGCCAGGCTTCAGGCGTGCGAAGGTCCGGATGACGTGGTTGAGGCGATTCTCGCTGGCGGGATTGATGGTGAGCGGTGAATAAATATCGCCGCCGCTGAGCAGATTGAGGGCGGCGGGGGCAATTCCAACCACGGTCGTGGCCTGGCCGTTGACGGTGATCGTTCTGCCGATCACTGTGGGGTCGGAACCGAAGCGGCGCTTCCAGACCCCTTCGCCGATCATGACGACAGGTGCGGCTCCGGGCTTCTCTTCGTCGTCGTTGAAGTCGCGTCCGACGATGGGATGGAGACCGAGGACGCGGGTGAGAGCGGGACTGATGGGATTGCCGGAGAACTGCTCGGGGTCGCCGGAGCCGGAGAGGGTGTAGGTAGCGTAGCTCATGGCGCCAAGTTGCTGGAAGGACTGATTCTGCTCACGCCAGTCGATGAAGTTGAGAACGGAAGAGCCGAAGCTGGGCAGATGCAGCTTGTCATTTTTCTCTGCGACCTGGACGAGGGTCGACGGATCTTTAAACGGGAGCGGCCGCACCAGGACAGCATTGACAATGCTGAAGATGGCGATGTTGGCGCCGATGGCGAGGGCGATGGTGAGGACGACCGCAGCCGTAAACAACGGGGCTTTGCGCATGATGCGGAGGGCATAGACGACGTCGTTCAACAGGGTGTGGGCCTCGCAGGAATGAGAGTTTCAAGCTACACCGAAAGTGGACGGTTATGCGGGTTCATGTGATGAAGCGCACCTTGGCGCGGGCCAACGGCAAGGTTTGGTGTGGGTGGGGTAGATAATCCTCGAAGGGAAATCCTCAGTACGAAGGAAAGACGGATGAGCACAGTTTTGGTGACTGGAGGTTCTGGTTTCATCGGGAGCCATTGCATTGTGCAGTTGCTGGCGGCGGGACACACTGTGCGGACGACGGTGCGCTCACTGGAGCGCGAAGCTGATGTGCGGTCGATGGTGAAGGCGGGAGGGGCAGCGGAGCAGGATGGGCGTCTGTCATTCTTCGCGGCCGACCTGATGAGCGATGCAGGCTGGAAAGAGGCGATGAGCGGTTGCGAACACGTGCTTCATGTGGCGTCGCCTTTCCCCGCAAGCGTGCCGAAGGATGAGGGCGAGCTCATCGGTCCGGCGCGCGACGGCACGATACGGGTACTGCGGGCTGCGCGCGATGCGGGTGTGAAGCGTGTTGTGCTGACCTCATCGTTCGCGGCGATTGGATATGGGCAGAAGCCGCAGGAGAAGCCGTTTACAGAACAGAACTGGACGGATCCCAAAGGCCAGGATGTGTTGCCGTACGTGAAGTCGAAGACGCTGGCGGAACACGAAGCCTGGAATTTTATGGGGCGGGAGCGGGGCGGGCTGCAACTGGCGGTGGTGAATCCAGTGGGCGTGTTTGGGCCGGTGCTGGGACCCAATCTGTCGACGTCGATTCTGATTGTGCAGCGGCTGATGGATGGCGCGGTGCCAGGGTGCCCGAAAATCTGGTTCGGCGCGGTGGATGTGCGGGATGTTGCGGACCTGCATTTGCGCGCGATGACCAATCCCGCGGCACAGGGGGACCGGTTTCTGGCGGTCGCGGGGGACTTTTTGTCATTCAGCGAAGTGGCGAAAATTCTGCGGAGGCGGATGGGCGTCTGGGCCAAGCGAGTGCCGACGATGCAGATCCCGAACTTTATCGTGCGCCTGGTGGCCATGCGCGACACCGCGGCGAAGCAAATTCTGCCGGAGCTGGGGAAGAGGAAGAACGCCTCGAACGAACACGCGCGCAAGGTGCTGGGGTGGGAGCCGCGGTCGAGCGAAGAGGCCATTGTGGCGACGGCGGAAAGCCTGTTGCAGCTGGGATTGCTGAAGGACAGCAAGAAGCCGCAGGGCCGGAATTGAAAGTCATCATCACGGGCGCGACGGGAATGGTGGGCGAGGGCGTGCTGTTCGAGTGCCTGGAGCATCCTGCCGTTGACGAGGTACTGCTGGTGAGCCGGCGGACCTACGGGGCTTCGCTGGCAAAGGTAAAGGAATGCATTGTGACGGACTTTATGCAGCTGGACGGCGTGACGGATCAGCTGCGCGGTTACGATGCATGCTTTTTCTGCGCGGGGGTCAGTTCGGTGGGCAAAAGCGAGGCGGTTTATACACGGACCACGTACGACACGACGCTGCATTTTGCCCAGACGCTGGTGAAGGTGAATCCCGGAATGACGTTTGTGTATGTTTCGGGTGCGGGCACCGATTCGACCGAGAAGGGCAGAATGATGTGGGCGCGCGTGAAGGGGCGGACGGAAAATGCGCTGACCCGGTTGGGATTCAGGGCGGAGTATAACTTTCGGCCGGGATTCATGAAGGCGATGCCGGGTCAGAAGAATCTGCCCGCCTCTTATCGCGCGTTCGCATGGCTGTACGTGGTGCTCCGGTTGGTGGCCCCGAATTATGCGAGCACGCTCAAGGATGTGGGGCGGGCCATGATCCGCTGCGTGGCGCAGGGGTATCCAAAGACGGTGCTCGAGGTTCGAGACATCAACACGCTCGGCAAGGCTTAGCTGGCTCAGGGAGCGGTGCAGGCGAAACTGGCGGCATTGTTGGTGTCACCCGAGCCGTTGTACTTCGCCACTTTGGGATAAGGGCAGAGCGGCCTGGTCATGACCGCCTTTCTGCTGCCGTCTTCCGCGTGCGAATATTTCGTGGCGACGATTTCACCCGGAGCCGCATCTTTCTCGACCCAGTTTTCAAGCGCATCAAACAGGCCGAACTTCGGACCCGTGGACGTGGGGATGCCAAGCTGCCCAAAACTGCTGGGCCCAGGACCGTTGGCGCAGTGCTCCATGCCGGGTGCCATGTAAAGGTGGGCGAAAGAGTCGACTTTCTGCGCTCCCATCTGCCGCTCGACGCTCTTGTAATAAGCGATGGTGTTCCATGGCGAGATGGCCTGGTCGTTCCACCCGTGATAAAGGATGAGCTTGCCGCCGCGCGCATCAAAGCGGCCGAGATCCGGATCGCTGGCATCAAGATCGGCAGAAGTTTTTTCGATGGACTGGCGGAGAGCATCGTCATAATTGGCGGCGAGCACATTCCACTTCGGATCGCCTGTCACGATGTACCGGAAGTCATTCTCGGCGTACTGCACGGCGGCCGCGGCTCCCGGGTCCTCGCCGATAATCCACTCTCTCCAGCCGGTTTCATCGCCCATGGTCATGCCCGGAAACGACGGCGCGCCATGACTGTCTTTCGCGCCGGTATAAATGCCGTTCAACGCGTCGATTTGCGGCTGGGTCAGACAGTCGGGTGAATCGTCGCCCTTGCACAGCAGGACCGTGGGATCGAAGTGGCACTTTCCAGGATCGGTGATGACGCCGTCTTTCACGCCGTCCAGCGAATCGCAGGCAGCAAGCGAGGCTTTTTGAATGGCGGGTAACTTGAGGTCGGGAATATAAGCCCTGGGATCTCCGAGGAGATCTTGTGTTGCGAACACGGCGCCGGCGATCAGGTGCGACCAGTTGTAGGCGGGCGCGCCGGCGAGAATGCCGTCGTAGTCCTCGGGGAAACGCTGGGCTTCCATCAGCGCTTCGCGGCCGCCATCGGAACAGGCATCGAAATAGGCTTTGGACTGCGGCTTGCCGTAGTAGGCGCGAATGATTTGTTTGGCGGCCTCGGCGGTGAGGTGGACAGCGCGCCAGCCGAAGTCCCTCACTTTCTCAGGATGGCCGAAGGCCCAGCTGGCATCGCCGCCGCCAGCGGCATGGCCGGCATCGGAGCCGGAGACGGCAAAGCCGCGATGCAGGTAGCCGGCCATCTGCGATGTGTAAATGGAACCGGCGAATCCGCCATTGCCGGTGCCGAGGAGGCGGCCGTTCCAGTCCTGATCCGGCAGCCAGACTTCGAAATGGATGATGGAGTCGCTGGTGGGGCGCAGGATGCCGGTCACGCGGCAAAAGGCCGGCAGGTCCTCGAGAGGTGTTTCGCCGGGGAGGGCGAGCGTACCCGAAGTGGGTTCAGCCAGGGTGATGGTGGTGTCGGGAAAAGCGAGCTGTTTGAGCGCCGCGCAATCCGCAGCATGCAGTTGGACACAACCTGGGACCGCGAGTACGGCTGCCAGCACCGCGACGGTTCGTACGTTCAATGAACGCCTGACCTTTCTGCTTCCGAACCGTTGTATCAGAAGCAGAAAGGCCGGACGAAAAGAGGGCTGCTGTCAGCGAGCTGCGGCTGCGGCCTGCTGGTATTCCTCGTAGGGACCTTTGAAGTCCTCGATGGCTCCGTGCTCGAAGTGCCAGATGCGCGTCGCGACTTCATCGATGAGGTCGTGGTCGTGGGTGACAAGCAGCACCGTGCCCTCATAGCGCTGCAGCGCAATGTTGAGCGCGTTGATGGCTTCGAGGTCGAGGTGGTTGGTGGGCTCATCGAGGATAAGCATGTTGGGCTTGAGCAGCATCAGCTTGCAGAAGATGAGACGCGCGGCCTCGCCACCGGAAAGCGCGGCGGTGGGCTTGAGACCTTCTTCGCCGCGAAAGAGCATTTGGCCGAGGATGCCGCGTATGTCTTCGGTGGTGGCCTTGGCGTCGAACTGGCGGAGCCAGTCGAGGGCCGTGGTGCCGGGCTCGATGACGCCGGTGTTGTCCTGCGGGAAGTATCCGATCTGGACTTCGTGTCCCCACTTCACGTTGCCGGCGTCGAGGGCGAAGCTCTTTTCCGCAAGGTCGGGCTGATTCGCGAGCAGCGATTTGAGCATGGTGGTCTTGCCCTGAGCGTTGCGGCCCATCAGTCCGATTTTTTCGCCGCGCATAATGCCGGCACTGAAGGCATCGATGACGGTGAGGTCGTCATAGGTTTTGCGCAGGCCATCGATTTCGAGCACGTATTTGCCGGAGGGGCGGTTCTGGTCGAAGCGGATATAAGGCCGCGCAATGTTGGAGCGGGCCAGGTCGGTGGTCTGTAGCCGCTCCACTTCTTTTTTGCGGCTGGTCACCTGCGAGGAGCGGGTGCCGGCGGAGAAGCGCGCGATGAACTCGTTGAGCTGGGCAATTTTTTTCTCACGCTGCGCATTTTCCGATTCGAGGCGGGAACGGATCTGCGTCTTCGCGAGCACCATGTCGTCGTAGCCGCCCGTGTAGGTGATGATCGTCTGATAATCGATGTCCGCGATGTGCGTGCAGACCGAGTTCAGGAAATGCCGGTCGTGCGAGATGGTGATCAGGGTGCCTTCGAACCGGCCAAGAAAATCCTGGAGCCAGTGGATCGAGTCCAGATCGAGGTAGTTCGTGGGCTCGTCGAGCAGCAGCGCCTCCGGTTTGCCGAACAGCGCTTGCGCCAGCAGCACGCGCACCTTCTGCCCGCCCTGCAGCTCCGACATTTTGCGTTCGTGCAGTTCGTCGGCAATGTCGAGGCCCTGCAGCAGCACCGCCGCGTCGGACTCCGCAGTGTAGCCATCCTCTTCGCCGACGACGCCTTCCAGCTCAGCCAGGCGCATGCCGTCGTCGTCGGTAAGGTCGGCCTTCTCGTAGATCTTGTCGCGCTCGGCGAGGGCAGCCCACAGGCCTTTGTTGCCCATGACGACGGTATCGATGACGCGGAAGGCGTCAAACGCAAACTGATCCTGGCGCAGGACCGACAATTTTTTGGGGCGGACGACGTTGCCCTTCTGCGGGTCCAGGTCGCCGGCCAGAATTTTCATGAACGTGGTCTTGCCGGCGCCGTTGGGGCCGGTCAGGCCGTACCGACGGCCATTCGTAAAAGTGGTGGAGACTTCTTCGAACAGAACTTTAGCGCCGTAGCGCATGGTGATATTGCTGACGGAAATCATGCAGCTCTCAATTGTTCAAGGATGTTTCTATTCTACTTTGGATGCCGGGGACTGGCCCCCAGGGCGACGGCCGGTTCGCGCCAATTGGTCCCCTCGCCAGCAGAACGGCGGCATCGGTGAGCAGGATTTTCCCGCGACCGGGAATTTCTGTCTGGTGACCGCAGTGCCTGGATGCCTGCAAATCCTGAAAAATCTGTAACTTAATTCCTGCTAACGATGGAACGAAGCGTGCTCTCTGCCAGGTAAGGTTTCTTGTATCTGGAGGCAGGAATGGAAGAGATGCAGACGACGTCCCCGGTTTTGAAGATCGTGGCTCCGATTCTCGCGGCGGTTGCGATTGGAGGGGCGGGACTTGGTTACGCTGTCCACGAGCATCAAGCGGCCGAGCGCCTGGCCGCGCAAAATCAGCAGATGAGCACGGAACTGGCCTCGACGCGGAGTCAGATGAACGATCTGACGGCCAAGGTCAGCGAGCTTGCCGCGCGCAGCGACGTGCAGGCGGCACAGCCTCCGGCGCCGGCGCCCACCGTTGCAACGCCGGCAAGCCATCCCGCGGGAAAACCGCGTGCCGGGCGGGTGCCGGATCGGCGGCTCACGAAGATGCAGGCGCAGCTGGACGCGCAGGGAAAAGCGATCGAGGCCACGCGCGGCGATCTGGCGAGTACGCGCACCGAGCTGACCGGCTCCATTGCGAAGACCCACGATGAGCTGGTGGTACTGCAGAAGAAGGGCGAGCGGAGCTACTTCGAATTCGACATTCAGAAGTCGAAAGCGTTCACGCATGAAGGCCCGGTGGGCGTAAGCCTGCGGAAGGCGAACCTGAAGCATCAGTACGCCGATCTGGAGCTGATGGTGGAGGATCGCGACCTGGTGCAGAAGCATGTGAACCTCGATCAGCCGGTGATGTTCTATCAGCCGGACACGGAGCTGCCGATTCAGGTGGTCATCAACGACATCACGAAAGATCACATCCACGGCTACGTGAGCGCGCCGAAGTATCGGAAGTCGGAACTGGCCTCGACGGCAAATCCCGATGACGGCATCGTCGGCGACCCGGCGCAGGCGACGAATGCTGATGGGCAGACGGCCGCGAGAAAGAAGCTGACAGTTCCGCCACAGGACTAGGGATTTCAAGCCGACGCGTTTCGCGCAGGGAACCAAGAACCAGAGTCGAGCGGCCGGTCGCGCGTCTTCGTTATACTTTTCGGTGACGATGAAGATTCTGGTTTGCATCAAGCAGGTTCCGCAGAAGGATGCGCCGCTGCGGCTGAACGCCGAGGCAACGTGGATTCGGGACGATGTCTCGTGGGAGACGAATGAGCCCGATGCCTATGCGCTGGAAGAGGCCCTGCGCCAGAAGGAAAAACATGGCGGCGAAGTGACGGCGATTACTGCCGGGCCGGCGCGCAGCCAGCAGGTGTTGCGCGAGGCGCTTGCCAAGGGCGCGGACCGGGCCATTCATCTGGAAGACGACCGGTTTGCGCAGATGGACGCGGCGAACACGGCACGTGCCATCGCAGCCGCGATTGAGGGCGAACATTTTGACCTGATCGTGACCGGCCTGCAGTCGGACGACTTCGGCGCGGCGCAAACGGGCGTGCTGCTGGCAGAGCTTCTGAGCGTTCCGCATGCGACCATCATTATCGGCATCGAGAGAACCGATGCCGGGCTGAAGCTTAAGCGGGAGCTGGAGGCCGGGCACTATCAGCACATCGAGATGACCATGCCCGCGGTGCTGACCATCCAGAGCGGCATCAACAAGCTGCGGTATGCGACGCTGATCGGCATCAAACAGGCCAAGATGAAGCCGCTGCGCAAGGTTGCCTGGGCAGAGGTAGAGGGCAAGCTTTCGAAACACGTCCAGAAAATCGAAAAGCTCTATGTGCCGGGGAGCCAGAAGAAGACGCGGAAAATTGAGGGTCCGGCAGGCGAGGCCGCAAAGCAGGTGGTCGAGTATCTGAAGAACGAAGCGCGGGTGCTCTAAAGGCAGGGAATAAAAGTTTAGAGTTCAGGGATTAGAAAAACGTCGGCAGAGCGCGGATATAATGGAGCGCAACGAGACGAAGGAGAAGGACCAGCGATGGCGAATCTGAGCATCCCGATGGAAGAGCGGAACCTGAACCCGGCGCAGGTGGCGAAGCTGGACAAGCGGCGCCAGTGGGGATTGGTATTTCAGGTGATGGCGGGGCAGTTTGGATTCTTCGCGGTTCTGCTGCTGCTGTGGACCGGACAGGATCTCTCGTACTCGCCAGGCTGGGTGCATCCGATGTTCTACTACAACGTGCTGACAGCGGTGGTGGCGGTAATTTTCGGCTTGTATGGGACGTATCTGCGGCGCGGACGCATTCACGAATACTGAGGGACTGGCCGTCCGGGCGGACGCGCTTCGCGCCCACAGGAGCAGGCAGTAGTTGATAATTTGGAAGGATGAAGGGGAGCTGCGGCTCCCCTGACGTGTGTTATGGCCGATTTGATTCTGGTGGTGGCGGAGCAGCGGGACGGAAAGCTGAACCGGGTTTCCTTCGAGACGATCGCGGGGGCACAGGCGATCGCAAAGGAAATGGGCTGGACTGTAGAGGTCGTACTGCCGGGCGAGGGGACCGCTGCCCTGGCGCAGGAGTTGGCCGGCAAAGCGGTCGGGAAAGTGGTTGCGCTGGGGAACGAAGCGCTGGCGGCATACACCTCGGACGCCTATGTGTATGCGCTGAAGGGATTCATTCAGGAGAAGCAGCCGAAGCTGGTGCTGTTTCCGCACACCTATCAGGTGCGGGATTTTGCGCCGCGGCTGGCACTCGCGCTCGATCGGACGCTGATTTCTGATGCCACCGGCTACAAGGTCGAAGGCGGCGCACTCCGGTTCACGCGGCAGATGTTCCAGGGGAAATTTGCCGCCGATGTATCGTTTGGCGGCGACGCGCCGTGGATGGCCACCTTGCAGATTGGGGCCTTTCGCGGCGATCAGGCCGAAGCGGGAACAGCACCGGTGGAAAATGTAACCGCTGCGGTGGCAAATACGGCTCCCCGTGTAACGCCGCATGAAGTTTTCCAGGAAGCGAAGCAGACCGTCGATCTTTCGCAGGCAGAAGTGATCGTTGCGGTGGGGCGCGGGATTAAAGAGCAGAAGAACATGCCGCTGGCGGAGAATCTCGCTGGCGTGCTCGGCGGCGAAGTGGCGGCTTCGCGGCCGATCTGCGACAACGGATGGCTGCCGCTGGAGCGGCAGATCGGTTCATCGGGACAAACCGTCGCGCCAAAGCTGTATATCGCGCTTGGGGTAAGCGGGGCGATCCAGCACATCGTCGGCATGAAGGGGTCGCGGACGATTGTGGCGATCAACAAAGATCCCGAGGCTCCAATTTTTGAAATTGCCGATGTGGCCGTTATAGGGGATCTGTTCCAGGTCGTGCCGGCACTGACGGAAGAGATCAAGAAAGTAAAAGGCAGCTAAAAAGCGGTTGGCGGATGAAGCGGTCAGCGAAAAGCGCTCATCCATGGAAACGCACGCCTTGAAATAAAGGCATGGGCTCCCGGAATTACCGGTGCTAGAATCGGCCATCCCCTTCGCCCCCTATGCAGAAAATCCATGTGGTGCGGAAACCCGATTCGCCGGGGCTCGCCGTGGTCCCTCCGCTGAGTGAGGAGGTCGTCGGACGGGCGGCCCTGCGTAAGGCGAGTGTCCGGCTGCTGCCGCTGATCGGTTTGGGCTACGGCATCGCCTACATGGATCGCGTGAACGTGAGCTTCGCCGCGTTGCAGATGAATCGGCAGCTGAATTTCAGCGCGACGGTGTTTGGGCTCGGGGCGGGGCTATTCTTCCTGAGCTACGCGGCGTGCGAGATTCCTTCGAACCTGCTGCTGGTCCGCTTTGGGGCGCGGCGATGGCTGGCGCGCATCATGCTGACCTGGGGCCTGATCTCGATGGCCATGATCTTCGTTCGAACGCCCATGGAGTTTTATGCAGGCCGTTTGTTGCTGGGCGTGGCCGAGGCGGGCTTTTTCCCCGGCGTAATTTTCTATCTGTCGCAGTGGTTTCCTTCGGGGGAACGATCGCGGGCGGTGGCCCGGTTTTACATCGCGTATCCGTTGGCCTCGACGGTGATGGGTGCGCTGGCCGGGTGGCTGCTGCATCTGGATGGGCGTGGACACCTGGCGGGATGGCAGTGGCTGCTGGTGCTGGAAGGGGTTCCGGCGGTAGCGATGAGTCTGGTCTTCCTCCTGGGTCTGCCGGATAGCCCGGCCAAAGCCCGGTGGCTGACAGATGGGGAGCGGAACTGGATACTCAAAAAGCTGCAGGATGAGCCGGGCGAAGCGGCGCATGGCAGTCACGATGCGGCGCGGGCGTTTCGCGATCCGCGTGTCTGGCTGCTGGGTGGGCTCTTCTTCTGTGTGCTGCTGGCGAGCTACGGCTACGCGTTCAGCGCTCCGGCTTTGGTGCAGCAGGTGACGGGGCTGAGCACAACCAAAGTTGGGTTCATCATTGCTGGTCTCGGCGCGCTGGGCGCGTTCGCGATGTGGGTGAACGGAGCGCATTCAGACCGGACGAGGGAGCGGTATTGGCACATTGTTGTGCCGGTCTTTGTGATGGCTGCGGGATACGTGTGCGCGGGGCTATCCGTGCGGCCTGTTGTGGTGCTGCCGGCGCTGGTTCTCATGATGATGGGTTTCACGGCCATGCAGGCGCCCCTGTGGACCATTCCTTCAGGATTCCTGCGGGGACGCTCGGCGGCGGCGGGGATCGCGACCGTAAACATGATCGGGATTCTGGGTGGATTTATCGGGCCGTCCTGGATGGGGATTTCCATTGATTTGACTGGTGGATTCCAGCGCGGCTTGCTGACGATGGCACTGCCGGTTATGGCGGCTGCGGGATTGATGACGGTGATTCACCGGTATTCCGAAGGACGTGCGCGGGCCCTGATGGCGACGCTCGCGCTGGCGAGCGCTGGGGCCGAGTCAGCAACCTGAGTTGGCTGGTAAGATGGTCGGTCCTATGACCGTTTTTAGAAAACCAATTGAGGGAATTGAGCGGCCCCGCATGGACGCCGACGTGGTGATTGTTGGCGGAGGGCCCGCGGGCATGGCGTGCGCACTGCGCCTGGCGCAGCTGATCGATGAGCACAATATCGCGCATCCGGAGACGCCGATCTCCAAAGACGACATCAACGTGCTCGAGAAGTCGCGCGAGGCAGGGCAGCACTGCCTGTCGGGCGCGCTGCTCGATCCGCGTTCGATCAAGGAATTGCTGCCGGGCTTTGAGAACGAAGCCCCGCTCGATGCCGAGGTCACGAAGGAGTCGGTCTGGTACCTGACCAGGACCGGGCAATACAAGGCTCCCATTGTGCCGCCGCCGCTCCGCGATCACGGAAACTATGTCATCTCGCTGAATAAGTTTGTGAAGTGGATGGCGCAGAAGGTGGAGGAAGCCGGGATCACGATCTTCACGGGGTTTGCGGCGGCCGATGTGCTGTGGGATTCGGACAGCAAAGATGTGGAGACCGCGCGCGTGGCCGGTGTGCTGACCGATGACAAGGGCGTGGACAAAGAGGGCCGGCCGAAGGGCAACTTCGAGCCCGGATACGAATTGCGCGCGAAGCTCACTATCCTGGCAGAGGGAACGCGCGGCAATTGTGCGAAGGAAGTGATTGGGCGGCTGGCCCTCGAAGATCCGGAACACGCGCAAACCTACGGCGTTGGGATCAAGGAATTGTGGGAGATTCCAGCGGGGCGCGTGGCGAAGGGCGAGGTTCTTTACACACTGGGCTATCCGCTCACGGCGCGCGAATACGGTGGGGCATGGGTTTACGGCATCACGGATACGCTGGTTTCGGTTGGCTACGTGACGGGGCTCGATTACCAGGACCCGCGCACCGATCCGCATCATGTGTTCCAGAGCTTCAAGGAGCACGGCTTTGCGCGGCGGATTCTGGAAGGCGGAAAGATGATCCGCTACGGCGCGAAGAGCCTGCCGTACGGCGGGTGGCTCACGATGCCGCGGATTTATGGAAACGGGTGGATGCTGCTGGGGGACTCGGCGAGCTTCCTGAACTCACAGCGGCTGAAGGGCATTCACCTGGCGATTAAGAGTGGGATGCTGGCGGCGGAGGCCGCCTTCGACGCTCTGGTGAGCGGCGACAGTTCAGCCGACACGCTGAGCGAATATAAGGCCGCCGTCGATCGCAGCTGGATCCGTGAGGAGTTGTGGCGCGTGCGGAATTTTCACCAGGGGTTCGAGCACGGAATGCTCGAAGGTATGGTGAAGGCGGGGATTCAGGAGGTGATGCGCGGCGGGAATCTGGGCCCGGACGCGAAGAATCAGGCGGGGTTCACCCGGATGGAGCCCGTGGACGCGATTGGACCGGCGGACGAGAAGCGCGCCGCGATGATTGGGAACGCGAAGGGCGACGGAAAGCTGACCTTCGATCGGCTGACGGATGTGTTTCACTCGGGCACCCGCCACGACGAGGATCAGCCGGTGCACCTGGTGGTGGCCGATCTGAACGTCTGCAGCGAGCGCTGCACAAAGGAATTTGGCAACCCGTGCCAGTATTTTTGTCCGGCTGCGGTGTACGAGATGGTTGACAGCGGTGACGGCGGTTCGTCGAAAGAACTGAAGATCAATTTCACCAACTGCGTTCACTGCAAGACGTGCGACATCATGGACCCGTACCAGATCATCACGTGGGTTCCGCCGGAGGGTGGCGGAGGCCCGAACTACGACGGGATGTAGGCGGGTTTCATCAGATTTTTCATTGACCAGGCTTCGGTTGAGCGCAGTATTGGTGGACAATTTAAACGGAAGCGGTCGCTGATGGGTTGCCTTAGCTGCTGAGGAAACGCGCTGCCGGGACGACGTCGCGGGGATGGGTGCGTGATCAATGAAAAGCGGACAGGTTTTTGTATGAGCAGAAAGGCTCTTGTATGCCCGCGGTGCGGTTCATCGGACGAGCTGCGCCGCTCACGCCGGCGGTGGTCAGATATTCTCTGCCGCGCTTTTGGATTGAAACCCTACCGGTGCCTCCAGTGTCAGAAGCGCTTTCACTCGTGGAAGCCATTGCACCGGTATGACGATGCTCGCCAGTTCGACCGGCTTGCTTGAAGCTGACGGTCGATGGGCGCATCGAATAAAGTAGAGGCTCATGGCGACCGCCCTTGAATCCGTCCAGAATACCGCTGCCGGGAAGGCGGAGCGGCTGATTGACAAGCACGGCCGGGCGATTACCGACCTGCGCATTTCGGTGACGGATCGCTGCAATTACAAATGCGTTTATTGCCGCACCGGCAATGACGGCGCCGTATATGCGGAGCTGCCGATTGCGGATTATCTCCGCATGGCGCGAGTGTTTGTCAGCCTCGGCATCGAGAAGGTCCGGCTGACCGGTGGCGAGCCGCTGTTGCGCCGCGGGCTGACAGATTTGATTCGGGAGCTGAGCGCGCTTCGGACGCTGGACGGGGATCCGCTGGATATTGCGCTGACCACGAATGGGCATCTGCTGGAAACGATGGCGGAGCCGCTGCGCGCTGCCGGGCTGAGCCGCATTACGGTGAGCATGGACGCAGTGGATGCGGAGAAGTTTGTGCGCATCACGCGGGTGCCGGGCAGCTACGAACGCGTGCTGGCGGGGATTCGCGCCGCGAAGAGAGCAGGCCTCGCACCGGTGAAAGTGAACTGCGTGCTGCTGCGCGGGTTTAACGAGGATCAGATCGTGCGGTTCGCGCAATTCTCGCGGGAAGAGGGCGTAATCGTGCGGTTCATCGAGTTCATGCCGCTCGAAGAGGACCGCCTGTGGACGCCGGAGTGCGTAGTTTCGCTACGGGAGATCGTCGAGGCGCTGGGCAGTTTTCGCCCCGTGGTGCGGATGGCCCCCAACACTGCCAGCGAAACAGCGGTGCGCTACACCTTCGACGACGGCGTGGGGGAGATGGGAATCATCGCGCCGGTGACGCAGGCGTTTTGCGGCCACTGCAGCCGCGTACGGCTTACTTCGGATGGAAAGATTCGCACCTGCCTCTTTTCGCAGAGCGATCACGATCTGTATGGCGTACTGCAGCGCGGCGGCAGCGATGGGGATCTGGCACAGTTTATCCGGCGAACCGTGGAGCAGAAAGAAGCGCGCCATCACATCGGCGAACCGGAGTTTCTCAAGCCTTCCCGCAGCATGGTCCACATCGGCGGCTAGGAAGGGCCGCCCAGGCGGCCGCGCTTCGCGCAAGGCATCAAACAGTATCGGCATTGCTTGAGCGTCGCGCATAAGGCGCGCTCGATTTTGCGTCCGGAGCAAGAACCGGATGCGCATCGAGCTTGCGCGGCACCATGAGACGCGCGGTGTGTTTCCTGATCCCTATAATAGACGACGAAGCATGCCATCCAAAAAACCAACGTCCAGCCTGCAGCGCTCAGCGTTCAGAAATACTGTTCTCAGTTTTACGGTGCCCGGCATTCTGCTGATTGGTGCGCTGACGGCGCTGAACGCGCGGCCTGCCGCTGAGAATCAAAACCCGGCAGAGGCGGCGCGGCTCAATGGCATTGGCGTGGCGCTGATGAATCAGCAGCTGACGGAAAAAGCAGCAGCGAAGCTTCAGGAAGCGCGCGCGGCCGATCCGCAGTCGGCGATTCCGGTGCTGAACGAGGGTATTGCGCTGCTCTATCTGCAGAAGCTTCCGGAAGCGGAGCAGGCACTGCGAGAGGCGGCGCGGATGGCGCCCGACAATCCGCGCGCCTGGTACAACCTCGGCCTGACGGAGATGGATGAGGCGAACCAGAAGGAAGCGATCGAGGACATGAAGAAGGTCGTCGCGATCGACGCGAACGACGCCGATGCGCACTACTTCGTAGGATCGCTGAACATGAGCCTCGGCGACATGAACGGGGCGATTGCGGAGTTTCAAATGGCGCTCAAGCTGCAGCCTCGTCATGCGTCGGCGGAGTTTGGCCTCGCACGCGCCCTGCAGCGGGCGGGACGGGTGGACGAGGCGCACGAGCACCTGAAGTTTTTCCAACACTACACGCAGGCCAAAATTGCCTCGCCGCTGAGCGTGGGGTATGGCGAGCGCGGGCACTACTCGACGATGGAAGAAATGCGGCTGCCGGCGGCCGCGGTGGGGGCGATGATTCCGGTGCGGTTTGAGGCCTGGACCGGAGAACCATGGCCCGGTCCGCACACGCGCGGCCTGTCGACAGAAGGGGCGGGGGCCTGCGTCATCGACCTGTGGGGTCCGGGGTCGCAGGATCTTGTCGTGATGGGCAACGGCGAGCATGCCATCGGGACGTATCGCAACCTGAAGAATGGGAAGTTCGAACGGGTCGCTGAGAGCGATACGGGGCTGAAAGGCAACGGGGAAGGTGTCGCCTGCGCGGTGGGCGATTTCGACAACGATGGGTTGCCGGATCTGGCCATCGCCATGAAGGACCAGATCATCCTGTTTCACAACCTCGGGGGCGGAAAGTTTGAAGATGTGACGGCGAAGGCCGGGATCCAGCAGGCGAATCATCCGGCTGGGCTGACGTTTGTGGACTTCGATCATGATGGCGATCTGGATTTGTTTGTCACGGGATCAAATGGGCCCGGCACGGGCGCCAACGTGATGTGGCGGAACAACGGGAACTCAACCTTCACCGAGTGGACCGGCCCAACCGGGCTCGGCGGCAAAGGCGCCACGACGCAGGCGATCCTCTCGGACATCAACAACGATCGCGCCGTGGATCTGGTCGTGACCGGGGACAAAGGCGCGCCCGTCATTTACCTGAATCAGCGCGAGGGCGCGTTCAAGCCAGTCCCTCTTTACGATGACGCGAGCGTGCCGGCGACACGGGGCGTGGCGGTTTTCGATTTCGACAAAGACGGGTGGATGGATGTTGCGGTGACGCATGCGGGCGCACCAGGCCTGACATTGTGGCGGAATGTCGAGGGCAACAGTTTCAAGCGGGTGCAGTTGCCGCTGCCCGCAGGGGTGACCGGTGCCTGGGGCGTGACGCCCATCGACTTCGATAACGATGGCTGGATCGACCTTGCGGCGGTGCTCGAGATTGGGAGCAAAACAGAGCTGCACCTGTTCCGCAATCTCGGGCCGAAAGGCTTTGAAGATGTCAGCGCGGCGCTGGGGCTGGACAAGATCGACCTGCCGCAGCTGCGATCAGTGATCGCGGCAGATGTGGACGGAGACGGCGCTACGGATTTGATCGTAACGCAGTGGTACGGGCCGCCGGTGGTGCTGAAGAACGTCGGTGGGAACAAGAATCATTCGCTGCGCATTGCGCTGGCCGGACTGGCCGACAACAAAACCGCGATCGGGACGAAGGTGGAAGTGTTCGCCGGCGGCCAGTGGCAGAAGTTTGAGATTACCGGCGGTTCAGGCTATTTGAGCCAGGGATCGACGGAGATTGTTGCGGGCCTGGGACAGGCAGAGAAAGCCGATGTGGTGCGGCTGCTGTGGCCAACCGGGGTTCCTCAGGACGAGATCGACATCAGCGCGAACAAACAGCTGGCGCTGAAGGAGCTGGATCGGCGCGGAAGCTCCTGCCCAACCCTGTTTGCCTGGGATGGCAAGCAGTATCAGTTTGTCTCGGACGTGATTGGCGCGGCGGTGGTGGGTCACTGGGTTTCGCCGGCGGCAACCAACCAGAACGATCCTGACGAGTGGGTGAAGGTCGACGGCGACAAGCTGCGGGCGCGCAATGGGCTGCTGAGCCTGCGGTTTGGCGAGCCGATGGAAGAAGTCAACTACATCGATCAGCTGCGGCTGGTGGCAGTCGATCATCCTGCGGGCACGGAAGTCTATCCGGACGAAAGATTCCTGAGCGAGCCTCCGTTCGCTTCCGGAAAGACGGTCGCGGTGTCACAGCCCCGGCCAGTCGTCGGAGCATGGGACGACAGCGGCCGCGATGTGCGCGACCTGCTGGCGGAACGCGATCACCGCTACGTGCGCGACTTTACGAATCTGGCCTATGCAGGGTTTGCGAACCAGCACGCTCTGACGCTGGATGTTGGAGCGTGGTCGCCGGAGCGTCCGTTGCGCCTGCTGCTCGATGGGTATATCGAATATTTCAGCGCCAGCTCGATGTACGCAGCGTGGCAGGCCGGATTGCAGCCGGCACCGCCGCATGTCGATGCGCAGATGCCCGATGGCAGCTGGAAGCGAATCATCGAGGACATGGGATTTCCGGCGGGATTGCCGCGGACGATTGTCGTCGATCTGAGCGGCAAGCTGCCCGCAGGTGCGCGGAAGATTCGAATCTCAACCAATCTCCAAATCTATTGGGATCGCGTGCGCGTGGATAACGGGCCGGATGTGGCGGAGCACGTTCGTCGAACCGAAATTCCACTGGCTACGGCGCATCTGGCCTTCCGCGGCTATCCGAAGCAGGTGGAGGGCGGGACGCCAGGCGAGCTGACCTACGACTACAGTCGGATCAGCGCCACCGGGCCCTTCTTCTGGGCGCGGGGAATGTACACACGGTACGGGGAAGTGACGCCGCTGCTGAAGAACATCGATAACCGGTACGTAATTTTCGGAACCGGCGAAGAGATCGATGCGGAGTTCAGTCCTGCTGCGCTGCCGGCGCTCCCTGCAGGCTGGGCGCGCGACTACTTCTTCTACGCGAACGGCTTTGTGAAGGACATGGATTGGTGGGAGGCATCGCCGTTTACGGTAGCGCAAATGCCGTTCCACCAGATGAGCCGCTATCCCTACCCGGCAAAGGAGCATTATCCGGAGACGATGGATGCGGACCGCTACTGGCTGGAGTGGAACGGGCGGTTTGAGTCGGGCGAGCGGCGGCAACGGTGGCGCTTCGAATACCAAAAGCAGGGAACAGGGAATAGCCAGTAGCCAACGCTGTTCCCGCGAACCCGCGGCAAGTTTTGCTTAGCGCACTTTGATCGCGATCAGGATCACCAGGGCGAGAACATTCTGCGCCAGCAGCGACATGGTAAGACGAATGCGATCGAGGAACGGATAGCCAGCAGCGCCTTCTGCGATTTTTGTTCCGAGGCGCCGGTACAACGAGAACCAGGCATAGGCAAGGATGATGCCAAGCAAATCAATGAACGCGAGCCAGCCGGGCGGGACGGGCAGGTCGGTGGCGTAAATGCGGCCAGGATGGTGGAGAATCGCGATCCAGCCCAGGAGCCAGGGAGCGATAACCAGACCGGCAGCTTCCATCAAAGCAAGGACCATATAGACGCGGGCGTGGCCTTCAAACTGGCCGTGCCAGGGTCCTGAATTGGTCGCAGTGGTGGGCAGCGTTGTCGTCGTCACCCAAAATGGGATGCGAATTTTCGATTAAAAGTAGCGCATTCGCTGGGGAGTTACCAAGGGGTCAGTCTTCTCGGTAGCTGCGCTGGTAGGTCCGGGTAATGCGGTCGTGCCAGCCGAGGCTGTCTTCATCGAAGAGAACCCACAAAAAACCAAGGCCGAGCGGCAGAGCAGAAAGCAGTTGCGCTGCGATGCGTGCGCGCAAAACGTTGCGCCTGGGATTGTCGTCATCGAAAGTGCAGAGGGCGATTTTGGCGTAGTGCATGCCGGGGGTGGCGTCGGTCAGCGTAAAAAAAAGAAGCTGATAAAGCAACCACATAGCGAACAGCGTGGCAGCCGCTCCGATGAAAGCTGAGCGTCCATGGGGCAGGCTGGTGGAGCATAGAGCGAAAACCAGCGCGAAAAGCAGGAAGGCGGACAGGGTAAGGGCAGTGTCCACCAGTCCCGCGAACACGCGGTCCTCGAGCGAAGCGACGTGGAGAATCGGCCCGTCGGCGGCAGCAAAAGATGATTTGGGCTCGCGGATGGGGGCCTCCGTGTCCAGGTGGATCGATCGCCATTCAGGGGCAGTGGGAGCGGATGGGCGCCGCACCGGCGAGACGGATGACAGGACGCCGGCATCCCGTGACTGAGTGTCCTCCGCAAATGAGTGTGGCATGGGCTGCGAGCCTTCGGCAACCGATTGAGTCTCGAACGCAAGGGCCGCGGGATGAGCGGGCGGATCGTCGGTCAGGGGGCCTTCGGCCAGGCGGGGACGGGCTTTGCGCTGGGCCACCAGCTCCCGTGGGGAAGTGACGACGTGGGCAGGCAAGGGCAGAGTGGGTTCGATGACAGCGGCCTCCATCGGGTCCGCCATGCAGAAGGGGTCGTTTGCCGACTGGAAGTCAGTTGGGATAGCGACGCGCGCTTCGGCGGGCGTGGAACGTGGTGGTGGAAGCGAATCGCTGCTGACGGAATAACGGATGAGATCGGGCTGCCAGGGCTCGGGCGCTGGCGCGGCGGAGGGTGATTCGAATTCGATGTGCGGCTCGGCGGCGGACGCCGGCAGCAGGCCCTGGTCCGCAGGGGCCGGCGTTGCGGCTGTGACGTGAGAATCGATCGCAGATTCTGCAGCAGCCGCCTGGGCCGCGAGCATTTCGCGGTAGGAGGGAAGCCGGGCGTAGCGTTCTGCGACCCGGGCCGCGACGGGGGAGACGGCCTCCTCCATGCCAGGGAGGGGCGGTTGATTGGCGGGCACGCGGCTGGTTCGGTTGCGGTGGGCGCGCACGCGGGCGCTGATTTCCTGCTTCCATTCCTGCGTCTGCGGCAAATCGTGGTGCACCGGTGCCTCGGGCGGGGGGGAATCGAGGTTGAAGGTCGAAGCGGTCAAATATTCCTCATCCCTATTCTGCTGCATCCGCGTCGAAACTACGCACGTAAAACGGCGTTCGTTCAGTTAACAGGACAGAACCAGGAAACAATAGAGCGGGGAACCGAGAGCCTTGCGCTTTGCTATGCTGGAATTGCCGCGCGCAATGAGAACCCGCCTGCTTTGGTGTATCACGCTGTATCTGCTCTTGCAGCCGCGGGTTTGGGCGCAGACGGTAACCACCGAGCTTCCCCCTTCAACCCTTGGGCAAAACGCAACTCCCGCCGCCGCTCCTGCCGGCTTGCCGGACGATCCCAGCCTGCAGAGCACCCTCCCTGAAGCACATGTCGTCCCTCAGCCACCAGAGGGTGTGTCGGTAAAGCTGGTGGCGAACACGCAGTCGCGCCAGGGATTGAAGGACAGCAACCTCTACACGCTGGACGGTGACGTGGTGATCTATTACCGCAATTACATCGTTCACGCCGACCATGCGACCTACAACGATGGCTCCGGGAAGATCGAGGCTCAGGGGCACCTGATGATTGACGGCGGCCCCGACGATGAGCACTTTGAAGCCGATCGCGGCACCATCAACGCGGATGCCGATACCGGGGATTTCTTCAATGTGGTGGGGACGCTGGGGGTCGAGCGCAATCCACGGGGACGGATGGTGTTTACCGCGCCGAACCCCTTTGCGCTTACCGGACGGGAGGTGTTGCAGCTGGGGCAAGGGCATTACCGCGTGATTCACGGCACGATGACCTCGTGCCGCTTGCCCAGGCCGGACTGGCGAATTCTCTCGCACATGATGGAGCTGAACCACGGGGTGGCGAAGGCCAGCAACGGCTTGTTCGAGATTTTCAATATGCCCGTGATGTACATGCCCTATGTCACTCATGCGGTGGAGGTCCAGCGCCAGTCAGGCATTCTGCTGCCGTACGTCGGCAACAACACCACGAAGGGTCTGATTCTGGGAGAGGGTTTTTACCTCACCCTGGGGCGAAGCGCGGATTTGACGATCGCGTCACAGTATTACTCCAAGCGCGGCTGGGCGCCGAACGGCTTATTTCGCTATCGGGGGGCGGGCGAAGATTTCGGGACGATTCACTTTCACAGCCTGCTGGACCGGGGGCTTTCCATGGGGAACGGAACCTTCACAAACCAGGGTGGGATCGATGTGAGCGGAGACGGGCGGTTCGACTTTTCGCCGCACACGACCGGAGTGGCGGACATGGAGTACCTGAGCTCTTACATTTATCGGTTGGTGTTCGAGGAAGACTACGCGATTGCCATTAACTCCGAGGTGAAGTCGCAGGCATTTGTGACACATGAGGATCGCGACTTCTGGGCCAGCGTGCGCATGAACCGGTACCAGGATTTTCAAAGTTCCACCGTGGTGGGCGATGAGGTGAGGATTCTGCATCTTCCGATGGTGGATGTGGAATCCGCGGACCGTCATCTGGGTGGCCCGCTCAGCGCTTCTCCAGTGTGGTGGGGATTCACCGGGTCTGCGGGAGCGATGTCGCGCTTCGACTATCCGGCGTTTCGAACTTCGGCTGAGGTGCCGCGGCTGGATTTCTATCCGCACATCTCTATGCCGCTGCATTTTGACGGGTGGACCTTCAGGCCGAACGTCGCGTTCAGGGGAACGTGGTACGGGAAGAGCCAGTTTCCGTCGGATCTGGACCAGATACCGGTATTGCGCAGTGCGGGGACCACGCGATCGGATATTGAGACGGGATTTGAACTCCGTCCAGCGGCACTGGAGCGGGATTTTCACTCGCCATGGCTGGTGCATCTGCTGGGCGGCGATCTGCGGCATACCATCGAGCCGGATCTGCAGTACCGCTACGTGACGGGTATCAACAATTTTCGGCAGATTTTACGGTTCGATGACACCGACGTGGTCAGCAACACCAACGAGTTGGAGTATGGGTTGACGCAGCGCCTGTTTTTGCGGCATCTGCATCCGCATCCCTACACCGGCGATGAGGCGCTGGGTCCGGACACGATGTGCGGCGGCGGGACGCGCGACTGGATTACATGGCGGGTGGCGCAGAAATACTACTTCGAGCCGAACTTCGACCATGCGATCACCCGCGGCACGCCGAATCCGGTGGAGACCACGCTGGATTTCACGGGCATCGATTTTCTGACGGAGGCGCGTCACAATTCGCCGGTAATTTCGCGGCTGCGGATGCGAACAACAACGGCGACCGACGTAGAGTGGGATCTGGATTACGACGCGAAGGAAGGGAAGATTACCTCCAGCAATGTTTTTGCGGGCTATCAGCACGGGGCCTACCGGTTTCAGTTCGGCGACGGCTACGTGAATGTGCCGTTGGGCGCGACGCCGCTGACGACAGCGAAGATGCCGCCCGGATCGCCGAACGCGCCGAATCCGTTCAACCAGATTCATCTGGCTGCGATTTACGGGGCCGCCAGCAAACTGGGGCCGAGCGTGGGCCTGAACGCGGCCTACGATCTCGTCCACCAGCAACTGCAATATGGGGCGCTGCAGACGCAGTACAACTGGAACTGCTGCGGGTTCGATTTTCAGTACCGGCGGTTCTCGCTGGGGTCGATTCGCGACGACACGGAGTATTTCTACAGCCTGAATTTTGCGGGCTTCGCGAATATTGGCGATCTGGCGCATCGGATCAGCGTCTTCTGAGGAGGATTGAGCGCAGAGCGCAGGGGACAGCCAGGGCGGGACCGCGGGAGGCGAACTGCGATAATAAGCAAAGTGTTTCCCAGGATGGCGGCTTTTTGGGCCGAAGAAGGCGGTTTTCTTGTTGAAAAGGTTTTTCCCTGCAGCCTGCGTGCTGATTCTCGCGGCCAGCTGCACAGCACAGCAAAATTCTTCCAATGCGGCTACACCCCCGGCGACACCGGCTGCGTCAGCTGTACCGGCTCCGGTCAATCCCACCCCTGTACCGGGCCTGGAGCGCAAAATCGAGACCATGATCCGCTCCGAACTGGGTGTGCCGCCACAGTACGAGGTTACGATCGGTCCCCGGCAAAAGAGCGATGTGAGCGGATATGACAGCATCGCCGTTACGTTTTCGCTGCCCAGCCAGCCGCAGAAAAAACAGATGGTCGACTTTTTGCTGTCGAAGGACTCGAACACGCTGGCACGGCTTTCGAAATGGGATATCGGGCTCGATCCGGCGACGACCCTGCCGACCGAAGGCCGTCCTGTGCGCGGGAATCCCGACGCGAAAGTGACGATCGTGAACTTCGACGATCTGGAGTGCCCTTATTGCGCGCAGATGAATGCCGAATTTTTCCCGGCCACCCTGGATCGATACAAGGGGCTGGTGAAATTTGTGTATCTGGATTACCCGTTGGTGGAAATTCACCCGTGGGCCATGCACGCGGCGGTGGACGCCAACTGTTTAGCGGCGCAGAATGCCGATGCCTACTGGAATTACGTCGACTACCTGCACACGCACGGCCAGGATGTAAGCGGGCCGGATAACAATCCGATGAAGTCGACGGCGACCCTGGACAAGCTGGCGGATCAGGAGGGGGCGCGGGAACATCTGGACGCGGCGAAGCTGGATGCGTGCCTGGCGAAACAGGACGACAGCAAGGTGATTGCGGAGATGAAGGCGGGGGACAAAGCGGGTGTCAACGCGACGCCCACATTTTTTGTAAGTGGTGAACGGTGGGCCGGCCAGCTGGAACAGCATCAGCTGTGGATCATGATCGACCGGGCGCTGACGGAGCAGGGCATAACTCCGCCGGTATCTGCGCCGGCCGCGGCCAGTGTGCCGTCGGCGCCGGGGAGATAGTCTATGCAGGGCGAACCGGCCACATTTATTCTGAAAGTGAAGCGCCGCCCCCCGATTCGTGGCGCCGCAGGCAGGGAGAAATTGTTGACTTCTCAATCGGATTCATCCAGCGCATGCGGCGCTGATACCACCAATCGAATATTAAGGCTGGCAGGACTGGCGGTGACGCTGGCGTTTTGCCTCGGCTGCCAGAAAGCGCACGATGCCAACACGGTGGCGACAGTGAACGGCAAGCCCATCCAGCGCTCTGAAGTGGAGACCATCTTTCAGAACAATCTGGGCCAGTCTCACCAGACGCCGTCGAAGGTGCAGGCGGAAGTCACGCGCCTGAACATCGTTCGCCAGTTGATCGACGAAGAGATCGTGATGCAGCGGGCGGGGAAGCAGAACCTGGTCGCAACGGACGACGAAGTGGCAGAACGGCTGAATGAGATCAAAGCGCCGTTTACGCCCGAAGAATTTCAAAAGCGGCTGGACTCGCAGCATCTGACGCTTGACGATCTGAAGCGGGAGATCCGGCGCAATCGAACCGAAGAAAAGCTGTTCAACAAGGAAATCACGTCGCGGATCAACATCACCGACGGGGACATCGCCAACTATTACAACGAGCACAAGGCGGACTTCAATCTGATCGAACCGAACTATCATCTGGCGCAGATTATTGTGACCGCCGCGCCGATGCCGCCGCAGCAGGTGGGCAATCTGCAGAACAGTAAGGCGATGAACGAGGCGGATGCCAAACGGAAGATCGAGGTGCTGCATAACAAGCTGGAGAGCGGCGATGATTTTGCCACGCTGGCGATGAATTTTTCCGAGAATCCGAACACCGCAGGCAATGGCGGGGATATGGGATTCATTGCCGAGTCGCAGCTGCGCAGCGATCCCGACGTATACGCGGCGATCTCAAAGTTGAGGCCGGGACAAGTGACCGATATCCTGCCGGTTTTTGGCGGCGGCCCGGGCTCGAAGCAGGCGGTGGGGTTTGCAATTTATAAGCTGATCGATCGCGAGGTTGCCGGGCAACGGCAGCAGAGCGATCCGCGCGTGCAGCAGGCGATCCGTCAGCAACTGCGGGACAGCCGCGAGCAGCTGCTGAAGAATGCGTTTCTGGAGATGCTGCGCAATCAGGCGCGCGTGGAAAATTACTACGCGGAAGAAGTATTCCGCAACGGTGCTCAATAGGGCTGGCCGTCCGAGCGGATGTGCTTCGCGCATGGGTCATCAAGCCGCTGGGACAGCTTCCCGGTGAAGCTCGGATAGGCGCCTTGAGCTTACCTGCCGAAGGGCCTTCCCGGGATGACGCCCTTGCCTTCCTTAATCGTGTGAAGCTTGCCCGCCGCCAGGCCGGCGTAGCTTTCCTTCGCTCCGCTGGGCCAGAAAACGTCAATGTCAGCGGTGGCAGCAGTGCCGAGGCCGAAGTGCAGGCGTGGGTCGTTGACGGAGAGATAGCTGATCTGACTGGTGACCGCCTGGGCCTGGACTTTTCCGCCGTAGTGAGCGAGCACACGCGCGCCGATGGCGCTGCGGTTGCTCTTCGTCCCTTCGAGACGAATCTTGATCCAGCGATTGTCTTTTGGAGCGTCGTTGCGTAACAGTGACGGTGGCTCATTGCGGTTCATGATGAGCACATCCACGTCGCCGTCGTTGTCGAAGTCGCCAAAGGCGACGCCGCGGGAGGAGTCCCGCGCGCTGATGCCCGGACCGGCCTCGTCGCCCATTTCGACGAACGTGCCATTGCCCTGATTGCGAAACAGAATGCGCGGCGTGCGGCGGGGAAAGCGCGAGGGAAAGATGCTTTCGAGTTCCGGATAGACGGTTCCGGTGACGATGAGGATGTCGGGATATCCGTCGTTGTCGAAGTCGACGAGATCGGTGCCCCAGCAGATGTAGCGGCGCTCGACGGCGAGGCCTGCCTGGCTGGAGACGTCGTCAAAGTTACCTTTGCCGTCGTTGCGATAGAGGCCGGCGGATTGGTTGTAGAAGTGAGTGCGGACGATATCCAGATGGCCGCTGAGGGAGAAGTCGCCGATGCCGACCCCCATCCCGCTCATGCGTTGCCCTTCCGACGAAACAGCGACGCCCCGCAGCAGAGCCTCTTCGCGAAAGGTGCCGTCGCGATTGTTCATCAGCATGTAGCTGAAGGTCGCGTCGCAGGCCAGAAAGATGTCGGGCCAGCCGTCTTCATCGACGTCGACGGCAACGGCAGTCAGACCGTAGGAGCCGGTGAGATTGGCGATGCCGGACTCCTTTGAGACGTCGGTAAACGAGCCGTCGCCGTTGTTGCGGAAAAGATACTGCTTGAGCGACTGCATGCCGATCGGGCCGCAGTTCACGGGCACACCCTCGTAATTGCAGTTGGGAATCTGCATCGATGGCTTGGGCCCGTGAACCAGATCGACGTCAAGATAGTTGGCGACGAAAAGGTCGAGCAGCCCATTGCGATTGCGCTCGATAAACGTGCAGCCGGAGGCATAGTGGATGCCAGGCTGGAGGAGCCCGGCTTTCTCTGTCACGTCGGAAAAGGTGCCGTTGCCGTTGTTGTGATAAAGCCGATTCTGCCCGTAATAGGTGACGAAAAGGTCGTCGAAGCCGTCGTTGTCATAGTCACCGACGCAAACACCCATCGCCCAGCCCGCGTCGGCGAGGCCGGCTTTTTCCGTAACGTCGGTGAAGGTCCCGTCGCGGTTGTTTTTGTAGAGGCGATTGCTGGACCCGGCGGGGACGCTCTCAAGGCGGCGGCCGCTCAGCATAAAGATGTCCATCCAGCCGTCGTTGTCGTAGTCGATGAACGCGCAACCGGCGCCCATGACTTCGAGGATGTAGGTCGATTTTTCGTTCTCACCGTAGAAGGTGGGGTGCGTGAGTCCAGCCTGCGCGCCCACGTCCACGAATCGCGAGAACGGCGGGGAAGGCGAGCCCGCGCCGCGCGCGCCTCGAGGCAGGAACACAGGAGCGACAGCGACCGGAAGGGTGCGCAACAGGCGGCGTCTCGTCCATGGGCTGGTCATGATCTGCGAATCGGCTTTAGTGGGGCTGGAGGTTCTGCGCGGCGGCCAGGTCGTGCTGTAGCTGCTGCGCTTCGGTGTTTTGCGGGTCGAGATGGAGAGCGCTGGCGATCGCCTGCTGCGCCTCGGGCAATTTCGACTCCATGCCGAGAGTAGCGGCGAGGCTGATCCAGGCCTGCGTGAATGCGGGCGCCGACGTGACCGCTTCGCGGAAGTGTGACTCGGCCGAAGGATAATCGCCGCGACGGGAATCGAGATAGCCAAGCTGGTTTTGCGCCAGCGCGATGGTGGGATCGATGGCGATCACTTGTTCCAGTACCGCCTGCTCGCCGTCGGTGTCGCCTGCTTTGTCCAGAGCCACGGAGAGTTTGTAGCCGAGCAGCGCGTTTTTTGGGGTTGCGATAAAGGCTTCGCGATAAAGTGCGACCGCTCTCTGTGTGTCTCCTTTATCGAGAGCCAGCGCGGCCTCTGAAGCTTTGCTGACGGCGAGAGAACCGGCGTCTTTTTCTTTGACGGCAGCCTGGTACCGCGCCATCTCCTGACGGGCGCCGTCGGCGTCGCCGAGCGAGCGCAGAACAGCGGCCAGTTCGAAGTGCGTCTCCGGATCTTTGTCACCCAGGGTGATGGCTTGTTCTAACTGGGTTTTGGCGTCAGCCGTTTCGTGGAGCCGCGAAAGCGTAATGCCGAGATTCTCGTGGAGGTTGGCGAGCGACGGGTCCATGGCGGCAGCAGCCAACAGGTGTTGGCGCGCAGCGGTATAGTCACCCGACTGGCGCTCGAGCACGCCCTCGAGATAGAGCGCGTCGAAAGAGTGCGGATTTTCCGCGACGACTTTCTTGCCGAAGGGCATGGCGGGTCCCCAGTCGCCATTAACGACCAGCGTGCGCAGGTAAGAAATTTGCGCACTGAAGTCGTCGGGGTGCAGTCGATAACTCTTCTCCGCAATTTTCTGTGCGTCGAAGGTACGCGAAACCTTGATGTAGAGCGTGACCAGGGTGTTAACGAGTTTGACTGAGTCGGGTGTCGCCTCCACCGCAGTGGATACCGTGTCGACGGCCTGCTCCAGCGCTCCGTTGCGCGCGTAAGCGACGGCGAGATCGATGGTCAGGTCGTCGTCTCTGTGGACAGTGTGGAGGAAGGCAATCTCATCCGCAATCTTTCCCTGCGCCAGCAGCGCCTGGCTCAGGCCGTGGAGCGCAAGTGTGGAAGAAGGATCGATGTGGAGAGACGCGCGCCATTCCGCCTCTGCATCCATGGGCCGGGCTGAACGCGTGTAAATCGAGGCAAGAAGAAGATGCGGCTTCAGGATCGACGGACCCGCCTTGACGGAATGCTCGAGCGGAGCGATGGCCTGGTCGAAGTCTTGCGACTCATAGAAACTCAGGCCGAGGAGATAATTCATCTGCGCGGAACCGGGGGCGGGGCGCAGTCCGGAGCGAAAAGCCTGCTGGGCACAGGCGAACTGCTGGTGCTCGCCAAACCAGTTGCCGAGGTCGATCCAGGCTTGCGGGTCGGGATGGGAATGGAGCCGGGCAGCGAGGGCGGGCGGCTTCGCGCACGCAGGAGTCACCGGCGCGCAGAGGCCGCCCCGGACAGCCAACGCAAAAATCGCGATCAGCAGGGACGACGTCCGCGGGCTGAAAACTTTGCAGCGAAACGAAGGAAGATTGCGGGAGGCAAACATCGCGCGAGGGATTTTTGAGGGTCTCCAGAAGAAACGATACTCAAGGGAAAGGCGCAGGGGCAAGGATTTTCCTGGCTTAGTTGGGGAACCCCTCACCATTCTTCACGATACGAATCTGGTGATCGGTGAAGTGCAGGTAGCCGCCGGGCAGCGTGACTTTCGGCATGTGGCAGCTGACGCAGTTGGCGTTCGCGGCAGGGCAGGTCTTCGCCTTGCCGGTGCTGGTGGGGTGCGCGGTGGCGGCGTGGCAGGCCAGGCATTTCGAATCGTACGAGGCGTCGTTGCGGATCAGGTCTTTGTGTGGATCGTGGCAGGCGATGCAACTGATGCGCGGGTCCGTTCCGTTGAAGCAGCGGCTGTTCGCAAGCCGGTAAGGCTGAAAGCGAACGTCGGGCACGCCGCGCCAGCCATTGCGCACCACTGTTTCCCAGGACCGATGACACTGGCCGCAGAAATTGGAGAGGGATTCGGAAGTCATGTCCTGGAGGCGCGGTGGCGTGGTGCTGAAATCGCCCTCTGCGGCATCGGACGCGTGAGGGAGCGCGCCCTGATGACAATGCGCGCAGGTGACGCCGGGATGGAGAGTCTTAAGGCTGAGCTGGTGTGAGGCGACGGCATCGCTGGCGTGGCAGCCGAAGCAGAGTTTGGTGTCCATGGGAGCAAGCTCGCGCCCCATCGCCTCCTGCAGGGTTTTCGGGGTCAGAGCCTCGTCGCCGGTGGTGACGCCGAGCCCGTTGGCGGTGGGATAGAAGCTGACGATGCTCTCGTAGAATTTGCCGTTCTGCTCGAAGACCCAGGTCTGCGCGTGGGCTCCGAAGCTCCAGTGGATGGGCATGGAAACTGTACTGGACCCGTCCGTGACCTTGTAGATGCTCTGGCCGTTGCGGGTTTCGACGGTCCAGGTGTACGCGCCCTTGTGAAAGGTAAGGCTCGGGTGCGCGGCGAGGACGGGATTGGCCCCTGGGAGTTCGACGGCGTGGGCCATGGGAGTTTCCGGCTGCATGGCTTGTCCGCGATGGCACCCGGCGCAGCCTGCCGCGGCGGAATGCGACTGCGCCGCCGCAATGGCGGTGATTGCCGTGAGTGCGATCGGGAGAGCGCAGCGCAAAAAAGCCGAAACCAGCTGTGAACTATTGCGCAGGCGAGGCCCCCTGTTGGCCCATGGCAGGGGCAGGCTTGCTGGATGTCTGGGCGATGGCGAGCGATGCGAGCCGCTCACGGCGGGCATCGTCTTCGCGTCCTGATTCGGAATACGCGCGCGCGAGAGCGATGTGAATCTCCAGATTCTTTGGATCGAGGGCCAGCGCGTTTTCGAGGATCCCGACAGCGGTTTTTGTGTCTCCGGTTTCGAGCAGCGCGCGGCCCAGAGAGAGCTGCGCCATAGGCAGTGCGGGCGCTTCTTCCGCCGCTTTCCTCGCTTCGGGCAGGGCTTCTGCAGGACTCGACTCCATCAGCAGGGCCCAGGCGAGCATGGTGTGGTCGATGGCGCTCGCCGGGTCGACGGTGAGCTCTCGCTGGAATTCCGCGATGGCAGCGTCCTGATCGGTTGGATAGAGGAGATAGCCCAGGGTGTAGTGAAGATTGGGGACGGCAGGGTATTGCTGAAAGAAGTTTTGGAAGGCAGTGGCTGCGGCCGTCTTGTCTCCGGAGAGAAGCAGGAAGGCAGCGTTGCCGGCCTGAGCGCTCATCGCGTGCTGAGCGGCGTCAGCATCTTTCGGGAACTCGGGAATGCGCAGAGCGGCGAGACCGACAGCGACGAGGAGTTCGTCGTTCGAGATGTGCTGATGCGCGAAGGATCCGTAGGACGTGAGGGCTTCTTCAAATCGGCCCAGCTTTGTAAGCAGCAGCCCTTCGTGGTAGCGGAGGATCTGGCTGTTGCGGGAGTCATCGGCGGCGCCCAGGGCGAGCGCGTGCTGCACATCGAGCAAAGAAGGTTCGTATTGGCCAAGCTCAAATTCGCAGAGCCCGCGCAGTGCCGTTGCCGGTGCGGCATTGGGCATGAGATTGAGGTAACGAGTAAAGGCGTCCTCGGCCTGCGCATAATCGTCGGCGCCGTAACGGATTTGTCCGAGATACCACCATCCATCCGCCCAGGATGGGTTGAGGTGAAGCGCCTGAGTGTAGAGGTCTGACGCGCGCGCGGAGTCTCCGCCACGTCGGGCGGAGTCGGCCTCAGTGGTGATTTGATCGAAAGTCGGCTGGGTGGTTGGTGCCGATGACGGGGCGGTTTGTGCGTTTAGGGGTGCAACAAAGGTAAGTGCGGCGAGGGCGATTTGGATCGCTCGATGACGATTGCGGCTTCGCCATCCGATGACGGCGCGGGCCATGAACGACACTGCCGGGCTGCCCCTCAAGAGATCCGTCGATCCAACTACGCGGTCGATGGGTGATCGTAGCATAGCGGGCCAGCTGCTGACGGCTGAGCGCCGAGCGCCGTTAGTTGCCGGGCGCCAAGTTACCTGTTTACGGTACTTTCGGGGCTTTCAAGTGGGCTGAAATGCGGTTTCCCAGGGAGTTAGTAAGGGACCAAGATTTTTCTTGACAACCCTGTTTAGCGCGGCGTAAAAACACGGGTCAGCATCGGGGTAAACCGTTTAACCGCAGTATATCCGGCAATGGCCGAGTTCCAGGTCAGTCCGGAGACGCTGAAAAGAGACGGAAGTTCGTAGAGCTCAAGTACTGATAAGCCGGAACATTGGCTTAATAAAAAAAACAACGATTTGCACGATCCATGCACGATTCACAGGAGGCAATATGAATTCTCTCAGGCGTCTGGCCGCAGTGTATCTGCGTTTGCCGGGCTCACTGGCTATCCTCTCCGGACTGCTGATACTGGGGTTGGTTTTCTCCACTGCGGTGGTTCCCGGTCATGCTCAGCAGCTGACCGGAACAATGAGCGCGACGGTCTATGACGCGTCCGGCGCCGTTATTCCTGGCGCAACCGTTGTCCTGAAGAACTCGGAGAGCGGCGACACCCGGCGCACCGTTTCCGATTCACAGGGATATTTCACGTTTACGGCGGTGCAGCCGGCGACTTACACCGTTACGGTGAGCGCGAAGGGCTTTACGACCTGGCAACTGAACGGGATCGTGATGAACCTGGGCGACTCCCGCACGGTGCCGAACATTGCACTGAAGGCGGGCGCCAGCAACACGACGGTTGAAGTGGTCGCCGACAAAAACGTCGAAGTGCCCCTGGATACGCCTGAAGTCAGCGATACGATGACCGCTGAGCAGGTCGAGGATCTGTCACTCGGCGGCCGCGACGCGGGCGAATTGCTCAAGATGATGCCCGGCGCGGCGTTCACCAACGGCGGCAGCCAGGGTTCCGCATTCAACCCGAAGGTTACGGGCACCAACACCGGCCCGGTCGGCAACTACTCCCTGAACGGCACGCAGCCCTACGGCTCGATGGCGTACATGCTCGACGGCGCGAACCTGGTCGATCCGGGCAATGCCGGAACACAGATTGCCAATATCAATACAGACATGGTGCAGGAAGTAAAAGTCCTCTCCGGCAGCTACGGCGCGGAATATGCCTATGGTCCGGTGATCTTCGAGGCGTTCAGCAAATCGGGCGGCAAGAACTTCCACGGTGAGGGTTACACCTACGCGCGCAACTCAGCGCTGAACGCGTGGGATTCCTATACCAAGGAGTCGTATCTCTCGACGGTAGGTTCGGCCATCAACTCGGCAGCCGCAAAGTCACTGGCGGCGACTGACTTCCCCGCTGAGTACTACTACTACCTGGGCGGCAACGTCGGCGGGCCGGTGATCTTCCCGCACTTCAACCGCAACCACGACAAGCTGTTCTTCTGGGGCGGATATGAGTACATGATCCAGCACCCCGCCAACGCCATCAACTACTACCACGAGCCGACTGCCGACGAGCGGAATGGCATATTCGCGTGCGGCGGTTCCAGTGCGTCGAATCACTACAATCCAACGAGCTCGGCGTGCTCGAACACGCCGCTCGCAGACAATTACCTGGCTCTGGAAGAGAACGACGGCACGGTTGGATACGCGTACTACACTCCATCACCCAGAACCGGCCCGGGGGGAACTCCCGTAGCGGCCGATGCAAACTGGGTCCAGGCGACGGATGGCGTACACATCCCGACGACGGATTTCGATCCGAACATCGTGGGCGTGCTTAAGAATGCCTATCCTCTCCCCAACATCACCGAGAACGCGAACAACGGTTACAGCAACTACGCGTTTGGTCCAACCATCCCGCAGAATCGCTGGGAAGCCACGGGCAAGCTGGACTATGCAATCACCGAGAACACGAAGCTGAGCGGAACCTACGCATATCAGAACGAGAACGACTCGCGGCCGATCACCATCTGGTGGGCGCCTCCGCAAACCCTGCCCTATCCCGCGCCTGTAACGGCGAAGGTTAATGCGCAGGTCTTTCTGACGAACTTCACGCACCAGTTCAACGCGACCACGACCAACGAAGCGGTCTTTACGTTGTCGAAGTTCATCAACCCGAACAAATCGGGCAGCAATGCAGCCGACCGCAGCACCATCGGGATGAGCGGAGTGCCGGGACTGTTTGGACACACTTCCACACAGATGCCCAACATCAACAACAACGCCTGGGGTGCGGGACTTTCCAGCATCGATCAGGAACCGTTTGACGGCGGATTTGCTGGCGCCGGATTCGGAAAACTGGCGCGTGTTCCGCAGTTCTATGACACCGTCAGCAAGGTCATCGGAACCCACACCGCAAAGGCCGGCTTCTACTGGTCGCAGCCTTATAACAGCCAGTCGAGCGGCAACGATGACGGTGGCGAAGATCAGGGGCAGTTCAACATAGGTTGGCCCTCGAACTACGGAACCGGCAACATCACTGCGGACTTCCTGCTGGGCAGTGTGGCCAGCTACGAACAGCTGAGTGCGGTTCCGCTGGACAACATCAAGATGAACCAGTGGGCAATCTGGGCGCAGGATTCCTGGAAAGCCAACCGGCGGTTAACCCTCAACCTCGGCCTCCGCGCTGATCACATCGGCCAGTGGTACGGTGAACCAGCGGGACAGCAGGTCTGGGTGCAGTCGGACTATGTTGATTCTCAAACAGCGCCGGCGAACACGGGTCTGGAATGGAACAAAACCAACAGCAAAGTTCCGCTTTCCGGATTCACGTCGCCGACGTTCTACTACGACCCGCGTGTCGGATTGATTTATGACCTGCTCGGTACCGGCAAGACGGTGCTGCGCGCCGGATTCGGAGCCTATCGCTATCAGGATTCCGTGAACGAGGCGACCACTGACAACGTAGCCGATGGACCGAAGGGCATCATCAACTACACAACGCCTAATTCATTCGTTGGGTACGCGAATGCTGCAACGGCCGGTACACCGCCGGCGGGAGTCCAGGAAAACTGCTGGCTCTGCGGCAACAGTGTCGGCGCCGATCTGCTCGGCGACGATCGCACGCCGACAACGCTGGATTGGAACGTGTCGGTTGACCAGGCCATCAAGTGGCAATCGTTGATTGAACTCTCCTATGTGGGCAACCACACCACCGGTGAAGAATTCAACGGCGGCAACGGAAACCTCAACAACCTGAACAACATTCCTCTGGGAGCATTCTGGTCAGCTACGGATCCGATCACGAACACAGCGTGCTCGCCGTCCGCTATCACGGGTGGAAATGGCTGTACCGCGAATGACTACCGTCCCATGCACGAATACACGAACGTCTACCTGCTCACCCACCAAAGCTATGCAAAGTACAACTCGTTGCAGGCTTCGTGGCGGAAAAATGGAGCGTTGCTGAACTTCCAGGCGAACTACACCTTCAGCAAGGTGATGGGCATCTGGGACGGCGATACTTCGAACGGCAGCGGCAACGGAACCACAGTCTGGCCGTTCGCCCTCGGACGTAACTACGGTCCACTGGACTACGACCACACGCAGATCTTCAACGTCTGGTACATCTACAACCTGCCTCGGCCGATTCATGGGAACCGGCTGCTGGCCACGGTTATCAACGACTGGAAACTCTCCGGCTGGAACACCTACCAGGAGGGCGCACCCATTCAGTCCAACACCAACGGAAACCTCAACGCCAGCTTCCCGAGCGGATCGAACACTACCGGTCTGTTCACGATGCCGAATGGACAGCTTGCTGTCAGCATGACTCCGTCCACGTGGTTGGGAACATCTTCCGTCAACGTGCTGGTTCCTTCTGTCACCTGTAACCCAACCGCGGGCCTGAAGTCGGGTCAGCGTTTCAACCCGAACTGCTTCGCGGCGCCGACCGTCATCGGCAAGGAAGGCAATCTGCAGCTGCCGTACATGCATTATCCGGGGTATCTGGATAACGACCTTTCGATCTTCAAGAGTTTCCCAACCCGGGAGAGTCAGAGGCTCGAATTGCGTGTCCAGGGCCAGAACTTCATCAACCATCCGAATCCGCAGTTCAATTTGGATGGGAACAATGATGATATTCAGCTGAACTTCAATGCGATCGGCGGTGCCACCACCAACACAACCGTTACCGGTAAGCCATTCCACACGGTCGGCCAGCGGTTGATGACCTTCTCTGCGAAGTACTACTTCTAAGAGAAGTCAGGGTCCCAAACCAGAAGGGGTGGCGAAAGCCACCCCTTCTTTATATAGTTTGCAGGAGCATGTCCTTTTCCGGATTTCTTCGGGCTGCAGCGGTTGTTCTTTGCCTGGCCTCCGCAGCGTTTCTTCTGCTTCACGCCGCTTCCCCTGCGAGCCCCATTCAATTCGCACTGCAGAAAATTCCCTTCACCCTGGAAAATGATGAGACACCGGGGAAAAATGCGCCGGAGAGCATGGCCGGCGGAGTGGCTGTCTTCGATTACAACGGTGATGGCAAACCCGATATTTTCTTTGCTAATGGCGCCAACATCGCGACGCTGAAAAAAGACGATCCGAAGTATCGCGATCGTCTCTTCCGGAACAACGGCGATGGAACCTTCACCGACGTGACCGACGCGGCGGGACTAGCAGGCGTTGGGTTTGACATCGGCGTTGCCGTGGGCGACTACGACAACGATGGGTGCCAGGATCTCTTTATTGCTGGCGTCCATCGCAACGCGCTCTACCACAACAACTGCAATGGCACCTTCACCGACGTCACCCAGAAGGCCGGGCTGGGCGATTCTGATGACCCGCAGTATGGGCCGCTGTGGGCTGAAGGCGCAGCCTGGGCAGACGTCAACAATGACGGACTGCTGGACCTCTTCGTTGTGGACTATATGCAGTGGAGTTACGGCGAAAAGGCGCTCTGTCACTTCGGGGATGTCGCCGACTACTGCCATCCCCGTTACTACAAAGGTCAACCGAACCGCCTCTTTTTAAACAACGGAGATGGAACGTTTCGCGACGTCTCGAAGGAATGGGGCATCCGCGATCAGGTGGGGAAGGGCATGGGGGTCGGTGTAGCTGACTACGACCTTGACGGCAAGCAGGATTTCTTCGTGACCAACGACGCCGAGTACAATTTCCTCTTCCATAACCTCGGCAACAAGTTCGCAGAATCCGCCTTCGATGCGGGTGTGGCGCTGCCGGAAGGTGGCCAATTCATTTCGGGGATGGGACTGGACTTCAGGGACTTCAACAACGACGGCTACCCGGATATTGCCTTTGTGGCTTTGAACAATCAGACCTTCCCCCTCTTCCAGAACACGGGCAAAGGCGATTTCCGCGAAGTAACCACGCCCAGCGGACTGCGCGACCTGACGATGAAGATGTCAGGGTTCGGCGCGGCTCTCTACGACTTCGACAACGACGGGTGGAAAGATCTCTTTGTCACGCGCGGGCATGTTGAGTCACAGCCGCTGCCGGGGACTGAGATTGCACAGAACAACACCGTCTTCCGCAATCTGGGTTCGAGCGGGAAATGGGCGGCTCTCACCGAAGAGGCCGGACTGGATGCCTCTCCACGTGCACGGCATCGCGGCTGTGCCCTCGGCGACCTCGACGGCGATGGCCGCGTCGATGTCGTCACGACCGCGCTTTCGGCTCCTGCAGAGATCTGGATGAACCGGAGCGATCATGCGGGGCACTGGCTGGATATCGCGCTGCGGGGAACGCGCAGCAATCGGGACGGCATTGGCGCGCGCATTAAGGTGATCAGCGCGACAGTGGGCCCGCAGTACAACCACATGACCACCAGTGTCTGTTACGCGTCGTCGAGCGACGGTCCTGTGCACTTCGGCCTGGGGGCAGATGCGAAGGCTGACACGGTGGAGATCCACTGGCCCGCGGGCGATGTGCAAACGCTCAGTAACGTGAAGGCCGACCAGGTGCTCAAGGTCGCCGAGCCCTCAGCGGGGGACCAAAAATCTGTCGCGCAGCCGCATTAACGTTTATTTGCCTGGACCCTGCTGTTGCTGCTGCGCGGTGAGCTTGTCGACGATCTGACGCTCCCGTGCTCCGTCGGAGGGTCGGTGCAGGCGGTAGTAGAGCGTCGCCAGTTCCACGTGAGGTTCCAGCCATTGGGGATCGTCCGCGACCAGTTTCTCCAACTGATCGACGGCTCCCTGATAATTGCCTGAAGTGCTCTTCCACATCGCCGATTCGTACCGTGCCATGGTGGATTCCGGTTTGAGAGCGAGTGCTTTGTCGAGATACTTCTTCGCTTCCTCCATGTTGCGCTGCTGATACAGGATGGCTCCCAGGTAAAGGTTGGCGTCGAAATCGCTGGGATTGCGCTCGAGGGCGTCCCGAAAGGCGGGGACCGCCGCCTTGGCGTCGCCATCCTTGTCGCGCGCGGTTCCATCGAGGGTGCTGATGCCTGGGAGAGAAGGATCAAGGCGCATAGCGTTATCGAGATCCCGGCGGGCCTGCGCGAATTCATCGAGATCAAGCAGAGTGGACCCCGCGAGCATCCAGGCGTCGGCGCTGTTGGATGCTGACGCCGATTTCTCAACCCGTGCGGCGCCTTCGCGCGCATGGCCGCTGCGAATCAGCGACTCGCCGAGTGCAAATTCGAAATCCGGATTACCGGCGTTCGCCGATTCAAGGGGAGTGAGCATCTCCACAGCATCCAGTGCCTTGCCCGACCGTGTTTGTGCGTCGCCCAACAGGATGGCGATCCGGACTTCGTGAGGGCTGGCCTTGTGCGCGGCTTCGAACTCTTCCAGCTCGCGCTGCAGATCGCCTTTACGCGAATACGCAAGGCCAAGGTCGAGGTGGATGGAACTGAGCTGCGGCGCCAGTTTGAGCGCCGCCTGGTACTGGGTGATAGCAGCGTCCAGCTGCCCGGTGTGGGCCAGAGCGGCTCCCAGATTGACGCGAGCGGCCAGGGTCGCAGGACGTACCGCCAGGACTGCCTGATAGTCGCGAATCGCGCCCGCGAAATCGCCCTTCTGCTGCTCCTCGACCGCTCGATTCAGCATCGCATCGGGAGAGGTATCCTGCGTGGAGATCCCTCCGTGAAACAACAGTACCAGGGAGAGTAGACCAGCGAGCATCGCCCTCAGAATAGCCTGGAATCGATGGGATCGTTGCGCGATAATAGAGGGTTTGTGGGGCCTTCCATGAAAACCAAATCTGCAGTTTTTCTCTTCCCGCTGGTCTTCTTTCTGGTTTGCTCCAGCTATCGTGCCTTCGCGCAGGGGACCATTCCGGCCGGGGGCGGTGCCAGCACCATCACTCGTCCCGACTCCATTCAGGATGCCGGCTACGGGGACTTCATGATGAACTCAACCGGCGGCGTTGCCGCGGGGTCCGGGCTATGGGGCAAGGTGGTCATCGAAGGGAATCCGCTGGTCTGGGAGCCGGTGACCGTGGTCGTCTCCTGCGCAACCGGGAAGACCGACCTGACGACCGGCGCGGGGGCGGACGGGAAATATGCCATCACGCGAGTAAATTTGCCTGCGGCCTACACACTGGATGGCGATGTGCGCCGGCAGATGGAGCAACATTACGAAGGCTGTTCAGTTCGCGCGGAGCTGGCCGGCTACCGATCGACGGCGGACACCATCACGGAGGCGGTTCTTCGCGACAAGCCCTTCCTGTCGGACCTGACGCTGACGCCTCAGGAGAATGCGCCGGGAACCGACATCAGTCTGGTGACGGGCGCCGCATCACCCGAGGCTCAGAAATACTTCCAGAAAGCGCATGACGAGTGGCTCCATCGCAACAGCGAAGCAGCAAAAAGCGATCTGGAACAGGTTGTAAAGATCGATCCAAAGTTCGCCGAAGCCTGGTATCTGCTGGGCAGGTTGCAGGCTGCTTCCGATGTAAAGGCCGCGACCGAATCGCTGAAAAAGGCACAGCTGGCGGATCCGCGGTTCGTGTCCCCGTGTGTTTGGCTGGCAATGATTGCGATTCAGAAGAAAGACTGGCAGGAGGGAAGCCACTGGGCTTCCCTCGCCCTCGAACTCAATCCAGCTGGAACAGCGCGTATCTGGTACGAAAATGCTCTGGTCGATTATCGGATGGGCAAAAATGAAGCTGCTCGCAAGGCGGCGGAACAGGCTCTGGCCATGGATCCCGAGCACAATGTTCAAAATGCCGAAGAGGTTCTCGCGCTGACGCTCATCGACAAGGGCGACTATTCCGGTGCGTTGGACCATCTGCGCAACAGTCTGACCTATGTTTTGACGGGGCCGGACTCGGAACTGATCAAGCGGCAAATCGCCTTCGTGGAACAAAGGGCCGCAACCGTCAAAAAATAGCCGGACGGATCAAAATCAGGCGATTTCAGTTCAGGGGTGGATCGCCAGGACGGACCCCATCGCAGTTCCTGAACCCCTTCGCCCTGCTGCTAATCTAAAAACTGACCCATTCATTCTTTTCACTCCCCCTTGTCACAGCGCTTCTGGCGCTTTTTGTGAGGACTTTGGGGATCGCGAGACCGCACTCCTGTGAGGGCTGCGGAAATCACTGTTCGACACGGATGACTCTTTGCCGGAACTGCATTACGACGAGGCCAACTGGAAGCCGAGCCATAATCCGTGGCTGGTGGCGCTTACCGTCACCCTCGCGACGTTTATGGAGGTGCTCGATACCTCCATCGCCAACGTCGCGCTGCCGCATATGGCGGGGACGTTGGGGGCGAGCCAGGAAGAAGCCACCTGGGTCCTGACCAGCTACCTGGTTTCGAGCGCCGTCATCCTGCCCATCTCCGGCTGGCTGATGCAGCGCATGGGGCGCAAGCGCTTCTACATGACCTGCGTGACCATGTTCACCGTGTGCTCCATGCTGTGCGGTCTTGCTGGCTCCCTGCCTCTGCTCGTCTTTTTTCGCGTGCTGCAGGGTATTGGCGGCGGCGGACTGGCGCCCAGCGAGCAGGCAATCCTTGCCGATACATTTCCGGTGAGTAAGCGCGGTCAGGCCTTTGCAGTTTACGGAATGGCGGTCGTGGTGGCTCCGGCGATTGGGCCGACCCTCGGTGGATGGATCACCGACAATTTCAACTGGCACTGGATCTTCTTCATCAATCTGCCTGTGGGCCTGCTGTCGCTCTATCTCACCCAGCGCATGGTGGAGGATCCCCCGTATCTGAAAGAAGAGCAAAAACGCACCGGTCGCGTCGACTTCATGGGGCTCGGGCTGATTTCCGTCGGAGTCGGCTGCCTCGAGTTCGTGCTCGATAAAGGCCAGGAAAAAGACTGGTTCGGTGATGCCAACATCACAGCGTTCGCGATAATCGCCGCCTGCACGCTCGTCACCTTCGTATGGTGGGAGTGGCGCCACAAGGATCCGATCGTCGACATCCGGTTGCTCCAGAATCGCAACTTTGGAACCGCGGTCTTTCTGCAATTTGTATTGGGCATGGTGCTTTTCGGAACCACCGTGCTCATTCCCCAATTCCTGCAGGTGTTGCTGGGATACACGGCCGAGAGGGCAGGCATGGTGCTGTCGCCCGGCGCGCTGGTGCTGATGTGCACCATGCCCATTGCCGGCCGTCTGGTCAGCAGTGGAAAGCTCGACCCACGTCTTCTGGTCGCGATCGGCTACGCCGTGACAGCCGTAGGACTGTTCAATTTGACGCGGCTCGATCTGGGCGTTTCGTTCGCGCAGATTACTCTGTGGCGAGCCTACCAAGTGGTCGGGCTGTCGTTCGTGTTCATTCCCATCAGCACGCTCAACTACGTTGGAGTGCCGCGCAACAAGAACAACCAAATTTCGAGCTTTTCGAATTTCGCCCGCAATATTGGCGGCTCGGTGGGCACCGCCATGCTCACGACATTCCTGCAGCGAACACAGCAAACGCATATCGCCAACCTCAGCGCGCACGCCGTTGCCGGCAGCGTGCAATACTCACGCTTCGTGGATATGACGAAGAATGCCTTTATCAGGCTGGGTCACAGCAGTGATGCGGCTACCCGGATGGCCATGGGCAATGCATGGCAAATGCTGAATCGGCAGGCGCAGATGCTGAGCTACCAAAATGCATTTTGGGGACTGGGCCTGATTATCGCCTTCCTTATTCCGTTGCCCTTCATCATGAGGAAGCCACCCCCCAGACGGCCGTCTCCGGAAGAGATTGCGGCACATTAACAGGATGTGAAAGCGCTTGTGGGCGTTGCCTTAGCCGCATATCCTTAGGCATCCATGGATTTTGAAAATCTTCGGACGTTTCTGGAAGTCAGCCGCCTGAAAAGTTTTTCGCGAGCTGCGCAGAAACTCCTCCGCACCCAACCAGCCATCTCGGCGCAGATTCGCACTCTGGAGCAGGAGGTGGGTGCGCGTCTTTTCGATCGCGACGGCGGGAAGGTGACGTTTACGGCAGCGGGCCGGCTCTTCGAGCCCTTCGCCGAATATTGTGTCGAACGGCAAAAACATATTCTGCTGGCCGTTGCCGAACAGGAGCGCTCACCGCGCGGCGAGCTGACGATCTGCGCGAATGAGGCGACCCATCTGTACGTGTTACCGCAGGTGTTTGCCCAGTTTCGCCGCCAGTATCCTCGCGTGATGCTGAGCGTGGTGCGCGCCGAGCGGCTGCGTACTCTGGAGAGCGTGGTCAATCGCGAGGCCGATTTTGGAGTGGTTTCCTTACCGGTACGCGACACGCGATTAACCGTAGAACCAATTCATCGCGACGAACTGGCCCTGGTAGCTCCGCGTGGCCATGCGTTGGCGGAGCGATCGACGGTGAAGCTGCAGGATGCGGCGAAATACCCGCTGCTGCTGCCGGCGCACGGGCGGCGTCGCGAACAGCTCGACGAGCTGTTCCGCGTTAATGAAATTGTGCCGCGGGTCGCCATGGAAGTGGAATCGAGCGAGATGCTGAAGCGGTATATCGGCGTGGGGCTTGGCCTGGGGTTTTTGCCGCGTACCAACATCGCGGAAGACGAACAAAGGGGTGCGCTGCATGCATTGGCGCTCGATGGCGTGCGCCTTGCGCGAGATCTGGCATTAGTCTTCCGCAAAGATCGTGAGCTTTCGCGGGCGTCGCAGGAATTTCTGGAAATTGCGACTCAGCCTTTCAAAAAACGCGACCAGGAATCGGGATCTGGACGGGCGCGTAGTGCCGTATGATTGAAAACGGTGTTAATTCATGCCTGGCGGCATGTCCATCGCCATCTTTTGTGTGATAAGTTTCAGCGGGAGTGCGGTTTTTGCCGGAATACCGCGCTGGGACATTCAAGGATCTGGAGGGGTTGAGAATTGGGAAAAAGCATGGTCCCGAGGCGGCTGTTCTTTACCAAGGGAGTTGGAAAACATAAGGAACGGCTGACCTCCTTTGAGCTGGCATTACGCGATGCCGGCATTGCGGCGCAGAATCTGGTGCGCGTTTCTTCAATTTTTCCGCCACAGGCGAAGCTGATTGGACGCAAGGAAGGGCTGAAATACCTCAGTCCTGGCGAAGTGGTGTTCGCGGTGGTCGCCGAAAACTCCACCCGCGAGCCGCATCGGCTGGTGGCATCGAGCATCGGGGTCGCGATTCCGAGTGATCGGAACACCTACGGTTACTTAAGCGAGCATCACAGCTTCGGCGAGACTGAAGATCAGGCCGGAGAATACGCCGAAGAGCTCGCGGCAGAGATGCTGGCGACAACTCTTGACGTGGATTTCGATCCTGACAAGAGCTGGGACGAGAAAAAAGAGATTTATCGAATTTCCAACAAGATTGTGCGCACAGCCAACGTGACGCAGTCGGCCATCGGCGACAAACGCGGCCTCTGGACGACCACGATTGCAGCGGCCATTCTGATTTTCGAGTAATTGGCGACACAATCAGGCGAGGCGTGGGCCAATCGGCCCGCGCCTTTCGCTTCTTTCCGCCACATTTGTAACGGTAATAAGCACAAATATGACAGAGAAAAATACATTTCGTGTCGGATTGGTCCAGATGAGCTGTGGGCCCGATCCGGACGCTAATCTGGAGAAGGCGGCGGAACGCGTTCGCGATGCTGCACGCCTGGGCGCCGATGTTGTCTGCCTGCCGGAGCTGTTTCGCGCGCAGTATTTCTGCCAGCGCGAAGACATTGCCCTGTTTGATCTGGCGGAGCCGATTCCTGGGCCGAGCACGGAACGACTCGGCGCGGTGGCGCTCGAGGAAAACGTGGTGGTCGTGGCGTCGCTTTTTGAGCGGCGCGCCCCTGGGCTTTACCACAACACAGCGGCGATTCTGGAGACGGACGGACGGATTGCAGGACTCTATCGCAAAATGCACATCCCCGACGATCCTCTCTATTACGAGAAGTTCTATTTCACACCGGGGGACCTGGGTTTCCGCGCGTTCGATACGTCCGCGGGGAAGATTGGAACGCTGGTGTGCTGGGACCAGTGGTATCCGGAGGGTGCGCGCATCACGGCCCTGCAGGGAGCGAATGTTTTGTTCTATCCGACGGCAATCGGATGGCATCCGCATGAAAAGGCCGAGTTTGGCGAGGCTCAATACGACGCGTGGCAGACGATCCAGCGGGCGCATGCGATTGCGAACGGCGTGTACGTGGCTGCGGTGAATCGGGTTGGCGTCGAACATGGCGATGTGCGCGGAAACCGCATAGAGGGTCCGGGGCTGGAGTTCTGGGGCGGGTCGTTTCTGGCCGATCCTTTTGGACGGATCATCGCCAAAGCCTCACATGATCGTGAAGAGATTTTGATTGGGGAAATCGATCTAGGCAAGTTGGAGGACACCAGGCGCAACTGGCCATTCCTGCGCGACCGGCGGATCGATGCGTACGGGCCCATTGTGAGCCGCTTCCTGGACGGCGGCGGCGAATGAACGAGGGAACGGCCGAGATTCCCGCAGGAACAATGGCCACATCCCTCGGGCTTGGCTATCGGATGCCGGCGGAGTGGGAACCGCACGAGGCGACGTGGCTGGCATGGCCACACAATCCTGAAGACTGGCCAGGAAAATTCCAGCCCATCCCGTGGGTCTACGCGGAAATTGTCGGCAATCTGGCGCGGGTGGAAGATGTCCATATCCTGGTGGATGACGCTGCGGCGGAAAAGCGCGCACGCGGCATCCTGAAGCGCAGCGGCGCGAATTCAGAGCGCGTGCATTTTCACCTGTGGCCGACCGATCGCGTGTGGACGCGGGATTCCGGACCCATTTTTGTTCGCAGGCAGCACGGGTCGGCAAAGGGCAATGAAAAAGAAACAGTAGCAGTGACAAATTGGAAATTTAACGCCTGGGCCAAGTATCCCGACTGGCACCTGGACGACAAAATTCCCGAACTCGTCGCCGAGCTGCTGAAGATGCCGCATTGGACGCCCACCATCGAGACGCCCGCAGGGCCCCATCGAGTCGTGCTGGAGGGGGGATCGATCGATGTCAACGGCGCAGGAGCCCTGATCACCACGGAGGAATGTCTGCTGAGCGACGTTCAGCAGCGCAATCCAGGGGTGAGCCGCGAACAGCTGGAGAAAATATTTCACGACTACCTCGGCATCGATCAGGTGTTGTGGATGAACCGCGGCATCGCGGGCGACGATACGCACGGACACGTGGACGACATCACGCGGTTTGTTGGCTCAAACACAATTGTCACCGTCATTGAGCCAAACTCCGAAGATGAAAACCATTTGCCGCTTCAGGAGAACCTGGATCGGCTCAGGTCCGCACGCAATCTCGAAGGAAAGCCCTACCAGATCATCGAGCTGCCGATGCCACCGCCGATCATCTTCCAGGGGCAGAGGCTTCCGGCGAGCTATGCGAATTTCTATATCGCCAACAACCTTGTCCTCGTTCCCACCTTCAACCGGGCGGCGGATCGCGAGGCGCTCAACATCCTGGCAGACGCGTTTCCGACCCGTGAAGTAGTGGGAATCTATTGTGGCGATCTGGTCTGGGGACTTGGCACGCTCCACTGCATGACGCAACAACAACCGAAGGCCATCGAGCCATGAAGGTGGACGAGAGTCTGATGCAGGCTGCCCTTGAAGAAGCGCGCGCCGCGGCCGAGGCTGGAGAAGTCCCCGTCGGAGCAGTAGCCGTGATTGGCGACGAGATAGTTGCGCGGGGTCAGAATCGAGTGCTGCGCGATGTGGATCCCACGGCGCATGCTGAGATTGTGGCCATGCGGGCGGCGGCACGTGCGATCGGCAATTATCGACTCGTGGATTGCGAGCTGTATGTCACGCTGGAGCCTTGCGCGATGTGTGCAGGGGCAATGATCCACGCACGGTTGGGTCGTCTGATTTACGGTGCGGCGGATCCGAAAGCCGGCGCGGCAGGGTCGGTCCTCGAAGTGGTGAATCACCCGAATCTGAATCACCAAATGCTGGTGACGCCCGGTGTTCTGGCCGAGGAGTGCGGCGAGTTACTGCGAGGATTTTTTCGAGAGCGCCGATGACGCGGCCCTGGATTGAATACGGATGACTGATCGCGTCAGGATGATCGTCGTCGACATCGACGGCACACTGTTGCCGTCGCCCGGGAGTGCTGTGAGCGAGCGCACCTGTCAAGCATTGCGCGACGCCGAGGCAGCTGGCATTGAAATTGTTATCGCCACCGGACGACGGCAGGCCTACGCGATGCCGCTCATCGATCCCGTCGGATTGAGGCCGGAAACAGTGTTCATCACATCGAATGGTGCGGTGACGCGAACCATGGCGGGCCAACGGATGGATCGCTTCCTTCTCCCCGTCGCGACAGCGCGGGCTCTGTGCCCCACGTTACGGCTATTTGGCACAACGGTGTTTACCTTCGATCACGATGGGCCAGGAGAGTTGGTGATTGAGTCGCTCGATGCACTGCAGGCCCGCGTTTCGCTGTGGGTTGAAGCCAATCGCCCGTGGATTCGCGAGGTGCGGCCTCTGGAGCGCGCGTTCGATAACGGCGAGGCTCCGGTGCAGGGTATGGTTTGCGGCGGCGTGGCGGAGATGCGGCGCGCGGAGGCGTCGCTGGCTGCGAGTGATCTGGCGCCTTCGATTGAAATGCATCGGACGGAGTATCCAGCGCGTGATCTTTCGATTCTCGACATCCTGCCGCCGGGGTGCTCGAAAGGCACAGCGCTGCGCCGCCTTGCTGAGCAGCGCGGCCTGGTCCGCGAAGAGATTATGGCGATTGGCGACAACTGGAACGACCTGGAAATGCTGGAAGCGGCGGGAAGAGCCATCGTGGTGGCTAATGGCGCGCCCGATCTGGTGGAACTGGCGCGTCATCGAGGATGGCAGATTGCGCCCCCAAACGACCAGGACGGCGTGGCTCAGGTTGTGGAGGCTTTGCTGCCTGCCTCGAGTGCCGTAAATAGCACATCGGTAACTGCTTACGGTCCAAACGGGGAGTGAGCGATGCACAGCGCCGCTGCGTCTGGATGGTAGAGTAAAAAGGAATGCGCGCAGCTCAATCATCGTGGTGTGTCGTGCTGGCCCTGGGCTGTCTGGGGACGGCCGCCCAGGCTGCTGAGCACGTCACGCTGAAAAACGGATTCGACATGTTCTGCGACCATCGCGTGACCGATGGCGATAAGGTTCGCCTGTACGTCGACGCGGACGGATCGAGCTTCATCGAGGTGAAGGCCTCAGACATTGTGGCGAGTGAGCAAGTGGATTGGCCGAAGCCGGTCGTGATGGAAGCACCGAAAGCGGCGGCTCCGGAAGTGGGTACGGTGGGGCCGGAAAAACTAACCGACGAAGACCTGCAACCGCTGCTCACGAAAGCAGGTACGGCCTACAATCTCGATGCGGATCTGCTGGCCAGCGTGGTTCGTGCGGAGAGCGCCGGCCATGCACATGCTGTGAGTCGCGCCGGTGCGCAGGGCTTGATGCAGCTGATGCCTGGGACCGCATCGGATCTGGGCGTGGCGGACAGCTTCGCGCCCAACGAGAACATCCAGGGCGGAACCGCGTACCTGAACGCGCTGCTGAAGAGATACAGCGACAATTTGCCACTGGCACTCGCTGCCTACAACGCGGGTCCCGCGGCGGTCGATCGCTGGCACGGCATCCCTCCCTACCGCGAAACGAAGATGTATGTGGCGCGCGTCATCCGCGAATACAACCGCCGATACGCGCTGCGGCATCGGGCCGAACTGCGGCCTGCGGCAGCGCGGTAAGCTCGATTTGCGCGCTCATATTGCTGGAGTCCTGATTTGAAATCAACCAGAACCCGGATTATGGCCGTCATCATCCTGCTGGCGGTAGTCGCGCTGGTTTGGTTCGGCCGTCATCGCATCCATTTCGACTGGCATGCCTTCGGGCAGCAGTTGCGCATGGCCGATTGGCGCAGGATTGCGTTTGGGTTGGGTTGCATCTACGCGGGCTATCTGGTGCGCTCGGTTCGCTGGGCGTGGCTGCTTCGCCACAAGACCAGGTTTTCCCCGCTGTCGTTGCTGGGAACGCAGGTAATGGGTTTTACCGCCGTGGCACTCATTGGGCGCATGGCCGATCCGGTTCGTCCTTACCTCGTCGCAAAAAAGACGAGCCTCCCGCTCAGTTCGCAATTCGCTGTTTATGTCGTGGAGCGGCTTTTCGATGCCGGTTCAATGGCCCTCATCACCTGCTCCGTCATTCTGCTGGCGCCTTCGGGAGCCTTGCCACACCCGGAGATCGTCCGGAAGGCCGGGGTTTGGGGACTGGCGCTCACCCTGGCAGGCTCGCTGTTTCTGGTCGCGGTGCGATGGTGGGGCAATGCGGTCGCTGCGTTTTTCGGACGAGCCCTCAGCCTCGTCTCAAAGCGGCTGGGCGAGGCTGTCAAAGACAAGATTCAGTCCTTCCACTCCGGCCTCGATACCATGCGGTCGTTCTCCGACTTTGGAATAACAGCGGCGCTGTCGTTGGGCATGTGGCTGATGATCGCCGTGGCTTATCTGGAGACCATGCGGGCGTTCGTTGCCAGCCCAGAACTGGCGGGCATGACGCTGGCGAAGGCCGTTCTGCTGATGGTCGTCAGCGGGGGCGCCAGCGTGATTCAGCTGCCGGTGATTGGCTGGTTCACGCAGATTGGCCTGGTGGCTGGCGCGATCACGAAGTTTTTTGGAGCGGCCCCTGAAGCCGCAACCGGCTGCGCGGCGGCGCTGCTGCTGGTCACCTTCCTGGGCATCGTGCCGATCGGGCTGATCTGGTCGCGTTTCGAGCACATCTCGCTCACCAGGGTGACGGAAGAAAGCGAGCACGCCGGCGAGGAACTCGCACACAGCGGCGGCGCTTCGACACTGGAAGCTTAGCTCGGCTTCGCTTGATCCATAAAAACCTAAAGCGCGCGGCGAACCGCACGGCGCACCGTGTCCGTTGTAACGCCGTAAGCGGCGTGCGTCACCCACTCACTGATGCGCTCCTGGGCAGGCTGGCGGTTGGGCGGGTCGGCAAGGCCGAGTCGGGGAAGCAGCGATTCGTGGGTCAGCCGGTTCAGCGTAATGCCGAAGGCTGCACCGCGCCAGGCGCCCAGTGAGGGCTCGACTTCGGTCAGGGCCCCGTAGACAGCGCCGGCCAGCGCTCCAAAAATCCAGTGAATGCCCTGCATCGCGAGCTTGCGCTGCGATTCGGGAAGCCTGCGCCGCGTCACGTTTTCCGCCAGAACAATGGGTGGTGGCGTTTGCCCTTCCACACGCGGCGGAAGCATTTGTTCCGCGATCATTTTTGCGCCGGAACCGACGATGCCGCCGATCAGGCCGGCGAGAGCGCCTTTGGCGATGCTGCGATCTGGGTTGGTCTTGCTCATAGTCAGTTGGATGCGCCGCGATCAGGGTACAGCGCACAGGGTGCGGGGCACAATGGATGCGCTGCTAGAATCGAGGGAGACCGATGAAATGTCCCTTTTGCGGATTTGGGCAGGACCGCGTGATCGATTCGCGCGAGAGCAGGGAAGCCGATTCCATCCGCAGGCGCCGTGAATGCGAAAAGTGCAACCGCCGCTTTACCACTTACGAGCGCATCGACGAAATCCCGTATATGGTAGCCAAGAAAGATGGGCGCCGGGAGAAGTTTGAGCGCAGGAAGGTGCTCGACGGGCTGATGCGCGCCTGCCAGAAGCGGCCGATTTCGACGATCAAGGTGGGGCAGGTCGTCGATGAGGTTGAGGCGTTTGTCACCGAGTCCGCCGAGCGCGAACGGACAACCGCGGAGATTGGCGAGCTCATCATGGACCGGCTGAAAGCGCTCGACACAGTGGCGTACATTCGTTTCGCCAGCGTCTATCGGGACTTTAAAGATGTGCGGGAGTTCAAGGAAGAGCTCGAGCAACTGCTCAGCCACCATGGCGAGAAGAAGAAAAAGAGCTAGCGGCTGGCATATTCAAGGAGAGATGTGGGAAAGACACACAAAGTAACGCTGATTCCAGGGGATGGCATAGGTCCTGAAGTGACCGATGCGGTGGTGCGAATCCTGGAGGCGACCGGCGTCAGCTTTGACTGGGAACGATTCGCCGCGGGGGCGAGCGCGTTTGAGAAACACGGTGAGTACATCCCCAAAGATCTGTACGCGTCGATTGAGCGGAACCGCGTAGCGCTCAAGGGTCCGGTAACCACGCCCATAGGCGGGGGCTTCGCGTCGATCAATGTCACGCTGCGGAAAAAATTTGAGCTGTTCGCGAACTTTCGACCCATTAAGAATTTGCCTGGTCTCGAGACGCGCTATCCAGGCGTGGATCTGATCATCGTTCGCGAGAACACTGAGGGCGAATATGTGGGTCTCGAGCACGAAGTCGTGCCCGGCGTGGTGGAATCGCTGAAGGTGATCACCGAAAAAGGCTCGACCCGAATCGCCAAATTTGCCTTCGAGTACGCGGCCAAGCACGGCCGGCGCAAGATTCACGCCATCCACAAAGCGAACATCATGAAGATGTCCGACGGTCTGTTCCTGCGCTGCGCTCGCGATATTTCGAAGGGCTATCCCGACATTTTCTACGGCGAGCACATCATCGACAACACCTGCATGCAGCTGGTGATGAATCCATATCAATACGACACGCTGCTGCTCGAAAATCTCTACGGCGACATCGTCAGCGATTTGTGCGCTGCCTTTGTCGGCGGCCTGGGCCTGGTCCCCGGCGCCAACCTGGGCGCGGAGGCAGCGATCTTCGAAGCGGTACACGGATCGGCGCCGGACATTGCGGGAAAGGACATCGCGAATCCCACGGCCCTGCTGCAGTCGTCAATTCTGATGCTGCAGTATCTGGACGAAATGACAGCGGCCGACAAGCTGATTGCCGCAGTCGAGAAGACCTACACAGAAAAGAAGACGCTGACGCGCGATGTCGGCGGGTCTGCGGGAACAAAGGCTTTTGCCGATGCGGTGATTGCGGCGCTGGATTGAGGAGAACTCTGAGATGACAGTGAAACGGACGGTCGCAGTAAGTGTGCTGATGATGACAGCACTGGCTGGTTGTAAAAAGGACACGACTGGTGCGGGTGCTCCGCCGGCCTTCACAACGATCGACTGGAGCACAGCAGGCGCGATCGAGGGGACCGTCCATTACTCAAAAACGCCGCCCAGGCCCGTCCAGATCGACATGAACCAGGATCCTGCCTGCACACTGGGTCCAACCCTCTTCAGCGAGCAGTACGTGGTCAGTAATGGCGGCGGCTTTGCGAATGTCTTCATCTCCATAAAAGATGGCCTGGGGAACAAAGTGTACGCCGCGCCCACGACGCCCGTGGACATTGATCAAAAGGGATGTCGCTACGTTCCGCATGTAGCAGGCGTCATGGTCGGCCAGCCGGTGCGCTTCACCAACAGCGATCCGACCATGCACAATGTGCACATGGTGCCAACCGTGGCCGGCAATCAGGCGGTGGATATTTCACAACCGCCGGCGAACGGTCAAAATCAGAATCAGGATGAGCGGGCCTTTAAATCGCCAGAGCTGATGATGCCGGTGCGGTGCAACAACCATCCGTGGATGCAGGCGTTCATCAATGTCGCGGCGAATCCGTTCTACGCGGTCTCCGACGTATCGGGCCGATTCATGATCAAAGGCCTGCCGCCGGGGACGTATACCGTGGTTGCCGATCAGGAACAGCTGGGAGAGAAGACCGCGACCGTCACCGTCCCCGCGAAAGGCACCGTAACGCAGGACTTCACCTACTAGTCATCCCCGGGTGAGCTCGCGCACGTCAAGGTAACGATCGTGGTTGCAGCGGTCACAACGCGCACACGGGCTACGCCGAACAGCATTTACACTACGAATACAGCCATCCAGCAGGCTGGTACGGGGTGACGCCAGGCCTGCGGTGTACCTGCAAAGGCGAGTGCGATGCGGCAAAAGATTGGAATTCTTGGGGCCACCGGGATGGTCGGCCAGCGGTTCATTCAGCTGCTGGAGAAGCATCCGTGGTTTGAGGTGGACTGGCTCGCGGCCAGCGACCGTTCGAGCGGAAAAAAATACGGCGAGGCAGTGCGTTGGAAGCTCGACACGCCGCTGCCCGAGCGGATTGCCGCCATGCCGGTTTCGCCGGCAACCCCCGAGGGTGCGCCGCGCGTGATCTTTGCCGCGCTCGATGCCGATATTGCCCGCGATCTGGAGCCGAAGTTTGCCGAGGGTGGCTGTGCGGTCATCTCAAATTCAAGCGCGTTCCGCATGCAGCCTTCGGTGCCGCTGGTCATACCGGAAGTCAATGCCGATCATCTGGCCCTGGTGGAGAACCAGAGCTGGCGCAGGGAGTCCGGCGGCTACATTGTGACGAATCCCAACTGCTCCGCGATTGGCCTGGTGCTCGCGCTCAAGCCGATCGCCGAACGATTCGGCCTCGAAGCCGTCGTGGTCACGACCATGCAGGCCGTCAGCGGTGCGGGCTATCCCGGCGTGCCTTCGCTCGACATCCTGGGCAACGTCGTTCCCTTCATCAAGAATGAAGAAGAGAAGATGGAAGAGGAGACGCTGAAGTTGCTGGGCCGGCTCAACGGCCGCGTGGTGGACTCGCTGAACATGAAGATGAGCGCTCACTGCAACCGCGTCGCGGTGGAAGATGGTCACACAGAAAGCGTCAGCATTCAGCTGAAAAAGAAGGCCACGCGCGAGGAACTGATTGCGGCGTGGAACGAATTCTCTCCGCTTAAAGGCAAAGATCTGCCCACGGCTCCGGCGCAGCCGGTGGAATTTGTAACCGCTGAAGACAGGCCGCAACCGCGGCTCGACCGAATGCGCGGCGCAGGCATGGCGGCGACGGTAGGCCGGCTGCGGCCGTGCGGCGTGCTGGACTGGAAGTTCACCGTCCTCTCCCACAACACCATTCGCGGAGCCGCCGGCGCTGCTCTGCTCAACGCGGAGCTGCTCGTCTCACTCGGCAAGCTCGATCCGGTGGCTGTCCCCGCATGAACCGGCTCGTCGTCATGAAGTTCGGCGGAACCTCCGTCGAAGACGCTGCGGCAATCCTGCGTACAGCGGGAATCGTAGCGGGCCGCGTCGCGAAAGGACTGCAGCCGGTGGTCGTGGTCAGCGCAATGGCCAAGGTTACGGACTTGCTCATTTCCGCGGCAACCACGGCAGCGCGTGGCGATCGTGCCAGCGCCCTGGCCATCACGGAGCGTTTGCGGATCCGTCATCGCGACACTTCTGCGCAGCTGGCGAGTGCGGGTGACAGCCAAGCGGCGCTCCGGAACGACCATGCGAATCCCGTAGTGGCCGCGATCCACGCGTGGATTGATGCGGAGTTCGATGGGCTGGATGAAATTCTTCGCGGCCTCGCCGTAGTAGGAGAGCTCACGCCGCGCATCTCCGACATGATAGTGTCCTATGGCGAACGCATTTCGAGCCGCATGATCACCGAGGCTTTCATGCGCTGCGGGCTGAATGCGGTTTATGTCGACGCGCGGCAGTGCATCATCACCGACGCACAGCATGGCAAGGCGATCCCGCAGGATGCGCTGATTGAGCAGCGGCTAAAGCAGAATGTCGCGCCCCATCTCGCTGAGGGGCGCGTGCCGGTCATGGGTGGCTTTATCGGATCGACCGAAGCCGGCGTGACGACGACGCTGGGTCGAGGCGGCTCCGACTTCACCGCCGCTCTGATCGGCAGCGGCATCGATGCAGGTGCCATCGAAATCTGGACCGACGTCAACGGCATCATGACTGCGGACCCGCGCGTGTGCCCCGATGCGTTGCGGGTAAAGACCATCAGCTTTGAAGAAGCCGCCGAGCTTGCGTATTTCGGCGCGAAAGTCCTGCATCCGGCCACCATCCTGCCGGCGGTGAAGAAGAACATTCCCGTGGTGGTGCTGAATTCCAAAAATCCGGACAACAGTGGAACACGCATCACCGCCCTGGCCACACACTGCAAGAGCCCATTCAAATCCATTGCGGTAAAAAAGCGGCTCACCATTATGGATGTAGTCGCGAGCCGCATGCTGATGTCCCACGGCTATCTCAAGGCCATCTTCGACGTGTTCGACAAGCACCGCTGCCCAGTCGACATGGTTTCAACGTCGGAGGTCAGCGTCTCCATCAGCCTCGATTCGAACGAGAAGCTGCCGGCCATCGCTGCCGACCTGAGCAAGCTCGCGGATGTGAAATACGAGGGGCGCAAGGCGCTGGTCTGCATGGTGGGTGAGAACATTCGCGGGCAGAACGGTATCGCAGCGCGCGTTTTTCACTGCGTCCGGCATGTCAATCTGCGCATGATTTCGCAGGGCGCCTCGGAAATCAACATGAGTTTCATGGTCGAAGAGGATGATGCGGATGAGGCAGTCCGGGCGCTGCACACTGAATTCTTTGCCGAGCCGGATCCGGCGGTCTTCGATCTGGAAGCGATTCGGCAGTCGGCGATCCGCTAGCCCGCTCTGATTTTCCTGAAGGGGAACAACAATGCTTTTTCTGGTGCTGGGACGCGGAAAAACGGGCAGCCTGGTAGCAAAAGTGGCGCATGAGCGCGGCCATGGTGTGCGCGTGGTGGGCGAAGAAGAGAATCGTAACGCCGCCGCGCTCACAGCCCCCGTGCTCGCAGGGTTCGATGCCGTTATCGACTTCACTACTCCGGAAGCCGCGGTGCAGAACATGCGGGCCTGCCTGGCTACGGGTGCGCGGATGGTGGTCGGCACCACGGGTTGGTACAGCCAACTCGATGACATGCGCGCCCTCGCCAGCCGTCGCGGCGGAGCTCTGCTTTACAGTCCAAATTTCTCCATTGGTGTGCAGGCGCTGTTTCGCGTAACGCGGGAACTGGCGGTTTCGGCTCCGGAATACCGGTTCGCCATTACCGAGACACATCACACCGACAAGAAAGATGCGCCTTCGGGCACCGCGCTCTCGCTGAAGAAGATCATTGAAGCCGTAATTCCCGGAATCGATGTCCCGATTGAGTCGAAGCGGGAAGGCGATGCGCCCGGCATTCACGCAGTCGAGGCGCGATCGGACAACGACGTCATTTCCCTGAAGCACGACTCGCATTCGCGGCGCGGGTTTGCCGAAGGCGCGGTGCGCGCGGCAGAATGGATCGCAGACAAGACGGGCTGCTGGGACTTCGAGGAGATTGTCGGTAAGCTCGGCTAATTTCGGAAAATTTCACCGCCGCACCCGCAGTGTAGACTCGACATGGTATGAACCTGCAGGGCTGCGGAACCGCGCTGGTCACGCCGTTTCGCGCGGACGGCAGCATCGACGAGCGGGCACTGTACGACCTTGCCCGATGGCAGGTGGAGAGCGGGATCGACTGGCTGGTCGCCTGCGGCACCACGGCTGAAACCCCGACCCTCGATGAAGACGAATGGCTGGAAGTAGTCCGCATCGTCGCGGATGCGGCTGCGAAGCGTGTGCCCGTGTGGGCGGGCTGCTCGCATAATGCCACGAAACAGGCGGTGGCGCGGGCAAGGGCGGCGGCGCAGATTGACGGCGTGACCGCGATTCTCACCGCCAATCCCTGGTACAACAAGCCAAACCAGGAAGGGCAGTTCGAGCACTTCAAAGCCGTGGCGCAGGCGGTCAGGCTGCCCGTGGTGCTCTACAACATTCCCAGCCGCTCAGCCGCGAATCTCGAGCCCGCAACGGTGCTCCGCCTGATCGAAGCTGCGCCGAACATCGAAGCGGTAAAAGAGTCGAGCGGGAATCTGCCGCAGATCACGGAGCTGATCACGCAGGCGCCCAAAGATTTTCGCGTCTTTTCCGGCGACGATGCAATGACGCTCGGTGTGCTCGGAGTGGGCGGCGCGGGGCTGGTTTCCGTGGTCTCGAACATCATTCCTGCGGAGATGGCGGAAATGGTGAAGGCTGCGCTCGCTAATGAATGGTCGGTGGCGCGGCGGATCAATCGCAAATATTTCCGGCTGATGCAGGGGATCTTCAAAGAGACCAGCCCGGCCCCGGCGAAGGCAATTTTGGCCATGATGGGCAAGCTCGAGGAGCAGTACCGGCTCCCCATGGTGCCCGTTTCGACGGGCACGCGTGCGTTTTTGGAGCGGCTGGCGGGTGAATTGGGGCTGCTGGTGCACGGTCCCAGGCCCGACGGCGATCCACACATGTACTGACGGGCACCTCTGGAGACCCGACTACCTGCGCGCTGCTGGCCGGCGCCTCCCAGCGGGCTTCGCGTCCCGTTCAAGCGGGCTCAGATACCGCTCAAGGACCAGCTTGAGTTCGCGAGTGCCCGCTTCGCGCCGCGCGGGTGAACCGGCAATCGCCAGAGGCAGCAGCCCCTTCACAATCTGGACCGAAGTTTCCGCTGCGGCCTGAACCACGTCAGGCTTCAGATGCGGCCCGCGGATATGGATGATGTGCGCGATGCGCTGCTTCAGCTGCTCGTGGAGAACCTGAATGCGCCCCGCCAGCTCCCGCGAGACCACGGAGCCGGTGAACAGGGCTTCGAAGCCAGGCGCATTTCTCCGGAATTCAAGGAAGGGGTCGACCAAACGGTCGAGCATCTGCCGCAGCGGCAGCCGAACCAGGTCGGTGTCGAAAGCGCTTTCGTGGATAGCCTGGTTCTTCGCGGCGTAGTCGTGCGCAAGCGCCTCAGCGATAGCCTGTTTGTTAGGAAAAAACTGGTACAGGCTGCCGGGGGAAACGCCGGTCCGGACGGCGATGGCATTGGTAGTGGCATTTTCATAGCCGGCTTCGGCAAATACTTCCCCGGCGGCTCGCAGAAGCTCGGCTATCCGCTTTTGGCCGCGGGCCTGGCGGCGCGGGATTGCCGATTTTGAATCCTTTGCCATGTTCCCGGCATATACGAGTATATGCTCGCATTCTTATTAATACGAGCGAGTGCTCGCATCGCAGTGTAGCACTAAGAATGCGGGCATCAAGGCAAAGGAGATTCGTCATGAGCACATTCCCCTCATCGGTTTTCGTCACCGGTGCAACCGGCTTGCTCGGCAATAGCCTGGTAAGGCAGATGGCCGCGCGCGGATGGCCCGTCAAAGCTCTGGTGCGCTCCAGAGCCCGCGGCACCGCCCAGTTTGCAGGTCTGCCCGTGGAAATTGTGGCCGGCGACATGCGCGATGTTGCCGGCTTTGCCCAGCACCTGCGCGGCGTCGATCTGTTGTTTCACACCGCGGCGTTCTTCCGCGACGGCTTCAAGGGCGGACGCCACCGCACGGAGATGTACGAAATCAACGTGCTGGGCACGCGCGATTTGCTGTCCCAGGCGTACAGCGCCGGCGTGCGCCGCTTCGTCCATACCAGTTCAGCGACCGTGCTCACCGGCGAGCCCGGCGCGGTCATCGACGAGACCATGCTGCGCTCGGCAAGCGGCGCGCCGGAGTATCCGGAGAGCAAGATACTCGCGGATGCAGAGGTGGCGAAATTCCTGAAGGATCATCGCGACGCCTCGGTGTCGACGGTTTTGCCGGGATGGATGATCGGTCCCGGTGATATGGGTCCAACCTCGGCAGGGCAAATGGTTCTGGATTTTCTGCGCCACAAGTTGCCCGGCATTCCGCCCTCGGCGATGTCGGTGGTGGATGCGCGCGACGTCGCGGAGGCGCACATCGCCGCGGCGCTCCATGGACGGAGGGGAGAGCGCTATCTGGTCGGCGGCCGGCGGATGGAAATGGCGGAGATCTTCGCGTTGCTGGAGAAGATCACCGGCGTTCCGGCCCCGAAGTGGAAGGTACCGCCGCCCATGCTGTATGCGCTGGCCGCGCTCCAGGAGGTCTGGCACTTCATCACCAGAAAGCCCATCCTGATCAGTCTGGCCGGAGCTCGTTTGATGACGCAGGAGCGTGAACGGAGCCGGCTCGACAGCAGCAAAGCAGAGCGCGAGCTGGGCACCCGCTTTCGCCCGGCAGAGGAAACGCTGCGCGACACCGTGGCGTGGTACCGCCGCAATGGCTGGATTGAAGACGGAGCGACCGCGCAAAAGGGGTTGCGCACCGCGGGCGGCTCGTTATGAATCTCCGCAGCGCAGCGCGCGAGCCGGCGCCTCGGGTTGTGGATCGAAGGACAATGTTGGGGCTGACGGCCGCAGCGGTCACCGGATCGCTAGCTGGATGCGCGAGACCTGCCGCGGGTCCAGGCGCTGTACGACAACCTGCAGCAACGGCTGGCGGGGTTGCCGGGGGTGGTGTCTGCGAGTTATTCGTCCGACGCGCTGCTCGACGGCGACCTGTGGACGTCGGATATCAAGGTGGAGGGACAGACCAGCAGGAAGACGGTCTCGCTGCAGATGCTGAAAGTAGGTCCGCGATATTTTGAGACGATGCGGCTGCCGGTCATGCGGGGTCGGCCTCTGGGAGATGTGGATGTGCGCGGCGGTCCGCCCTCGGCGGTGGTGAATCAGGCCTTCGTGCAGAAGTTTTTGGAGGGGCGGGATCCCATCGGCTTGCATTTTGGATCGGACGGCAAGAAGGCGACGCAGTGGGCGATTGTGGGCGTGGCGCGGAACGCGAAGTACAACTCACTGAGCGACGACGATGCGCCCACCGCCTATGTGCCGCTCGGCGGCGGCGGAGCGACGTTTGAGATGCGAACTGTAGCAGCTCCGGCTGCGATGATTCCGGCCGCGCGCAAGGCGGTGCGCGATCTGGACGAGAATGTGCCGGTGATGCGCGTGCAGGCGCAGTCCGAAACCATCGATCGCCTGCTGTTCAATCAGCGGCTGATGGCACGGCTGCTCGGGGTTTTCGCTGGGTTGGGGCTGGGGCTCGCATGCATCGGCCTGTACGGTCTGCTGTCGTATGAAGTCGCGGGGCGCACGCGCGAGATTGGCATTCGCACGGCGTTGGGGGCGCAACAGCGTAGTGTGCTGCTGCTGTTTCTCAGGCGCGGGTTCATCCTCGTGCTGGCCGGATCACTGGCGGGCGCGGGTGCGGCGATGCTGGTGAGCCGGCTGCTCCAGAGCCTGCTCTTCGGCGTGCGCCCTACCGATCCGGTGACCTTTGCAGCGGTACCAGCGTTGCTGGTAGCTGTGGGCCTCGCAGCGTGCTGGATTCCAGCGTTGCGGGCCACCCGGGTCGATCCGTCCGTCGCGCTGCGCTGCGAGTAAGGCGATTTCCCTTCGCCGCGACCCGTCGCGCAGCAGGCTGGTTACAGCGAACCACCCCTGGGTCCGGAGGGCGATTCGCAGCTTTTTCGCCAATCCCTGAAAAACAAGGTTACGGCAGTGCCTGGTCCCTGAAGGAACCATATTAAGGCGCGTTCTCGTGGGCGTAGAATCGCGCCGATAACGTCCGGCACGCGGACGATTGGGAAGGCCATGCGCACGACTTTGTTTTCCTGGGCAGGGCTGTCAGGCTCTGCTGTTCTTGCTTTGGTTTTGGGATGTGGCGGTGGAGGATCGCAGAGTACTCCGCCACCGACAGGTCCAACAATCACGGGGGTCACCCTCACTCCGGCCACGACGACCGTGACGGTGGGCACGACGGCGCAGTTCACCGCGACTGTCAGTGGCACCGGCGATTTCAACGGCGCCGTGACATTTACGGTGACCGGACCGTCAGGCTGGACCGGAAGCCCAGGTTCGATCAATAAGGCAGGTCTGTACGAAAGCCCATTTCCGGCGCCACCAACGGCAACCGTGATGGCCTTTGCTGCCGGCGACGCAACCAAAAGCGCCACGGCAACGGTAAGGCTCCAGAGCCCCGCAGCTGTAGCGGGTCCGGCGCTGATCGTCGATGCCGCCAACGAGACCCATGCCATCAGTCCTTTGATTTATGGGATGAACGCATTCGGGCTGGATGCGACGACAGCGGCCAATGCGAACATCACGGTGACGCGCTGGGGCGGCGACGATACATCGAGGTACAACTACCAGACCAACACCACCAATTCCGCCAGCGACTACTATTTTGAGAATTTCAGCGGCGGCGCGGAGATGTTGCCCAACGCGACCGGCAGCACGAACTTCACGGATTACATCACGGCGAACATGAGCCTCGGAACCAAAGCGCTGGGCACGGTGCCCGTACTGGGCTGGGTATCGAACGCGACCGTCGGCGCTTGCAGTTTCCCCGAGTCCAGCTTGCCCGGCCAGCAGAGTTACAGCGGCACCTGCGGCGACGGAATCTATCCGTTGGGAACCCAGGGCTGCACGGAGACCGATGGATGCTCGTTCGTGGGCACCGCTTCTACGCCGGCCATCACGAGCATTGCGAAATTACCGCCTGATCCTCCGGCGGCGAGCGCGGCCACCTTGTCGTGGGCCCAGGGTACATGGGCCGGTGGATGGGTCAACTCAGTCGTCACCAACTCCAGCTTCGGGCCCGCCGCCAGCGGCAAAGGCGTCGCCATTTGGGATCTCGATAACGAACCGGCGTGGTGGGACGCTGTTCACCGCGATGTGCATCCCGCGCCCTCGACCTACGACGAGGTGACGCAGGGCGGTATCGGCACAGCATTGGCCATTAAAACTGTCGATCCGACAGCCGAAGTCAGCGGGCCGGTCATCGACTTCTGGTGGAACTATTTCTACTCGAAGCAGGACATCGAAAACGGCTGGAGTACCGGCCCTTGCTACGAACCATGGAGCCATCCCGCGGATCGGACCGCGCACGGCGGCGTGCCCATGATCGAGTACTACCTGCAGCAATTCAAGGCGGCCGAGGCGATGTACGGTGTGCGGCTGCTGGACTATGTGGACATTCACGGCTACTTTGGGGCGGATTATCCGGCGGGAACCGGAAACGGTGTCGGGCTGACAACGGCCGGCGACAGCGTGGAGCAGCAAATTCGGCTGGATTCTACGCGGGCGATGTGGGACCCCACCTATACCAGCGCGAATTATCCGCAGCCGAACTACAAAGGTGATCCGAACTACACATCGAACTGCGCGACCCCGCTCCAGGCGCCGCAGGTGGTTCCCATGCTGCAGTCCTGGGTCGCCAACAACTATCCAGGCACGAAGACAGCGATTGACGAGTACAACTTTGGCGGCCTCGAACATATCAACGGAGCGCTGGCGCAGGCCGATGTTCTTGGCATCTTCGGCGCGTACGGGCTCGATCTGGCCACGCTTTGGCCCACCACAACGTGGGCCGATCAGGGGCCGGGCAATATGGCGTTCGCCATTTACCGGAACTACGACGGCAGCAAGTCGACCTTCGGCGACATGTCACTGGCGTCGGCGAGCGCGAACCAGGGCCAGCTCTCCGTCTACGGCGGGCTGCGCACGTCAGACCAGGCCGTGACTGTGGTCGTGATCAACAAGACATTTGGTCCGCTCACCAGCACGCTGTCCCTGGCAAATCTTACGGCGACCGGGAATGCGAAGGTCTATCAGTACAGCGCGGCGAACCTGGCGCAAATTGCAGCGTTGGCGGATCTGCCGGTGACGCCGCCGACCGCGGGCAACACCACCAGCATGATCGCTGGCTATTCATTTCCCGCAGGCAGCATCACGTTGTTTGTAGTCCCGACGCAGTAGCACGCGTTGACGGCGGAGGGATTTCCTGTTTTGCTGGCGAAGTGCATCCTCTCCGGCTGATTCTCGGAATCGTATGTGTGGTGTCGGTCCTGCTCGATGCGTTCGAGACGGTGATCCTCCCACGCCGCGCCACAGGACAGTTCCGGCTGACACGCCTGTTTTACCGGATGACCTGGAAACCATGGCGTTGGGTGGCGCGCCAGGTCCACCACCCGCGGAAACGCGAAACCATGTTGAGCTTCTTCGGGCCCCTGTCGCTGGTGTTTCTCATCGCAGCCTGGGCCGGATTGATGATTCTGGGTTTTGCGTTCATTTATTCTGGGTTCCCTTTGCCCTTCGCTGATCCGCGAGTCAGCGGACATCCGTTCTTCGTGACCGATCTGTACGCGAGCGGAACAACGCTCTTCACCCTGGGCCTGGGCGACGTGGTGCCACACTCCGTCGCAATTCGCTGCCTCGCGGTGCTCGAGTCCGGAATGGGTCTGGGATTCGTGGCTCTGGTCATTGGCTATTTCCCGGTCCTCTATGGCGCCTTTTCCCGGCGCGAAGTGAATATTGCCCTGCTCGATGCGCGCGCCGGATCGCCGCCAACCGCCTTTGAGCTGATCAAGCGGCATTCGTTTGAGGGCGGCAGCATCGCATTGGTCAGTTTGCTGGAGGAGTGGGAGCGCTGGTCCGCAGAACTGCTGGAAAGCCACATCTCGTACCCGCTGTTGTGTCTGTTCCGCTCCCAGCATACGGCCCAGAGCTGGCTCAGCGCGCTCACCGCGATTCTCGACACCTGCGCGCTGCTGATCGCCAGTTCACAGGAGCACAGTGCGCGCCAGGCGCAACTCACGTTTGCGATGTCGCGCCATGCTCTGGTCGATCTCTCGCAGGTGCTTTCAGCAAAGCCTGTCGCGAGCCCCACCGATCGGTTGCCTTCGGAGGGTTTTCAGCTGATCTATGACCGGCTCTGCTCGGCCGGCGTGCGCGTCTGCCGCGACAACCAAAGCAGCGCGCGCCTGAATGAGCTGCGCCAGTTGTACGAAGGATATGCGGAAGCCATGAGCCGGTACCTTGAGATGCCCTTGCCGCCCTTCTTCAACGAACATCCGAAGAAGGACAACTGGCTCACCGTTGCCCGGGTACGCGAGGAAGCCGAAGCCGGTAATCAGCCAGCCACCGCAGGCCTGCTGCACGAGGACGAACATCTGTTCTGACGGCAACGGTGTTTCGCCAGTGATCCGTGAGCCTCTGCATCGCCAGTGGGCAGCACACGAAATCGCCGCGTCTTCCGAATGCCGGCGAGACCGGAATCTCCCTCGCACCGGCTCGTGGGTGAAACCAGGGATCTCCCAAAACGGTTAAATTCCTGAGTCTGGCATCACCAAAGTAATGTTTATTTTTGGCGTTTCTCGATCATGGCGTAAACACCTAAAAGGCACAACAAGTCGAGGGTGCTCAGCCTGCCGCTTCCCTGATCAATTCACACATTTGCCGCATGTAAGTGGTTGCATAGATCCCGATCAGGCTGAGCTCCAGAAGCTCCTTAGTTATTACCATTAACGGGTAACTTATATACCATATGGTTATCAATATTAACCATAGAGTTATATAAAGTAAGGATCGCATGCAGAAATTGATTGACGCGTCCTCACACGAGTGATAAACCTCTGTCGCGTTCCAGTGGAAGCAGACAGGCGTAGCTAAAACTCTTTAGTAAAGATATGCCACGCTGGTTTGTCGGGCCATTGTTGCTGTCTGCTACCCCACGGAATATGACGGAGGTGTCCAGTGACACTATGGAAAAGATTACTATGCCTGAGCGCCGTGGCACTTTGTACGACGTTTCTGGCTAACGCGCAGGAGAACGCGGAGCTGACGGGAACGGTGAAGGATCCAAGTGGAGCGGTGGTTCCCAACGCACGAGTAGCTCTGACCAACGCCAGCACCGCTGAAGTGCGGGCCGGCACGACCAACAGCGCCGGGTTGTACGATTTTCCAGCGCTGCACAACGGAGTTTACAGCCTGAAAGTGGCAGCAACCGGCTTCGAGGCTTACCAGAAGACCGGCATCGTGATGGATGTAGCCGCGACCGTCCGCGAGGATGTCACTCTCTCGCTGGGCGCGAGTACCACGACCGTCACCGTGCAGGCCAACGCGATGCACCTGCAAACCGAAACCAGTGACGTCAGCAACCTGATCACCGGCGAGCAGCTGACCGAGATCGGAACCAACGGGCGCAGCATGATTTCGCTGGCCACACTGGGCACCGGTGTTTCTTCCGCTGTCCCTTCCTTCAATGGAGTCTCGGCACAGGGCAGTAACGAAAGCATCAGCTTCAACGGCATGCGCCCAGGCCACAACAACTGGCTGATCGACGGCGGCGAAGTATACGACCGCGGCAGCGGCGGCCGGCCCGGTGTCATGCCTTCTCCGGACGTGCTGGCGGAATTCCAGACGCTCGACAGCAACTACCAGCCGGAGTACGGAATCGCTTCAGGCGGCACCGTGACCATGGCTCTCAAATCCGGCACACGGAATTTCCACGGCGGAGCGTGGGAGTTCAACCGCAATGACGCCTTCGACGCCGCCAGCTATTTTTCGAAGCTCAACAATCAGGCGACCCCGGAACTGCGCCTCAATATTTTCGGCGGCGACATCGGTGGTCCCCTCTTCATTCCCGGGATCTATCCGAAGGAAAGAAGCAGAACCTTCTTCTTCTACAGTGAGGAATGGCGGCGGTACATTCAGGGTGCCAATCCTTCCGCTGCCAATACCTTGCCCGCCTCCGACATTCCCACCGCCGGGGCGGCTCTGAACTATGTGGTGCCCGCCGGCTTTAAGGAATCACCCAACTCGGGGATCTGCAATGCCGGTCAGACAGCGCCCTGTGTTCCTAACACCTCGGACCCCGCCAAGCTGGCCCTCTTCACAACAGATGGCCTCACTATCGGCAATTCGTTTCCCGGGAATGTGATTCCCGCAAACCTTATCGATTCGAACGCGGTTCTGTTCATGAAGACGGGAGCCATCCCGGCCTCCAACTCCACCTCCGCCAGCGGCGCCCCGCAGTATGTCGCGTCGCCCCGGCAGCCCACCTTTGTCCGGGAAGATGTCGTGCGCATCGATCACGACATCACCGACCGGCTGCATCTGATGGGCCACTTCATCCACGATCAGATGTCGCAGACCTACTATCCGGATATGTGGAGCAACGACACCTATCCGACCACAGGAAACGTGTTTGGCAATCCTTCCTGGGGATCCGTCATTAAGCTGACCCAGACCATCTCACCGACGCTGTTGAACGAAACCTCCTTCAACGTCAACGGCAACAGCATCAGCATCTCGCCCGCAGGCATTTATGCAACGCCGTCGGGATGGACGCAGGCCGGATACTTCCCCGCGGCGAACAATCTGCAAAACCGCATGCCTTCGGTGGATCTGGGTGCGCCTCTGGGCACCAACTGGACCATCAATTACTGGCCGTGGAAGAACGCCTTCCTGAGCTGGCAGCCGCGTGATGATGTTTCCTTCACCCGAGGAAGACATAGCCTGAAATTCGGCTTTGCTTACATGAGAGTCGACAAGAATCAGCAGCAGCAGGCCGATACCCAGGGCGACTATACCTTTGGTACCGACTTTTCCGGCGATTCCTACATCAACTTCCTGCTCGGCTTTGCAGACAGCTTCAAGCAGCTGCAGGTCATCAACATGTTCCACTGGCTGAACAACACATATTCGTTCTACGGAACGGATAACTGGCATGCGACGTCGCGTCTCACCCTGAATCTGGGCATGCGTTATGACGCTCTGCCGCACGTGTACGAGAAGTTCAACCAGACGGCAAACTTCGTGCCTTCACTTTACAATTCGGCCGACGCGGCCACGTTCGCAACTTCCGGAGCGCTCTGTACCTCGGCCACCCAGGCCGGCTGCACGGGGCCCAGCCCGGGTTTCGCCAATCCAACCAATGCCCCCGTTTCCTTTTATCTCAATGGAATCGGACGGCCAGGGGTCAGCGGCTTCCCACGCGGGTTGGTGAAGAATGACTTCTTCACGCTGGAACCCCGTTTGGGTTTTGCCTATGACGTAATGGGCAATGGGAAAACGGTTCTCCGCGCCGGCTTCGGTACGTTCTACGAGCGGGTCCAGGGGAACGACGTCTACGGGACGGACACGAATCCGCCGTATGCGTACCAGCCCACGGCGAACTCCGTCTATTTCTCCAATCCACACGTCAGCGCTGTCGATGGATCGGTGGCAACCAACCCGGTATTCCCGGCAGGCATGGGAACACTGGCTTACTACTACCCAAATCCAGGCACCGCGCAGTACAGTCTGGGAATCCAGCAGCAGGTAGCGCCGGCAATCATGGCGACGGTGCTGTACGTCGGTTCGGAAGGATGGAACCAGGACGATCAGCGGGCGATCAACACGCTGCCGTTGACGGATCTGGCCCACCGCCAGGCCGTGACTACGGGTGCCAACGCCAATCTCTACCGGCAGTACTTAGGATTTGCCGGCATTACGCAGGATGAAAATTCCACCAACACTTCCTACAACAGCCTGCAGACGGCACTGCGCATGGAGAACAAGCATGGGCTGACCGCGCAGTTCTCCTACACCTGGGCGCATGAGATCGATGTTCAGGGTGACGACCTGACCTCGGTCTCCGATCCATTCAACCTGCGCTACGATCGGGCATCCGGAACCTATGACCGGCGCCATATCTTCAACGCGAACTACGTTTACACCATCCCAGCCTTCCTGCATTCCTCCAGCATGATGGAACGGAGTCTGCTCGGCGGATGGGTGTTCTCCGGTGTCACGACGTTCCAAACCGGACTACCGCAGAATGTCACCTACGGTACCGACACGCTGGGTCTGGGCGGCGGCACGACGAACCGTCCGAACCTCTCGGGTAAGGTGAGCCTGCCGAAGACGCAGAAGGCGTGGTTCAACACGTCGGCATTCACCGCACCCACCGCCCCCTGGAACGGCGGCGGCAACAACGGTTTCGGCACCTCTGGCAGGAATGCGGTGAGAGGGCCGGGCCTCGATAACTGGAATCTCAGCCTGTTCAAATCCTTCGCTATGACGCAACATGAAGGAACCAGGCTGGAGATTCGCGTCGAATCCTACAACACCTTCAACCACACAGAATTCAGCGGGCTCGACCTGGGCTTCACCGATGGCAACTTCGGCCAGGTTACCAGCGCCAATGATCCACGTGTGCTGCAGTTCGGAGGTAAGTTCCTGTTCTGATTCGCAATTGAGCCGGATGGCGCAGTCGGGCAATCGCTCCACTGCGCTTTTCTTTTGCGCGCACAGCGAAACTCATTTCCTGGATTGGCGGGTGGTCTAATAGCTCTGGGAATTGGGATTGAGGATGTTGCAGGGGTTGCTGTGGAGGAAACCGATCACCGTGGTCCTGCTCTGGGCATCGAGCGGGTTCGTCATCGCCCAGGCGCGAGCCGTGCCGGAAAGCGAAGCGACGAAGCAGGCGATGACGCTGGAACAGCAAGGGGACTGGAAAGGTGCAGAGGCTGCGTGGCGGAAACGGATCGCGCAGAATCCTCGCGATGCAGTGGCCACCGCACATTTGGGGCTGGCACTCGCGCGCCAGACCGACTATCCCGGCGCGGTGGCAGCCTACCGGCGGGCCCTGCGTCTCGATCCGAAGATACCAGGCTTGCAACTCGATCTTGGCCTTGCTCTCTTCAAACAAGGAAAGCTGGACGAGGCGATTGCGCCCCTGAAGCTCGCCCTGGAAGCCGCTCCCGGCAATCCGCAGGCCGGCATTCTGCTGGGCATGAGCTACTACGGAACATCGCAGTACGCAGACGCCGTTCCCTATCTGCGCAGCGCGGTGGAGAAAGCCCCGGAAAACCTGGAGATGCGTGGTGTGCTTGCGCAGAGCTGCCTGCAGGCCAGGCAATACCCCTGCGTTCTGGAGGAATACAAGCAGATTCTGACCGCGAATCCTGATTCAGCGCAGGCGCATATGCTTGGCGGCGAGGCTCTGGACGGGATGAATCGTACGCCCGATGCGATTGCGGAGTTTCAGGCAGCGGAAAGAGCAGCGCCGACGGAGCCCAATGTTCATTTCGGCCTTGGATATTTGCTCTGGAAGCAGCATCGTTATCCGGAAGCGGACAAGGAATTCAGGCTCGAGATTGAGAACGAGCCAACGCATGCCCAGGCGCTCGCGTATCTGGGCGATACCGAGATCAAGCTGCAGCATCGTGCCGAGGCAGAAGCCGATCTGCTGAGGGCGGTACATCAGGCGGGCTCAATCCCGCTGGCCTGGCTCGATCTGGGCATCTTTTTGGCCGATCAGGGCAAGAACGACGAGGCCCAGGCCGATTTCGAGCACGCGATTGCCATGGATCCAAACGGCGTGGATGCCCATTGGCGGCTGGCTCGGCTCTATCAGGCGACGGGCAAGGCCGATGCCGCTCAAGCAGAGTTCGCCAGGGCCCGGGCGTTGCATGAGAAGGAAGACAACAGCCTCATGCAGCAGATGACGCCTGCCGCGGCTACACCGGCGAAGCAGACCCCTCCGGCCCACTAGCGCTGCGCGATGAACGTCACTTGCGGAAGCCGGAACCAGATGGCCTCTCCATCGCGTTGTATGGTCAGCAGCGCCCGCAACTCCGGTGGCGAAGTTGTGAAGATCCGCCGCAGCTCCCCGACCCGGTCTACCGGCGTCCTGGAGCGTCGAACCCAGTCATCAAAGTCCATGCCGCGCGGGCTCTCACGGTAGTGGTCTGTCACCTCGCGCTGAATCCTTAAGCCCGCATCGGTCAGAAATTCTCTCCACACGCTCAGACGATAGCTCCGGACATGCGATGGATCACGCAGCGTCTCGATGCGTTGCAGCTGCGCGTCGAGTTCCTCGTCTTCAGGGCCATAGTTATCGACAACCACCACACGGCCGCCAGGCTTTGCAACGCGAGCCATTTCATGAACCGCGGCAGCGTTATCCGCGAAGTGATGCGAAGCCAGACGAACCGTCACAATATCGAACGCCGCGTCGGCAAAGGGCAGCCTTTCCGCGGGTCCTTGCAGCATAGTGACGTTCGTGAGCCCGCGAATCGTTGCGTTCTTTTGGACTTCCGCCAGCATCGGTTCGGTCAGATCGTATGCGACGACCTGCGACACATGCGGCGCGAAGGCGAGACCCGTGTGGCCGGCACCGGTTGCGATGTCGAGAGCCGTGTCGGTTGGTTGCGGATCCGCGAGCGCCACGAGAGCCTGCAGCGCAACCTGATCGCCATGGCCTGCGCTCATGCTGTAGGCCGCTGCGGTAGCGCCGAACTGCGCCTGGACCTTCTCGTGAACCGATTCGTCAGCCATCTTGTAGGTCATAGGTCGATGCTAAATCGAACAACAGAGCCATGGCGCCGCAACGTCGTGCTGCTTCGGTCAGACGCCGGTTGTATCGTCACGCACCTCGAGCACGATCTTGCCTCGGGTGTGCCCCTCCAGTGCGAGCTCGAACGCCGTGCGCGCCTGAGCGAGCGGAAATACCTTCGCAATTTCAATTTTCAGGGACCCCGAATCGATCAATGCCCCGATGTGTTCCAGTTGTTCGCGGCTGGGTTCGACGATGAAGAAAAATCCACGGGCGCCATGCTTTTCCGCTTCTTCCGGGGCAATGGGCTCTGCCACAGAGATGAGCATGCCATCAGGCCGGAGCACCTTCCACGACCGATCCACCGTATCGCCGCCAACCGCGTCAAGCACCAGATCGACATCGTGAACCGCATCTTCGAAGCGCGTCTTGCTGTAGTCGATGATCTCGTCTGCGCCCAGGCTGCGCAGAAAATCGAAATTTGCGGCTGAACTGGTCGTGACGATGTGCGCGCCTTTCCAGTGTGCGAGCTGAATGGCGAAGACACCCACCCCGCCCGCTCCTCCGTGGATCAGAATGCGCTGCCCAGCTTCAACCCCGCCATGCGTGAAAAGCGCCTGCCACGCCGTCAGCCCTGAAAGCGTAACGGCAGCACTGTGGAGATGATCGACGGATCTCGGTTTGTGAGCGAGGTTTGTGGCCCGGACCGCAAGATACTCTGCTGCAGCTCCGTCGCGAGGAAAATCCGCAAGACCGTAAACGGCGTCACCGATGGCCAAACCCGTTGCGACGGAAGGCAGGCTCTCGACGATACCCGAAAATTCGTGCCCGGGAATCGTCGGGATCCGCGGCGATCCGTCGGGGTTCTGGTAGGTCTGGTCCCAGGTAAGCTCGGTACGCGTGATAGCGGTTGCGGCGATGCGCACCACCGCGTCCCCAGGCCCTGGCACAGGCTGCGGCGCATCCTCAAACACCAACTGCTCGGGACCTCCCCGTCCATGTAGTCGAATCGCCTTCACTAAATGCCCCTCCCGTATGCAAGATGCCGCGCTCGAGATTTGGATGCGGGATTGTGACCTTCGGCCCGGGTGACAAATTTGTGATGCAGCGCACAGCCAAGCCCATTTTTGAGCCGCTACAGTTCCGGTAGTTCCGCTCCGCACGCGCACAGGTTCCAAAGCCGGATGAGGCAGCGCGTCGCGGCCAGGATGTGAGGTCGCGATCAAAACGTCAATCCAGCGAGTTGTGGCGGCCGCAGCGGTCGCCGGCCTGTTCACTGCCTGGGGACAGCAGAGCGTTCGTGCCGCTCCTGGCCCCGCGGCATTCAAAACGTTTCTCGCGGGGCATCGCGGAGAACTGCAGGCCGAAATCCCCCAGGCCGAGGGGATCACGGTCGAATATCCGCGCGAAGGGTCGTTGTTTCCCGTGGACATGGTCGCGCCGCTGTTTCAGTGGCGCGACACCAGCACCGATGCGAGCATCTGGCGCGTCGAGGTTGCCTTCGGCGAACGCGGTCCGAAGATTCGGCAGTGGTCCGCCGGCGGAAAGATGCAGGTTGGCCCCGTCGACGATTCGCTGGTGGGCTACGTGCCGCCCACGTTGACGCCGGAACAGGCGGATTCGCACACGTGGCGGCCCGATGCGAAAACCTGGGACAAGATTCGCAGGCATTCGCAACGTGCACCCGCCGTGATCCGCTTTACCGGCTACCGTAGTCAGTCCGGCAACCAGGCTGTCTCCTCAGGGCAAGTGACCATCTCGACCTCGCCCGATCCTGTGGGTGCGCCCATCATGTATCGCGATGTGCCGCTGATTCCGCCGCCGCCGGAGAGCGAGGAGCGCGGCGTCATCAAGCCGCTCCCCGACTCTGTGCTGCCAAAAATCAAATGGCAGCTCCGCTACGTCTCCTCAGCCGAAAGCAAGACGGTCATGACGGGCTTGCCCACCTGCGCGAATTGCCATTCACTTTCACGCGATGGCAAGACCCTCGGCATTGACGTGGATGGGCCGCAAAACGACAAAGGCCTCTACGCGCTGATCCCGATCAAACCTGTCAGCACCATCAGCAACGATTACGTCATTCACTGGAGCGCCTTCAGCGAAGAGCGCGCGCAAAAACGCTTCGGCTTCATGTCGCAGGTCTCGCCGGACGGCAAGTATGTCATCACCTCCATCGATGTTCCCCATGCACACGGCACCCGTGTGGTTGACCGGCTCTACAACGGTTTCTATCGCAATTACGGATTTGGCCAGGTCTTTTTTCCCACCCGCGGAGTGCTGGCCTGGTACAGCCGCGAGAGCGGCAAGCTGACGCCACTGCCCGGGGCCGACGATCCAAACTTTGTACAGACCAGCGCATTCTGGAGTCCCGACGGAAAATACCTGGTTTACTCGCGGGCAACAGCAAAGAATCCCTACGCGCCTGGACAAACGGCCGCGATGTACGCCAACGATCCCAACGAGACCCAGATTCAGTACGACCTGGTTCGAATCCCCTTCAACGGCGGCAGGGGCGGAACGCCGGAGCCCGTCGCAGGCGCCTCGGCAAATGGGATGAGCAACGACTTCCCCAAAGTCTCGCCCGATGGCAAGTGGATCGTCTTCGTTGAATGTAAAAACGGCCTGCTGATGCGCCCCGACAGCAAGCTGACCATCGTACCGTTCGAGGGCGGCATCGCGCGGCCTCTGGCGTCGAACCTGCCCGTCATGAATTCGTGGCACACATTTTCGCCCAACGGGCATTGGCTGGCGTTCTCCTCCAAGACCCCATCCTTATATACGGAGCTGTACCTGACCCACATCGATGCCGATGGCGACGCGAGCCCGGCCATTCTGGTGGAGAACGCGACCGCGTCCAACCGCGCTGTGAATATTCCGGAATTCGTAAACGTGGCCGAGGGCGGCCTCGAAAGAATCGACACGCCGGCGACGGATTTTTACCGAATGTTCGATGCAGCTGTACAGCTCTCCGAAAAGAAGCAATACGGCGCTGCGGTGGATGCGTGGCAAAAAGTTGTACCCATGGATCCGGACGACGCTCGGGCGCACAACAACCTCGGCATTGCGCTGGCGGGCTCGGGAAACATGAGCGACGCGATCGGCGAGTATCGCAAATCCCTGACGTTGAATGCGAACAACTCGCAGACGGAAAACAACCTGGGCAGCGCGCTGGCCGAAGAAGGAAAGATTGATGAGTCGCGGCAGCATTTTGAGAAAGCGCTCGAGATCAATCCCGACAACGCATCGGCGGAGGTGAACCTTGGCAATGCGCTGGCGGTCGAAGGCGGTCACACACAACAAGCCATTGAGCTGCTCACCAAAGCCCTTGAGACCCTGCCGAATTCTCCTGATGGACAAAACGGCCTCGGCGTAGCGCTCGCGCATGAGGGAAATCTGAACGACGCAACTTCGCATCTGCTGCAAGCTGTCGCCCTGGCGCCGCAGGATGCTGGCTATCGCTACAATCTCGGACGAGTCCTGGCGGCGCAGAGTCGTTTCGCCGAGGCGCTTCCGCAATTTGAGCAGGCAGCCACGCTGACCAAGCGTCAAGATCCCGCCATCCTGCAGATGCTGGCGGCCATGGAATCGGAGACAGGCCGTTTTGCCGACGCAGTGGCGACCGCACAGGCGGCGCTGGATCGCGCGCGTCAACAACAGAACGCCGCGCTTACGGCGGCGCTGGAAGCAAACCTGGCGCGCTATCAGGCCCAGGCGCAGAGCATCGGTATGGGAGCGCCACGTTAGCGCATGGGGCGAGCCATGACCGCACAAATCAAAAATCGTCCGCTTCCTCACCGGAAAAACAAGAGCAAACAGCACTCCAGTGACTCCCTCGTGCTCGACGAACTACACCAACGGCACAGCCAGATTCCACCTTTCGATGGAGGCGATGCGCCGGCGTCGGGAATAATCTCAGCTGTTCCCCAGAGAAGTGGAGCCCAGGTGGGCGGAGGTTGGCAGGATCAGTTTGCGGATGCGCCGGATGTTTTGAAGACCAGTCCAGATCAGAAAAACGTGGTCTGGGCGGGCAATGTCGCTATCGGTGGCGATGAATTTGTAACCATGGCTGGTCCTTGTTCGGTGGAAACCGAACGCCAGTTGATGGAGACTGCGGAGAGCGTTGCGGCGGCGGGCGCGCACGTGCTGCGCGGGGGCGCCTTCAAGCCGCGGAGTTCACCGTATGCGTTCCAGGGGCTGGGCCTCGAGGGCTTGAAGATACTCGCCCGCGCGCGCGCAGCGACCGGGCTGGCCATTGTGACCGAAGTGATGTCGGCGGCCGATGCGCCCATGGTTGCCGAGTACGCGGACATTCTCCAGATCGGGTCGCGGAGCATGGAGAACTATGCTCTGCTCGAGGCGGCTGCCAAAACCGGCCGTCCTGTCCTGTTGAAGCGCGGCATGGTGGCAACCGTCGCGGACCTGCTGCGGTCGGCGCAATGCGTCGTCAGCTACGGCAATCCCAACGTCATTTTGTGCGAACGCGGCATTCGCACCTTCGAAACAGCGACACGCAACACCTTCGATGTGGCCGCGATCGTAGTCCTCAAAGAAGTTGCCTGCCTACCCGTAATTGCCGATCCCAGCCACGCCGCCGGCCGGCGCAGCCTCGTCCCTGCCCTGGCGCGGAGCGCGGTAGCGGCTGGAGCCGATGGACTGATCGTCGAGGTCCATCCTCATCCTGAGAATGCCTGGAGCGATGGCGAGCAGTCCCTGACTTTCGCCGAATTCGGCACCATGATGGCCGATCTCGCTCCGTGGTGCGCATTGCGTGCAGCCTCCGATTACCCCGTGGAGACGGTCGCGTGAGGCGGCTGGCTTCAGCCGTGGCTGGGGTGGTTGGCAGTTTGCTGGTTGCTGTCGCGTTGGCGTCCGCTGGCGGCACAAATCAAAAGCAACCCACGCTGCCTCCCGTCATCTTCACAGCGGCGCCAATGTATGAATCGCTGGCGGCGCTCGATGGGAAAGAGCGCTTTCCCCAGGGCGCTCAACTGGTGCTGCTCAGAGATGGCCAGATGAATCCTCTGGTGCCGGGCTTTGCGGACAGCGCCGATGCCAGTGTTTCCTTCGATGCAAAGACCGTGCTGTTCGCGGGCAGGAAGCACGCCGGCGATCCATGGCAAATCTGGCAGGTTGCTGTCGACGGTGGAACCCCCCGCCTGGTACGCTCCGGTAATACGGACTTGATTCGTCCACTGTGGATGCCCGACCGCCGGTTGGTCTACGCGCGTCAGCAGACGGACGGCTTCGCTCTCGAAGCCGCCGGCCTCGATGGATCGAGCCCGTTGCGGCTGACTTGGCTGCCCGGGAACTTCGTTCCTGACGATGTGCTGCGCGATGGGCGGGTGCTGTTCGAGTCGAAATTTCCTCTCGGTGCAGGATCGACGCCCGAGATGTTCCTGGTCTACGCGGACGGGAGTGGCGTGGAAAGCGTGCGCTGCGACCACGGTGACGGATACGGGAAACGGGGCCGTGGCCACGGCCGCCAGATGCCGAGCGGCGACATCGTCTTCACGCACGGAAAAACATTGGCACGCTTCACATCGCCGCTCGCAGAAGAGTCAACCATTCCGTCTCCCGCAGGCGTTTACGCCGGAGATGTCGTTGAACTACCGGACGGTCGTTGGCTGCTTGCGCTGCGAAAGCCCGGCGCAAAGCATTTTGAGCTGTGCGCGTGGAAGCCGGGCGCCGCTGCGTTAACGACCGCGGCACAGGACGCGGAGCAGGATCTGGTCGAGCCAGTCATCGTCGCGCCGCGCGCAATCCCCAACCGCCATCCGTCGGGCCTCCACAACTGGGCCTTCGGCAACCTGCTCGCACTCGATGCGCGGCAGTCGCGGAGCGGGGTGCTGCACGGAGTGCCAGCGGCGGTCCGAGCAGAAACAATGGCCACGGATGGAAGAGTTGTTTCACTGGGAACTGCGCCGGTGGAATCCGACGGCTCGTTCTTTGTTCAGGCGGACGGAGACCGTCCGCTTCGCTTCATTCTGCTGGACGCGGCAGGCAACACGCTTCGTGAGGAACGCGGCTGGTTCTGGGTGCGGCGCGGCGAACAGCGGATCTGCGTCGGCTGCCACACCGGGCCGGAACGCGCGCCGGACAATCGTGCTCCGCAAGTGCTGCAGCGAACGCAAACGCCTGTGGATCTGACCGAAGCACGACTTGCAGCAAGCGCCGGGCAGGGAAGCGCGGGAGGCCACTCTAAATGACACTGCGTCTGTTCCTGGTTCTGGGATTGGCTTCGGCAGCGATGGCGCAGACAGCCTCGCGCGGACCGCAGATCGTGCCCGCATCGCAATCCCCGGGTACCAGGTCGGCTATCCGCTTTGAAGATGCAACGGCCAGGGCAGGAATCGACTTCACGCACAGCTTCGGCTCGGCCAAGCTCGGGTCTCTGATAGAAGGAACCGGATCGGGGTGTGCGTGGTTCGACTACAACAACGACGGTCTGCCGGACCTGTACGTGGTCAGTGGCCACCCCATGGACGACTCGATGCACCCCTATCCGCTCAAGGTGAAACCCCTGGTCGCTCCGCACAACCACCTGTACCGTAACAACGGCGACGGCACGTTTACCGATGTGACAGAACAGGTGGGACTGAATCCTGACATGTACTCCGTTGCGGTGACCGCGGCCGACTTTGACAACGACGGATATGAAGACCTGCTGGTCACCGGATACGGGAAGACGATTCTCTATCGCAACAACGGGAACGGCACGTTTACCGATGTTACAGCGAAGGCCGAAATCAAAGTCGATGGATGGGCCATCAGCTCCACCTGGCTCGATTACGACCGCGACGGCTGCGTGGATTTGTTCGTCGGACGCTATGTAAAGTTCGATCCAAAGTACCATAACTACTATGCCGCGGATAACTACCCGGGCCCATTGGACTATGAAGGCGAGACCAACAGGTTATTCCACAATAACTGCGATGGGACATTTACCGATGTAACTGATAAGTCGGGTATCGGTACGTTCATCGGCCGCACCATGGGAGTTACCGCCGCCGACTTCGATGGAGACGGCTGGCCCGACATTTACGTAGCGAACGACCGCACCGAAAATTTCCTCTTCCACAACAAGCACGACGGAACCTTCGAAGAGATAGCCAACGACGCCGGTGTGGCCTATGGGCAAAACGGCGAAGCAACCTCGTCCATGGGTCCGGTCTTTGCCGACATTACAGAAAGCGGCTTGCTCGACCTGTGGGTGAGTGACGCGCACTACAACCGGCTGGTGAAGAACAACGGCCACGGTGGATTCGACGACATCGGCATTGCCTCGGGTCTGTCCCAGGCCAATGCCCAGTACGTCAGCTGGGGCACGGGCGTCTACGACTTCGATAACGATGGCTTTCTGGACATCATGGTCTTCCATGGCGGATTGATTCAGATGATCCCCCAGGAGCACTCCGTGTTTCGCGGTCTTGGCCAAGGACGCTTTGAGGATGTTTCCGAAACCGCCGGTCCGGTGCTGAACACCAAAACCGTAGCGCGCGGCGCCTGTTTTGCGGATTACGACAACGATGGCAAAATAGATGCCTTTGTCGTGAACCTGGGCGGACGCGGCGTTTTGCTCCACAATATTTCTGCTGCTACAGGACACTGGATTGCCATCAGGCTCAGGGGAACGAAGAGCAATCGCGACGGTATCGGCGCACGCGTCGAACTATGGACGGCTGGCCGCAAACAGATGGCCGAACGCGTTGCTGAGTCGGGATATCTGTCCCAGGACGATGCGCGTCTCCACTTCGGCCTCGGCTCAGCGGAGAAGGTCCGGAAAATCGTTGTCCATTGGCCGAGTGGACACGAACAGACGCTGGAGAATCAGAGCGTAGACCGCGTGCTTACGGTCGAGGAGCCGCAATGACGCGGCGATTCATAGTCGTAACCTCCTGCGTCGCGGGATTATGCCTCTCCCTGCTGGGGCGGCCTGGAGTCATGCGTGTTTCCGCACAGCCGGCTCCTACGGAGAGTGAGCGCTACGCGTCGCCCCTCGAGCTGTTGCTCTCTGCAGATGGTTCCCGCCTCTATGTGTTGTGTCAGGGCGCGGATGAGGTTCGAGTCCTGCACGCAGTCACGGGTCGCGTGTTGCGGACGATTCCCGTCGGCCATCAGCCCCGCGGATTCTCTCTGTCCCCCGACGGCAGCCGGCTCTTCGTGGCCAATTCCTGGGACGATACTGTCACCGTCATTGATACACATTCCGGGCGGACTATCGCCACCTGGACCGCGGGTTTTGAACCGTCCAGTGTTGTCGAGAACCGCGCCGGCACCTTGCTGTACATCGCCGATCGTATCGGCAACAACGTCGAAGTGCTCGATGCTGCAACCGGCGATCCCAAAACGACGCTCGCAGCCGGTCGCGGGGCCAGCTATCTCGCCATGGCCGCCGATGGATCTCGCCTCTATGCTACGCACGTTTATCCCAACCCAACGCCGCAACGCACCCCGCCGCAGTCGGAGATTACCGTCATGGATCCGGTGCACGCGCGCGTGATCGGCCGCATGACTCTGCCGGACATCGCCGGCGTATTCCATCTGGCACTTTCGCGCGATGGAAGGCTCGGCGTAGCGGCACAATTACACCCGAAAAATCTGGTGCCGTTGGCCCACGTCGAGCATGGTTGGGCCTTTGTCGATACGCTCACCGTCTTCGGCGCCGACGTGGGGCCGAGCGTCGAGGTTCCCCTCGATGAGCTGGATCGCTATTATGCAATGCCATTCGGCGTGGCCATTGCCCCGGATGAGTCGCGCATCTATGTCACGCACGGTGGATCCGATTGCGTAACCGTGATCGATACAAAAAGGATGCTGGCCTATATTCGCTCGCATCCCAAACCGTTCGTCCAGAATTTATCGGCGAGTGCGAATTACGTCGTCGCGCGGATCGCAGTGGGAAAGAATCCTCGCGGATTGGTGCTGAGCGGCGATGGAGCACGCCTCTACGTGGCCAACCGGCTCGATGACTCCATCAGCGTTATCGATGCGCGAGCCAACCGGGTCGCGAAGACTCTCCAGTTAACCGGCCCGAAGACAATTTCCCCGCTGCGTCGCGGCGAACAAACCTTCTACACCGCGAAATACGCCTTCGACGGACAATTCGGCTGCGCGAATTGCCACCTCGACTCCACCTTCGACGGTATGCAGTGGGACCTGGAGCCGGATGGCTTCGGCAAAGACATTGTCGACAATCGCCTGATCGAAGACCTGCGCGGCACCGAACCCTTCAAATGGAATGGCGGCAACCCCACGCTGGTCAAAGAGTGCGGGCCTCGGACCGAGACGTACTTCTTCCGGTCGCAAAGCTTCGACGACCGCACCCTGACCGACCTGGTCTTGTACATCCGCAGTTTGCCATCGCGGCCCAATCGCTTCACAGTCGCCAATGGCGAATCGACTCCAGCCCAGGATCGTGGTCGAGCGATCTTCTATCGGACGATCGACAAGCTGGGTCAGTCGATTCCGGAGGCGAACCGCTGCTCCTATTGCCACAGCGGTCCGAAAGGCACCGATCAAAAGTCGTTTGACGTGGGCACGAAGAAGGCGACCGACGGCAGCGGCCTGTTCGACACGCCGCAACTGATGAGCATTGCTCTTACGGCGCCCTATCTGCACGACGGGTCGGCGCAGTCGCTCGAAGAAATCTGGACCGTCTACAACCCGCACGACCGCCATGGGCGCACGAACGACCTGACAAAAGATGAGTTGAACGATCTGATCGAGTATCTGAGGACGCGATGAAACAACTGGCCTGGATTGGCATTTTGCTGTGGACCGTTGGGGCAAGCGCCCAGACAGCCGCGCCTGTGGGAAAGAGCCACGCCATCGCCCAGACGCAGGTGGTCCCGGCGATGCCGCGCTTCCGCTTTGAGAATTTCACGACGGCGAATGGACTGCCGGATAACCACGTCTTCTCAGTTCTCGTGGATGGCCCCCGCGTGTGGGCAGGCACAGAGAACGGGCTGGCGGTCCACGAGAACGGTAACTGGAAAACCTACACCACGGCGGATGGCCTGGCGCATCGCGCCGTCTTGTCCCTCGCCCTCGACAAGCGGACCGGCGACGTGTGGGCCGGAACCATGGGCGGGCTGAGCCGCATCTCAGCCGGCCGCATCGACAGTTACACGCAACTGAATTCCGGCCTGAGCAACGACGTGGTCTACGGCGTCTCCGTCGAGGGAGACAACGTCTGGGTCGCCACCGCCGCTGGCGCCTGCCGCCTCAACACACGCACGGGCGAGTGGTCGCTCTACAACGAGCGCAATACGCCCATGGTCGAGATCTGGGCCTACGGCGTGTCAGCCGCGGCAGATAAGGTCTATTACGCGGTGTGGGGAAGCGGGTTACTGGAATACAACCAGAAAACAGGCGTCTGGGATAAGTGGGACGATCCCGATGGCGAAAATGAGATTGTCCTCCTCAAGGATCAGGGGCTGATCCACGAAATCGCAACTTCAGTAAGTTATGTCGACGGCGTTGTCTGGGTAGCAACCTACTTCGGCGACAGTCACTATGACGGGCGTCACTGGCATAACTTCCTGACCAAAGACAGTGGATTGCCGAGTAACTTTACCAACACATTAAAGGGAATTGATCGCCATCGAGCATGGTTCGGGACCGACAAAGGGCTGGCCTACTATGACGGAACCAACTGGGCCGTCTACCGGCCAGCCCTGGACACGGGCAAACCCGAGATGACCGTGCGGGACGCAGCAGGGCATGTGACAGAAATTCCGGTCCAGACCGCGCCGGCTCATAACTACATATTGGGAATCGATTTTCAGGGTCGCGATCTGTGGGTCGCTACTGCCAAGGGATTGAGTCACGGAATCTATCAACCATAAAGGAGAAGTTCTATGAGTGCAGTTGCTGAATTACTGGCCGGCCTGGCGCATACCCCCATCGAGAAGCGCGCGATGACCAATCATGGAGTGCTGAACGAGGCCTATGCCTACGCGAAGCCCAGCTCGTTTTCGCGGGGAATGCGCCTCGACCTCAACGGACTGACGATCCTGCTTATCTCAGGTACCGCCAGCATCGACGAAGACGGCCGTAGCGTCCACATTGGCGATTTTCGCGCACAGACGCAGCGGACCTTCGAGAACATTACCGGTCTGCTGAAGAGCGAAGGCGCCACCTGGAAAGACATCGTGCGCACCAGCTGCTACATGCGCGACATCGATCGCGACTATGAAGCATTCAACGAGGAGCGCACGCGTTTCTTTGCGGAACAGGGACTCGATCCGCTGCCGGCCTCGACCGGCATCCAGGCAAAGCTGTGTCGGCCTGAACTGCTGATCGAGATCGAAGCCATCGCGATGTTCCGCACCAGGAAAGACGAGGAGAAATAACGTGCGTAGCACTCAAGGGCGCGTCGCCGGGATCGCGGCCGCACTGACGCTGGCGCTTGTGACCATGGCGCCCGCGCAGACCAGTGCTGGGCCGGGATCAGCCGTGCCCGGCGCCGCCACGCCGGGGCCTGCCTGCGAGTGCGGCAAGCATCCGCCCGGTCCGCCGCCCGATCGCACCGTCGCGCCCTATGCCGGCGAGCCCGCCGACCTGCTGCCGTACGCAAAGTTCTCGCAGCCCTACGACGTCAACTACACCCAGCCCAACCGCTATTTCGGAGCGGCGCGCGATATTCCCGATCCCACCGACATCACTGAAGTCAGAATCGGCTTCATCGGCCCCATCGCAAAGCAGGCAGACCAGGTTTTCGGACTTCGCATGCTCCACGGGGCGCAGTTGGCGATTGACGAGGCGAACGCGCGCGGCGGCTATGGCGGCAAGCCATTCCGGCTCATGGTGCACGACGACTATAACAACTGGCAACGCAGCTCCGAATATGGGGCGGAGCGCCCAACGGATTCCGCGATCTGGGGTTCCCCGTCCGACGAAGCGGTCAGGATGGTCTATGACGAGCGCGACTGGGCGATCTTCGGAAGCATCAACTCGGAGACGACACACATTATTCTCCGCGTGGCTCTCCGTGCGGAGATTCCCATCGTAAACTCTGCATCCACCGATCCCACCATCCCCGAAACCTACATCCCCTGGTTCTTCACTAATCTTCAGGATGATCGCGTGCAGGATTACACCCTGGCCCGGCGCATCTTCACCGAGTTGGGGCTCAGGCGAGTGGCGCTGCTCCGTGTCAACAACCGCTACGGGCGCTTCGGCGTCATCAAGTTTCGCGATGCGGCGCGACGGCTCGGGCATCCGGTGGTCATCGAGCAGAAGTTTTTGCCGGGCGATACAGACTTTCGTCGAGCGCTTCGGATCATTCAGGATTCGCGCGCCGACAGCATCGTGCTGTGGACCGATGAGGCGCCCGCCGCTGAAATTCTGAAGCAGATGCGCGAGCTGGGCATGAAACAGAAGGTGTTCGGCAGCTATCGAACCCTGGGCGACGATTTTCTTGCCCAGGCTGGACCAGCCGCTGAAGGCTTCGAGGCCGTGTTTCCCTATGACCCCACGCGCGGCGATCCGAAGTGGATGGATTTCAACCAGCGCTTTCAAGCGAAGTATCAGGAGAAGCCGGAACAATTCGCAGCCCTGGCCTTTGACGGAATGAACGCGCTGCTCGAATCCATTTGCAGGGCCGGCCTGAACCGCGCGCGCATCCACGACGCACTGTCGCAACTCTACGAGTACGACGGCGTCACCGGGCACATGGTCTTCGATCCCAACAACAAGAACGTGAGCCCGATGTACCTCGGCGCCGTGCACAACGGGAAGATCACGTATCGCATCGAGCCGATGGAAATCAGCGCTCCGCGGTCAGTACTCAGCGTTCAGCAGCAATCTGCCGAACCATCTCCTTACGCCCGCGTTGGCGAGGACGGCGTCAACTTCGCCGGTCCGCATCAGCCGGACATCCCCGCGGCGCAAGCAAAAATTGTGCTCTTCGGCCCGCATGCGGTCGAAGTCGCCGCAAGCCTGCCTGGCGCAAAGCAGGCCCTGATCGCCGTGGAGAGCGGCCAGAACTGGGGCGTCGCGTCAACGCAGCTGGTGCACGCATTGATGGACGACCACCCCCTGGCCATCGTCGCGCTCGATCGCGACGCGGCGCACCTGTCTGAGCAGCTTGCACTCAAAGTGTTTGTTCCCGTGATTGCGCTCACCGACGACAAGGCAGTCACATCGACCAATGTGCCCTGGATTTTCCGGCTGCCGGCTGCCGGCCCCGCGGAGGCCATCCACCTCATCACGCAAGCTGCCGAGATCAGCGGCGACAATCCTGAAAAACTGCGCGATGTTCTGGCGTCGGGTGTAACGGTGGCGGGATTGAGATTTCAGTCGACCGGGGAGCCGATCCGGTAGAAGGCTACGCGGTCACCAGACTCGGTGTCCGCCCCGGTACGCTCTTTGCCTTGGCTTTCTCCGTCCCCAGAGTCACCAGTTCCCAGGCAGACCGGTCGCGCAGCAGTCGCGAGACCAGCGCGGTATGCATGGCGTGTCCCGCGCGTTCCGCAACCACGTGGCCGAGGATGTGGTGGCCTGCAAGCGCGAGGTCGCCGATCAGGTCCAGCACCTTGTGCCGGACAAACTCGTCGCTGAAGCGCAAGTTGCCGTTGAGCACGCCCTGGCGCGAAAGCACAATGACACTTTCTTCCGTGGCGCCGCGGATCAGTCCCATGTCGCGCAGTTTCTTCTCGTCTTCGCGCCAGCCAAAAGTGCGGGCCGGGGCGATTTCGCGCTCATATGCGCCGGTGGCCAGGTCCACCGTGTACCCCTGGCGCCCAATCGGCGCGGGAAAATCAATCTTGTACGAGACGGAGTAGCCGTCACCAGGATAGACCCCGATGAATTTATCGCCCTCGCGCACTTCGACGTTTTTCAAAATCCTCAGATACTCGCGCCGGCGGCGCTGGCTCTTCAGTCCCACCTCGCCGAAAGCCTCGGTATAGGGCAACGCACTGCCATCCAGGATCGGCAGTTCCAGGTTGTCCAGCTCAATCAGGACATTGTCCACGCCCGCGCCCAGCAACGCCGAAAGCAAATGCTCAGTCGTGGAGATCAGCACGCCCTGGCGCATCAGGCTGGTGGCATAGCTCACTTTGGCGACATTGCGCCCGGTAGCTGGAATTTCAAACCCGTCCAGGTCTGTACGGCGGAAGACAACTCCTGACCCTGCGGGCGCCGGCAGCAGCCGCATACGCACGGAAGCGCCGCTGTGGAGGCCAACGCCGGCAAACTCAATCGGTGAGGAAATTGTGTTTTCCAGGTGCGATGATTCAGCCAAGCGTATCCCTCATGGAAGACATAGACTACAACCGTGAAAGAAAAGTTGTAGTGTGGCAAAATCACCACACTGTACATGCCGAAAGTCACAGTACCTGGAAAGATTACCCCTATGGCAACGAGCACAAAACAAGTCGCTTACTCCCAAAAGTTGCTCAAAATGACGGTCTCGTCGCTCCAGCCGCAGTTGATTGATCGGATTCGTCAAATGGTCGAAATAGAGTCGCCGAGCGACGATAAGGCCTCCGTCGACCGCTGCGTCGAGGCCGTCTCCGAGATGGCGTCCCAACTGGGCGGCCAGGTTCGCCGGCATCGGCAGCGCGCCTTCGGCGATGTACTGGAGCTCCGTTTCGGATTCGCCGGCAAAAGAAATTCACCGTTAATGCTCCTTGGGCACCTCGATACGGTTTGGCCTCTCGGCACACTATCGAATATGCCGTTCCGGATTGCGCAGGGACGAGCATGGGGCCCCGGCGTGCTCGACATGAAGGCCGGAGTTGCGATCGGCCTCACCGCAATCGAGGCTTTGCGCGCGACCACCGGGCTCGACCGGCCAGTCATTTTCCTCCTGAATGGTGACGAAGAGGTGGGCAGTACGGTCTCAAGGGCAATCACAGAGAAACTGGCTCGGCAGTGCGCGGCGGTCTTCGTGCTGGAACCGGCCCAGGGTCTGGATGGCGCGTATAAAACAGCACGCAAGGGCGTGGGCGGCTATTCGGTCCGGGTTACAGGAGTTGCGTCGCATTCCGGAGTCGATTTTGAGCGCGGGCACAGTGCGATCCATGAACTCGCCTGGCAGCTGGAGAAGGTTCGGGGATTTACGGAGCTGGATCGCGGGTTGACGGTGAACGCCGGGGTCATCCGCGGAGGTACACGGACGAACGTGATTGCAGCTGAGGCAGAGGCGGAGATCGACGTACGCGTCGCGCGTGCGAAGGATGCGGCGCGGATCGACCGCCGGTTCCGCTCCCTGCGCGTTCGGGACCGCGGCTGCGTCCTCCATGTGGACGGCGGAATGAACCGGCCACCGATGGAGAGAAGCCGTGCGACCGTCGCGCTTTTCCATCGCGCCGCGACATTCGCAGCACAGATCGGGTTCGAATTGGAAGAAGCTTCAACCGGCGGAGGTTCCGACGGTAACTTTACTGCGGCGATCGGAGTGCCCACTCTCGACGGAATGGGCGGAGTCGGAGAGGGCGCTCATGCATCTCATGAGTCGGTGTTGATGAAAAACCTGGTTCCGCGAACGGCGCTGCTCGCGGAGATGATTCGCACGAGTTGACGCACGGCTGAGGGGAACTCGGATGCTGAAGGTGATGGAGATCGGGCTGCTCGCGGTGACGCTGTTAATCGTCCTTGGACTGGTCATGGCCGGCCAGCCTGAAGCGCCGCCCGTAGCCGAACATGCCATCGGCGCGCAGGAACCGCCCGACGAGGCGGAGAAGGCCAGCTAAACAGTCGTCGTCTGTCCCAGGCGCAGTTCGATTCCCTCGATCATGCTCGCCACCAGTGCCAGCGGCAATCCAACCACATTGAAATAACAGCCGTGCACGCGCGGAATCCACCGCGCCGCCTGGCCCTGGATCCCATACGCTCCCGCCTTGCCCCGCGGCTCGCCGGTGGCGATATAGGCGGCCAGTTCCTCGTCGGTCGGCGTCAGCATGGTCACGTACGTTACCTCCGCGGCGACCTCGGTCAGGGTGTCCGTGGCTCGCGGCACCAGCAGCGCAACCCCTGTAATCACCCTATGCGTGGCGCCGGAGAGCAGTCGCCACATGCGCGCGGCGTCTGCATCGTCCACCGGTTTGGCCAGAATTTCCCCGTTGGGCGCAACCACCGTCGTGTCGGCCCCCAGAATCAAGGTTGGTTCCTGATGCTTGCTGCAGACGGACGCGAATTCCGGCGAAGCCGCCACCGCTTCCGCTTTCTCGCGTGCCAGGCGCAGTACATAGCCGATAGGCGTCTCCTCCGGACCAAGGTCCTCGTTGATGGCGGAGGGGATCACCTCGAAGGCGTAACCTGCCTGGGCGAGCAACTCGCTGCGGCGCGGCGATGCGGAGGCAAGCACCAGCATGAGGGGATTATTTCAGAGCAGGATTAAAGTCCTGCTCTGAAATAGACCACCGGCCCGCGAAGAAAATCGGCAGGCCCGCCCACCGCACCGCCGGCGATGAACCCGAACACCCCGCCCAGAAGGGTGATTGCTTCGCGGTCCAGGCTCGAAAAATCGAAAGAAGAGTTGGTCTTCGGCGCGACCGCCTGTCCTGCCGCGGCGCCAATACCGAAACCTGCTCCGGCTCCAATGCCCATGCCTGCCAGGGTGGAAACGGTATAGCGGGTCAGCTTCACGCTCCGCACTTCAGAGCGAGGAAAGCTGTAGCTCTTCCCACCGCCATGCTTCCCTGAGCACACCAGGCTGGCGTCGTCGGCGGATTGGAAATAACAGGTATGGCTTTTCTTATCGGACGAGACGTGGATGCGCGTGCCGCCTGGCAATGCTGACAAATGAGGCCAGGAATTACCCAGGGACGCCTGAGCATGGCAGATCGCTGCAGGAGCCATCGACAAGTAGACCAGCAGCGGCAGAGTAAAGGACCAAAACCGAAGGCAGCAGGAGGCCAAGGTGGGGTGTCCGTGAACGCGAGGATGACGGCAGGCCGCCGATCATACCAGCGCGCCACAAGCCACTCCAATATCTCCGCCTGGGCCTGAAAGAATTTACGAATGTTCCGGGCTTGACCCCGGCTCGGGAAAGTCCGAGTCGTTGTCCTTGATTTCTTCCTCGGCATCCCGATGCGGAAGCTGATTGGCCATCCGATTGTGCGATTCTCCCGGGTGAGAGCTCCCCGAGGGTGCGTCCTCAATCGCGCCTTTGTTCAGGTCCGCATCTTTCTCTTTCATCAATCCTCCCGGGGCTGTTCGCTTGTAGGTGTTCGTGGAATGGATGCGCTCAGGGCAGCTCGGCGATGCTTGCGCGGGCCTTCCGCAGATGGCTGGTTCCCGGTGAGCCGACTCAGACCTGCTATTTTGGACGCGATGGAGTCCGTCGTCAATCCACAGGCATGGCTCGAGGTCGCCATCGAGCAGGCGCACAAGGGCCGCGACGAAGGCGGTGTCCCCATCGGCGCCGCCATCTTCACGCGTGAAGGCAAGCTCGTGGGTGCCGGCCACAACCGCCGCGTGCAACAGGGCGACCCCTCCGCGCACGGCGAAACCGACGCCTTCCGCAACGCCGGCCGCCAGCGCTCCTGGCGCGACCTGGTCATGGTCACCACCCTCGCGCCCTGCTGGTACTGCAGCGGCCTCGTGCGACAGTTTGGATTCCGCACTGTGATCGTCGGAGAAAGCCGAACCTTGCAGGGCGGCGTTGACTGGCTGCGCTCCCTCGGCGTCGAGGTCATCGACCTGGACTCCCAGGAGTGTTTCGCGATGATGAGCCAGTTCATCCGCGATCACCCCGAAATCTGGAACGAAGACATCGGCGAGGACTAGCCTACGGCTGTCAAGCCTCTTCACCGCTGTCATCCCGAACGCGCAGCGGAGGGATCTGCGGTTGCCCCTGGCGCGCAATCGACTTACGCAGCCCGGCCCCTCTTCGTCAGATCGCACAACATGTCGGAGTGAATATTCAACCCAATGTTCGTCATGTTGTAGACGTGCTCGCTGGCTACCAGCCACACAATCTCGCAGATCTGCCGCTCTGTGTAATGGCTCTTCAGCCGCGCGAACACCTCCGGATCCACCCTCTTGTCCCGCGTCAGATCCGTCACGTAATCGAGCGCCGCCCGCTCCGCATCCGTGAACAGCGGGCTCGTGCGATACTCGCCCAGCGCGTCGAACTTCGCCTGATTCATCCCCGCCTGAATGCTGAAAGCGCGGGCAATGTCGATGCAGAACAGGCACACGTTGATGTGCGCCACTTGTTCCCGAATCAGCATCACCGTTTCGCGCGACAGAGTGAGCTTCTTGTCGAGGCTGCCAATCTTGCCAACGAACTGGCCGAATCCCAGCGGCATCCGCGCCACAAACACCTTCAGCGGCGTCATCACCTTGCCAAACTGCCGCCGCGACAGGGCATAAATCAGTTTCAGCATCGGCCCCTTCGGTTTTTCTACAGGCGCCAGCAAAGGCTCGTCGGATCCTGCAAAAGAACGATCAACTTGTGCGAGCATGGAAAACCTCCAGTGTTCCTCTACAACATTGACGAATGAGGACGAGCCGATTGGACATCAGCAGCGCTCCCGTCAGCGTTGCCCTTCGACGGCCGCAGCATCCACGAGACGAGGGCAAGGAGCGAGAAGCTCACCGTGATGGCCACATACTGTGTATCACCGAAGAAGGCATGCGAAGCGGCAGCCCCGGTCATTTCGAAGAAGATCCCCGCATAGGCCCATTCCCTCAGGCGCGGAAAACGAGGAAGCAGCAGAACAATCGCCCCGGGAATTTTCCATAGGCCGAGAATCGTGAGCAGGTACGCCGGATAGCCCAGGTGAGCCACGACCATCCGGACGTGCTGCGTACGCGCGAGGTCCAGGATGCCCCCAAACCCTGTTTCCAAAGCGAGAATCGAGGTTGTGACCCAGTACGCGATCCGCCGGGTGCGGGTCAAAGCAACAGTGGACATGGAATCCCCTTGTCACATCGGAGCCGATTGGCTCGTCATAACCATGACGGATCACGGTAGGAGTTTGTGACGATGAATCAGAATCAGTGGCTGGCGGAGCAATTCGAGGAAAATCGCGGACACCTGCGTGGGGTCGCCTACCGCATGCTCGGCTCGTTGAGCGATGCGGACGACGCCGTCCAGGAGTCCTGGCTGCGCCTCAGCCGCAATGGCGCCGGCGGCATCCAGAACCTGGGCGGCTGGCTCACCACCGCGGTCGCCCGCGTCTGCCTCGACATGCTGCGGTCGCGCAATTCCCGCAGAGAAGATCCGCTGGAGCAGCCCGCGGCGCCGGAGCCTGTGGCGCCAAAACACGCGGCGCCCGATCCTGAGGATGAGATTCTCCTGGCCGATTCGGTTGGCCTGGCCTTGCTGGTCGTGCTCGACCGGCTCGATCCCGCCGAGCGCCTGGCCTTCGTGCTGCACGACATGTTCGATCTGCCCTTTGACGAAATTGCCGGCATCGTGGGCCGATCATCGGAGGCCGCCCGTCAGCTGGCCAGCCGGGCCCGGCGCCGTATGCGAGGAGCCGATACCGGCGCGAGCGATGCGGTGCGCCACCAGCGCAAAGTGGTGGAGGGATTCTTGGCGGCGTTGCGGGCCCGCGATCTTGCGGGACTGGTGGCCGTCCTCGATCCGGAATTTTCCGTTCGAGCCGATGCCGTGGCCGCCCCGGCGCTCCCATCGCAGGATATCCATGGGGCAGAGGCCTGGGCGAAGCAGGCACTGCAGACGGCCAGGGGTGTGCGCTTCGCTACGCCGGCGCTGGTCGATGGCAGCGTCAGCGTGGTCATCGCGCCCCAAGGACGGCTGTTCCGGGTGCTCCGCCTCACCATCGAAGGCGACAAAATTATGGCGATGGAAGTGATTGGCGATCCGGAACGGCTGGCGCACCTGGACATCGTACCGCTGGAAAATCCATGAAGCGCAAATCAGCCCAAGGCACGCCATCGCGCTCGATCCGAAAAAATGAACTGGGCTTCAGCCCCCGCGCCTCGTAACAGGGCCCGACTTCAGTCGGGCCGTAATGCCAAAAAAACAGCCGGGCTTAAGCCCCTGCGCCTCGTAACGGGGCACGGTCACGTCACTCAGTTTCGCAATTCGTCGGGTACCAGCAACCATGGACCGCTGCCCGCTTCAATCCCCCAGATTTCCTGCCAAACCAGCGCACGGTTTCGCTCGTTCTTGTTTTTTGCGTACCACGCCCGCAATTGCTCGTCCTCTTTCTTCCGCATGTCCTCCATCTGGAGATCGGAAGCCTGCCCCCCATCCTCCGGCTGGAGCCCCTCCATCGAATACGCCTGCGCCAGCATCAGTTGAACGTTGGGCGTCCACGCATCATCCGGATAATCCGACAGGAATTTCTCGCCTCGCTGAAGGAAGCCCGTGCAGTCCACATCCTCAATCGGGTTCCACGCACATTTGTTTTGGTCGAGCAGCGCCACCCGCTCAAGCTCCTCCACTTGCCCCGTCGGTGCCAGCCCTGGAACCTGACCCAGCAGACTACCCGAGTACTCCTCGCCGGGCGGGTGGTTCGGCTCAACGACATCGATACCGAGTCCCGCAAGTTCTTTTTCCAGAGCAGGCCAGGCCTTCCCTGCTGCATCCTGATCCTCGAATGCGTAGTTGTAGGGTCTCTCGGCAAATTCGGCACAGTCGGGAAGACGATGCGCGACCTGATCGGCCAGTACCAGTGCCGCCGCATGCTGGTTCGGCGGAGCCTTTGCGGCCAGCGCCAGCCACGCGCGCAACTCGGGCACCACGTCGCGATGGCAATACAGCGGAGGCTGTTCGGCCCACTCGCCAACCTGAGGAGCCAGGAACGAAAGCATCTGCAGCGTGATCTCCTGCGGCATCCGGGCCAGCATGGCCGCATGCCCCGCAATCCACGGCTGTCCCGCGAGGGGATTCAGTGTCTCCTTCGACGGAGGACCGTATTTCTCGGATACAGCTCGCCACTGCAGCACCACGTCGGCCTGGTCGCGATGCCCCGCTTCGGAAGGGCGAGACATCACGCCGGGCACGTCAACGGTCCAGTCACCGTTGACACCAGGGCCGTAGCCCTTGATAAAACTGCTTGAGAAGATCGGCACCCAGGATTGCGCCACCGCGTTTTCCCCCAGGGGTGTCAGCTCGACCGAGTTCCGTCCCGTGATTCCCTGGGCCAGGGTTTCCGCAAGAACCTGCTTATCGGAGACTCCTTCGAATTCGTTCAGAATCCTCAACAACCGGCATCCGTGCTGCCGCAGCGCATCACCACTCTCCGTGGGCAGCGGCGGCAGGGGGCCGTCATAGATCTGATTCACGAGCGGCTGATAAAAAAGCGCGATGCGACGCACGCGAATGCCACCCGCCAGCGCAACCTCCGCTGTGGACCGCAGGCACCAGTGTTCCTCCAGCCCCTTCTCACCAGTATTCCAGGCATACCAGAAGCCGGTTTTTATCTGTGCCTCAGCGGGCGTCTCTGCCAGGTCTCCGGGATACTTTGCCGCCCACTCCCCGATCGTCATCAGATTGGCCGTTCGCGCTTCGGCAATGGTGCGGGAAAGATACTCCTGCACCGTCTCGGTCGGGGTCTGCGCTCGCCCCATCGATGTAGCACCCAGGAGGGCAGCCACGGCGGCAAAACGCAACGCTCGCTTCCCAATTTTCATCGACCGGCACCCCTGGAACACGATTCAGATTATGGCGCTGCTGCGGCTCCGGTAGTTCATTCTTTGATATTGAATATCCTGGAGCATTAAAACGAAAGATCGGCCAACATGCTGGCAGCCGGTAATCGCCAATACTGCAAAGTGAGCCGCCGACAACAACATCGGCCCCCGACAAGCCGCTTTTCCTCAGATAACCCACACCAGCCAGGCATGGAACTTGCCCGCAGTGATGACTGTCACCGACAATCGTACGCACCAACCTGCACCCTGTTCTGTACCCCGCAGCGGTTGCCGGCTCGCTGGACGCCGGTAACCCGTAAAGAATCGTCTCCGCGCGTCCCGGCTGCACGATCGCCGAGGCTCCGAACGGAATTGGGAACCCTGAGCGCGATTGCCCCAGAGGCAGTCGGGAGATCAAAATGCCGCTCTATGCAGAACGTCCGCCTCTGCCCTCCGATGACAAACGCTGGAGAATTGTTAATGGCACGATGCGCAAAAATGGCTACTCGCGCAACGCGCTGATTGAAACCCTGCACACCGTGCAGTCCTCTTTCGGCTTTCTCGACATGCCGGCCATCAAGTTCGTGGCGCAGTCGCTGCGCGTGCCGCTCAGCCAGGCCTATGGCGTGGTCACCTTCTACCACTTCTTCAGCCTCAAGCCGCCGGGCAAACACACCTGCACCGTCTGCCTCGGCACCGCCTGCTACATCAAGGGCTCCGACAAGCTGGTAGCGCAGACCGAAAAACTCCTCCACATCCACGCGGGCGAGACCACCCCGGACGGAGAAGTTTCCTTCACCACAGCGCGCTGCGTGGGCGCATGCGGACGCGCCCCGGTCGTCCTCCTCGATGGCGAGCTTTCCGGACAAATTGAGGCCGCGGAACTCACGAAGCAGCTGGAAAGGTGGACGATGCAATGAACGTTGAGGAACTCCACGAAATTGCCGGCACCGCTGTCGAAGAGCGCGAAAAATTCGACTACGAGATCAATGTCTGCATGGGCACCGGATGCCTCTCCCAGCACAGCGACAAGGTGAAAGCTGCTCTGGAAAAAGCAGCCGAAGGCGGCGAGAAAAAATGTCATGTCCGCCGCACCGGATGCATGGGCTTGTGCGCCGCCGGTCCGCTGGTCCTGGTCGAGCCCGCTGAAACCCGCTACGGCCATGTTCACGAAGACGACGCGAAAGATGTCGTCGCTTCGCTGGGCAAAGATCCCGTGGCTCGCCTCGATCCGCAACTCGGCGGCTACTTCGACGGCCAGACCCACGTCGTGCTCGAAAATTCCGGCCACATCGATCCCGAAAAAATCGACGAATACATCGCGCGCGGCGGCTACGAAGGCCTCGTGAAAGCCCTCACCGACATGAATCCGTCCTCGGTGATCGAGCAAATCTCCAAAAGCGGTCTCCGCGGCCGTGGAGGCGGCGGCTATCCCACCGGCCTCAAGTGGGACACCGTCGCCAAGGTCAAAGGCGCGCAAAAATACGTCATCTGCAATGGCGACGAGGGCGATCCCGGCGCGTTCATGGATCGCAGCGTGCTCGAGAGCGATCCGCAGCGCGTCATCGAAGGCATGGCCATCGCCGCCTACGCCATCGGCGCGACCAAAGGCTACATCTACGTCCGCGCGGAATATCCTCTCGCCGTCCAGCGGCTCACCGTCGCTCTGCGGGAGGCGCGCCGCCGCGGCTTCCTCGGCAACGGCATCTGCGAAACCACCTTCAGCTTCGACATCGATATTCGTCTCGGCGCCGGCGCCTTCGTCTGCGGCGAAGAGACAGCGCTCATTGCTTCCATCGAAGGCAAGCGCGGAACCCCTCGTCCCCGGCCGCCCTATCCAGCAGTCTCCGGCCTCTGGGGCGATCCCACCCTCATCAATAACGTCGAGACCTTCGCCAACATCGCCCCCATCATTCGCCACGGCGGCGAGTGGTTCGCCTCCATGGGCACCGCGCGCAGCAAGGGGACGAAAGTCTTCGCGCTCACCGGCAAAATTCAGCGCACCGGCCTCGTCGAAGTGCCCATGGGCATGACCCTCCGGCAAATCATCTTCGGCATCGGCGGCGGCGTTCCCGACGGAAGAAAATTCAAGGCAGTACAGACTGGCGGACCCTCGGGCGGCTGTTTGCCCGAGGAACACCTTGACCTGTCCATCAGCTACGACGCCTTAATCAGCGCCGGCTCCATGATGGGTTCGGGCGGCATGATCGTCATGGACGATACCTCCTGCATGGTCTCCGTCGCCCGCTTCTTTATGGAGTTCTGCATGACCGAGTCCTGCGGCAAATGCATCCCGTGCCGCGCCGGAACCGTCCAGATGTACGAGCTGCTGACCAAAATCACCAAAGGCGAAGCCACCCATCGCGACCTCGAGCGCCTCACCGAGTTGTGCGAAGTCGTCGGCGCCACCAGCCTCTGCGGCCTCGGCCAGACGGCCCCCAACCCGGTCCTCAGCACCCTGCGCTATTTCAAACACGAATACCTGGCCCACATCGAAGAGAAGCGATGTCCGGCTGGGGTCTGCGACTTCAACGCGTCGCCGGTTGCGGAGGTGCACGCATGAGCGCGGAATCCAATGTTCGTACCCTGACCATCGACGGCGAAGAAATCAGCGCGCGCTCCGATCAAACCATCCTCGACGCCGCCCGCGAGCACAACGTCAAAATTCCTACCCTGTGCCACCTCGAAGGCCTCTCCGAAGTCGGTGCATGCCGCGTCTGCCTCGTCGAAGTCAAAGGCGCACGGCGTCTGCTGCCCGCCTGCGTCACCCAGGTCCAGGAGGGAATGGAAGTCACCACCCACTCTCCAAAGATCGATCGCTACCGGACCATGATCGTCGAGATGCTGTTTGCAGAGCGCAATCATGTCTGCTCGGTATGCGTGGCCAACGGCAATTGCGAGCTCCAGAGTCTCGCCCTGACCCTCGGCATCACCCACGTCGAAATTCCCTATCAGTACCCGCAGCTCCCCGTCGACGCTTCCCACCCGCGTTTCACCGTCGACCACAACCGCTGCGTGCTCTGCACGCGCTGCGTCCGCGTCTGCTCCGAAATCGAAGGCGCCAACACCTGGGGCGTGATGGGCCGCGGTGCTACCTCGCTGGTCATCACCGACCTCAAACAGCCGTGGGGCGATTCAGAAACCTGCACCAGCTGCGGCAAGTGCGTGCAGGTCTGCCCAACCGGCGCGCTGTTTGAGAAAACCAGCGTCGGCAATAAAGTCCGAAAACATCCCGAGTTCCTGCCGTATCTGCGCATCATGCGCGAGGGAGAACAGCCATGAGCGAAAGCGCGAAGGCCGCGAGCGAAATCAAAACCCTGGCCACGGTCTGGCTTGATGGCTGCTCTGGCTGCCACATGTCTCTGCTCGATATGGATGAGCGCCTCATCGAGCTGAGCAGCCAGTTCACTTTGGTCTATAGCCCGCTCGTCGATCGCAAAACGTTTCCCGATCGCGTCGACGTCACGCTGGTCGAAGGCGCAGTCGCCAGCGAAGACGACCTCAAGAAAATCCGTAAGATCCGCGAGCACACCCGCGTCCTGGTCTCGCTCGGCGATTGCGCCCTCACCGGCAACGTCTCCGCCATGCGCAACACCTGCGGACCACAGCCGGTTTACCTCCGCGTCTACCAGGAGAATGTTCTGCAGCCCCAAATTCCAACCGTCGGTGTGCCCGCGCTGCTCGATCGCGTCCGCCCCGTGCACGAAGTCGTGCCCGTCGATGTCTACGTTCCCGGCTGCCCACCGTCGGCGGACACCATCTATCAGGTGCTGTCGGAGCTGCTGGCAGGCCACGTACCCTCACTGGGCGGCGTCGCCCACTTCGGCTGAAGGAAGGCAGGAGACCATGCCTCGGACCATTGTTATCGACCCCGTCACGCGCCTCGAAGGCCACGGCAAAATCACCCTGCAGCTCGACGAGGCGGGCGTCGTGCAGGATGCGACCTTTCACGTAACCCAGCTGCGCGGCTTTGAGAAATTCTGCGAAGGCCGCCCGTTTTACGAGATGCCGAACATCACCGCGCGCATCTGCGGTATCTGCCCGGTCAGCCATCTGGTTGCATCTTCCAAAGCCTGCGACGCGATCCTCGCCGTCAAAATTCCTCCCGTTGCCGCGAATCTGCGCCAGATCCTGAACCTCGCGCAGCTCATCCAGTCCCACGCCCTCAGCTTCTTCTACCTGTCCTCCCCCGACCTGCTCCTCGGCATGGATGCCCCCGCCGAAGAGCGCAGCATTCTCCACGTCGCGCATTCTCACCCCTCCATCGGCGCCGATGGCGTAGCCCTGCGCCAGTTCGGCCAGCGCATCATCGAGATCCTCGCCGGCCGGCGCATTCACCCTGGCTGGACCGTTCCCGGCGGCGTCAACGAGCCGCTCAGCGCGGAAAAGCGCGACCAGCTCCTCGGCATGATTCCCGCCGCCAGCGCCGCCATCCAGCGAACCCTGGGCTGGTTCAAAGGAGCCATCGAAAAGTTCTCCGCCGAGATCGAAGTCTTCGCGAATTTCCCCACCCTCTTCATGGGCCTCGTCAACGACCGCGGCCTGGCCGAGTACTACGACGGCGCCCTGCGCTTCATCGATTCCGAAGGCAACGTCATCGCCGCCGATCTCAACCCCGCCAACTACCCCGACTTCATCGGCGAAGCCGTCGAGCCTTACACCTACATGAAGTTTCCCTACTACAAACCGCTGGGCTATCCCGGCGGAACCTACCGCGTTGGTCCGCTGGCCCGCCTCAACCTCGCCGACCGCTGCGATACGCCGCTCGCCGACACGGAATGGCGCGCCTTTCGCGCCATGTCCTCCAAACCCGTCCTCAGCTCGTTCCACTATCACTACGCGCGCCTCATCGAAATGCTCCACGCCACGGAGAAAATCGAATCGTTCCTGGCCGACAAAGCCATCCTCGAAAAACATGTCCGCGCCACCGCCTCCGTCAACAACCTCGAAGGCGTGGGCGTAGCAGAGGCCCCGCGCGGTACCCTGATCCACCATTACAAAGTCGACGAGAACGGCCTCATCGTCTGGGCGAACCTCGTCATCGCCACCGGCCACAACAACGCAGCCATGAACCGCGGCATCCTACAAACCGCCCGGCATTACGTCCACGGCGATCGCATCGAAGAGGGCATGCTGAATCGTGTCGAAGCCGTGGTCCGCACTTTCGATCCGTGCCTCAGTTGCTCCACTCACGCCATGGGCCGCATGCCCCTGGCCGTCGAGTTGCGAGCACCCGATGGCTCGCTGATCCGCGAAGTGCGCAGGGGCTGAGGTCTGCACCTATGAGCGCTTCTCCGCATCCCGCTCTGTTGTTGGCCTGCGGCAATTCCCTGCGTCAGGATGACGGCGTGGGCCTCCGCATCGCCGAAGCCGCCGAACATCTCTTCCCCGCATCTCGCCTGCGCATCCTCGCCGCTCAGCAGTTCACGCCGGAAATGGCCGCCGACCTCGCAGCCACCGACCTCGTCATCTTCGTCGACGCCTCCGCCGCCGACGATCCCGGCTCCATCCGCGTTGTCCCTCTTACCGCCGCCGACGATAGCCCGGAGACGCATCGTCTCGATCCGCCCGCCCTGCTGGCCATGGCGCAGTCGCTCTGTGGACACACCCCCGCACGCGCCTTCGCGCTCACTGTCGGTGCCGGGCATTTCGGTTATGGCGAAGAAATATCCGGACCCCTGCGCCAGGCCGTCCCGCGCGCGCTCCGCCTGCTGGGAAACCTCGTCACCGCCTTCGCCGCCAAGGCATAGTTTCTCGCTGCACCAAAATACCTCTGACCAGCGATACTGACAAAGCTCAGGCCGTGGGCTATCCTTGCGCCGATCCCAACGGTGCCTCATGCAAGCAATTGTGTATCGCAACTTTGGTTCGCCTGACGTACTTTCCTGCGAGGAGATACCGAAGCCTGCGCCGGCCGACAATGAGGTCCTCATCAAAGTCCGCGCTGCAGGGCTCAATCCGCTGGACTGGCGGCTGATGAAAGGCGGCCCGTGGGCCTTTCGCCTGGTTATGGGTCTGCACAAGGCCAAGCATCCCGGAGTCGATGTAGCAGGTGAAGTCGAGGCCGTCGGGTCCAAAGTCTCGCAGTTCAAGCCAGGCGATCCAGTGTTCGGCGCCTGCCGAGGAGCGCTTGCGGAATATGTCTGGGCGCCATCATCCGGGCTCGCTGTAAAACCGGAAAACGTCACGTTCGAACAAGCCGCTTCGGCACCCGTTGCCGGCTGGACCGCTCTTCAGGGCCTCCGCAACAAGGGTGGCCTCGAGCCAGGCCAAACCGTTCTCATCAACGGCGCTGCCGGCGGCGTTGGAACCTTCGCCGTCCAGATCGCAAAACATTTTGGCGCCGAAGTGACCGGGGTCTGCAGCACCAGCAAACTTGACCTGGTTCAATCCATCGGCGCAAACCACGTCATCGACTACACCCGCCAGAATCTGTCCGATGGCAACCCGCAGTACGACCTGATCCTCGATTGCGTGGGGAATCTCGCTCCGCCGCAGCTCCGGCGCATGTTGAAGCCCGATGGCAGATGCGTGATCATCGGAGCGCCGCCCGACGCAGGGTTGCTTTCGATCATGACAGGCTTGCTGGGTCTCGTCCTGGTTGCGCCCTTCAGACGTCAGAAGATCGGCTTCATGATTGCAAAACGCAACCAGACTGATCTTCGCTTCCTGGCCGATCTCATGGCGGCCGCAAAGCTGCGGCCGGTCATCGACCGCTGTTACCCGCTCGCCCAAACCGCCGACGCCCTGCGTTACCTCGAAGCCGGACACGTCCGCGGCAAAGTCATCGTCCAGATCGCCGGCTGACCCTTAGTACGTCCGCAGCATCGCCTGCGGCTGCACCTGCGGTTGCCCGCCTGGCGGCACCGTGTACTGCGGAGGCTGCTGCTGCCCCTGCGGCTGGCCCTGATCCTGCGCCGGAGGAGCCTCCCCGTGCGGCGGCGTATATTTTGGCCGGCTCTGCAGCTTGAAGTCGTCGCGGATCACGTAAAAATTCTGCTCCGGCAGATCGGCCTCCAGCAGCGCGCCTTCACTTGTGTAGTAGAGCTCCACCGTGATCCCGTTCTGGTCGCTCACCGCCACCGTGGTGTGGTGCGCGTCGATGGGCTGCCCGTGAAATGTCGCATGAACATCGGGTTGAGCCGTATATTGCGCCGGCACCAGAAGCCCCGTCTGCTTCGGAATCACGATCCACGTCGTCGCCGGACGCTCGATCGCGAAGTGGACCATCTCCGTGTAGGCCGCCGAATCAAGATCCCCCAGCAACACCGTGTGTTGATGGCGATCGAACGTGTTGGTTGTCGCCTTGCCGTCCGCATCGATGCTCACCTGGAACTGCCGCCCCGAAGCGTCGGAGCCAAGGCTGAACGTTACCTGCTTCCCGTTCACCGTACCCGTCAGCTTGTCGTGTACGACGTTCAGCCCACTGTCGAGCCGATTCTCGTTCGTAAAGCTGTAACTGAATTTGGGCATTTTCAAATCGCCCTGAGAGACGATCTGGTACCCGTTGGGTGCGGCGGTCACCGTGCAATCGGCCGAGCCTACGGTTTTGCCATCATTTGCCGTAACCAGACTGAAGTGAGCCTGGCCCGCCGGCACCGCCGGGGCCTGCGCGTAAACGGCTCCCGTGCAAAGCAAAGAAGCCAGGACAGAAAATAAGGGCAAACGCATGGTTCGACAAGACCTTCCTGTGGATCGACAAAACATCCTGCCCAATTAGACACAATTTCTCGCCAAATGACGCGGAGCGTCCTCATCGTCGTCGAGCGTGTCCCTCCGTCTCCATTATCAAATTTGAGGCAAGCTGAGGCCAAAGCAGTCCCCGCCCGGCCGCAACTCAGTGACCAGTTGCAAGAAACGCTGATACCTCGAAAGCTTGGTTGAACCATCCTTGAAATGTGTGGCGTCACTCCGCTGCCCCGGGTCGAAATGCCGGGTCGAAATGCCTAAGTCGAAATAGCCGGTTCCCGGAGCCGTCCCGTTGTACCTCAAACCGCCTTTGCAGAATGGAACTACCCCGTTCCCGAAACGGAACCGCCCCCTCCGCGCCCGGGTGCAGCCGGCCAGGTTCACCCCACAGCAAGCAGAAGACCCCCTCGAACACCGAGTCGCAACACAATTCGCTTGTGGCTGCGTTCTGAAGTACCGGCATCTCAGCTCCGCGGAGTCATTTTGGGACTATCCATCCTCCGCGAAGCACCTTACGCCGCTTCGCCCTAAAATCCCACCCCACTGCAACCCTACCGGAAAAGGCTCAGGTCAATCGAATCCGCCATCGAAGAATACCCCGCATCTTTCGGGTGGAGATGATCGCCGCTGTCCGCTTCGGACGAGTAGACCAGCGGATTGGCCGCGTCGCGCGTGGCCTTGTCGAAGTCGATCGTCCCGTCGAACACATGGCTGGTCAGGATCCAGGTGTTCACCGCTTCACGGATCTGCTCTCCCTGCTCGGTGAAATAGCCGGCCCCCTTGTAGGGTGTCAGCGTGGCGCCAAACACCTTGATCCCGTGCTCATGCGCCCGCGCCACGATCTGACTCAGGCCCTGTTCAAGGTCCTGCGCCGTCAGCTTGTAGTCGGGGTGGTTCGGTTCGTGCAGTTGCCCGATGTCGTTGATGCTCTCGAGAACGATGACGTAACGAACGCCCGCCTGGCCCAGAACGTCGCGATCGAAGCGGGCGAGCGCGTTGGGTGCGATGCAGGTGATCAGAACGCAATTCCCCCCGATGCCCTCGTTGAGCACCGACAGATTGGCCGTCGAGGGATTGTTGTGCAGGCGCACCGCCAGATAGTCGCTCCAGCGATGGTTCATGTTGTCTGTAGCGTAGGCGCCGTCCGTGATCGAATCCCCAAAAGCTACAACCGCCGCAGCGCGTGGCTCGACAGGCGTCACGTCGATGCCTTTCAGGAAATACCACGAGGAATTTTTCTCCGGCGCACTCAGCGAGGGCGCGGTGACTTCGTTTCCGCGCTGAATAAAGTTAGTCTGCTGCGCTCCGCCGTGAAAGGTCATGTCGGTGATTGTCTGCACCGGCAGGTAGAGGCTCACCGTGACGTTGGTAAACGCCGGCGTAGCAAGCTCGACCGGATCGCTGAGCGCCATCGCACCCTGGGGTATGACGATCGACGCTTGTCCGCTGAACGTCAGGGGATGCAGCGACTGCGGCTGAATCGCATCGGCACCCGCGCTCAGAGCGACGCTGGCAGCATCGACGTGAAGCGGCTCCGTACCGTACTCATTCGTCAAACGCACGCGCAGAGCGGTCCCCGCGAGCGAGGTGTGAACGATCTCGCGCAGCGTGGAATCGATGAGCACGGGAACTGTATGCCATGGATCGCCGGCATACGGCGCCGTTGCCCAGGTGCCCACCCAGCGCGCAGCAGTACTCGCGGAGGCTGGCGTACCCACCGGTGCCTGAGCCTCAACACCGTATCCGATCAGGAAAAAAGCGGCCGACAGAAAAACACAGGAGTGCCGCACCTGGGCACCCAAGCAGGAATAGCGCATGTAAATCAATCCTCCGCAAAAAAATAGGCCTAAAAGCTGTTTCAGCAGGAACGGTCCATCATAATCGCAGCGGCACGCAAAAATGCCCCTCCCGCCGGCTTGCAGCGGAAAGGGCATTCGCTTTCGTTGGCCTAGCGCGGTCGCTGCTACTTCTTCGCCTGCGCAAACCGCTTGTTCACCTCGTCCCAGTTCACGGTGTTCCACCAGGCCGCCAGGTATTCCGGCCGCCGGTTCTGGTACTTCAGGTAGTACGCGTGCTCCCACACGTCGTTGCCCAGAATCGGGTAGTGCCCCTGCGATAGTGGGCTGTCCTGGTTGGGACTGGTGACGATTTTCAGCTTGCCGTCCCAGATCAGCCAGCCCCAGCCGGAGCCGAACTGCTTCGCAGTCGTCTCGTTGAATTGCTTCTTAAAATCTTCGAAGCTGCCGAAGTCTGTCTTGATTTGTTCGCCGATCGCGCCCGTCGGCTCCCCACCCCCGCCCGGCTTCATGATCGTCCAGAACATCGAGTGGTTTACGTGGCCGCCCCCGTTGTTGCGCACCACCGTCCGGACGTCTTCCGGTACGCTGTTCAGGTTGCGCAGCAGATCTTCGGCAGAGTGTTTGCCGAGGTCAGGGTGTTTTTCGATGGCGCCATTCAGATTAGTGACGTACGCCTGATGGTGCTTGTCGTGATGCAGCTTCATCGTATCGGTGTCGATATGCGGCTCGAGCGCCGAATAGTCATAGGGAAGAGGTGGAACTTCGAATGCCAAAGGATTCCTCCTTGCGAAATGTGCGTGATGGGAATTTCCCGAAGGGTTGCGCGAGCCGAAGTCGCCAGGACGAGGTAAGGGCCCGCACTGAATGCGCCCCCCGATCATACTGGATGCAACAGACCAGCCGCAGGGTGCAAGTTGCATTTCGATGGGGTACAAACTCTCACCCCGTCGGTGGGATTGTTCATTTTCCCTCTGTCTCTTTTAAATTGTCTGAAGGGGTCGTTGCCGGATCCGATGGCATCTCAGCACCGGCCCCTGGCGTCTATTTCCAGACTAGCCGCAAAATTGGTTTAATCCCGATAGAGAAGACCTCCGATCCCCGTTGGCTCCATCCTCAATAACGCGAAGAGAATTGCTGAAGCGCGCGGGAGCCGCCGGGGCAATGGCCATCAGTGCGCCCGCGCTCGCCCTTGGCCAGAATCAGACCCAGCCCCCGAAGGTGAAGCCCGGGCAGGAGCCCAAGCCTGAGGCCCAGGCCGCCCAGCAATATCCTCACCCGCCCGGCTCCTTCATCAATCGTCCTCTAACCCAGATCACCAAAGACGCTGAAACCCTGCTTGACGATCTCGAGGGCCGCGCCAGTGATTTTTTCTACAACGAGGCCAGCCCCCGTACCGGAATGGTGCGCGACCGCGCCCCTGCCGCTGGTCTCTCCCTCAGCCGCGTTTCCAGCATCGCCGCTACAGGATTCGGACTCACGGCGCTATGCATCGCACACAAGCGCAATTACCTGCGACCTTACGATTGCGAGCAGCGCGTCGAGAAGACCCTCGCGTTCCTGCTCGAAGATTGCCCCCACGAGCACGGCTTCCTCTACCACTTCATCGACATGGAGAGCGGGCAGCGCATGTTCGGCAGCGAGCTGTCGTCCATTGACACGGCCCTTCTGCTCTGCGGCGTCCTCACCTGCCGCCAGTATTTTTCCGGCAATCCGCGCATCGAGGGCCTCGCCACGACCTTCTATCGCCGCGTCGACTGGGACTGGATGCTGAATGGCGGCCAGACGCTCTCCATGGGCTGGCTCCCCGACCAGGGCTTCCTCAAACATCGCTGGGATATCTACTCCGAGCTGCTCACCATGTACCTGCTGGCCATCGGCTCGCCCACGCATTCCATCACTGCTGCCAAGTGGAACGACCTGCAGCGGCCGGTTGTCCAGTTTGGCGGCCTCGATTACATCAGCGGCGTGGCGCCGCTCTTCATTCACCAATACGCTCATGCGTGGTGCGACTTCCGCAACATCGCCGACCTGCACGCCAATTACTTCACCAATTCCATCGCCGCCACACGGGCTCATCAGCTCTGGTGCCTTACCGAGAGCAGAAGATTTCCGTGGTTTGATCAGAATCTGTGGGGCATCTCCGCGTCGGATTCACGCGATGGCTATCGTGTTTGGGGAGGGCCGCCTGCCATGGGACCTCTGGATGGGACCCTGGTTCCGTGTGCCAGCGGAGGGTCGTTGATTTTTCTGCCTGCCGAGTGCTCGCACGTGCTGCTGAGCATGAAGCAACAATTCGACGACAAGGTCTACACGCGCTACGGATTCGTCGATGCCTTTCAGCCCAAGGCGAACTGGTTTGCGCCTGACATTCTCGGCATCGACCAGGGCATCACCATGCTCATGGCCGAAAACCTGCGCACCGGCTTTGTGTGGGAGCAATTCATGAAAAATCGCGAGATCGCTCACGCCATGAGCGAAGTCCAGTTCCATCCTGACCCCGATGCGGCCTCGCAACTGCTGTAAGCGGCAGTTCGCCTCGGCGTCATATGATGTTGCAGAGCGAAATCCATGCGCACTGCGATTTGTCTGCTGCTGAGCTTGTTTCTCTTCTGCGGGCATGCGTCTGCCCAGACTCAAAACGCCACACCACTCTCGCCGCTGCCGCCAGCAGGCTTCCAGTTCGCTGGTTCCTGGGAATGTGAAGGCTCCTTCGGCAACAAAACTCCGCACAAGTCGCTGTTTACCGGAGCCGTCATCCTCCAGGGCAAGTGGCTTGAGTTGACCGAGCAGGATGTTCAGCCTGCGACCGGATACCTCGCGAAATATCTGATCGGCTATGATCCGGAGCAAAAAAAAGTCGTCGAATTCGACGCCAACAACTTCGGGGCCGCTGTTTATTCCAGTGTCGACGGCTGGAAGGACAACACACTGGCAATGACATCTCCCATCGCCGAGCAAGCCGGGGCGCCCTACGCAGCCAATCGCTTCATTTACTCCGTCACCGGAAAAGACAGCTTCACTGTGGACTGGCAGATCAGCCGAAAGATTACTATCGACTGGATTCAGTCCGATCATCTCGCCTGCACACGAAAATCGAACGGCTGAATCGCTCGCCCGTGATTGTTGATGCGGGTTTAATGCGGACTGACCTGGATTAAGAGAGAATAACTGACGCATGACCGATGTCGCTTCGCGTTACAAGTGGGTAGAGGGTCAAGGATCGGCATTCGGCGCCCCAGGGCTCGAACCTCGCTGGACCTCCAGTGCGAAAGATACAGTTTCCACGGCCTACGCCGCTTCCAGCAAGATCTGGTTTACCGTCTCCCACGGCATTCTCAACGAGATTTACTGTCCCACCATTGATCGCCCGCAGATTCGCGACATGCAATTCCTCATCACCGATGGGGAAACGTTTTTCCATGAAGAACGCCGCGACCTCATCCATGAGTTCGAGTACATCGATTCCGACGCGCTTGCCGTCCGCGTGCGCAACCGCGATCGCGAGGGCCGGTATTGCCTCACTCGCGAAATGATCAGCGATCCGCATTATCCGGTGGCGCTTGTGCATGTGAGCATCGAAGGCGATCAGGCCCTGCTCTCCCGGCTTCACGTCTACGCGTTGCTCTCGCCGCACCTCGAGGGCGGTGGCATGGGCAACAACGCGCGTCTGATGGAGATCGCCGGCAAGGCTCTGGTGGCCGTTGCGTGGCGCGACGAAGTATCTCTCGCGATGGCCTGCAGTGGTGGTTTCAGCCGCGCCAGCTGCGGCTACGTCGGATCGAGCGACGGCTGGCAGGACCTCAAACAGAACTTCAAAATGGATTGGGAGTTCGGCTCCGCGCTCAACGGAAACATCGCCGTCATGGGCGAGATTCCCTCCGCACTGATTTGCGACTTTACCCTCGCCATCGGCTTCGGCGAAGGTCATCACGCCGCGCTTTCTGCCACCATGGGTTCGCTCTCCATCCCCTTCGAACGCCATCTCTCCCGCTTTATCGAGCAATGGCATCGCGCCGCCACCCCGCAACACATGGCGAGCCATTCAGGCGACGGAGGCCGGCTTCTCCAGATCAGCCACAACGTCGTGCTCGCGCACGAAGATAAAACTTTCGCCGGCGCCTTCATCGCTTCCGCCTCCATCCCGTGGGGCTATGCCAAAGGCGACGACGACCTCGGCGGCTATCACCTGGTGTGGACCCGCGACATGGTCCAGACCGCGACCGCGCTGTTGGCCTGCGGCCGCACTGAAACCGCTCTTCGCGCCCTGGTCTATCTCACCTGCACACAGCAACCCGATGGCGGCTTTTCACAGAATTTCTGGGTCAACGGCGAGTCCTACTGGACCGGTATTCAACTCGACGAGGTCGCCTTCCCTGTCATCCTCGCCTGGCGTTTGTGGAAGGTGAATGGTCTCGGCAATTTCGATGTCTTTCCCTTCGTCGAACGCGCTGCCGGCTTCCTTGTCCGCTATGCCCCCGTTACACAGCAGGAGCGATGGGAGGAGTGCGCCGGCTACTCGCCCTCAACTCTGGCCGCCGTCATCTCCGGCCTCATCTGCGCCGCCGACATGGCCCGCGCCCATGACTCCCCCGAACTGGCGCATTTCCTCGAACAGCACGCGGACTGGATTGAAAGCCATCTCGAAGACTGGACGGTCACCGACAATGGAGTGCTCCTCCCTGAGGTGAAACGGCACTACATGCGCATTCGGCCGCCTGAGTGCGGCGATCCGTACGCGCACGAGGAATGCGGGCGCGAGACGGTCCATATCAACAATCTTGCCCCTGGCGAGAAGTCGGAATTTGAAGCGCGCGAGATTGTCGACGCCGGATTTCTGGAGCTGGTCCGTTACGGCGTGCGCGCGGCCGACGATCCAGTCATCGTCGACTCGCTCAAAGTTGTTGACCATGTGCTCAAGGTGGATGCTCCCCAGGGTCCCTGCTGGCGGCGCTATAACCACGATGGCTACGGCCAGCGCGCCGATGGCGGCCCCTTTCTCGGGTGGGGCCAGGGGCGCCCGTGGCCATTGTTGACGGGCGAACGCGCACACTATGAGCTGGCGGCAGGGCGCGAAATCGAGCCGCTCATTCAAACCATTGAGAAATTCGCTTCCAGCGGCGGCATGCTGCCCGAACAGATTTGGGATGAACCGGACAACTACGGCCTGGTCTTTGGCGGTCCGGCAGGTTCGGCCATGCCCCTGGTGTGGGCACATTCTGAATATCTCAAGCTCCTGCGTTCGTCCCATGACGGACAGGTCGTCGATCGTATCGCCCCCGTCGCGGAACGATACGCGCAGGGCAATCACCCTCCCAGCCACATCGAGGTTTTCAAAGTACTCCGCAGGCAGATTCGCCAGATTCCCGCGGGCAAAACCCTGCGTGTCACCTCCGCTTCGCGCTTTCAGGTCCGATGGTCCCCCGATAACTGGCGGACGACGAACGTGACCGACAGCACGCAGCTGGGCTATGCCGGCTCGTATGCCGACTTGCCGACTACGCCGCAGCAGACCGGATCGCTTTCCTTTACTCTGTTCTGGCCGGATCAGGGTCGTTGGGAGGAACGCAATTTCGAAGTCGCGGTAGAGTCCTGAGACGAACCGCTCAGTTGCGTCATCCAACCACAAGGAGCGAAAATTAGTTTTGCGCGCTCTTTTCTCTGCACGGCCCCCAGGCAAGAAAACCCAGGAGGAGTCACGAGGATTATGAACGAACTCGATCAGTTGTCGATCAACACCCTGCGGTTTTTAGCCGTTGACGCAGTTCAAAAGGCAAATAGCGGACACCCCGGAGCGCCGCTCGGTGACGCACCCATTGCTTATCTGCTCTTCCACAAATACATGCGCCATAATCCGAAGCACTCCAAGTGGACCAATCGCGACCGCTTCGTGCTTTCGAATGGGCACGCGTCCGCGATGCTCTATGGAGCGCTTCATCTCACCGGCTACAACCTCTCCATTGAAGATCTGCAGCAGTTCCGGCAGTACGGATCGAAGACCCCTGGACACCCGGAATACGGACACACCGACGGCGTCGAGCTCACCACCGGTCCTCTTGGACAGGGGTTCGCGATGGGCGTCGGCCTGGCCATGGCTGAGAAGCATCTTGCAGCGGTGTATAACCGCCCCGGTCTCGACATTGTCGATCACTACACCTACGGCCTTTGCGGCGACGGCGATCTGATGGAAGGCGTCTCCCACGAAGCTGCATCGCTGGCCGGCACCCTGGGCCTCGGCAAGCTCATTTATCTCTACGACGACAACCTTATCTCGCTGGACGGACCCACCGAGCTTTCCTTCACCGAAGATGTGCTCAAGCGCTTCGAGGCCTATCACTGGCACGTGCAGATCGTCGAGGACGGCAACGACCTTGAAGGGATTACAAAGGCCATCGAATCCGCGCAGGCCGTGAAAGACAAGCCCTCGCTGATTGCCGTGCGGACCGTGATCGGCTACGGCAGTCCAAAAGCCGGAACCAGCAAAGCGCATGGCGAAGCACTCGGCGCCGACGCTGTGAAACAGACGAAAAAGAATCTCGGCTGGCCGGAAGATAAATTCTTCTACGTCCCCGAAGACGCGGCGAAGAACTGGCTCCAGTCAGTGGACAAAGGCGCGCAGGAAGAATCGGACTGGAACGCGCTCTTCGCAAAATACAAGAAGCAATTTCCTGAGCAGGCTGCGGAATTCGAGCGCGTGCAGGACGGCCGCCTCAAAGATGGTTGGCAGCAGAGCCTGCCGCAGTTTCCCGCCGACAGCAAACCGGTTGCTACCCGCACCGCCGGCAATACTGTGATGAACGCTCTTGTGAAATCGGCCGTGCCTGAGTTGCTGGGTGGCGCTGCGGACCTTTCTACTTCGACCAAGACAATCTTTAAAGACAGCGCCAATTTCCACGTCGATCCCAGGGGCGACAATATTTTCTTCGGCGTGCGCGAATTTGGAATGTGCTCCATGGTTAACGGAATGGCTGCCCACGGTGGCATCATTCCTTACGGCTCCACCTTCTTCGTCTTCTCTGACTACGCCAAGCCTGCACTGCGGCTTGCCGCGCTCATGCAGACGCATTCGCTCTTTGTCTTTACCCACGACTCCATTGGCCTCGGCGAAGATGGCCCTACGCACCAGCCGATCGAGCAACTCACCATGCTCCGAGCCATCCCGTTTCTCACCGACTTCCGTCCGGCAGACGCTAACGAAACGTCCGCTGTCTGGGGCCTGGCGCTCGAACGTAAGGGCCCATCGTTCATGGCCCTTTCACGGCAGGATCTGCCGCTGCTCGACCCTGTCCGCCAGCGTGTTTTTGAAGGCGTGCGCCACGGAGCTTATATCGTTGAGCAGGGCAGCGACTCGCCCGATCTACTCATCGTCGGCACCGGGTCTGAGTTGTGGCCGGCGATTGGCGCCGCCGAGCAGCTCAGGAAAGACGGCATCATCGCCCGCGTCGTTTCCATGCCCAGCACCCACATCTTCGACGAGCAGTCTGATAGCTATAAGGCCTCCATCTTCCCCGCACATCTGCCCAAGCTGGCCATCGAGGCCGGCGCAACCCTGGGCTGGTGGAAATATGTTGGCCTCGACGGCGATGTGATCGGTATTGATCGCTTCGGTGCATCGGGTCAGGGAACCACCGTCCTCGAGAATCTGGGCTTCGGGGCCGACAATGTCGTTGCCCGCGCAAAGGCGCTGGTGGAACGCACGCGCAAAGCCGAACCAGCATTGGCGGGGAAATAACTATGAAGCTGGCGATTGCGGCAGATCACGCTGGGTTTCTTCTCAAAGGAGACGTGCGGGGCTACCTCGAGCGGCTCGGCCATGAGGTCATCGATCTCGGCGCGTTCAACGCTGAGCCTTCGGACTATCCGGACTTTGCCGAAGCGGTGGGGCGCGCTCTGCAGGCCGGCCGTGCCGAACGCGGCATTTTGATTTGCGGCAGTGGCGTTGGCGTTTGTGTTGCTGCGAACAAGATGTTCGGCATTCGCGCCTGCATGTGCCACGACCACTACTCCGCGCATCAGGGCGTCGAGCACGACAACATGAACGTCCTGGTCCTCGGCGCGCGCATCATCGGTCAGGAACTCGCCTTCGATCTGGTGGCCTCGTTCCTGGGCGCTCGCTTTCAGTCGCAGGAAGAACGTTTTGTCCGCCGTCTCAACAAAGTGAAGGCTATCGAAGCTCGCAGCATGCCCGAAGCCGCTCGTAACATGCCGGAAACACCGAAATCGTAATATCGCTTCAGGTCCCCGCTTTACGAACCTCCGCACGAAACGGTAAATCAATCCGGGAGATGCCATGGACGGCATCAGCACCATTCTGTGGGATATCGGCGGCGTGCTGCTCACCAATGCCTGGGATCGCCAGCAGCGGGACGCCGTGCTCACGCATTTCGGACTCGATCACGCCGATTTCGAGCATCGCCACGCCGAAGTGGATCAGGCCTGGGAAAAAGATGAGATTGGCGTCGACGAGTATCTGCGTTACACCGTCTTTTTCCAGCCCCGCACCTTTACTCAGCCCGAGTTTCTCGATGCTATGCGGACCCAGTCTCAGGTGCTCGAAGACAGCGCCATCGGAATCCTCCGCCGGTTTTCAGCATCGGAACAATATGTGCTGGCCACGGTCAACAATGAATCCCGCGCTATGAACGAATTTCGGTTGGCGAAATTCAATTTGCTGGACGACTTCGGTGCCTTCTTCAGTTCCTGCTATCTGGGATTGCGCAAGCCCGATCGAAAGATTTATCAGGTGGCTCTCGATGTGGTGCAGCGCGATCCGGAGCTGGTGGCTTTTATCGACGATCGCCCTGAGAATGTTGCCGCCGCGGTTTCTCTGGGCATTCATGGCATTCAGTATCAAGGGTCCGCCCAACTCACCGGCGAGCTGGCGAAGCTGGGGATCACCGTGCCACAGGATCGATTTCGCGGGTTAAAGGTGCAAGGGGCCTGAAAGTTGCGGAAGCAACGAGCCGAACATTCGAAGCGGGACGGCATCGCCGGAAGGGATATTTTCAATGGCAACGACGGAAGTCAGAGTTTCTCCGGAGGACGTGAAGCAGGCATCGTCCCAGGTGCATGAACGCATTCCCGAACCGGGCGTCGCCGTCATTTTCGGCGCATCCGGCGATCTCACCAAACGAAAGCTTCTGCCCGCTCTCTTTCATCTGGAACAGGCAGGCCTGCTGCCTGAACAATTTCGCATTGTTGGCGTGGCGCGCCGCGACCTCGCGGGCGGCTTCGCTGAGGATATGCGCGCCGGAATCATCGAGTTTGGCGGCGTGCAGAAAGATGCTGACAAGCTCGATCAGTTCATACAAAAAATCAGCTACTTCGCGATGGATTTCGACAGCGACAAGGGTTACGCGGCGCTCAAAAGCATCCTCGAAGGATTCGATCGCGATTACGGGACCCGCGGCAACCGCCTTTTCTACCTCGCCACCGCCCCCGACTACTTCGCCGACATCGTCCATCGCCTCGGCGAGCAGGGCATGGCGAAGCCGGAAGTCGGAACGGTGCGCATCATCATCGAGAAGCCCTTCGGTCACGACCTCGAAAGCGCCAAAGAGCTCAACGACGACGTCAACACCGTCTTCAGTGAAAATCAAATCTTCCGCATCGATCATTACCTTGGCAAAGAGACCGTTCAGAACATCCTGGTCTTCCGTTTTGCCAACGGGATCTTTGAGCCTGTCTGGAATCGCAATTTTATTGACCACGTTCAAATCACGGCCGCCGAAAGCATCGGCATTGAAGGTCGCGGCCCGTTTTACGAGAAGGCCGGAGTCGTGCGCGACGTGCTGCAGAACCACATGATGGAGCTCCTCTCCTTCGTCGCCATGGAGCCGCCCGCCAGCTTTGCCGCCGACGCTGTCCGAAGCGAGAAGATTAAACTGTGGAGTTCCATCAAGCCGATCAACATCTTCGACTGCGTGCGCGGTCAATACGGGCCAGGCATCGTCGACGGGCAAATGGTCAAGGGGTATCGCGAAGAAGATCGCGTGAACCCCAAATCGCAGACCGAAACCTATGCGGCCATTCGGCTCGAAGTCGATAACTGGCGCTGGGCCGGAGTTCCGTTCTATCTTCGTGCCGGCAAGCGCCTGGCCGCGCGCGCTACGGAAATCACCATTCAGTTCAAGCAACCGCCGATGTTACTTTTTGGCGCGCACATGCATGGCCCGTGCGCCGACATTCAGCCGAACATCATCACTATGCGCATTCAGCCTGACGAAGGCATCTCTCTCCGCTTCGGCGCCAAGGTGCCCGGGCCGCAGATGGCGGTATGCCCGGTCACCATGGACTTCAACTACGCGCACTCCTTCGGCGCTTCTTCCGCCAACGGATACGAGCGTCTGCTGCTCGACGCAATGCTGGGCGATGCGACCCTGTTTGCCCATCGCGATGGAGTGGAGACAACGTGGGCGCTGTACACTCCGGTGCTCGAAGCATGGGCGAAGAAGTATCCGCAGACCTTTCCCAACTACGCTGCCGGGACATGGGGTCCGGAGTGTGGCGACGAGCTGATCGGCCGTGATGGTCAGGTATGGCACAGCATCCCCGTACCGCAGAAGACCTAACGGCGCCTTTCGCGATCGTCGCATCTGGCGGTAGAATGCCGTTTTGCGCAGCGCATCCCGCCCTTCGGTCTAAAGATCCATCTGCTAGTCAGGCAATAATGGCCAAAAAAATTAACGTTGACTATCGCGTATTCCAGCAGCAACAGGCGCTCTCTCGCGCGACCGCGGAGCGATTTGTCCAGGGCATTCAGTCGGCGGTCGCCGCGCGAGGGATGGCGCGCATTGCGATTTCCGGTGGCGGAAGTCCGAAGCCTGTCTTCTCGTTGCTTGCGGATCCGAAGGAACCCTATCGCGCAGCCATCCCCTGGGACCGGGTATGGATCTTCTGGGTCGACGAGCGCTGTGTTCCCCCCGAGCACCCCGACAGCAACTACGGCGCGGCCCGTCAACTTCTGCTTGACAAGGTTCCACTGCCGCCCGATCACATTGTCCGCATCGAGGGCGAGCTCGATCCCGAAGAGGCCGCCGCTCGCTACGAGTCCGCCATTCGCGGTCACTATCGTCTCGAAGGCGCACAGGGCCCCGTCTTCGACATCGTTCAGCTCGGCATGGGCGACGATGGCCATTGCGCCTCGCTGTTCCCGCACACTGCCGCCCTGCACGAGATGATCCGCCTCGCCGTTGCGAATCATGTGCCGCAACAAAAGCAAAGCTGGCGCGTCACGCTCACGTGGCCTGTCATCAACGCAGCCCGCGATGTGTTCTTCCTCATTGACGGCCAGGCAAAAGCCGATCCGCTGGGCCGCGTGCTGCTGGGAGCTTACGATCCTGAAACACTCCCATCGCAACTGATTCAGCCGCAGAATGGGCGGCTGCTCTTCCTGCTCGATTCGGCGGCCGCGGCCCAACTGCCCTCGCCCGGACCCGATGGCAGCGGAACACTGGAGATCGCAAGATGATTCTCGCCGGGGACGTAGGCGGCACCAAGGTTCACCTCGCTCTCTATTCGTTTGAGCACGGCCAGCTGGTTCACGTCCGCGACGAGCGCTTTCCGGCCCACGAGTACAGCGGTCTGCAGGAAATCGTTCGGCGCTTTCTCGCTGAGAGCTCGAGCCCGGAGATCACCGCTGCCTGTTTTGGTGTCCCCGGCCCGGTGCGCGGCGGACGCCTGCGCCTCACCAATCTTCCCTGGGTTCTCGATGCCCGTGAGCTTTCGGCCGAGCTCAACATCACGCATCTATTCCTCATCAACGATCTTGAGGCCAACGGCTACGGTATTCCAGAGCTGACTGCCGATCAGATCATGACCCTTAATCAGGGCGATCCCGCCGCGGTCGGCAATCGCGCTTTGGTTTCAGCAGGTACGGGGTTGGGCGAAGGGGTTCTGGTGTGGAACGGCAAGAGCCACGTGCCCATGGCTTCCGAAGGCGGCCATTGCGACTTCGCCGCTCGCAGCGATCTTGAAATCGAGCTGCTCCACTGGCTGATGAAAAAATTCAATGGCCGCGTCAGCTTCGAGCGTGTCGTATCCGGGCCCGGACTCACCAATATCTATATGTTCCTGCGCGATGAAAAGCACATGGAAGAGCCTGCGTGGCTGCGTCAGCGCATGGAAGCCGAGGATCCTAATGCCGTCATCGGAGAAGTCGGCGAGGCAGGGAAGAGCGAACTCTGTGCGAAAGCTCTCAACCTATTCGCGGCTGCATACGGAGCCGAAGCCGGCAACATGGTTCTCAAGGTGCTCGCCACCGGCGGCATGTATCTTGGCGGCGGCATCGCCCCGAAAATGGTCAAGACCATGAGCAGCGGCGTCTTCATGCAGGCGTTCGCTGATAAAGGGCGCCTCAGCGATCTTCTGATTCACACGCCGGTGAACATCATTCTCGAAAGCCGCGCCGCACTGATGGGCGCCGCGGCGTTTGCTGAAGCGCGAGCCGCGGAGATCAGCGGCAAATCGGTGCGCGCCGCATCGCGTTAGACTACGAGAACCATGCCGATGAAACGAATCTCCGCCGCAATGCTCTTCGCTTGCGTCGCGCTGTTGCTTCCGCAGATCGCGCTTGCCCACGCTCATCTGCTGTCCAGTACCCCGGAAGCCAACGCCACCGTCCATGGACCCGGCGTTGCGATTGAGCTGCGATTCAATTCCCGCGTCGACGGCCACCACTCCGTTCTCTCGCTCGTCACCCACGGCGGCAACGTGGCCCTCAGCATCGACAACCAGAGCGCCGAAAATAATCTCAATGCCCACGCAACACTAAAGCCAGCCGCCTACACCCTGCGCTGGCAGGCCCTTTCTACCGACGGCCATATCACTCGCGGCGAAATTCCGTTCACCGTACACTAGGACGGCCTTGATCTGGTTCGTCCGCGACTTCGATCTCCTCTCCCTCCTGTTGCGCGCGTTTTCTTTTTCTCAGGAAGCGCTGGCCTTCGGCGGCGTCTTCTTTTTGCTCTTCTGCGCGCGGCCCGCGGGACTGACGGCCGACGCACAGACGCGACTGCGTCACTTCTGCGCATGGTTTGCGTTGAGCCTGTCCGTCACGCAAGTCCTTCTCATCGCCACCACCTCGTCCGTTCTCATGGGAAGTTCCGGCATGGGCATGGGCGATCTCGCGTCCGCGGCCTTCTTCCAGTCTGGAGCCGTTTTTGCCGCCGCATCGCTGGCATTGTTCCTGCTCCTTCGCTTCACCTCGAAGGACGCTCTCGCCGCCGGCGTAGCGTTGATCGCGCTGGCCGCCTCCGTTTCGCTCAGCCACGCCGCCTCGCGCATGGATCACCGCCCCTTGCTGTTGATCCTTACCGCAGCCCATCACCTCGGAATGGCCGCCTGGATTGGCGCCATGCCATTTCTCCTGATCGCGCTCAAGCTGACTCGTGATCCCGGACTCGCACGCCGCATGGCGCGCCGTTTCTCCACCATGGCCGTGATCAGCGTCGCCGCCCTGGTGCTGGCCGGAGTTGGCCTCTCGTGGTTCTATGCCGGTTCCTGGCATGCCATAGTTGGAACGTCCTATGGCTTGTTGCTTTCGGCGAAGATCGTTCTCACGGCGCTCATGCTGACTCTCGGCGCCGGGAATTTCTATGCGTTGCGCAGCATCGAAATCGATCCTGCTCCGTTGCTCTTTCGCCTGCGCCGCTTCAGCGAAACCGAAATCGGCCTCGGCCTCACGGTCATTCTCGCAGCCGCTTCGCTCACCGCGCAGTCACCCTCGGTCGATGAGACGCCGCAGGATACGCTCACCGCCCATCAGGTCGTCGAGCGCATGGCGTGGCACTGGCCCAGCTTTCATACGCCCGCAGTGGCGCAGCTCGCGCCACCCACTCCCCTCAGTGTCGCGGTGCGCGAAGCCACCTATACCGGCGGCAGCGCCAGCGACGCCAACGATCGCGCCTGGTCGGAATACAACCATCACTGGGCCGGATTGATTGTCCTGGCCGCCGGCATTCTCGCTTTTCTCTCGCGACTCCCAGGCCAGCGATGGGCGCGCTCCTGGCCTTTTTTGTTCCTCGCGCTATCAGTTTTCATCCTGCTGCGCGCCGATCCCGAATGCTGGCCGCTCGGCCCGCGGCCCTTCTGGGCCAGCTTCACCGCGCCTGACGTGCTCGAACACAGGCTCTACGCTGTGCTCATCGCCGCCTTCGCCGCATTCGAGTGGGGGGTGCAGGCCGAGCGTCTTCACTGGCCGCGCGCCCGCTTCGTCTTTCCCGTAATGTGCGCCGCAGGTGGAGCGCTGTTGCTCACGCATACCCACGCTCTTGGTGACGGCAGCGACGAAGTTTTCGCCGAGCTCAGCCACACTCCTATTGCCTTGCTGGGCGCCGCTGCCGGTTGCGCGCGCTGGCTCGAACTACGGCTGGATGATCCGGGCGCGCCCGCGAACCAGTCCCGCCCCCGTCGCATCGCTGCGTGGATCTGGCCCGCCTGCCTCATTCTCATCGGCCTCCTGCTCCTCAATTACCGCGAATCCTGACCGGGCCGTAATCGGCAATGAACCTTGTTGGATACTCATCCCGCCTCTCCACATCTTCGATAATCAAAGGGTGGCACCCCCGCCCAACGCGAACCCTGGCAATTCCGGATTGATCCGCGAATACCTCGCCTACCTCCGCGTCGAAAAAGGTCTGCGTCCGCTCTCGTGCGAAGCGTACCAGCGCGACCTCCTCCAGTTTGCCGAGTACCTTGAAGGACAGTCAGCGACCTTGCTCGACGCCACACAATCGCTGGTCGCAGGTTTTCTGGAACACCTCGCAAAGCACGCCGTCGAATCCCGCTCGGCCGCCCGCAAGCTTTCCTGCCTGCGCGGATTCTTCCGCTGGCTCCTGCTCGACAAGCGCATTCGCCGCGATCCCACACTCAATCTCGAATCGCCCGCCAGCTGGAAAGTCCTTCCTAAATCGCTGGCTGTCTCCGAGGTCGATGCCATGATGGATCGCGCTGCGCTCGCTGCCAATCATCCACAGGCCGACGCCCTCGCGCTCCGCGATCAGGCCATTCTCGAATTGCTGTATGCCGCCGGACTGCGCGTTTCTGAACTCACGGGCCTCAACGTCGCCGATCTTTCGCTCGACGCCGGACGCGCCCTGGTCCGCGGGAAAGGCGACAAGGAACGCATCGTTCCGCTGGGTCGCTCCTGCATCGAAGCGCTTGAAAAATATCTGAAGAACGCACGTCCTGTCCTCGAGAAGAAGCCGTCGGGCCGTCTCTTTCTCTCCACGAAAGGCGCGCCCCTCAGCCGCGGATGGGTCTGGCATCTGGTGAAGCACAGCGACCAGCATGCCAGTCCGCACAAGCTTCGCCACAGCTGCGCTACCCACATGGTGGAGCGCGGCGCCGATCTGCGCACCGTGCAAACCCTCCTGGGCCATGCCGACATCGCCACCACGCAGGTCTACACGCACCTCGCGCTGGGGCGATTGAAAGCCGTGCATCGCGAGTACCATCCGCGCGCAAAACGAGTGGCGCCGTGAACCCCGCGAAGAGCGCAACCAGGCCCGCCATCATGGGCGACGTCGAGGAATTCCTCGCCATGCTGGCGAATGAACGTAACAGCAGCCCGCACACCGTCCGCGCCTACGACCGCGAACTGCACGGCTTTGCCGATTTCCTCATCGCTGCGTTCGGCGCCAAAATCAAACCCGCCACGGTCGAGCACCTCCATATTCGTGCCTATCTTGGCGATTTGTATGCCCGCGGGTTGTCGAAAGCTTCCGTGGCCCGCGCTCTCGCTGCCATCCGTTCCTGGTTCAAATGGCTCGCGCGCCAGGATCGTGTCGAGCAAAGTCCCGCTGCTTTGGTCGCAACTCCGAAACTCCCCAAACATCTGCCGCGCGTGCCCACCATCGAAGAGATGAACAGCGTGGTTGAGAGCTCCGGTGACGATGCTGCCGCGTGGCCGGAGCGCGATCGCGTCATCTTCGAGCTGCTCTACGGCTGTGGTATCCGCAACGCCGAGCTGGTCGGCATCGACCTCGGAGATATTCACTGGGCCAACGATGCAATACTCGTCCGTGGTAAGGGCCGCAAAGAACGCTATGTGCCCCTCGGCGACGCGGCAGCCCAGGCGTTGCGCACTTACCTGCCGCTACGCGAGCAAAAACTCGTCGCCGCCCAAAAATCGTCACCGGCACTGTTACTCAATCTGCGCATGCGCGGCGATGGCCGCCTGACCACGCGCAGTGTCGGCCGCATTGTGAAGCACATCGCCCTTGCGCATGGCCTGCCCGCCGACGTTCATCCCCACACATTGCGGCACGCGTTCGGCACGCACTTGCTTGAAGAAGGCGCCGACCTCCGCGCCATCCAGGAACTGCTGGGCCACGAACGGCTCTCCACCACGCAGCGATACACGCAGCTGACCGTGGGACAGGTAGCCGCCGTTTACGACCGCACGCATCCAAGAGCGAAGTAGGAATTACCGGCACGGCAGTCGGGCGAACAGACGGCGAAATGGGGAGTAATTGCCCCGATTCCTCGTCACTTTTTCATTTTGCCTGCCCAATATTCCTCGATATTCTAAAGCGCCTATGGCTTCGACAGTTTGGAAGGGCTACATCTCGTTCGGACTGATTTCGGTGCCGATCCGTCTCTTTGTCGCCGCACGCGAGAATCACGTCAGCTTTAATCAGATCCACCAGGTCTGCGGCTCGCGCATCAAGCAACAGACGTTCTGCCCCACCTGCGAGCGCGTCGTCGAACGCAGCGAGCTGGTCAAGGGCTATGCCGTAGACAAAGAGAACTACGTCATCGTTTCCAACGACGAGCTCAAGGGCCTCGAAGCGCAGTCGTCAGAAACCATGGAAATCGTGCAGTTCGTCAACCTGCCTGAAGTCGACCCGCTCTATTACCAGACCTCCTACTTCAGCGTCGCCGAAGATCCCGGCCGCAAAGCCTATTCGCTCATTCATAAAGGAATGGAGCAGCTCAAGCTCGGCGCCATCGCAAAAATCACGCTGCACCAGCGCGAGCAGATCGTTATGATCCGGCCCTTTGAAAAAGGACTCGTCCTGCACACCCTCTACTATCCCGAAGAAATTCGCGCCATCGCCGAATACGACAACCAGCCCGACGTCGCAGTGCAGAAGGCCGAGGTTGAACTGGCCGAGCAGTTCATGAAGCAGCTCACCGGCGACTTCCATCCCGAGAATTTCAAGGATGAGTATGAGAACCGCGTCGAGCAGTTGATCGAAAGCAAGCAGGGTCAGGCGGAGGCGCCAGCAGCGCAGCCGAAGCGCAAGCTGGCGCCAGTCATCGACCTGATGGAAGCCCTGCGCAGGAGCATGGGCCAGGCCGCTCCCGGTTCGGTAACCGCATCCGCTCCGCCGCCCAATCCGGACGACGATGAGAAGAAACCCCCGCAGCGTTCTACGAAAGCGCCTGCACGGCGAAAGAAGGCAGCGGCGGGCTAAGGCTCGTTTTGCCGGGCGCCTTTCGTTGCATCAAGTGCGGTCTCCAAGACCTTCTCCACTTCCGCACCACTGCGTCCGCGCACCACGATTCGCTTGTTTCTTCCGTGCTGGCCGCCCGCAATCTCGATTGCAGACCGTGCCGTCCCAAACAACTTTGCCAGAAACTCGATGAGCGCCGCGTTCGCGCGTCCTTCTATCGGCGGTGCGTTCAGGGCGATCTTCACCATCGCTTCCGCGCCCTCTCCCATCAAACCCACGACCGCGGTCCGGCTGGCACGTGGAGCGACGCGAACCACGAAGCTCGCCCCTTCAGCAGAATCCTTCACCGGAAACAACGTCGTCATCCAGCCTTCTGGCGCGTTCCGAACAGCGCCGTCCCAATGCGCACCAGCGTCGAGCCTTCTTCAATGGCAATTTCAAAGTCGCCCGACATCCCCATCGACAGCTCACGAAAATCGAGCCGCGGATATTCGCCCGCAAGCGTTTCCCGCAGCCCGCGCAATTGCCGAAAGCAAGCTCGTGCCGTCTCAGGATTCTCGTCCAGAGGAGGTACGGTCATCAGTCCTCGCAGCGCGAGATGCGGCAAATCCGCGATTCGCTCCAGCAGCGAGCGCAATTCCGCGCTCCCCGGGGCCAGGCCCGTCTTCGTCGGCTCCTCGCTCAGCTTGATCTCCAGCAGCACCGGGAGCCTCTTGTTCAGCCGTCCCGCGGCATCATTTAACCGCTCGGCCAGGCGCAGCGAATCCACGCTGTCGATCGCATCGAAAATCTCCGCGGCAATCGCCGATTTGTTCGACTGTAAATGTCCGATGAAGTGAATCTGCGCTCCGGAAAAACCCAGCGCATGCAGCCGCTCGCGCTTCGCCTCAAATTCCTGCACGCGATTCTCGCCGAAGAGGGTAAGTCCCGCAGCAGCCGCTTCCATGACCGCTTCCGCGGGGTGCATTTTGGAAACGCCCATCAGCCGCACCTCCCCGCGGGGGCGGCCCACGCTCCGGCACGCTGCTCCAATGCGTTCTTCAATCCGGCCCAATCGTTCCGCAAACTCACTCACGCTTCTATGGTAGGCGAATCACCCTTCGCGGGCGGGCACATGCCTCCAGTAACAACTCTGGCGCGAAAACTCCCTTTCCGCCCGGCAACTCCGCAGATATCGCAGGCATCCTGGCTCACAACGCTTGTGGAAAGGGCCAGCCAAAACGGGGTCAGGTGAACAGAATGCGCTCAGTTGTTCTGATCCATGGACTGCTCCGGGGGATGGAACGCGAAGTGCCCTGCGAGATGTTGGCGATGAGGGAAACGCAGCCCGGAACCGGAGCCCCCGTGTTCTCGCGTTGCAGCGTCATCGACGCTCCACAGGATTTGCCAAACGGTCTCTACAGCGTGAGCTTCGGTGGCCACCAGGTCCCGGCTCGGAAAGAATGCGGCCTGTGGATACCCGAGGAGGCGACCGCCCCCGCGCCGGTGCAGGAGAAACCTGTGAGCATCAGGCCTTCGTTCCGGATCGAACAGGCTGGCGAGATCCTGCCCATCCTGGAAGACAACGTCGCCTGATCGCGCCCTGGCCGCCGACGCCTTGAAGATAAGCCTTATCGAGAAAAGAATTCCCGTGCCTCTCGGGAACAGATTACGCAACACCATCCTGCAACAGCAGGTTCAGCTGTTCGAGCAACGCATTGCGAAGGCTATGCAGTTCGCGCACCTGGACCTGCACATTACTGCCGGTCACTTTCGGCTCCCACGCTGACGCCACATCCGCGAGGGCATGGATTTGCTGATGCAGATGGTCCATTTTGCGGAACGCCTCTGCTTCTCCCAGAGGGTTGAGGCGCTCGCTGTCGAGCCAGCGGCCGATACGGCAGCGGTGGGGATCGAGCGCAGGCGGAAGTCGCCGCTCGCCCAGCAAGAAAGATTCCAGCGCCGACACCCATGCCCGGTGGGCGACAGCCGCGTGGATCAGAGTCCGTTTGCGCGGCGCCACCACCGCGACATTGACCCACGCAGGATCGGGGCTCCAGGCCGCCGACCACGCCGGCAAATCTTCGCCCGGCATGGGAGAGGCAATCCCGTTTCCCTGGCCGTAAACGCAGCCCAGTTGCAGCAGCAGGCGGCCATGATCCACCGTCTCCACGCCTTCGGCAATGGCCATGCGATCGAACGCGGTGGCCAGGCCCAGCACCCCTTCGAGGATGCTCAGATCTTCCGGATCGTGCAGCACATCGCGTACAAAGCTGCGATCGATCTTCAGCGTATTCACAGGCAGGCGCTTGAAGTAGGTCAGGGAAGAATAGCCGGTTCCGAAGTCATCGAGCGCGATCGAGACACCGATCTCCCGGCACGCCGTCAGCACATGCGAGACCTGGGCAACATCGTGCAGAGCGCTGGTTTCCAGCACCTCCAGCTCCAGGCTGGATGGCGAAATGTTTGGGTGCGCGGAAAGGAGCGCGCGCAGGCGATCGATAAAATTCGGTTTCTGGAGGTGATGGGCGGCAATGTTCACGCTCACAGGAATGTTCAGTCCGGCGCCTGTCCAGCTTTCCAGCCGCGCCAGCGCATGGTCGATCACCCACTCCCCAATGTGGTCGATGAGCGGATGATTTTCAATGATGGGCAGAAACAGCGCGGGCAGCAGTCGTCCTCGGGAGGGATGGTTCCATCGAATCAGAGCTTCCGCGCCAACCACGGTTCCCTTGCTCATGTTCACGCGGGGCTGGTAATGGAGGACAAATTCGTTGGCCGTCAAGGCACGCCGGATCTGCTCCAGGTCTTCGTGGAAAGTGCGGATGGTGATGTCATGCGCAGGATCGAATACCTGATAGCGATTCTTTCCGGCCAGCTTCGATTCGTACATGGCCTGCCCGGCCTGGCGCAGCAGTTGTTCCGCATCCATCACCTCAGCTTGCGGATACAGCACCACACCGATGCTGGCTGACACCTGAATCGCAGCCTCTCCGCACACCGTGGGCTCCGCGATGGAGGCGAGCAGGCAGTCCAGAATCGGTTTGGCTGCGTCCCCCTGCGGCAAATCGGTCAACACCGCGACAAATTCGTCGCCGCCGATGCGGGCCAGGGTATCCACCTCGCGCAAAACGCCCTTCATCCGCCGCGCCACGCTCATCAGCAGCTGGTCGCCTGTCTCCTGGCCGTAGTTGTCGTTCACGATTCTGAAGCCGTCCAGATCCAGGCACGCTACAGCCAGCATCTGTCCGCGCTGGTGGGCCTGCGCCATTGCCTGCTGCAGACGATCGGCCAGCAGCGCGCGGTTCGGTAGATTCGTCAGCGCATCGAAATGCGCCATCCGCTCGAGTTGGCGCTCCTGTTCCCTGGCCTGGGTCACGTCGGAAAAGAGAGCCACATAATGCTGAACACGGGCGCTGCGATCGAAGACGGCGCTGATGGTCAGCATCTCAGGAAAGACTCGACCGTCCTTGCTTTTGTTCCAAATTTCGCCGGCCCAATGGCCGCTTTCCGTCAGCGTCCTCCACAGGTCGCGGTAGAACTCCTCGCTCTGGCGTCCTGACTTCAGAAGCCGCGGATTGCGCCCCAGCACTTCTTCCCGGCTATACCCGGTGATGCGCGTAAACATCTCGTTCACGTCGAGGATCGCGCCGTGAGGGTCGCAGATGAGGATACCTTCACGCGCGTTGGTGAACACGCTCGCCGCCAGCTGCAGCTGCTCCTTGTCCTTCTTCTCACGAGTGATGTCTTCGCTGAAAATCAGAACGCCTCCGATCGCTCCGTCAGCGGTTCGCCACGGGTGCAACTCCCAGCGCAGCCATTGCAGCGAGCAGTCCGTGCGCACAAAGCGGTCCTCATCGCAATAAATATCTTCCCCTGCCAGCGCGCGGCGATGCATGGTCTTCCATCGTTCCGGAATCTCCGGGAATACGTCGTAATGACACCGGCCCGTGAGATCCTGGGAGCCGAAGCCGAAGTCGCGAAGCCATCGGCGACTGGCCGCGAGATAGCGCATGTCGTTGTCGAGCATGGCGAGTGCTGCAGGAGCGTGTTCGATGAACAAACGAAAAATATCCCGGCTCTCGCGCAGTTGCAGCGAGGCATCGATGGGAACCGTAATATCCGGACAGATGCCGAACATTCCCACGATTTCGCCGTTGGGGGCGCTCAGCGGGTACTTACGGTTATCGATCCATCGATGCGATCCGTCGGCCAGCTCCAGTCGCTCGATCTCGTGTGTGCCGCGTCCCTGGCTGAATACCTGTTCATCTCTTCCATAGATATTTTCGGCCATGCCCTCGGGAAACAGCTCGTAGACCGTCTTTCCCCAGAAAATCCGCAGCGTTGCCCGGCTCCGGTCGCACGTCCGCCATCTTTGGAGTTGCGCCCACAAAGGCGTGGTCGCGATTCTTCAGGTACATGTAATCGTCACTACGATCCATGAGCGATCGAAAACTTTCGACGATGGTCTGCATCGCGGGGCTGATGCCATGGCTGCTGTTCTCGAGCGCAAGTTCGAGAACCACCTCGCCGCTGCCGGCGTCCCGTCTCTTCGTGAATTGCGCATGTACGATTCGAGTCGTCCCGTCCATGTGCCGGATGCGCAGATGCAAAGCCCGGCATGGTCCTGTCAGGTCAGGAGAAAGTATGGCCCGGAAAAGTTCTCTATCTTCCGGATGAATGCTGTCGATGAGGAAGGTACGAGAAGATAGCCAATCCTGAGCAGGAATACCGGTGAGCGCTTCCAGAGCAGGAGAGGCGGACAAGATCCGTGGGGGATCCGTCAGCGCAAGTCGAATCGTTACCTTGCTCTCATCGCTCACCATAGTTGGAGGGTCTGCCGGAGCATAACGCGGCAAGATAGTATCTCGTCAAGAACTATCTAAGTAGCGGCCAGTTATGGACGCAACGCGAGTAACTCGTTTTAGGAGCAAAAGTTACGAGCCCCATACCATCGTTACAGGGTCTGCAGTGTTTTTCCCGATTTGAAACCACGTGAAACGTTTGACTGCGGTGAAATCTCTCCCTGGCATCCGCGAAGGTAATGCCCAGAAGCCGCCCTTTTTCAATGAATTGCAACGATCCGTGGCGCATACTTAAAGAGACTGCTGTTCTGTGACAGTTACGAAAGTTGATAGTGTGAAGGTGGAGGATTCGATATTGATGTCGTTGCAAACCGGTCCCGTCGTTCGGCTCAGCCAGGAAGAATTTCGCCAAGCCGCTCTCTCTCCGGCGCCGCGCGTTGCGGTGTTTGATTGCGACGGCACGCTGTGGGACGGCGATGCCGGGCTCGGGTTTATGACGTGGTCCATGGAGGCGGGCCTGCTGTCCCGCGACGCCACCAGCTGGATCGACGAACGCCATCGCCTCTATCGGCAGGGCGAAGTCTCCGAGGTGCAGATCTGCGGAGAAATGGTGCAGGTCTACGCAGGCCTGCGCGAAGAAGAGCTGCGCCGCGCCGCGGCCCGTTTTTTTGCGACCCACATCGAGGCGCAAATTTTTCCCGAGATGCGAACCCTGGTCTCGGACCTGCAAAGAGCCGGCGCGGAAATCTATGCCGTCAGCTCCACCAACAACTGGGTGATCGAAGAAGGCGTGCGCCACTTCGGCATCGGTCCGGAGCACGTCATGGCGGCCTGCGCTCGCGTGCACGATGGGCTGATCACCAGCGACCTCATCGATACGCCGACCGACGAAGGCAAGGCCGAAGCTCTGCGCCGAGCCGGCATCGCCCATCCCGACGAGGTGTTCGGGAATTCCATTCACGATGCGGCCATGCTCGCGATTGCCGCGCGGCCGTTTCCCGTCAACCCCACGCCGGCGCTCGCGGAAATTGCCGCGCAGCACGGCTGGGCCGTTTTCTATCCTGACGCGGTCCTGGCGGACCACACCAAATAAATCGTGAAAATCGTCTCGCTGCAACCGAGCGTCAGCATCATCCTCGACCGGCTTGGCCGGCTCGATCAGCTGGTGGGGTGCACGCGCTACTGCCTCGATGCGGTGCCGGCGCTGCGCAACCGGCAGCTGCCCATCGTGCACGACTCCTGGTCGACCAAAGCCGAGGAACTGCTTCCAATTCGCCCCGACCTGGTGATCGCTTCCGTTCCTTATCGCAACGAATCGCTGGCCGCCATCCTGAAGGCCGGCTGTCCGGTGCTGGCGCTTGCTCCACATTCGCTTGCCGACATCGCCCAGGACATCCGGCTGATCGCCGCTATCGCCGGCGCCACCGCCGAGGGCGAGCGCATCATTACCGTGATGGACGACGCTGTCGCGGCAATGCGCCGGTTCACCGCCGATCTGCCAGGCAAGCCCCTGGTCTATTGCGAGGAGTGGGGCAAGCCGCTGATCCATTCGCAAGCCTGGGTCCGCGAGCTGGTTGAAGCCGCGGGCGGCGTCTTCGTGGGGTCGCCGGGCGGCATGACCACTCCGGAAGCCGTGGCCGCCGCCGATCCCGACGTGATTCTGGCCGCATGGTGCGGGGCCGGCGATCGCGTGCCGCTCGAAAAACTCGCCTCCCGCCCGGGCTGGGACCAGATGCGCGCGGTGCGCGAGGGGCGACTCTACTGCATCGCCGATGAGCTGCTCAACACGCCGGCTCCCACGCTGATCGATGGGCTGCGCGCCATCGCATCGGCCCTGCACCCTGATACCTTCGGTACTGCAAGCGGGATTCGGGCTATCGAATCGCATCGAACCCTGTCTCGGTGCGTCTAAACCTGGGGGCGGCATGGGCGAACCAGCGCAAAACGGCAAAGACCAGAAGACGCTGCGTTTTGTTGCGGCTGCGTTGATCCTGCGCGGCGAAGAGGTGCTGATTTGTCAGCGCAAAGCCGGGTCGCCGATGGGGCTGAAGTGGGAATTTCCCGGCGGCAAAATCGAGGCAGGCGAGTCGCCCGAGCAGGCTTTGAAGCGCGAGCTCGATGAGGAGCTGGCGATCCAGGCCTCGGTTGGGACGCGCATTGCCCACCTGCGCCACACCTACCGCAGCGGAGGCGCCGTCGATCTGCAGTTCTTCGCGGTGCACGACTTTGAGGGCGATCTGGTGAACCTGATTTTTGAAGATGTGCGCTGGGTGCCGCTGCGCGATCTGCCGAGTTACGACTTTCTCGCTGCTGACCGCGACCTGGTCCGCGACCTCGCAGCCGGCAAGCTCCTCTAATTAAGATTTGTCTGTGCCTATTGTTTTGAGGTAGTTGCAGGCCGATCGACTCGGAGGCTACGGCAAATGCCAGAGAACAGGTGAGTTGCCCGGCGTAAGCAATGCGGCATTCGTGGACTCGAATGCCGCATTGCTGTACGCGAAGCGCGTTGATGACAGATGCCGTGTGAGTTGGATTGAGGTCGCGAATGCGGCACCGAGGGGCACGAATGCCGGGTTCGAGGACACATATGCGGCATTGGCGGTCAGGAATGCAGCACTCATGGACGTGAAGGCTTCAGCGCAGGCTGCCAATCCGGCGCGAGGAGGCCTTTTTCCTTCATCGCGGAGATCAGATCCCGGAAGTCGCGAGGGTCGGGATTCTGACTCATGGACGGGAGCATGGCGAGGGTGCTGTGCAGGTCCGGCGCGACGGCGGAAGTGTGAGCGACGGGGAGCGGCAAAGGCGAGCGCGGTCGGGGAAGCGGAGGGCCGGCTTCTCCGGGGTTGGGGAAGGGGACGTCACCGAGGCGCTGGAGCAGGAGGCGAAGGTAATGGCCGGCCGTGCGGTCGGCGATGCGTTCAGCCGGATCCTTTTCGGTGAGGGAGTGGAGGATCTCATAGATGGCCGATGGGATCTCTTCGCGAACGATCCAGGGAAGGCTGCGGCCGAGGGCACGCCTGTAGGCGAGCGGGGAGTAGCGGTCATGTTTCGAGACGGGGGGCGGCCCGGGGACGGCAGACAGGTGACCGTGGTGGCGGCAGAAATCCTGGTGGCGGAGGGCAGCGCCTCGGCATTGTTGTCCATTGGGCAGGATGAAGCGGCATTCGGGAGTCATGGATTCCTCGGACAGTGGTGAAGGGTGGGCTGGTGGAGCAGTCAGCGGAGCGCCGGTCGGCGGTTGGCTGAAGGCGGGACCAATAGAAAAGGCCGCCTGATGGCGGCCTTTCGGCGTATCTGAACCGGGTTACGGGGGCGAAATTGCTTTTTAACCCCCTATTTTCAGAATACCAAGTTGGGGTTGAAAACCCGCCAAATTTGTTGGGGAGTTTTGGTGGGGAAGTGGTTTATTTTGTTGGGTCATTACTTTGGATTTTTGGCCTGGGGGTTGACAAATTTTCCACAGGGGCATGGCGGGGGGTGCCTACTCTTCGTAACAGGGCCCGACCTTCAGTCGGGCCGTACGGATGATGCCAAAGGAGCCCGATTTTTCTGGGGCGGCAATGTGGCCCGGCTGGAGGTCGGGCCCTGTTACGAGGCGTGGGGGGAAAGCCGGTCAGGTTGCCAATTCAACAGCTACGACGACGGGGGGTGTTGTTCAGGGCGGCCGGTGGGGACGTTCGGGTGGATTCAACGCCTAATGGTGACTGGGCCACCACTGCTGGACCATCAGAATCACCGACAGGATACTGACGATGATGGCCGTGGTCCACGCGATCGCGTTAAACCAGTGCGAATTGGTATGCGTGCCCATCAGGTCTTTGCGGTTGATCAACAGCAACATGAGAACGATGACGACCGGCAGCAGGATTCCGTTCAGAGCTTGCGAGGAGACGTACCACTGCATCAGGCGGCCGTTGGGAATCAGCATGACGGCCACGCCGCCGCCGAGGATCAACAGCGTATAGAGCCCGTAAAAGAAGGGCGCCTCGCGGAAGCGCTTGTCGACGCCCGATTCGACGCCAAGGCCCTCGCAGACAACATAAGCCGTCGAGAGCGGCAGCACCGAGGCAGAAAAGAAGCCGGCGTTGAACAATCCAAAAGCAAAAAGGATGAAGGCGTACTGGCCGGCGAGGGGCTTCATGGCTTCGGCGGCGTTGGAGGCGTCCTGAATGTTGGTGATGCCGTGGACCCAAAGGGTGGCGGCACAGGCGACGATGATGAACCAGGCGACGACGTCGGTGAAGATGGAACCGACGATGACGTCGATACGCGAGCCGGCATAGCTGCGGGCGGTCACACCTTTTTCGACGATCGAAGATTGGAGATAAAACTGCATCCACGGAGCGATGGTCGTGCCGATGACGGCCACCACTGCAAACACGTACTCCTTGTTGCGAAGCACGGACATGGGCGGGAGCTTGACCGTCGCGACCCAGGCATCGTGCCATCCGGGATGCGCGAGCACTCCGGCAATGATGTAGGCGAAGTAGACCATCGACGCGATGAGAAAGACTTTCTCGACGCTTTTGTAGTCGCCGCGGACAGCAAGAAGCCAGACCAGCGCGCTGCAGATGGGGATGGAGATGAATTTCGAAACGTGGAAGAGCTGCAGGCTGCCGGCGATGCCGGTGAACTCGCCAATGATGTTGCCGAAATTCACCAGAACCAGCAGCACCATGATGATGAAGGTGAGGCGAAGGCCGAATTCTTCGCGGATCAGATCGGAGAGGCCCTTGCCGGTTACGGCGCCCATGCGCGCGCACATTTCCTGGACGAGAATGAGGGCCAGGGTGACGGGAATCATGGTCCAGAGCAGGGTGTAGCCGAAGTGTGCGCCGGCCTGGGAGTAGGTGATGATGCCGTTGGGATCGTTATCGACATTGGCGGTGATGAACCCGGGACCGAGCACGGCGAGAAAAAGCAGTATCCGGGTTCTCCAGCGTTTCAGCATGTCGGTCGAATCTCAATTCGCGGGATTCCGGGCCGGAAGGCTCGGGAAAGCAGAGGAGCAGCGAAACCCCAGTGTAGGCGACGAAACGTGATTTGTGTCAGTCGATTTCCCTGGTGGGTTCGATGGCCTCCGAGCCCCGGAAGAATGCTTTCTGTAGACTGAAATTCAGCATGAATTCAAGCCGGTTTCGCCGATTTGCGCGGACGCTTCGTCTGGTTTCGTTCTCCGCCACGCTGTTTTTTTTCGCAGCTTTTCTTCTGTCGCAGTGCGTGTGGATGGCGCACGCGCAGGGCACTCGTTTGTGGAGCGAATCGCGCTTCGAGGAACTGGAGCGCGGCACGCCCAACGGCGTTGCCATTACCAGCGACGGGTATCTGGTGCCGGGGCCGGAGAGCAAACTGGTGGTGGCCACGTCCGCAACGTATGTATGGTCGGTGGCGACGGATCGCGAGGGCAACGCGTACCTGGCCACCGGCACGCCGCCCACGGTGACGCGCGTGAGCCCCGATGGCAAATCGACCACGCTGTTTACCACGCACGATATGAGCGTGCAGGTGGTGCGCGCGGGGCCGGATGGATCGATCTATGCGGCTACGCTGCCTTCGGGCAAGGTCTACAAGCTCGACGCGCATGCGGAAAACAAGAACGACGAGACGGCGACGCTGGTTTTCGATCCGGCGAGCACGCAGGAAAAGCCAAAGTACGTTTGGGATATGGCGTTCGATGCGCAAGGGCGCCTCTACATCGCGACGGGCGCGCCGGCGGCGATTTACCGCGTGGCAGCGGGCGGCGTGGGGAAGCCGGAGCTGTTTTTCAAGAGCGACGAAGAGCACATTCGGACCCTGGCGTTTGGCAAGTCCGGTGATCTGATCGCGGGTTCGGACGGTACAGGTTTGGTGTACCGCATCGATCCTTCGGGGAAAGCATTTGTGCTGTACGACGCGCCGAAGAAGGAGATTACGTCGGTGGTGGTTGCGCCCGACGGCACGATTTATGCGGCGGGTGTGGGGGAAAAGGGACACAACAATAACCTTCCTCCGCTGCCGGTGACGGGGCAGGCAACTGTAACCGCGACGATTACAATTGTGGCGCCCGGCTCAGTCCAGGCGTTCAACGGTAACTCGCTGATCCCGGATGGTTCGGAGCTGTACGCGATTCCGCAGGGAGATGGGCCGCCCAGGAAAATCTGGGGCAGCAAGGATGAAATTCTCTACTCACTGGCGTGGACGAAGGAGGGCGTGCTGGCGGCTACCGGCAATCGCGGGCGCATTTTTCGGATCGAAGACGACGGCAGGTGGGCCGACGTGGCGCATATCGAAGCGGCGCAGGTGACGGGCTTTGCCGATTCGCCGAGGGGGATTTACGTAAGCACCGCGAATTCCGGGAAGCTGTTCCTGCTGAGCCACGGCGAGGCCGCGGAGGGAACCTATACCAGCGAAGTGTTCGATGCGGGTGTGTTTGCGAAGTGGGGACGGGCGGAGGTGGAACTGGGCGCAACGCCGCCGGCATCAGTCCAGTTGTATGCGCGGGCGGGGAACATTGAGAATCCGCAGCGCGCGTGGGGCGACTGGAAGCTGTTCACACCGAATTCCGGCGCGGTAGGGATCGATGCATCGCGGTTCATGCAATGGAAGCTGGTGGAGAAGCCGGGGGCGTCGGTGGGGGCGGTGGCCATGAATTATTTGCCGGTGAATTTGCCGCCTGTGGTGGATGAGATTGTGGTGGCGCCTGGGGCGCGGGCCAGCTCGCAGCAGCCGCAGGCGGGGCAGCCGCAGCAGGTCACCATCAATTTTCCGTCTACGCAAAACAACGGGATCAATTTTGTAACCGAGCCGGGAAGGGAACCGCTGACGGCGCTTCGGGACCGCAACGCGGTAACGGTTCGCTGGGCCGCGCACGATGACAATGGCGACGAACTGAGTTTCGCGGTGTACTACCGCGGCGAGGGCGAGCACAACTGGCAGTTTCTGCGGGATCACATTACGGAGCGGTTTTATTCTTTCGACGCATCGCAGTTGCCGGACGGGCATTATCGGGTGCGGGTGGTGGGCAGCGACGCGCGCTCGCACAATCCTGGAGAGGCGCTGACCGGGGAGCGGGTGAGCGACGAATTTGTGGTGGACACGACGCCGCCGGTGGTGAATGGGCTGGAGGCGCATCTGGCGAGCGGGAAGGTTCACGTGTTGTTCACGGCAAACGATGCGACGTCGCCGGTCACGCACGCGCAGTATTCCATCGACGCGGGGCGCTGGCAATATGTGGGTCCGGAGGGCGGGATTGGCGATTCGCTGACGGAGCACTTCGCATTCGATGTGCCGTTGCCGCATGCACGCAGCGACGCCGATGCGCCCGTCGATCCCGCCGAGCACGTCGTGTCGGTCCGGGTATTCGATCGCTACGACAATGTGGTGACGGTGAAGGCGGTGGTGAAGTGACGGCAGCGATGAAGCGGTCGGCGATGAAACGGCTAGCTCAACAGCGGTTAGCGATGAACCGGTCAGCGTAAGCGATGCGTTTCGAACTTTTTGTTGCGGCGCGGTATCTGCGGGCCAAGCGCCGCCAGGCGGTCATCGGCGTGATCACCTGGATTTCGATTGCGGGCGTGGCGGTTGGCGTGGCGTCGCTGATTCTCGCGCTGGCCATCACCAACGGTATGCGGCGGGACCTGCAGGATCGCCTGCTGAGCTCGACGTCGCACATCGATCTGATGCGGACGATGAACGATGGCATCCGCGACTGGGGGTCGCTGCTGGAGCGGCTGCGTCAAACACCGCACGTGGTAGCGGCAGCGCCGGGGCTGTATGAGCCGGTGCTGATCTCGCGCAATGGAGCGCGGGCCGGCGGGGCGATGTTGAAGGGGATTGTGCCATCGGAGGAGCGAACGGTTTCGGACATGCTCGCCAACCTGAAGGAAGGCAGCGTTGCGCCGCTGAGCGAGAGCGCCAACAGCCAGGATCAGTATGGTTCGGTGACCCCGCCGATCGTGATCGGAACGGATTTGGCAGATTCGATTGGGGCGAGCCTGAACGATGTGGTGATGGTGACCAGCCCGCAGGGCGATCTGACGCCGTACGGCGTGGTGCCGAAGTATCAGCGCTTTCGCATCGTGGGGATTTTTCACTCGGGGTTCTATCAGTACGATTCGAGTTTTGGATTTATCCGGCTCGCGGATGCGCAGAAACTGTTTGGCGAGCCGGACGTGATCTCGGTGATTTCGTTTCGCGTCGATGATCTTTACAAGGCGAATGTGATTGGCGATGAGATTGAACGGGAAGCGGGGCCGGGCTTTTCGACGACGAACTGGATGGAGCAGAATCGCGAGCTGTTTCGCGCGCTGAAGCTGGAACAGATTGTGACGTTCATCGTGATCGGGCTGATCGTATGCGTCGCGGCGCTGAATATTTTGATCGCGCTGACCATGATGGTGATGGAGAAGACGAAGGACATTGCAGTACTGATGTCGATGGGGGTGCAGCCGGGGCAGATCCGGCGCATCTTTTTGCTGCAGGGGCTGCTGATCAGCGTGATCGGGACGGTGCTCGGGCTGGTGCTGGGATACGTTCTGGCGTGGGCGGGCGGCCACTATCAGTTTGTCCATCTTTCCGCAGATGTGTATTCACTGGACTATTTGCCGTTCGCGCCGCGCGTGCTGCATGGAGTGATTGTGACGGCGCTGTCGCTGGGAGTGTCGCTGCTGGCGACAATTTATCCGTCGAGCTCAGCGGCGCGGGTGCTGCCGGCTGAGGCTTTGAGGTACGAGTGAGGCAGGGAGTAGGGAACAGGGAGTAGGGAGTAGGGGATAAGCCCAGATGCAAAAAGCAACCGCAGATCCCTCCGCTGCGCGTTGCTTCGCGTCGGGATGACAGCCCTGGCGGAAACATCCCCCCTGGGCAACCTGCATCCTACTGGGCGTAGATGGTCCTGAAAATTGGGAAGGAACGGCAGCAGGGATGACGAGAAAGCTTGCGTCTTGTTGTGTCGCTACGCTGCTGCTCGCGCTTCTGCTTGCGCCTCCTGGCTTTGCCTTCTCATTCCTCACGCACGAGACGATCATCGACATCACGTGGGAGAGCGGCATCAAGCCGGTGCTGCTGAGCCAGTATCCGAACGCGACGCCCGAGCAACTGCAAACGGCGCATGGGTTCGCGTACGGCGGCTCGGTGATCCAAGATGCGGGCTACTATCCCTTCGGGCATCCGCCGTTCAGCGATCTGGCGCATTATGTGCGCACGGGCGACTTCGTCACCAACCTGATTCTGCAATCGCACACGCTCAATGAGCTGGCGTTTGCGCTGGGCGCGTTGTCGCATTACGTGGGCGACACTCTCGGGCACATGGACGCAGTCAATCCGTCGGTGGCGATCGAGTTTCCGGAACTGGCTCGCAAATATGGCCCGATCGTGACCTATGAGGAAGGCCCGCATCAGCACGTGCGGACAGAATGGGCGTTCGATATCGACCAGGTGAGTCATGCGCGGTTTCCGCCGGCGGCGTATCTGCGGCAGGTGGGATTTCGCGTGCCGCCAGGGTTGCTGGATCGGGCGTTCTACGCGACCTATGGGTTAAATCTGAAGAGCGTCATTGGGAACGAACGGCATTCGATCGAGAGCTACGACTGGTCGGTGCGGCAGTTTTTGCCGCGGGTTTCGTATGCGGAGGTGCTGCTGCACCGAAAGAAGTTTCCAGTCGATGAGGACACGGCCGGGTTCCAGACGTTTGCGCAACATGTAAAGGATGCGTCCACGCAGAATGGTTGGGAGAAGTATCGGCAGCGCAAGCCAAAATTCAGAACACGGCTGGTAGCGTTTCTCGTTCTGATTACGCCGAAGGTCGGAATCCTGTCGGACCTGGCGATCCGCGGGCCGAGCAAGGATTCAGAAGAGAAGTATGTGGAAGGCGTGAATGCGGCGGTGGCTCGCTACGAGCAGTTGCTGGGCGAACTGGCGCAGAAGGGGCACGACGGATTCTCGGTGCCGGATCTGGATCTGGATACGGGCTACGCGAGCAAGCCCGGGACGTATCGCCTGATGGATCAGACCTACGCGACGCTGCTGCATGAGGTCACGGAGAAGACGGCAGTGCCTCCTCTTGGCTTGCGGCAGAACATTCTCGCGTTTTACTCGAATCCGAATGCGCCCATTGAAACGAAGCGGCACCCGAAGAAGTGGGCGAGGGTGCAGGCAGAGCTGGAGACGCTCAGGAACATGCCGGCGACACGGATCCCAAACGCGAAGTGAGAGAGGCAGGGATCAGGCATCCGTGATCAGCTCCGGATTACTGATTGTTGATCTCGGTCGGTGAAGCTCGCGCCGCAAACCGCTGCGGCGTGTATTCTGCCTTTGGCATGAAGCGCATCCTGACAGCGGTGGTCCTGATTCCTCTGGTGCTTGCGGTGATTTTTGTCTCGCCGAAGTGGCCGATTGTGCTGATGGGTTTCATTCTTTTGATCGCAGGCCTGGCATTGTGGGAGTATCTGGGGCTGGCGAACGCGATCGGTGCGAAGACGCCACGGGTGGAGGTGCTGGTGTGCCTGGTCGTGCTGCTGGCGGCAGTTTTTCGCCGGCCCGACTTGATGACTCCTGTGATCGGCGCGATCTCGCTGACGCTTTTCATCGTATGCACAGTCCGCTCGCCGCTGGAACGGGTGCTCCCGGACACTGCGTATTCCGTTTTTGGTCTGCTGTATATCGGTCTGTCGATGTCGACGCTGTATCTTTTGTCGGCGGAAGACAACGGACCCGCCTTGCTGCTGTTTTTGCTGCTGGTGGTATGGGCGGGCGACATCGCCGCGCTTTATGTGGGGCGTTCGTTCGGGCGCTGGACCCTGGCGCCGCGGCTGAGCCCCAACAAGACCTGGGAAGGATCGATTGCGTCGGTGGCGGGCAGCGTGGCGGTGGCGGTGTTGCTGGTGTGGTTGGGCGGCGTGCTCACGGCGCGGTCGATTGAGTACGTTTCTTATCCGGGAAGTTATGTTCACTGGATTGGTCTGGCCGCACTGCTGAACGTGGCGGCGCAGATCGGGGACCTGTGCGAATCTGCGATCAAGCGAGCGGCCGGTGTAAAGGATTCCGGAAAGCTTTTGCCGGGCCACGGAGGGATGCTGGACCGCATCGATGCGCTGCTGCTGGCCGCACCACTGCTGTGGTACGCTCAGTTAGCGCAGCAGTCGTTTTGAGATAACTAAAACCCGTCAGCGATGAAGCGGTTAGCTAAGATCCGGTTAGCTGAGAAGCGGTCAGCGAGAGGCATGCGGAACGGCCGGCTGGCCTGCTGGACGGAAGAATCTCTCCCTTGAAAAATATTGCCATCCTGGGATCGACCGGCTCGATCGGTCGGAGCACGCTCGACATTGTTGAAAGCTATCCGGAGCGATTCCGGGTCGTGTCGCTGGCGGCGGGGCAGAACATCGATGCCGCGTTCGAGCAGTGTTTGCGGTGGCGCCCTCAGGTGGTATCGCTGGCGACGGAAGAGCTGGCGGCTGAGCTGGCACAGCGTTTGCGCAAAGAAGGGCTGACCACGGAAGTCGTGTGGGGCACGGAAGGCACGGTGTGCGTGGCGACGCTGCCGGAAGCCGACTTTGTGGTCTCCGCCATTGTGGGCGTGGCGGGACTGCAGGCCACCTATGCCGCCGTCCAGGCAGGGAAGGCGATTGGCCTCGCGAATAAGGAAGCGATGGTGGCGGCGGGAGAGATACTGACGGCGGCTGCGCGCGAGAAGGGGGTTGCGCTGCTGCCGATTGATTCTGAGCACAACGCGATCCACCAGTGCATGCGCGCCGGCACCCGAGCTGAGGTGCGGCAGATCTGGCTGACGGCTTCGGGCGGCCCGTTTCGCACGCTTCCGGCGGAGGAGTTTCAGAACATCACGGTGGAGCAGGCGCTGCATCATCCGACGTGGGTGATGGGGAAGCGGATCACGATCGACTCCGCGACGCTGCTGAATAAGGGGCTGGAGATTATTGAGGCGTGCCGGCTGTTCGATCTGCCGCCATCGGCGATCAAGGTGACGGTGCATCCGCAGTCAACGGTGCACTCGCTGGTGGAGTTCGTAGACGGGAGCCTGGTGGCGCAGATTTCCGTCACGGATATGCGGCTGCCGATCCTGTATGCGCTGAGCTATCCGGAGCGGGTGGAATCGGATTTACGGTTCGACATGGCGTCGCTCTCGGAGCTGCAATTTGAGCCGCCGGATTTTGGGCGATTCCCTTGTCTGCGTTTGGCTTACGAAGCGGCGGAGAAGGGAGGAGCGCACGCGATTGCGCTGAATGCGGCGGATGAGGTGGCGGTGGAGGCGTTCCTCGAACGGGTGATTCCTTTTACGGGGATTCCAGATACAATAGAGCAGGTTCTCGAGACAACCCCGGAGACACATCCGGCGACCATAGAGGAAGTGCTTGCGCTGGATAACCAGTCGCGCGAGCTGGCGCGGGAGGTTCTGACGGGACGCGAAGCGTCTCGTCGTTGCTGAGGCTCAGGTTCTCCGATATGCTGCCGAAGTTCGCAGGAGTTTCGTCGAAATAACCCCAATATGCCCTTCGCCGTTATTGCCACCGTTTCGTTCCTGATTGTGCTGGGGATCATGGTCCTCGTGCACGAATTCGGCCACTTCGCCGTAGCCAAGCTGTGCGGCGTTCGCGTTGAAGTTTTTTCGCTGGGGTTCGGGACGCGCTTGTTTGGCGTGAAGTACGGCGACACGGACTACCGGATCAGCGCGCTGCCGCTGGGCGGGTACGTGAAGATGTCGGGCGAGACGCCGGGGTCGGAAACGACGGGCGATCCAGGGGAATTCAGTTCACATCCGCGCTGGCAGCGGGTGTTGATAGCGGTTGCCGGACCAGTCGCTAACTTCGTGCTGGCGTTTGTGCTGATGGCCGGTTTCTACACCATGCACAACGAGGTGGAACAGTACCTGGCTTCTGCGGCTGTGCTCGATGTGGTGCCTCTGAATTCGCCGGCGGCCCGCGCGGGTCTGGATACGGGCGATCGCATCATCCGCTTCGATGACAAGAAAAATCCGACATGGGAGACGCTGAACGACCGCGCCCTGCTGGACATTAATTCCACTGTGCCGATTACGGTGGAGCGCAGGGTAAACGGACAGACGAAGCAGTTCAGCACGGAGTTGCTGCTCGCCGACTCGTCGCATGGCCAGGATTTCGATATTCAGGCGCTGGGGCTTCTGCCGAAGGAGCAGGATGGGCCGGTCGTTGTGGACGATGTTGTGCCGGGCAATCCCGCAGCGAAAGCCGGATTGCAGGCGGGTGACGGCCTGGTTTCGGTCGACGGTCGCGAGGTGCACAGTGTAGCCGCAGTGATTGCCGTTCTGAATGAAGTGGGCAACAAGCCGGCCAATCTGGTGATCGATCGCAGCGGCAAACAGTTCAGTGTGACGGTTCAACCGGTCTGGACCGAATACAGCACGGGGCAAGCGCCTGGGTACGCTCTTGGGTTCGTTCCGGCGCCGCCGCCGTTCACGGTAGAGCAGCTGCCGTTGCCGAAGGCGATTCAGCGATCGGTGAGTTACAACCTGCATTATTCGGGGCTGATCCTCGACATTCTGCACCGCATGTTCACGCGGCATGGCGCGGTGATGCAGCAGCTGAGTGGACCGATCGGCATGGCGCGCATGACCGGCGAAGCTGCCGAGATGCACGGGTGGCAGCCGATTATCGGGCTGACGGCATTGATCAGCCTGAACCTGGGCATCATGAATCTGCTGCCGATCCCGATTCTCGATGGCGGCATGATCCTGCTGCTGGCGATTGAAGGCCTGCTGCGGCGCGATCTGAAACAGGAATTCAAAGAGCGCATGTATCAGGTTGCGTTCGTGATGCTGATCCTGTTCTTCGCGTTCATCATGGTGAACGACGTTTCGAAGCTGGACCTCTTCCACCGACTAAAGCCCTGAGGGCAGGAACAGCCAATAGCGAATAAAAAGGTCCGCCGGATGGCGGGCCTTTTCCTTTTGCGGCAATTTGTCAGAGGGCGAGAGGCGGTGGCTGGTAGCCAAAGGCGCTTTCAACGGCTGCGGCGACTTCGAGCACCAGCTCATCGGCGAAGGGGCGGCCGGCGATTTGAACTCCAATGGGGAGACCCTGGGCTGAGCGGCTGACGGGCACGACGGCTGCGGGCGCGCCCAGCAAATTGAACCACTGCGAGAAGCGCATGGCATCGAGGTAGTCGACGGTTTGCCCGTCGACTACCCAGCTGCGTTCGAAGGGTTTGAACGCTGGGATGGAGCAGACGGGGCAGAGGAGGATGGGGAACGGGCGCATCTCCTCGAGCAGGCGCGCGCGAATTTTGTCGGATTCGACCCAGGCTTCGAGGAGAGAATCGGCCGTGAGAGGCGGGGTGCCGCGTGACAGCGCGAGGAAGTCGCGGAAGGTTGGGCTGAGCTCCTGTTCGCGTCCGCGAAACGCGGGGGCGTAAAGCATTGCGCCGCACTGCATGAAGAAGATCCACCACAGTTTGCGCGCAGCCTCGAGGGATTTTGGGCGGAAGGGTTTGAGTTTGAAGCCCTGACGCTCGAGCGCTCGCGCGGCCAGGTGGATGGCTTCCCGGGTTTCGGATGTGACCGGAACGATGCCGTCGTCTTCAAACCAGCCAATGGTGGTTCGCTTCGCTTCCTCGCGGGAGACGGGCCGATGCGTGACGGGGGCGCTGCCGGGGTCGATGAGGTCCGGGCCGGAGAGCGTTGCGAACAGCAGCCGAAGATCGGCGACGGAGCGCGCCATGGGGCCGATGGAACCGAGGAAAGAGAACGGACCGAGGCACGGCGGAAGATGGCCTGCGGAAGGGAAGCGGCCCGCGGTTGGCTTGAGGGCGCAGATGCCGGTGAAATGCGCCGGCTCGCGAACCGATCCACCGCTGTCGCTGCCGAGCCCCGCGGCTGACATTCCCGCTGCGATGGCGGCTGCTTCTCCGCCGCTGGAACCGCCGGCGGTGTATTCGAGATTCCAGGGATTATGCGTACTGCCGTGGAGCAGATTTTCTGTCTCGTAGGCCATGAGGAACTCAGGGCAGTTGGTCGTGCCGAGGATGACAGCACCGGATTTGACGAGGCGTTCGACGAGGACGGCATTTTGATCGGGAACCAGGCCGTGGTTGAGCGTGCTGCCGGTTTCGCAACGATAGCCTGCAACGGAGATAGACGATTTAACGGTGACGGGCAAACCGGAGAGGGGGCCGGGGCGCGGGTGTTTGGCCTGCGCGTGAACACGCTGCGCATCGAAATCCGCAAAGGCGTTCAGGCCTGGGTTGAGGCGCTCGATCTGCGCGATGTGTTCGTTGGCCAGCTCGAGCGGCGTAATGGTGTGCTGCCGCAACAACGCGAGCTGTTCTATGGCGGGAAGAAGGGTGACGGGCATGCGTGGCGTGCATGGCCATTATAATTTCGCCAGTGTTGACTGATGCTTCCGCTGCGCCGCGTTTCGGGTCTGATCCCTCCTGGGACGAGATTCTCGGCCGCAGGGCGAAGGCTCCCGGACCAATCCTGATTCCCGGCGTGGAAGGCCGCAGCGTGCTGGTCACAGGCGCTGGCGGATTTATTGGATCGGAGATGGTGAGAGTTTTCGCGGCCTCGGGCGCGCGTCAAATTATTTTGCTGGAGCTCGCGGAGCAGCCGTTGTTCGCGATGGATCGTGAGATGGCAACGCGCGGGTATAGCGGTTGCTGCGTTCCGATTCTCGGCAGTGTATGCGACAGCGCGATGCTGGACGCGCTGTTCGAGGAATACCGGCCAGAATTGGTGCTGCACGCCGCGGCGCTGAAGCACGTGCCGCTGATGGAGAGAAATCCATTCGCAGCGGTGGAAACGAACAGCCTGGGCACATGGCGTCTGGCGCAGGCTGCGCGAGCGCACTGCATCCGGCAGATGATCCTGGTTTCGACGGACAAAGCGGTTGCGCCACACAGCATCATGGGCGCTTCCAAACGCATTGCGGAGCTGGCGATGCTTGCGCATGAGGAATTCACCGCGCTGCGTTTGGTCAATGTGATTGGCTCGCCGGGCAGTGTTGCGCCGTTGTTTGCGGAGCAGATTGCGGAGGGTGGTCCGGTGACGGTGACGCATCCGAAGGCGCGCCGATTCTTTTTCACGCTCGATGAAGTGGCCGCTCTGCTGGCGCAGGCAATTTCTGCGGACGCGGCGCAGGGCCTGCTGGCGCCTGATCCGGGTGATCCCGTGATGATTGCAGACCTGGCTGAGCGCATGATCGAGGCGAGTGGCCGGGATGTGCGTGTTGCTTTCACTGAGCCGCGGCCTGGTGACAAGCTGGAAGAAGCGGTTGTGGCGGGGCATGAACTATGCCTTGAGCGCGTGTCGGCTGGACTGCGCCAGATCGGAGGCTATGCCCCTGCGGGCCTGGCAGGCCGGATGCGGGAAGTGGAATCCGCAATTGTTGCGCGGGACCTTTCCCTTCTTCTGCGCCTGGTCGGCGAACTGGTCCCCGATTACCAACCGAGCGCGGTGGTGTGCGAGGCAGCCCGTACGCGCCCCACTGTGAGCCGATGAAGCGCCGCATTGCCGTTGTCACGACATCGCGCGCCGACTACAGCCATCTCTACTGGCCCCTCAAGCTGCTCTCCGAGCACGATGACGTCGATCTGCCTTTGATCGCGATGGCTTCGCATCTGTCGCCGGAATTCGGAGCGACGATAAGGGAAATTGAGAAGGACGGATTTCCGATCGCGGCACGCATCGAGTCTCTGCTCAGTTCCGACACGGATGTGGGCATGGCGAAGAGCATCGGCGTGGCGGTGCTTTCGCTTGCCGACACGCTGGGCGCGATGCGGCCGGATCTGCTGCTGCTGATCGCGGATCGCTACGAGATGCTTGCGCCGGCTGCGGTTGCGCTTTCTCTGCGGATTCCGATTGCGCACATCGAGGGCGGCGAGATCAGCGAAGGCGCCATCGACGATGCAGTGCGCAACGCGCTCACCAAAATGAGCCACATTCATTTCACGTCGACCGATGGCGCGCGCCAACGCGTGATCGCGATGGGAGAGGAACCCGGGCGCGTGCATCGAGCGGGCGCGCCTTCGCTCGATCATCTGCGGCGGAGCCAGCTGCTTTCGCGCGAAGAGATCGAGGCGGCGTGCAGTGTGGATTTTCGCGTGCCTGCGCTGCTGGTGGCGTATCACCCGGTTACGCTGGAGCGCGACACTACGTGTGAGGCGGACGCGCTTTTTGCCGCGCTCGATCAGGTCGCCGCTGCGGGCTCTACACAGATTCTCTTCTGTTATCCCAACGCCGATGCGGGCAGCCGGTCGCTGATCGAACGCACGCGCGCATTTGCTGGGCGTCGCCCCGCGGCGAAAATGTTTGTCAATCTGGATGCCGTCACCTACTGGAGCTTGCTCCGGTGCGTCGAAGCGATGATCGGCAATTCGTCGAGCGGGATCATGGAGACTGCGTCGTTTGGCGTGCCCACCGTCAACGTCGGCGCTCGCCAAAGGGGCCGCGAACGCGCCCGCAACGTTCTGGATGCCGAAGCTGACGTTTCTTCGATCCTTGCGCGCATCGATGAAGCCCGGAGTTCGGCGTATCGCACATCGCTCCAGGGCATGACCAATCCATACGGTGACGGCCATGCTGCCGAGCGCATCGTTGAAGTGCTGACCACCTGTCCGCTGGGCCAGGATCTGCTGATCAAGCGGGCGATGCCCCTGGCGCCGGGCGTCCTGTCGTGACCCCGACTCGTATTCCGCTCTCTGAGCCGGACATCACCGATGCGGACATCGACGCGGTCGTCTCGGTGCTGCGAACGCCGCGACTGAGTTTGGGGCCGAAGCTGGCTGAATTTGAATCGGCAACGGCTGCTTACGTTGGCGTGCCGCACGCGGTGGGCGTCAGTTCAGGGACGGCGGGCCTGCATCTCGCTCTGCTGGCGCTGGGTGTCGGTCCCGGGGACGAGGTGATCGTTCCATCGTTCACGTTCATTGCGGTCGCGAATGCGGTTCGCTACGCTGGCGCGCATCCTGTGTTTGCGGACATTGATGCCGGGACGCTGAATCTCGATCCCAACCGTGTTGAAGCGGCCATCACGCCCCGTACGCGCGCGATGATCGTCGTGCATACCTTCGGTCGTCCAGCGGAGATTGCGGAGCTTCTCGATCTGGCGCGCCGCCACAACCTCCGCGTGATTGAAGATGCGTGCGAGGCGCTGGGTGCGGAGGTCGGGGGCCGGCGCGTGGGCAGCTTTGGGGATGTTGGGGTTTTCGCGTTCTATCCCAATAAGCAGATCACGACCGGGGAAGGCGGCATGGTCGTTACGCGAAACGCTGATCTGGCGCGGCGCATGGCGGCCTTACGTAACCATGGCCGTTACGATTGCAGTGACGCAACGGGCGCTTCGCCGGAATCGTCCGACGCCTGGTTCGAGCATGTGGAGCTGGGTTTTAACTACCGGCTTTCAGAGATGCAGTGCGCGCTGGGACTGGCGCAGCTGGCGCGGGTCGACGCGATCCTGGCTCGCCGTGAGGCCGTCGCTCGCCGCTACTGCGAATGGCTGGGCGGCAATGCAAATCTGGTACTGCCGGCGCTCCATCTGGATAACCAAAAGCTGAGCTGGTTTGTTTTTGTTGTTCGTTTGGCGCCGGCCTTCTCCCAGGCCGATCGCGATCGTATCGCACGCGAGCTCGCATCGGCCGGTATCGCGACGGGGCGATATTTTGCGCCCATCCATCTGCAGCCTGCCTACTCTGGCTGGGACAGCGCAGGTGCATTGCCGGTGACCGAGGCTGTTGCAGCCTGCACCCTGGCGCTGCCCTTCTTCAACCGGATCACCGATCGACAAATCGGGCAGGTTTGCGAAGCACTGCAATCTTCTTTGCGCGTGTAGATGCGGGTGGGGATGGCTTCCGATCCCCAAAAGGAGTCATCGCCAATTGACGGCCGAATGCTAGGATGAGGCCATGCCAGCAGGCCGGAAAACAGCAGCGAAGCGGCGCGCCGCGAAGACAAAGGCACGTGCGCAGACATCCGGCACGCCGCGCGACCTGGTCATCCTCACCGGGCTTTCCGGTTCGGGCAAAGCTTCGGCGCTGAAGGCGTTTGAGGACCTCGGTTTTTACGCGGTCGATAACATGCCGGTGATGCTGATACCGCCGTTTGCAGAGTTGGTTGAGCACTCGCGGGACATCCGCCGCGCTGCGCTGGTGGTGGACGTACGCGAAGGTCAGAGCCTCGAGAAATTTCCGGCGATTCTGCGTGAGATCCGGCGCACACTGCCGACGACGCTGCTGTTTCTCGAAGCATCGAAAGCAGCGCTGCTGGCGCGATATTCCGAAACGCGCCGCCCGCATCCGTTGGGCCGCGAAGAACGCGTGACTCGCGCTCTGCAGGAAGAGCGCCGGCTGCTGGAGCCGATCCGCAACGTCGCAGACGTCGTGATCGACACCACGAAGTTCAATGTTCATGAGCTCCGCGGGTACATCCAGAACAAATTCGTCCGCGAGAACGACGGCAAGAATCTGCTGATCTCGTCGACCAGCTTTGGCTACAAGAACGGCGTGCCGCTGGACGCCGATCTGGTTTTCGACGTGCGCTTCCTGCCGAACCCGCATTTCGTCCCGGAATTTCGCAACCTCACCGGTAAGGACCCGAAGGTCGCAAACTACGTCATGGGATTTCCGCAAACCGGCGAGTTTCTCGACCGCGTCACAGACATGCTGCTCTTTCTTTTGCCCCACTACATCCGCGAGGGGAAGAGCTATCTGACGCTGGCGTTCGGCTGCACGGGCGGGCAGCATCGTTCGGTGATGATCGCGGAAGAAGTGGCGAAGCGCCTTTCGAAGCACGGGTACGGGGTGAAGGGCGCGCACCGCGACATGCCGCGATAGGTCGAGAACTCAGATCATACGGCCGCATGCTGCGAGATCGACAGCACGTTGCCATCGGGGTCTTTGAACCAGGCGACCTTGTCACCGTTGGGAAAGGTGCAGACGCCCTGCTCATCCTGTCCCATATTCGGATAGCGCTCGAAGGTGACACCCCGCTTCTCGAGTCTCTTGACAGCGGCGCCGATGTCGCTCGCTTCCCATCCCAGCACTGTACTCGGCGCGGGTGTGAATGACCTGGTTTTGGCGATGCGCAGCATTACGCTGTTCATGTCGAAAACCAGCGCGAAGCCGTCGTCGCGCAGGAACTTCAGGCTCAGCTTGTCGCGATAGAAGGGAATCGCCGCCTCCGGATTCTGCGTCATCAGAAACGTTACAACCCTGTCCATAGAACCTCCGCGACTGGAGATGGTACACCGTTTGGCCGGAGCGTTCGCAGTCGTTGTTGCGCCGCGGGTTTTGTCCCCGCTTTTCCTCACTGAAGGCGAACGATCCTCGGCTGCGTCCGCAGGCGCGGCGACCTAAAATAGAAGCAAGCCCATGGCGCAATTCACCCATCTGCACCTGCACACGGATTATTCGCTGCTCGACGGAGCGTGCGATGTCGAGAAGCTGGTCAAGCACGTGTCCGATATCGGCCAGAAGTCTGTGGCTATTACGGACCACGGGAACATTTATGGAGCCGTGCATTTTTTCGATGCGGCGAAGCATCACGGGGTACATCCGATCCTTGGGTGCGAACTTTATATCTGCCAGAAAGAGGACCATCGCGCGGAGCCGCAGGGCGATGACTACAACCATCTGCTGGTGTTGGCGGAAAACGAGGAAGGCTACAGGAACCTCGTCCGGATCACATCGGAGGCGTCGCTGCATGGCTTCTATAAAAAGCCGCGGGTCAGCAAGAAGTATCTGGCGGAGCACGCGAAGGGGTTGATCGGATTTTCCGGCTGTCTGGCCGGTGAGTTGTGTGAAAACCTGATGGCCGGCAAATACGAAGCCGCGCGGACCACGGCGGGCCAGTATCAGGACATTTTTGGTGCGGGGAATTTCTTTCTGGAAATCCAGGACCAGGGGCTGGAGCTGGAGAAGAAGATTCACGCGGATTTGTTTCGGCTGGAAAAGGACCTGGGCATTCCTCTGGTCGCCACGAACGACAGCCACTATCTGTGCGAAGACGATGCGCATGCGCACGAGGTGCTGCTGTGCGTGCAGACGCTGGCCTCGATCAACGATCCGAAACGGTTCAAGTTCGACTCCGATCAGTTCTATGTGAAGAGCGCAGCGGAAATGGAGCGGCTGTTCGCCCACGCGCCCGAGGTGGTGAGCCGGACGATGCAGTTTGCGGAGCGCTGCCATTTAAAGCTGAACAAGGTCGACAATCCTTTTCCGGAATTTGCGGTGCCGGCTGCGCACACTATCGACAGCTATTTTGAAGAGACGTGCCGGGAGGGATTGAAGAAGAGGCTGGATACGGCGGTCCGGAATCTCGAGCTGCGCGGCGTGCAGCGAACGCCGGTGCACGAATACGAATCGCGGCTGAACTTTGAGATTGGCATCATCAAGCAGATGCGGTATTCGGGATACTTCCTGATTGTGTGGGACTTCATCAAGTATGCGCGGGATCATGGAATTCCGGTGGGGCCGGGAAGAGGATCGGCGACGGGTTCGCTGGTTGCATATGCGATGGAGATCACGAATATCGATCCGATGCAGAACGTGCTGCTGTTCGAGCGCTTTCTGAATCCGGAGCGGGTGACGATGCCGGATATCGACGTGGACTTCTGCCAGAATCGGCGCGGCGAAGTGATCGACTACGTGACGCGCAAATACGGGCGCGAGCAGGTAGCGCAGATCATCACGTTCAACACCATGGCTGCCAAGGCGGCGATTAAAGATGTTGGGCGCGCGCTCGACATGCCGTATGGCGATGTGGACCGCATCGCCAAGCTGGTGCCGACAACCGTAGGCGTGACCATCGATCAGGCGCTCAAAGATTCGCCGGAGCTGCAGGAGGCGTACGACGGAACGCCGCAGATTCGCGAGCTGATTGACACAGCGAGGAAGCTGGAAGGGCTGGTGCGCGGAGCGGGCGTGCATGCTTCGGCAGTGGTGATTGCGCCGCAGCCGCTGACCGAGCTGGTTCCGCTGAACAGGACCAAGAACGACGAAATCGTGACCGCCTACGACATGAAGGCGGTTGAAAAAATGGGTCTGCTGAAGATGGACTTCCTGGGCCTTGCGACGCTGACGGTGATTACCGACTGCCTGAAGCTGATCGAACAAACGCGCGGGGAGAAGGTGGACATCGATATGGTTCCGCTGGACGATCCGGAGACGATGCGGCGAGTGTTCCATACCGCGCTGACGTCGGGGGTCTTCCAGTTTGAATCGCCGGGGATGCGGGACATTTTGCGCCGTTACAAGCCGGACACTGTAGAGGACCTGACGGCGTTGAATGCGCTCTATCGGCCTGGGCCGATGGACATGATCGACGATTTTATCGATCGCAAATGGGGACGGCGCCAGGTGGAGTTCCTGTTGCCGGAGCTTGAATTGATCCTGAAGGATTCCTTCGGCGTGATCGTCTATCAGGAACAGGTAATGCGGATCGCCAACGTGCTGGCCAGCTACTCCCTGGGAGAAGCCGATCTGCTGCGGCGCGCGATGGGAAAGAAAGATCCCAAGGCCATGGCCCAGCAGCACGACCGGTTTATGAGCGGAGCTGCGGCGCTGGGGCATCCGAAGAGCGCCGTTGGCGAGATTTTCGATCAGATGGCGAAGTTTTCAGGGTATGGCTTCAACAAGTCGCACTCGGCGGCGTACGCGCTGGTGGCGTACCAGACCGCGTATCTGAAAACGCATTATCCCGTGGAATTTATGTCGGCGCTGCTGACCTCGGAAATTTCCAAACCGGAGAACGTTGTGAAGTACATCAAGGAGTGCCGGGAGATTGAGATTTCCGTCGAGCCGCCCGATGTGCGTTACAGCGATGCCGACTTTACGCCGCATGGCGAGTCGATTCGCTTCGGTCTGACTGCCATCAAGAACGTCGGCCGCAATGCGATCGATTCGATTCTGGCCGCGCGCCGCACGCTGGCGGAGGAAGGGAAGAGCTTCGCGTCGTTCCAGGAATTCTGCGAGAAGATTGACCTGCGGCAGCTGAACAAGCGGGTGATCGAGTCGCTGATTAAATCCGGCGCGCTCGATTCGTTTGGGCGGCGGGCGCAATTGCTGGCCGCCATCGACAAGACGATCGATCGCGCGCAGAAGGCGCAGCGGGACATTGAAGCCGGGCAGAGCGGGCTGTTCGGCATCTTCGATTCGCCGGCCAATGGGGCGCAGCACGACGATCTGCCCAACGTTCCGGATATGGACGAGGGCCAGCGCCTGGCAGCGGAGAAAGAGGTGCTGGGATTCTTTGTCTCGGGGCATCCGCTGGACAGGTACGCGGAGAAGCTGCGCAACCTGCCGGGCGTGGTCGACGTTTCTGCTGCGCTGGAGATGAAGCCGGCACCTTCAAACGGCCGCCGCGGACAGGCTCCGGAGAACGAGATTGCCATTGCGGGAGTGATTCTCGGGCTCAAGGTGGCGAAGTCGAAGCGCTCCGGCGAACTGTACGCGCAGGCGGCGCTGGAAGACGCGAGCGGCAAGATTGATCTGATCTGTTTTCCGCGGGACTACGAGCGGATGGCGCAATCGCTTCGCATCGAGGTGCCGGTGCTGGTCCGCGGCCAGCTGCGCGCAGACGAGGAAGCTGCGCCCAAGCTCAGCGTGTCGTCGATCCAGGCGCTGGAGGATGTGAAGGTACGGTTGCCGAACAACATCCGCATCAAGATTGCGCTGGATCGCGTGAGCGAAACCACGCTGATGGAGCTGCACGAGCTGGTTGTCTCAGCCCCAGGGCCGGCGCGATTGATGCTGAACGTGGAGCAGCGCGGCCAGTACTGCGTGGTGATGGAGCCGGAGGGATTCACGGTCGCCGCCGATCGGGCTTTCATCGACAAGGCGGAGCTGCTGCTGGGGCGGGGCATGGTCCAGGCGGTGGAATAAGCCACAGGCGCTGTTACTAATACGGACGCCGGGCGGCGGACAAGTCCGCGGCGTCTACAATTCTCAGAAGGCCATGCCCGACCCCGCCTTCGATTCTTCGGTGCACGCTCCGCATCGCCGCTGGCGCATTGCTGTGCTGCTCGGCATCGGCGTCCTGGTTAATTTTTTCGACCGCGTCAATATTTCGGTTGCCTTCGCCGCTTTGCACAAGGAGTGGGGAATTGGCGCTGTGACGTTTGGCTGGCTGGCCAGCGCTTACAACTGGAGTTACGCGGCGCTGCAGATTCCGATTGGGATCATGCTGGATCGGTGGGGCGTGCGCAGGGTCGGGCGGGTCGCCACGTTTCTGTGGAGCGCGGCATCGTTTGCGTCGGGGCTGGCGACGGGCATCTACAGTTTTTTCGCGGCGCGGCTGCTGCTCGGTATTGGCGAGGCGCCGACGTTTCCCGCCAACGCAAAGGCGGTTGGCTATTGGTTTCCTGAGCGGGAGCGCAGTTTTTCGACGTCGATCAATGATGCCGCCGCGAAATTCGCGTCCGCGATTGGCGTGCCGATCCTTGGGCTTCTCGTCATCCGGCTTGGCTGGCGGTGGAGTTTCATGTTTACCGGCTTCGTCAGCTTCCTCTACTTCCTTTTGTTTTCGAGGGTGTACCGCAACCCGAGCGAAGATCCGCGCCTCAGCCCCGAGGAGCGCCGAATGTTGGCGGAGGGGAATGCGCAACCCGAGTCGAAGCCGGCCCGGCACGCGCACGGTGCGCCGTTACTCTATCTGCTGCGGCAGCGCGAGGTGCTGGGTGCGACGGTTGGCTTCGCCGCCTACAACTATGTTTTTTATCTGGTGCTGAACTGGCTGCCGATTTATCTGTCGATGAGCCTGCACGTCGATCTGATGCACTCGGCTCTGGACACGAGCATTCCGTGGCTGGTCGCCACCTTTACCGACCTGGCGATCGGCGGGTGGATGGTGGATGCGCTGGTGCGGCGCGGTGCGCGGCCGTGGCTGGTACGGCAGGCGGTGCTGGTGGGCGGACTCGCCTTCGGCATGGGTATTTTCGGCGCGCGCTTCGCGCATACTCCCGCGGTGGCGGTGACGTGGATCAGCATCTGCATGGCAGGGCTGGGAGCGATGGCGCCGGTGGGTTGGTCGATTCCATCGCTGATCGCGCCGCGGGAAAGCGTGGGCCGGGTGGGCGGCATCATGAACTTCGCAACGCAGATCGCGGCGATTTCAGCACCGGTGATTACGGGTTACTTTGCCCGGGCACACAACTTTGGTGGATCGTTTGCTCTCGCCACGGTAATCCTGGGGATTGGGATTGCGGGATATGTGCTGGGGTTGGGGAAACTGCGGGTGATTCCCGAGCCTGCCTGAGTTGTCTCGAACTGCTTCGGGAGTGGGTTGGCTTTTATGCGAGGGGGAACCGTTCGCGCACTTCGTAGCGCGAGCCGGAGGGTCCGGGAATCGATTCGTAGAGGATGAAGTCGGTTGCAACGAATGCGGCGTCGATTGCGAGGCGGGACATCTCGACGGCCTTCTTCAGCGGCGCGAGAGCCTTTGAACCGGCGCGGCCTTTGGTGCGGGCCAGGGTGATGTGCGGGTTGTAAGCGCGATCTTCCGGCGCGAATCCACAACGGCGCATCGCTGCGCTGACGAATTGCTGGAGCGCGAGCAACTCCGGGGTGAGGATGATGCCGGCCTGGAAGACTCCGGCGCGGTCGAAGAAGCCGAGACCGGCAATCTGGACCGGGACTTGTTTTGCATGGACGGTTCCGAGGTTCTCGATCACGCAGGCGGCTTCGTTGGTCTGGCCGAGGAACTGGAGGGTGACGTGCCAGCTTTCGGGGGCGGACCAGCGGAGGCCCTGCGCCTGGGGCGCGTATTGTTCACGGACGCGCAGCAGCACCTGGGTTGTCTCAGACGGCAACGCGATTCCGATGAAAAGCCGCATCCACGACAGAGTACCGCCTTGCGAATGCAGTTTTCGCCGATGCTACGATGGCCTTATGCGCGGGATCTCCCCGATGGCCCGGTTGCTGGTTTTGCTGTTGGCGTTTGCGATCAGCTGCGCGTCGTACTGGCAACCAGCGGTGTGCGAACACAGCTGCTGTGGGCAACACTCCGGCGATTGCGCCGCTGGTGACGCGGTGCCTGCGGTTGCGTGTGTTCCATTGGCTGCGTCGGCTGTACCGGCACGGTTGAATGAGGCGAAGGGAGACTTCGCAATGGCTTCTGTTGCGCATGCTCGCGCGGAGGCCACAGTGGTTCGTTCCTGTGGGTTTGCTGAACGCCCACGGAATGGTGTGAACGCCTTCGGCGCGCGATCGTCCCCGCTGCGAATCTGATTTTCGGACCTTCCTCTTCCATGCTGCGGAGGTGAATCCTCGGCAGTGCCTGCGCCATCCAGAGGAGTGTCCATGCCGCGTCTCGCCCGATTTTCTATTGCCATTCTTCTCACACTGGCTGTTCGGCCGGTTCTTGCTCAAATGCAGATGCACATGGGCCCACCGAAAAACTTCGTTCAGACCATTGAGGCGCACACGACTTCAGGAACCAGCGCGGAGCCTGATTCGACGCCGGCGCCGATGCTGATGATCATGCGGGGCTCGTGGATGCTGATGCTGCACGGGAACGGATTCCTGGCGGATATCCAGCAGACGAGCCCGCGCGGAGGAGACAAACTTTTCTCGACGAACTGGGTGATGCCGATGGCGCAGCGTAACTGGGGTCCGGGCCGGATCACACTGCGGACCATGCTGAGCCTCGAGCCAGCCACGGTGACGGAGAGGCAGTATCCACTGCTGTTCCAGCAGGGGGAGACGGCATATGGCTTGCCCATTGCAGACGGCCAGCATCCGCATGATTTTGTGATGGAGCTGGGGGCGCTCTACGATCTGCATCTCGGCGCGCGCAGTCTGCTGAGTTTTTATGCGGCTCCGGTGGGCGACCCGGCCATCGGCCCGACGGCTTATCCGCATCGCGCGTCGGCCATCGAGAGCCCGGTGGGCACGCTGGGACATCACCAGGAGGACTCGACGCATATTTCCGACGACGTGGTCACGGTGGGGGCGACGCACGACTGGCTGCGGATCGAGGGATCGGGTTTTCATGGACGCGAGCCGAACGAGCATCGCTGGCAGGTACAGCAAGGAGCCATCGATTCCTGGTCGGGGCGGCTGACTGTACAGCCTGGAAAAAGCTGGAGCGGGCAGTATTCCTACGGGCGACTGCACAGCCCGGAGGCGCTGTTTCCCACCAGCGATCAGGATCGGATGACGGCGTCGGTGATGTACAACCGGGCATTCGGCGGGAAGAGCGGGGACGGCGAGCGGGCGGGCAACTGGGCGACGACGCTGGCGTGGGGCCGGACGCGCGATCTGCCGGACAATCTGATTGAGAACAGCTATCTGCTGGAATCGACGGTACGTTTCCGGGAGCGGAATTACGGGTTCACGCGGGTGGAAAATGTCAATCGGACGAATGAGTTGGTGGTGGGCGAGCGGCCACTGCCGGCAAACTTTCAGGAAGCCGGGGCGGGGCGCGTAGAGGCATACACCTTCGGCTACGACCGGGACATCGGGCATTGGCCCCACCTGGCCACGGCCCTCGGGGCGCAGGTGACGACGTATCACGCGGGGCCTCTGCTGGAGCCGGTGTACGGGAGCGATCCGATGGGAGCGGTGTTCTTCCTGCGGTTGCGTCCCGCCGCCTCGAGGGAATGATTGCGGCAGGCCGGTTGCGGGCTCGGGGATGGTCACGCCGGCCTCCGGCGGCACGGGCGGCTCGATCGGAGGGTTTCGCGGGACTACACTGCGTGCCAAAAAATGTGCTATAGAAGAGTGAGAAAAATCATGGGTTCGGGCATCCGCTCGCCGGGATGATGACTCATACGAGCGCACGCCAGTGCATTGGAATCCAGCAAATCGATGGGGAGCGTACTATGAGACCCGGAACCAGTGCCATGAAAGCCGATAACCATAACGACAGCAGCACGGTCCTGACCTCGTGGAAGGACATCGCACGCTACATGGGAAAAGGGGTCCGCACGGTGCAGCGCTGGGAGCAGGACTTTGGCCTGCCGGTGCGCCGCCCGCATGGATCGAACAAGAAGGCAGTGCTGGCGCGCCCGCGCGATCTGGACTTGTGGGTCGCGATGCGCTGCACCAGCCGGGCCCAGGTGGCGATCAAAGCCGGGATGCCGATCGCGCGCGACGGCCATGGCGATGGATCTGCGAACTACCATTATTCGGTGGGAGCGCTGTGTTCGCTGAACGCACAGATTGAGGCTTCCAGAATGCTGCAGGACAACCATCGCGTGCTGATCCGCGAAGTCTCCGCGCAACTGGACGCGCTCCGGTGCCAGATCATGACTTTGTCGAACGGTCGTTGAAACGAACCGCGTCCGCGCGGGCTCGGGGACTTGTCGAGATATTTCGCGTCGCCTCCGGGGGTTTGTCTCGGCCTGGATGGAGCGAGTCTATAATTTCGGACAACGCGGGTCGCTTCGCGCCCCTGCGCAGGTTTCCGGGGCAGAAGGCGAAAATTGATTGAATAAGTCCTCATCAGCGGGATGGGAACAGCTATGGCGTCCGCCGGTGAGGTGGAAAGCGTCTAAGAAACTGTGAGCCGGGAAAAGGCGCGTCCAACTTCGTTTCCGATCGTGGGCATCGGTGCTTCAGCGGGTGGTCTTGAGGCGTTCACCGCCCTGTTCGGGGCGCTGATGCCCGATCTGGGGATGGCCTACGTGCTGGTGCCGCATCTGGATCCGCAGCGCGAAAGCGCGATTTCGAAGATTCTCAGCCGCAGTACGGCCATGCCAGTCGTTCAGATCGAGAACGAGATGCGCATCGAGCCCAATCATGTGTACGTGATTCCGCCGAACTGCGATCTGGCGATTGCGGGAATGCGATTCGAGATCACGGACCGCGAGCAACCGCGGGCTGTGAATGCGACCATCGATATTTTTTTCCGTTCGTTAGCCGCCAGTCACGGACAAAATGCCATTGGGGTTGTCCTTTCGGGGACGGCTTCGGATGGAACGCTGGGGCTGACCGCGATCAAGGCTGAAGGGGGCTTCACCTTTGCACAGGACACGGTCTCCGCGAAATATGACGGCATGCCTGCCAGCGCCATCGCAGCCGGTTGCGTCGATCTGATCCTGCCGCCCGAGGAAATCGCGCAGGAGCTGGCTCGTATCCGGAATCATCCCTATGTCGCAGGAGGTTCGCTGGGACAGATCGAAGGCCAGGAGGCGGGTACAGAGGTTCTGATGTCTCAGGTGTTCCGGGTGCTGCGGCGGGCGACCCGCGTTGATTTTTCGGAGTACAAGCCGCCTACCATCGGGCGGCGCATCCACCGGCGGATGGTGCTGCACAGAATCGAGAAGCTTGCCGATTACGTCGCTTTGCTTCATCGCAACGCGAACGAGGTCAATCAGCTCTATCAGGACCTGCTGATCAACGTGACCTCGTTCTTCCGCAACCCGGATGCATTCGAGGCGCTGCGGCGGATTGTTTATCCCGCCATTCTGCACGCGCGCAATCCGTCGATTCCGATCCGGGTCTGGGTTCCAGGCTGCTCGACGGGCGAGGAGGCATACTCTCATGCCATTTCGCTGGTGGAGTGTCTGGGAGAGGCGCAGGCCGACGTGCCCATCCAGATCTTCGGCACGGACCTGAGCGAGGTTGCGGTGCAGCGGGCGCGTGCCGCAGTTTATAAGGAAAGCATCGAGACCGATGTAAGCCCGGCGCGGCTGCGCCGCTTCTTCCACAAGGCCGACGGCGGGTATCAGATCAGCAAGACCATACGCGACCTCTGCATTTTTTCGACGCAGAACATTTTCAACGATCCGCCCTTCTCCCGCATGGATCTGGTGAGCTGCAGAAACGTGATGATTTACCTTGGCCAGTCGTTGCAGAAACGGGTTATTCCCATTTTTCACTACGCTCTCAACCCCACCGGGTTCCTGATGATCGGCAATACGGAGGGTCTGCTGGGTGCGGGTTCGGAGCTGTTCGAAATGGTCGACAAGAAGCAAAAAATCTATCGCAAGAAACTCGTCTCCACTCCAGTCACGTTCGGTTTTTCGGTTGGGCCGGCCGCGCGGGAGCGGGGAGCGCCGGAACTGCCCATGCCAACGGTACGGCCGACCGAACTGCTGAAGGCTCCGCTGGAACTGCAGCGGGAAGCCGATCGCCTGTTGTTGACGCGGTACGCGCCGCCGGCGGTGGTGGTGAACGATCAGATGGAGATTCTGCAGAGTCGCGGGCGAACCGGAAACTTCCTCGAGCTGGCGCCCGGCAAAGCCAGCCTCAATCTGTTGAAAATGGCTCGCCCAGGAATGCTCTTCGAGCTGCAGAACGCGATCGAGGAAGCGAAGAAGAGCGGTATCGAAGTAGAGCGGCGTAATCTGCGATCGGATGGCGATGGTCAGAACCACACCACCAACGTGCGGGTTTTGCCCTTCCGCACGCCGATTCAGGACCAGCACAGCTACTTGATCGTTTTTGAGCCGGTTCCGGTCGAAAGCGACGGCGCGCGTACTGAGGATCATGAGCCACTGGCCGAGACGGAGCGCGTGGAGAAAGACCGGCAACTGGCGCAGCTCAAGCAGGAGCTTTCCGCGACGCGGGAATATCTGCAATCGATTATCGAAATGCAGGAAGCCACGAACGAGGAGCTGCAGTCGGCCAACGAAGAGATTCAGTCGGGGAACGAAGAGCTGCAGAGCACCAACGAGGAGTTGCAGACCTCGAAGGAAGAGCTGGAGTCATCCAACGAAGAGCTGCACACGGTGAACGAGGAGATGCAGCACCGCAACGATCTGCTGACACAGTTGAATAACGACCTGACCAATTTGCTCAACAGCGTGAATTTGCCAATGGTGATGGTTGGATCGGACCTGAGCGTTCGACGGTACACGCCGCAGGCCACCTCCGCGCTGGGCCTGAGGCCCGGCGACGTGGGCCGGCCCATTCCGCGGCTCAACCTCACGGTTGACGTGAAGAAACTGGAAGAGATGATGCTGGATGTGATGCAGCGGGTGCAGCCCCGGAACGATCCGGTACAGAACGATAAAGGCGGGTGGTTCACGCTTCGTATCACTCCCTACCGTACTCTCGACAACCGTATCGACGGCGTGGTGTTGTCAGTGGTCGAGGGCAAGTCGCAGGAAGGGGCGGAGGATGGGCGTTCCACAAAAGTGAATGGCAGCAGTTCGGCGGGACGAAGCAACGGGCGAGCGGTCATCAAAAAGAAAGCCTCGGGATCCCCGGCCAAAAGCAGGAATCGCTAGAAGGGGCGGTCCGGTTTGCTGGCTAATTCTGTCCGTTCGCTTTATGATAGAAACTACTTTGTATCGCAAAGATGGAGGAAGATTCTTTGTGAGAAGTGCCTTCTCTGCCCGGTCAGGTTCCGTCTTCTTTTCTCTTGTCCTCACTCCGCTGGTTTGCCTTGCGCAGGCCTCCGGCGATCTTCCCGCCGGCTCCCCGAGCCCTTCGTCCAGTTCCTCGGTTGTTTCGTTGGGTGCGCCGGGGCTGCCCGACGCCCCGGTTCCCACCGACACGCAAAGTACAACCCCGCCGAGCCAGAGCACGCCACAGATAAAAGATCAAAACAAGACACCCCGGCCAGCACCGCAGTCGGGGACCGCGCCGACTCTGGGAGACCTCGGCTTTACACCCCAGCAGACGCTGGCCAACGCCGAAATGCAGCGGAAGCTGAATCAGCGAACACATGACCTCAAGGTGCACCAGACGCTTGGCCTGGTGACGGTGGTTCCGCTGTGCGCCACGGTGATTGTTGCGGACGGCGCGAAGGCCAAACACAACCGTGCCGATCCCACAGGCCCGTTGATTGAGCCCAGTTCCGCATCCGTCGATCTGCATGCCGCGCTCGGCGCCAGCACCGCGGCACTCTACGGCTTCACGGCTTACTACGCCATCGCCGCGCCGAGGATTCCGGGTATCAAGCCGAAGGGGGCGATCAAACTGCATCGCGACCTGGTGTGGATCCATGCGCCGGGGATGGTGTTGACGCCGATTCTGGGCGGCATGGCGCTGAGCCAGGAAAATAAAGGCGAGAAGGTACACGGCATCGCTTCGGCCCATTCCTACGTTGCATGGACGACGGTGGGAGCGTACGGCGCGTCGATCGTCGCCGTCTCCTGGCCCATTCATCTCAAATTCCGGGAGAAGTAATGAAGTTCGCCATCCTGTTGCTTCTTGCGGCCGCTCCGGTCGCTCTGCACGCGCAGAATCAATGGGTGATAACCCAGTCGACGATCACCTGGCACATCACCCATCCCATGCATGAGGTGGAGGGCACCAGCCACGATGCGAAAGGCAAAGGAAACTGCGCAGCGGCCGGGTGCGACTTTCTGATCGCGGTGCCGGTGAAGACCTTCGACTCCGGCGACAGCAATCGCGATCTGCACATGATGCAGACAGTGCGCGGTGCGCAGTTCCCCATGGTGATCGTGCGCGCGCATCTCCCGCAGTCGGCGATGGACGCCCCGACCCTGGACGCCGACCTCGAAGTGGAGTTTGCCGGAGAGACGGCGCACTACAACCACGTGCCGCTGCACCGCACTTTGCGCGGCAACGACGTCGAGATTACGGGAACGGTTCCGGCCACCTGCTCGGATTTCAAAATCGATCGCCCATCATTCCTGGCGGTTCCGATTCACAACGAAATCCCGGTAACCGTGGATGTGACCTGGCATCCGATGTAGCTTACTGGCCGTGTGCGTCGAGGTGATGGCGCGCGGCGTGCTCCGCGTGCTCGGTAGCGTGCACGTGATGTGCGTGCGCTATGTGGGCGTGATGCGCAGCCTGCTGGTGGTCGCCTGCTTCGTGATGCTTCGCCGCCTCAGAATGATGATGCGCGGCCATGCCGTGATGATGGGCGGCCTGGCGGTGCTCGTGCATTGCCTGCTCTGACATCGGGTTTCCTCCTGCCTGCGGCGATCGCCGCAAGCACCTTCGCATCATCCGCGCATGGCCTGGGGCGCGGGTTACGGCGGCTTCAAATGAGAGTGAAAATGCGACGAACCGATCCGCAGCGCGTCTATAGAATGGTTTTCCCGGAGGTCCCCTTGCTGCTCGACCAGTCCCTGCGTGCCCGTCTGTTCCGCGCTTCTTTTGCATTCGTAAGCCTGATCGCCATCACCGCCTGCAACGCGAGCGCCGCAGGGCGCGCACCCATTCCGCCTGCCAACGCCGACGTATCGCTGGCCGCGAAAGCCGGCAAGGAGAAGGCCGTCTTCGCCGGCGGATGTTTCTGGGGAACGCAGGCGGTTTTTGAGCGGGTGAAAGGTGTGGTCGCGACCACCGTGGGCTACGCCGGAGGATCGGCATCGACGGCGACCTACGATCAGGTGACGACGGAGACGACTGGCCATGCCGAATCGGTGGAGGTCGTCTACGATCCGTCGAAGATCACCTATGGGCAGCTGCTGCGGATTTTCTTCTCTGTGGCGCACGATCCCACGCAGCTGAATCGTCAGGGGCCGGACGTGGGTACGTCGTATCGCTCGGCAATTTTCTACAACAGCGACGAGCAAAAACGGGTTGCCGAGGCGTACATCGCGCAGCTCGATGCGGCGAGGGTTTTCCCGAAGAAGATTGTCACCGAGGTCACTCCGCTGAAAGGCTTCTACCGCGCCGAGGATTATCACCAGGACTACGCCCTGCATAATCCTGACAATCCCTACATATTGGTGTGCGACCGCCCGAAAATCGCAGCGCTGAAGCAGCAATTCCCGGAGTTGTTTGTGGACTACAAGGGGCACTGAGCCGGAACAGCGATGGCGATTCTCACCCGGCTGTTCGTGCGGTGCAGGACCTGGCGATGCCGGAAAGACATTCCGCTGGACAAAGTGCCTGGATTTTTTTTCCGGGCTGACGAACTTGTTTACGAGGGGCCTCCCCTTGCCCTGACCTGCGCTGCCTGCGGCAAAGTGCATCAATACAAACTGAAGGACGTGGTGGTTCGCCGCGGCGCCGATGCACTGCGATAACGGGTTCAGGGCCCGCGGTGCAGCAGGTTACTTTCATGGGTCCGCCGGATGTTCCGCCGGTGACGAAAGTTGTTGCAACAGGGTATGTTAGTGAAGTCGACACTAGCCGCGGAACCGGGATTTTTTCGATGGAAACTGAAGACCGATCCACGCATGTTAGAGCGGTGAGACAACGTCCGGGCCCGGGGCCTCTTCACACTGGGTGGACTTGAGGCGCGATACGCAGTCCCCTCAGCGCATGCTTCACTTTCGATCGAAGAATCTGCCATTGACTCTCTGAGAGAGGTTGCAGGAGAGGAATTTTCCCGATGCGCTTTTTTGCCGCACCGCTGGGACACAAAGTCACTGCGTTGCTTCTGGCCATTGCTGTTGCCGGTGGCCTCCATACCTGGTTCAGACATAAGGCAGTCGAGTCTTCGTCGGCTGCGGAGCTTTCATTCGATGCGGATGCCGCGCGGCGCATCAGCCCCGCGGCCGCGAGCGCTAATCAACCCGCCGTTACGCTGGCTCAATCGATGCTGAGCGACGAGGTCGTGCAGGGATTGTCGAAGCAGGCATACCTGGCGGCGGCGGACATGCCAGGGCGAGTGAGCGAATTTCGTTCGCGGCTGGAGCTGACGCAGCCTTCGGCGCAGGTGCTCGATGTGCGGTTCCGCGATCCCGACCCCGACAAATCGACGGAGACGGCGAACTCGGTCGCGAATGCTCTGAGCGCATGGGCGCCGCCTGCAACGCCGACCCCGGCGGCCACGCCTGCCCCGGCGCCCGCGCCCAGGCCGGTAGCGGCTCCGCGGGTACCCGCGCCTGCGCCCGTGAAGAAGCCGGCGCCTGTGCATCACGATGAGGCCGGCGCCAGGCTGGCCGCTGCGCTGGGCGAACTCGAAGGGCAGCTCACCTCGACAAGCCGGAGCGCCGATGGGGCCGGTTCAGGCTCGACTCACTACGGGGGACATCCGTACGGCGGTTATGGGCGGTCTTCGTATGCGCAGTCGGAAGAGCAGCAGGCATTGAAGTCCGGAGTAAGAGCGGCACTGAAAAAGGTGGACGATCTGCGGGGGGAGTATGCCACCGGTGATGCAGGCCATGCCACGAAGGAGCATCTGGGAGCGATTCGGGAGGCGCTGAGTTCTGTTCTGTCGGTTGGCGGGGGTAGATACCGGGCGGGCGTCAGCGCCAGCCAGCTACGCGAAGAGCGCGCACAGCTGACGCGCGCGATCGACGTGGTGGCGAAACAGCGCCAGTCCATCGCACGCGACCTGGCGGCGGCGGCCAAACCAGAATCCGATGCAGCGGAGCAGGCAGCTGCTGCACCTGCGCCGGTCGCTCCCGCACCGGCGCCTGTTGCTTCGGCTCCAGCATCCACCCCGAGTCCTGACGCGACTGCGGCACCTGCGGCTGCCCCCGCACCATCGCCGTCGGGTGGGGCGGCTCCTGAGTCGTCGGTAGTTGGGCCGTCGTCGCCTGGACCGCTGCGGCTGTTGCGCCTGGCGGGTTCGCCTGCGCCTACCTTGTGGTGGCCTTCGGCGCTCGCGGGGCTGGTTTGCGGCTTGCTGTACTGGAGTGTAGCGGCGTGGCCTTCGCGCGCCGAGGACGACGCCGGTTATGAAGAGGAAGCGACGCATTCCACGGCGAGATTCATTACGCCGGATCAGCCGGTTCGTTTGGCGTACGCACCGCCGCCTCCTCCTCCGATACCGGCATCGCCGCCGAGTGTGGCGGGGGATGAGGTGTTCGACCGCGCCGTGTACAAGCGCGCTTCTTTCAGCTACGAGCCGCCACCACCGGAGCGATACTTTTCCGCGGTCACGCCAATCATCGTTGCCGAGCAGGCCGTTGAGGAGGAAGTTGCTGCGAAGAGTGCGGAGAAGCCTGAGATCGAGGGCATTGCCTCGGCCGCATCGGAAGAACAGATCGAACCGGCGGCGATGCCGGCGCAACCTGATCCGGCCCCGGTTGCGGAAGAGCGCGATCCAGCGCCTGTGAGCCAGGATTTCACAGCAGAGACGCGAGAGCCTGTCGCGGCGGATCCGGCGCCGGTTCACGCGAATATCGAGCCAGCACCCACAGGGGAGAATCTCGATCCGATTCCCATGCGCGAGAATGTCGAAGCCGCACCCGCAAGCCAGAAAGTCGCAGTGGCGCCTGCGCGCGAGAATGTGGTGGAGATGGCCGACCCATGGGCGGAGCTGATGAAGAAGGCTCTTTCTGAGACGGAGATCGGCCGGCGTTTTGACGGGCCTTCGTCGAGGAGCGAGGCTGGGGGAAAGGACAAGGAGCAGCATCCGAAACGGCCTGACCGTCTGGCGGGCTAGCCACCGAGCCATCGCAACAAACCTGTCCGCGGCCGGCGTGCATCCAAGGCGCCAGTGTCGAACTCCCAGCTGACTTGTGTTCTTTTTGTGCTTCTGCTGCTTCTTGGGCTCGCCCAGTTGCTGGGGTGGGCTTTCGCGCGGATGCGCCAGCCCAAAGTAATTGGCGAAATTTTGGCGGGGGTTGTGCTGGGACCCGCGCTGCTGGGGCGCCTCCCATTCATGGCGCACATCGTTGACGGGGCGAAGCATCAGGGGAACATTCTCGACTTTATCTATTGGCTGGGCCTGCTGCTGCTCATGTTTCTTTCGGGCGCGGAGACACGGCGGTTGTTCACGCGCGACGAGCGGCGCGAGGTGGGCTGGCTGACGATCGTGGGCACGGGGGTCCCGTTCCTGCTGGCGCTTGCGTTTGGGTCGCGGCTGATTCGTCCGTCGCTGGCGGGACCCAACGGCAATCGCATCTCGCTGATCATCATTTTGGCCGTCGGCGTTGCGGTCACTTCGGTGCCCGTGGTCTCGAAGATTTTTGCGGACCTGAAGATTCTGCACACTCGGTTCGCCCGCCTGGTGCTGGGCGTTGCGGTGCTCGAAGACATTGTCCTGTGGCTGGCACTGGCGGTAGCTACGGCCATGGCGGGAACGGCGGCGCTGCATCCGCGAGCGATGGCGTGGCATCTGGCGGCGACGGTTGCGTTCTTCGTGCTGGGGCTCACGCTGATCCCGCGCGCGGTAAAGCGAATCAACAAATCGCGGTTCAATGTGCTCGCGCAGCATTCGCCCACCGGGTATGCGATTGCCGTGCTGCTGGCTTATTGCGCGATTGCCGGGGCGCTCGACGTGAGCCTGGTGTTTGCGGCGTTTCTGGCCGGTTTTGCCGTGGTGCACAAGAAGCGGAGACTTTTCGCGGACGCTCTGGACGCGATCGGGAAGATCGCCTTTGCGTTTTTCATCCCACTTTATTTTGCGATTGTCGGACTCAAGCTGGACCTGATTCGCGGCTTTTCGCTGTGGATGTTCCTGGCGTTTCTGTTGGGAAGCTGCGCGATCAAGGTGGTGTCGGTTGCGCTGGCCGGGCGGTTCGCCGGCTTCCGGGGGCTGGACCTGATCAATCTGGCCGTCACGACGAATGCGCGAGGCGGACCGGGCATTGTGCTGGCCAGTGTGGCGTTCGATGCGGGGATTATCAGCGCGAAGTTTTACACAACGCTGATTCTTGCGGCGGTAGTGACGTCGCAGGTAGCCGGAGCGTGGCTGGACTTTGTGCTGCGGAAAGAGTGGCCGCTGCTGACGCCTACAGCGGAGCCTGGGGCTGCGGACGCTGCAGTGGACGGGCCGCGGGCCGCCTGAGAACCCCTGCCCTGGACTCGCGGATTCCGCACAGGCGGAATTCGACTAAACTGGGCTGTTATGGCGACTGTCGAGACTCCCACCGTTATTCTGCCGCGCAAGCCGCAAGGCGCGTTCCGCAATGAACCGTTCCTCAACTTTTCAGAGCATGCCAACGCCCACGCGATGCGGGGAGCGCTGGAGCGGGTTGGCGACCTGCTCGGGCATGAGTATCCGCTGATCATCGGCGGGGAGCGGGTGCGAACCAGCGGCAAGATTGAGTCGCGGAACCCGGCGCGGCCGGCGCAGATTGTCGGGCTGCACCAGAAGGCCGGCGCGGAGCACGCGGAGACGGCCGTGCAGGCGGCGCTGGATGCATTCAAAACGTGGCGGCTGGTTTCGCCGGAAGAGCGGGCGTCGCTGGTGCTGGGAGCAGCTGCGCTGATCCGCGAACGCAAGTTCGATTTCTGCGCGTGGCTGACCTACGAGGTGGGCAAGAACTGGGCCGAGGCGGACGCCGATGTGGGCGAGACCATCGACTTCCTGGAGTTTTATGCGCGCGAAGCGCTGCGGCTGGCCGCGGCGACCCCGCCGATTCAGATGCCGGGCGAGCGCGACGAACTGCTGTACATTCCGCTGGGCGTTTGCGCGGTGATTTCGCCGTGGAATTTCCCGTTCGCCATCATGGCGGGGATGACAGCGGCGGCGATCGTGACCGGCAATACCGTGGTCCTGAAGCCATCGAGCGATTCGCCGACCATCGCGGCGCGGTTCGTCGAAATTCTGGAAGAGGCAGGGATGCCGCCGGGCGTGGTGAACTTCTGCCCTGGCTCGGGTGCTTCGTTTGGAAACGCGGTGGTTGCGCATCCAAAGACGCGCTTCATCGCGTTTACGGGATCGAAGGAAGTCGGGCTCGACATTCACGAGCGCGCGGCGAAGGCGCAGCCGGGGCAGGTCTGGATCAAGCGGACGATTCTCGAGATGGGCGGCAAGGACTCGATCATCGTGAGTGCGGACGCGGATTTCGAAGCGGCGGTCAGTGGCGTGGTGGCGTCGGCGTTCGGATTCAGCGGGCAGAAGTGCTCCGCATGCTCGCGGGCGATTGTGGAGGAGCCGATTTACGACGCATTTGTGGAGCGGCTGCGCGAGCAGGTGGCGAAGCTCAAGGTGGGCGATCCGGCCGAGAACAACAACGTCGGGCCGGTGGTGAACGAAGCGGCGATGAAGACGATCCTTGGCTACGCGGAAATTGGCGCGAAAGAGGGGCGGCTGGTCGCCGGCGGCAAAGCGGTGGAGACGCCGGAGAAGGGCTACTATGTGGCGCCGACCGTGATTGTGGATGTCGCGCCCGATGCAAAAATCGCGCAGGAAGAAATTTTCGGACCGGTGCTGGCGGTGATCAAGGCGAAGAATTTCGATCACGCCCTGGAGATTGCGAACAACACGGAGTTCGGGCTGACGGGCGCGGTGTATTCGACGGACCGTACCAAGCTCGATCACGCACGGCGCTCGTATCACGTGGGCAATTTGTACTTCAACCGCAAGTGCACCGGAGCCATGGTTGGCGCGCATCCGTTTGGCGGATTCAACATGTCGGGAACGGATTCAAAGGCGGGCGGGCCGGATTATCTGTATCTGTTTACGCAGGCGAAGACGGTGGCGGAGAAGGTTTAGCTGGGTACAGGGTACAGGTCGCAGGGCGCAGGAAGCCGCGGCTGAGTGGCGGGATTGGGGCGCAAGAGTCACGATGGAACGTCGTGTTTATCACATGAGCGGTGTCGTGCAGGTCCTCTACTGCTCTATCGGGTTCGCTCTTATTGGAGCAGGCGTTTTCTCTCTTTTCGAAGTAGGGTTTTTGGGAATCCTCGTGGCTGTTCCTCTGAGTCTTCCTGGAATCTACTGCTGCCGGTGGGCTCTTGCTTCCCGCCTCACTCTGAGTGATACAGAAATCTCGGTTCGCTATGCTTTCGACGAGAATTTCGTGGATATCAGCAGAATCGAAGGTTGGCGTACAGAAGCCGGCGGGAGGAGCGGGCCCTGGTGGGTATTACAGTTCAGAAATAACACCGGCTCATTGCGCATCGACCAAAAGTTCGCCGTTGACGACGCGTTTTTGGACTTCCTGTCGAGGTTGAGGAACCTAAACGACGGCGAGATCAGCATTGCGCCATAGCGGGCATGCGCCGCAGAGCAATCGGCCTCGGGAACGGATTCAAAGGCGGGCGGCCCGGATTATCTGTATCTGTTTACGCAGGCGAAGACGGTGGCGGAGAAGCTGTAACGGCGGGCTGGTAGATGGTGGCCGGTTGCTGGATGTGGAGAGCCGTGGTGCGCGAATCGCCTCGCAGGCTGGTCGAGTCCTAATTCGGGATGAGCGCCGTCGCCAGCTGAAGCCTGCTGTCACTAGCGCGAGCCGTAAGAAAGACGAACTCGCCGTCGCTCACACATGCCGGCTCCATACCCGGAGTAGAGACGTTGAATTGCCGGACTGCTTCGCCGCTGGAGGGGTCGAATTCCAAAATAACGCCTGGGATGGACATCGCCGATGCCAGACCAGTTGCCTGGGAGTCGGTCGGCGCGTCGCTTTGGACGGCCTTTTGCTCCGGAATCATCCGGAAAAACCAGCCAGCCGGGCTGAGAGAGATCGGCATTCCGCGCTTAAATTCCGCCGGGACCCGCAAGCTGTATTGGTTCACCACGCCGCCATCGCTCACTTCCAGGATGGGCTGGCGCACGTCGGCGGGAATAAGAAGCAGGTTTTGCCCGTAGGGCCGGATCTGAAGGTCGAGTAGCTCGTTGAAGGAATCCAATACGACCCTCGCCGGATCGCTGGAGGTGATGGGGATATCGTGGTCAACCCTGCCTTCATGACCAAGCACCGTCAGATGGGTCTGTTTGTGTATTTCGTCCCACGTCACTAACAGCACCTCGCCATCCGGAAACGAGGCAATCTGCTGCGTCTCCAGGGACGGGTCCAAGGTCATGGAATTGAGCAGAGATCCTTTTCGGTCAAAGTTGAGCAACAGGCGGTCAACGCGATTCTCGCTGGACGATACTCCGGTATCCCCGTGGTTCGTGGGGACGCCGTAAGCCATGGCCAGGACCCTGGAGTCGGTGGCGAAATAGCGAGCAATGGGCGAGAGGCGAGCGTATCCGGAGACGAGCGCCGGCTCGAATCGAACAATGTCGGTGGGACTTCGAATTCCATAGAGCGCGAAGTCTGTACTCGTGAAGTTATGGAGAGGGGCGGATGGCGGGGCCGACGGAAGCACCTGGACGAATACCGAATGGTCAGAAGTGCAGCGGAAGATGCCGCTGACAACGGAGCCGGCGGCGTTGATGGGGAGTGTAACGGGGTCTCGTGGCTTGAGTTCGAGCTGGCGCACGGTATTCGTGGCCTGTCCGTCATGTGGAGACTGCGCGCTCGCGATGAGAAACGCCACTAAGGCGTGCGCACCTGGAACGGCACGAAATATCATCGCAGTTCTCCAGGTCCACAGAATACGCTGGACTGCCGCTCGCCCTTCACGCAGGTGAAAACTTTGGTGGAGAAGTTGTAAGGCAGCCAGTAGCCAGTAGCGAGAAGCCTGTAGCTTGTAGCCGGCCGCGGGATGCTATGAATCGATTCCTGTCGAGGCCTGTGACCTGGTTCGATGCACTTCTGGCGACCGGCTACAGGCTGGAAATGAAACAGAGGCGCTGCGCAGACTTCGAGTGGCAACGCCCCTTGAGACAACGACCCGAGAGGAAGCGGACCCTTCTTACATGCCCTGCATGATGAGGTCGCCAACCGCTTGCGCGGCTTCGGCCAGAATGCGGTGGTGGATGGTAAACAGAGCCAGCTCCAGGCGATCGGAGACGCCGGTTTTGTCGTAAATGCTGCGCAGATAGTTTTTGATCACCTGCTCGGTGGTGTTGAGCCGGACGGCGATCTCCTTGTTCTTGCAGCCCTGGACGATGAGCGCGACGATCTTCAGCTCTTTGGGGGTGAGACGATCGCGGACGCGGGATCCGACCGTGTCGTCGTCGACGCCGGGCAGGTCGAGGCCGACCGCGCGGACGTTCCGCTCACCCTGTCCGACGTGGCGGACGCATTCGATGAGGGATGGGCCGGTCACGTTACGATGGGCTGCACCGTGAGTACCGGCGCTGAACCAGGGTTGGACGGATTCTCCATTCTCGGCCATGACGATGCTGCGGCTGCCCGCGGCGGCGACGCGCGGAATGAGCACCTGCGGGTCGAGTTTGAGCGCCGACGCAAAGACGAGAATTGCGCCACGGAAGGTGTCGAGAGCTGGATAAAGGCGGTCAGCTTCGGCGCATTGTGCAATGATGCGGAAATCATCTTCCATGGCCAGGATTTTGGCGGTACCGGCTCTGTAGATGGCCTGGTTGTCAGCAAGTATCAGCTTGTTCATCGTAGTTCCGCTTCCTCAAATGGTGCGTCGCCGGGTTAACCCGAAGACTGGTGGGTTGTAGCGCGTTCGAATGAGAAACGCGCGAAAGAGGTCACCGATCCGAGGAACAGAATCCGCCCGTGTGTTTCTTGATGAACACATCGAGTGCCGCTGTATGGCGCCGGTTGAACGATGGAACTTTGCCGGAGGTGGTCCGGAAAGTTGTCGTCGATGACCTGGGTGTTGCCATCATTCAGAGTCAAAAGTAACCCCCGAATGCGCAAAGGTCCTGTGACGTACGTCACCCTTGTCGTAAGCGGTTCTGCAACTTACAGGTGGGGGTACTGCGTCCGGCACGGTCCCAATAGAGCCAATGAGCCAAATCGGGACGGCCGCGGGCATTCGCAGAAAATTGGGATGGGCCTGTAAGTTAATAGAAGAGCTTGAGAAGAAGGAGTCCCGGAGATGGCAAGGCCGATCATCCTCGCTGTTGACGACGATGCCAGCGTGCTGGAAGCCGTTGTGCAGGACCTGCGCCGGAAATATGGACAGACGTACCGCATTCTGAGGGCAGCCTCGGGGCCGGCGGCGCTGGATACCTGCACCCAGCTGAAAGAGCGCGGAGACGTGGTGGCGCTGATCGTCAGCGACCAGCGGATGCCGGGGATGGCGGGCGTAGAACTGCTGGAGAAGGTGCAGGAGATTTATCCGCAGGCGCGGCGGGTTTTGCTGACGGCGTACGCGGATACGGAGGCGGCGATCCGCGCCATTAATGCGGCGCGCATTCACTACTACCTGACCAAGCCATGGGATCCGCCGGAGGACCGGCTGTATCCGGTGCTGGACGATTTGCTGGAAGACTGGCACGAGGGATACAAGCCGCCGTTCGAGGGGATTCGGGTGGTGGGGCCGCGCTATTCGCTGCGGGACTATCAGGTGCGGAATTTCCTGTCGCGCAATCAGGTGCCGTATGTGTGGCTCGATCCGGAGCGCGACGATCAGGCAGTGGAGCTGCTGGGGAAGTTCGGCGTGGATGACAGCAAGCTGCCGGTGGTGCTGTTTCCTGATGGCACGTCGCTGGTGCAGCCCGGCGATCAGGAGCTGGCGGAGCGGGTGGGCCTGCGCACCCAGGCGAAGAAGGACTTCTACGATCTGGTGGTGGTGGGCGCGGGGATGGCGGGGCTGGCGGCTGCGGTGTATGGCGCTTCAGAGGGATTGAAAACCCTGGTGCTGGAGCCTGAAGCTCCAGGAGGGCAGGCGGGCAGCAGCTCGAAGATTGAGAACTACCTCGGCTTTCCCAGAGGCGTAAGCGGGGAGCGGCTGGCTCGCGATGCCTACGACCAGGCGCGGAAGTTTGGCGCGGAGTTCATCACGCAGCGGGCTGCGGAGATCAAGGGAGACGGGCAGTATCGGCAGGTGCGCCTGGGCAACGGGGCCGAGATTTCGTGCCGGGTGAGTCTGATTGCGGTAGGGGTTTGTTATCGGCGGATAGAGGCGCCGGGAATCGGACGGCTGACGGGCGCGGGGGTCTATTACGGTGCTTCGCTGGCCGAGGCGCAGTCCTGCCAGGACGAAACGGTGTTTGTGGTGGGTGGGGCCAACTCCGCGGGCCAGGCGGCGATGCATTTTTCCCGGGTGGCCAAACAGGTGACGATGCTGGTGCGCGGGGACTCGCTGGAGAAGAGTATGTCGAAATATCTCATCGATCAGATCGCTGGAACATCGAATATTAAGGTGGAAACGCGGAGCGAGATCCTGGAAGCGATGGGCGACGGGCATTTGCAGAGTTTAAAAATCCAAACTCCGAAGGGCGAAGAGGTACGGCCTGCGTCGTCGCTGTTCCTGTTTATCGGGGCGGCACCCCAGACGGAGTGGTTGCCGCAGCATGTGATGCGCGACCCCAACGGCTTCGTTTTGTCGGGGCGCGATATGCGGGTGGAAGGACAGTTGCCGAAAAGCTGGAAAGAAGATCGCGAACCGTATCTGCTGGAGACATCGATGCCCGGGGTTTTTGTGGCCGGCGATGTGCGGCACGGATCGGTGAAGCGGGCCGCTTCGGCGGTAGGTGAAGGTTCAATCTCGGTGCAGATGATGCACCAATATCTGGCGCAGTTCTAAAGGCAAGGAGCAGATGGAAGGCACGACGGCGGAAGTCCAGGCGAGAACAGTGACGCAGCAGGAGCTGATCCAGCTCGTCCGCCGAGTACCTATTCTCAGCAAACTGAAGGAAGAGGACCTTGGCTGTCTCGGCGAGGTGGAGCTGGTCGAAGCCCCAGCCGGCGCGTTGCTGATTGAACAGGGTGCGTCCGTGCGTGGGTTCGGCATGATCATCGAGGGCGAGGTGCGCGCGACCCGTCTCGAAATCAATGGCAGCGAGACACCTATTGCGATGTACCAGGACGGCGATACGTTTGGCGAAGCGCCGCTTCTGATGGGCGCCCGGAAAGCCGGAGTGCGGTGTGTTGTAACCCGTTCTCTGCGCGGGCTGATGGTGAGTGAAGCCAGCTTCTGGCGCTTGATGGCGACTTGTCCTGACGTACGGCAGGCGGTGCTGGCCAACGCAACCCAGCGGATTCAGACATTCCAGGCGACCACCCTGCACCGCGAGAAGTTGATCTCTCTGGGCACGCTGGCCGCCGGCCTGATGCACGAGCTGAATAATCCTGGCTCGGCCGCGAAACGATCCGCTTCGCAACTGCGCGAGAATCTGATGCGGCTCCAGGAGATCAGCCTCCGCTTCTGCAAGTCGCCGCTGACGCCGGAACAGGCCACCTGCCTGCTCGACATGCAGCAGGAGGTGCTGGCGCTGGCCAAGCACAAGCCGGCGAGCAGCCTCGAGGAAGCAGACGCGGAAGAGGAACTGGGCAGCTGGCTCGAAAGTATTGGAGTGAACAACGCCTGGAAGCTGGCCCCCACCCTGGTGGCCGCGGGTTGGCGGCGCAACGACGTCGTCTGCACCCAGGAAGCGTTTCCCGCCGAGTCGCTGCAGATCGCGCTCAACTGGCTGGAGGCGCTGATCTCTGCTATGCAGCAGCTGACGACGATTGAGGAAAGCATCAGCCGCGTCACCGATCTGGTCATTGCCGTGAAGAAGTACGCCTACGAAGACAAGAGCGGGGAACACCTGATCGACGTACACGAGAGCATCGTGAGCACGCTGACGATTCTGGGGCACAAATTCCGGCATAAGCAGCTGGTGGTGGAGAAAGATTTTGCTGCGGACCTGCCGAAGGTGAAAACGCGCGGTACCGGCCTGAGCCAGGTTTGGACCAATCTGCTGGACAACGCGACCGATGCGGCTCCGGATGGCTCGAAGGTGCGGATTCGGACGTGGACCGAGAACGGCAAGATCTGCGTGGGCATCGCGGATGAGGGCGCGGGGATTGCGCCGGAGATTCGGGACCAGATTTTCCAGCCGTTCTACACCACCAAGCCGCCGGGCGTGGGCACCGGGCTCGGGTTGGACATCGCCAAACGTATTGTGACCGCGCAGTACAACGGGACGATCGGATTTAGTTCGCAACCCGGACGGACAGAGTTCGTGGTGATGCTGCCGACGACTTCGTAGAGTCAGAGGTACAGAGTTTAGAGTTTGGAGTTTAGGGTTTTAGCGAAGAGCGGGATTCGAGGCAGAGAAAAGATATATTTTATGTCTTGACAAAAGATATATCTCACGATACATTGCATACAGAAAGGAAACACACATGCATCATCAACATTTTGAAAATAAAGAAGATCGCGGCCGAAAAGGGTGCTTTGGACGTCATCAGCACGCCGGGCCGCAGGGATGGTTTGGAGTCGGATTCTTTGGCGGACACGGACCTGAGCGAGGACCGGAGGGTGGCCCCGAAGGCCGCGGCCGCCACGGCTTCGGGGGACCCTGGCGCGGGCGCTGGGAGCGTGGTTTTGGGGGCGGTCGGCTGTTCGACGCCGGCGACCTGAAGCTCGTGATCCTGAAGCTGCTGTCAGAACAGCCGAGCTACGGCTACCAGCTGATGAAGACGATGGAGGAGCGGCTTGCGGGCGGATACACACCGAGCGCGGGCGTGATCTATCCAACGTTGACCATGCTGGAAGAAGAAGGGCTGGCGTCGGTCTCCGACTCCGCGGACAACAAAAAGGTCTACACGGTGACGGCAGCAGGTCTCGAGTACCTCGAGCAGCACAAACAGAGGATCGAAGAGCTGTTCGCGCGGCTGGACGAAGCGCGGGGAGGCTTCGAGCGGGGCCGGGCGCCTGAAATCATGAAGGCGTTCATGAACCTGCGCAGTGCGGTGATGACGCGGGTCTCGCGCGAGGCGACCGCGGAACAGATTCGGAAGATCACCGAAGCGATTAACGCAGCGGCCAAAACGATCGACGAGATGTGAAGGAAGAGCGGGCCAGCGAGTTAGCGAGTCAGCAAGCTGGCGAGTTAGCCAGTTAGCAAGTCAGCGAGTCAGCAAGTCAGCGGAAATGCACAAAGCTCTATGCAGGCAAAAACAGGCTTCCATGGGCAAACGCGATGCATGTGGTCCAGCCAGGCAAAAACAGGCCTGGATCGGTCCCAAAATCCGCAGACTACTGCGCCTCGCTGATCGCTGCGTCGATGGCCGCTATCAGCGTTGGGTAGTCGAAGGAGTCATCGTAGCGTTCGCCATCGATAAAGAAGGTGGGGGTGCCGTTGACTCCGCTGCGCACGCCGCCGGTGAAATCGGAGCGGACGTGACCCTGATAGGTTTTAGCGCGCAGGGCTTCCTGTAACAGCTTCGGATCGAGGCCGAGATCGTCGGCGAGTTTCGCGTAGAGGCCCGACCCTAGTTGGGCCTGATTCTCGAAGAGCAGGTCGTGCATCTCCCAGAATTTTCCTTTGCCGGCGGCGAACTCCGCGGTCTCGGCCGCGGACTCGGCGTGGGAGTGCATCTGGCTGAGCGGAAAATTTCGGTAGACGAAACGAAGCCGGCTGCCGAAATGCTTCTCGAGACGTTGAACGATGGGGTAGACGGCGGCGCAGTGAGGGCACTCGTAGTCGCCATACTCCACCAGGGTGCATGCTGCGTTTTGATCGCCGTGGACGTGATCTTCGGGTCCAACCGGAATTTTGAGTTGAGTCATGCTCACTCCTGTTTGGGGAGTTTTTCGAGCGCGTCGAGAATGCCATCCGCGCCGGGGTTGACAGCAATAGGCGAACAATAACTCCATGCAATGCGGCCGGTGGCGTCGATCAGGAACAGGGCGCGCTCGCTGATGCCGTCCGCTTCGCGATAGGCTCCGTAAGCGCGGGCAACGGCGCCTTTGGGCTCAAAGTCGGCCATCAGAGGAAAATGCAGTTTTCTCTCGCCGGCAAACGCGGCGTGGCACCAGACGCCGTCGACGGAGATGCCAAGCAGCTCTGCGTTGAACTTCTGGAACTCGGGCAGGATCTCGTTATACAGGGCCATCTGATCGCCGCACACCGGACTCCAGTCCGCGGGATAGAAGGCGAGGATCACGGGGCGGCCGCGCAGCTCGCTGAGCGAGAGCTGCTGGTCGGGGGTGACGTGGAGACGAAAATCGGGGGCGGTTGTACCGGCGGAAAGAAGCGTAGCCATCGTGTCTCCATTTTACTGAGATTACCGAGATTCCCGGGAGGGGGGCGGAGCATTTGATCCGCGGCGGGCGGTTACGTTCCGAAAAAAAAGACAGGGCGCCGTAACGGCCCTGCTGCGCCGCGCACTATACGTCGCAATGCAAATAATCCCAGCAGGGAAATGGACCCCTCCCCCAGTGATTTCTCTGCAGCGAAGGAAGCCGGCCTCCTGAGCGGCATTCCTTTTCTGCCGCAGTGCGCTTGAGGATCGTCTGCTTCCACGCGGGCACGAGGAGCGCGAGCGATGGCAGAGACAACGGCAACAACACCCAAAGGCTACAAGCGGCTTGCCGGCAGTGAACGGCATCCTTCGAAAGGCGCCGAGTACCTCGGACCCGCCGATCCCAACGAACACTTCACCGCAACCGTCATCCTGCGGAGGCGGCCGGACGGCGCGCCTGTGCCGGACTTCGATTACTTCGCGAAGACTCCGTTTGCGGAGCGGCAGCGCGAGCCGGAAGAGAGCTTCGCGGCGCAATACGGCGCGCATCCTGAGGAACTGCGGCGTGTAGAAGAATTTGCGCGCACGCACGGGTTGCGTGTGACGGAAGCAAGTGCCGCGCGGCGCAGCGTCATGGTTTCCGGAACGGTGGAGCAGATGAGCCGGGCGTTCGGCGTGACGCTCGGACGCTATCGCCACACCATTGTGCGGGGGCGTCGCGGTCATCCGGAAACGGAGACGTATCGCGGGCGAGACGGCTTTATTCACGTTCCCAACGAACTGAGTGAGATCATCACCGGCATCTTCGGTCTCGACAATCGGACCATCACCAAGCACAATGCCGCGGATCCTCCGGGCACGACTCCGCTGCCGACCACCGAGATTACAAAGCTGTACGACTTTCCCACGAACGCGGCGGCCGGTCAGACGATCGGCATCGTGTCGACGCGCGGATACCTCGCCTCGGACATCAGCCTCACCTTTGCCGGCAGCCCACCGCAACTGACGGATGTATCGATTGACGGGGCCACCAACGGAGGCTTTGCGGATGGCGAGACGACCCAGGACATCTGCATTGCGGCCCTGGCGGCGCCCGGCGCAGCGGTGGCAGTGTACTTCCAGCCCGGCGATGAGATGGGCTGGGTCAATCTGTTCTTTCGCGTGGCGCACCCAGGTTTGGGCGACCCGCGTTGTTCCGTGGTTTCGTCGAGCTTTTACATCTGCGACGGTGACGACCCGGACACGCTGACCAACGAGGGCGTGAGCGCCGGATTACTTTCCACGGTTTCCGACGCGTTCATGGATGCGGCGCTGCAGGGGGTGACGATCTGCATCGCATCCGGCGATACGGGAGCCAGCTCCAAAGTGGGCGGCAATCCGGGGGCGTGGTCCAAGCCCTTTGGACCGGATCACAAGGCGCACGTGCAGTTCCCAGGCAGCAGTCCCTGGGTGCTGGCCGTAGGCGGCACCACCATCGGCAACGTGAGCGGCTTGAATTTCGACGAGTATGTCTGGAACGATCCGAGCTCCGCGGATCCCAGACAGTGGGGAACCACCGGCGGCGGTGTGAGCGCGTTCTTCTCCAAGCCAAGCTATCAAAGCGCGGCGGGCATACCGGTTTCTCTCTACAACGGCAAAGCCGGACGAGGCGTTCCGGACGTCGCTGGCAACGCAAGCGCGAATGCCGCCTACTCCGGCATCTTCGAGGGCGGCTCGGCATCCTCCGGCAACGGGACCAGTGCGTCGTCCCCGCTGTGGGCAGGCCTCATCGCCGTCCTGAACGGAGCCCTGGGGCTCAACGTTGGATTTGTGAATCCGGTGATCTACGCACTGGGGTCAGGCGTTTTCCGCGACATCGTTCCGGGAGCGGGGCCGGCGAACAACGACAACGCCGGCGTGACCGGCTATCCGGCAGGAGTGGGATGGGACGCCTGCACCGGCTGGGGCAGCCCGCGCGGCAAAGCTCTGCTGCTCGGCTTGCGCCGTTTCTTCGGGCCGGTGATCGAGGTGAACCTCGAGGACAATCTGGACTTCGCCGTTGTGTGCCGCGGTCCAAAGTATCGGACGCTGCACGTCTACAACGTGGGAACCGTGGATCTGATGGTGCTGAGCATCACGCGGATCGCGGGCTCCAGCGACTTTACCGTGCTGGGACTGCCATCGACGCCGCTGGCGATCGAGCCGGGCAGCCAGATCGACTTCACCATCGAATACAACCCTACCGTCCGCGGTGTGAACGAGTCTGCGATCTTCCAGATTGTCAGCGACGATCCCATCAACACGAAGCTGGATGTTTTAGCGCGCGGGTTTGGCGGAACGGGCGCGCTGGAAACGATCATGGCGGGACACGGCAACTTCGGCGACTGCTGCGTTGGGTCGTTCCGCGAGGAGCCGCTGACGCTGAACAACAACGGTCCGTGCAACCTCTCGATCCTGGATGTAACCAGCTCTTCACCTGAATTCACGCTTCCGGGAGTGAATGCATATCCACTGGTGGTTGCATCGGGTAACTCGATCACGCTGCCGGTTCGCTTCCAGCCAACCAGCTTTGGAGCGAAGGCGGGGACGATCACCGTGTTCAGCGACGCTCCGGGCGGATCGAAGACAGTTCGGGTGCACGGCGAAGCGCCGGCCGGCAAACTGGCGGTGACGGGCTCAACCCGGTTTGGCGGCGTCAAAGCCTGCTGCCGGGCGGAGCGCACCATCCAGATTTGCAACGTCGGCGATTGCAAACTGCACATCAGCAGCGTGGCGTTCAAGCATCAGAACCCGCACTGGAAGCTGATCAACAATCCCTTCCCGGCGACGCTGCATCCGGGCTCGAGCCTGAATGTGGTCATACGCTACAAGGCGACGCAGAGGATCGCGCGCGTGGAGGAGTTGATCATCAGGAGCGACGATCCGACGGATCCGGTGAAGGTGCTCGAAGTGCTGGCCTACACCATCTGGGACGATTGCGGGTGCAAAAAACCCTGCGACGATCCATGCAAAAAGAAGTGCGACCCGTGCGGCGAGCACGGGGAAGTGGATGATGAGGAAGAGATCGACGTGGAAGTAGCGGTTCGGTAAAAGTCGGCGGAAGGGCAAAGACTCTCCATCAACCCCGGGGTTGGTGGAGAGTTTTTGCGTCGGGGTTCGTCCCTCCTCTTGCTTACCGAGGGAAGAATGGGCTATGATCCCTCGGTAACCGTGGGGAGCGGTCAGGAAGAGCGATGAGCAAGCCGTCCGATCTGGTGCAGGGGACGCTGGACCTGCTGATTCTGAAAATCCTGGGGCTGCAGCCACTGCATGGATGGGCGCTGGGCCAGCGGCTGAAGCAGATTTCCGGCGAGGTGCTGCAGGTGAGCGATGGGTCGCTGTATCCGGCGCTGCACAAGCTGGAGCACCAGGGCTGGATTAAGGCGGAGTGGAAGCCGACGGACAACAATCGCCGCGCAAAATTTTATTCGCTCACGGTGCTGGGCCGCCGGCACCTTGCGCGCGAGGCTGCGAACTGGGACCGCTTGTCAACAGCTATCACCGGCGTGGTGCGGCTGACGGAGGGATAGTGATGCAGTCGGTGAAATGGAGCCTGTTGAACTGGGTTTACGCACTTCCCCTGCGCGTGCGTTCGTTGTTGCGCGGAGCCGCGGCAGATGCGGACGCGGATGAGGAGCTGCGGGATTACATCGAGCGGCAAACCGAGGAGAATATCCGGCGTGGGATGAGCGCTGAGCAGGCGCGGCGAGCCGCGGCGATTGCGCTGGGCGGAGCCGAACAGCGCAAGCAGCAGATGCGTGAGGCGCGGGGCACGCGCTGGATGGGAGACACGGGGCGCGATCTGCAGTACGGCTTGCGCACCATGATGCGTCGGCCGGGATTTACGGCAACGGCGGTGTTGATGCTGGCGCTCGGGGTCGGCGCAAACACCGCCATCTTCAGCGCCGATCATGCCGTGTTGTTTCAAAGACTGCCCTATCGGCAGCCGGGCCGGCTGGTGGAGATCATGGGGAAGAGCCTGTCCGATTCCGGCGTAAACCGGATGACGGTGGCGCCGGCGAACTACGACGACTGGCAGGCGGATACGAGGCCGTTCAGCGAATTTGCCGCGTGGAGAATCAGCAGCCTGAACCTCGGCGGCGGCGATCATCCGGAGCGTGTGCGATCCGCGCACATCTCGGCAAACCTGCTGGACGTGCTGGGCGTGGAGCCGATGCTGGGCCGCGGATTCCGCAGCGGTGAGGATGTGCCGGGCGCGAGCAACGTTGCGATCCTGAGCTATGCATTGTGGCAGCGCCGCTACGCGGGCAATCCGGACGTGGTGGGAAGGACGATTCGCGCGAACGATCAGGTGTACACGGTGGCGGGCGTCATGGCGCCTGATTTCCGGTTTCCGATTGGATGGATCGGAACCGATGTCGAGATCTGGACGCCGCTGGCGATGAGCGCGGAAGAGAAGACGAGCCGGAAGGACATTCTGCTGGAGGTAGTGGCGCGGCTACGGTCCGGGGTGACAGTGCAACAGGCGCAGTCGAGCCTCGACGGCGTGGCGCAGCAGCTGGCGAAGGAGTATCCGGAGACGAACCGGAACTGGGGCGTGAACCTGTTCCCGCTGGCCGACCGCGGGGTGAGCGATTGGCGCGGACTGCTGACTCTGCTCTCGGTGGCGGTAGGGCTGGTGCTGATGATTGCGTGCGCGAATGTGGCGAACCTGCTGCTGGCGCGCGGCCTTGAGCGGCAAAAGGAGCTGATGGTGCGCACGGCGCTGGGAGCGCGGCGCGGACGGCTGGTGCGGCAGTTGATGACCGAGGGCTTGCTGCTCTCTTTCTTTGGAGGGCTGCTGGGAATCGGCCTCGGCTTTGCAGGAACCCGCGCGCTGGCTCTCGCAGCGCCGACCACCGTCATGCCCGAATTGAAGCAGGTTTCGCCGGACGGAACGGTGCTGGCCGTGGCGCTGGGTGTGTCGCTGCTCACGGGATTCCTGTTCAGCGTGCTGCCGGCGCTGACCGTGTCCGGCGTCTCACTGCATGGAACCCTGCAGGAGTCCGGGCGCTCGAACACCGGAGGGGTGCGGGGCAATCGCCTGAAAATGGGTTTGGTGGCGGGGGAAGTGGCAGTGACGCTGGCGCTCCTGTTATGCGCGGGCGACATCCTGAACAGCTTCTCGTCGTATATGCGGATCGATCCCGGCTTCGACGCGCACGACGTGATGACGATGCGTATCTCGCTCCCAAAGACGAAGTACGCTGAGCCTCAGCAATGGACGAGCTTCTTCAGTCGGGCCACGGAAGAGATGAGGACGATCCCCGGAGTGGTGGACGCGGCGGTGGGCAGCGGCGCGCCGATGGAGGATCAGGGATCGGTTCAGCGATTTCATATCGCAGGAAGGCCGCTGGGCACGATGAACGATCGCTCCATCACCGAATACGAGCGAGCGACGCCAAACTACTTTCAAGTGACGGGAATCCGCCTCGTGCGCGGGCGCGGTCTGCTGGATTCCGATGGTGAGAGACAGCAGCCGGTGGCCGTGGTGAACAGAGAATTTGCAAAGAAGCAGTTCGGTGATGCCGATCCGCTCGGGAAAGTGATCTACCTCGATGGCGATGTGAATGAGTCCGCAACGGCGAAAACCACAGGGCCGCCGCTGACGATTGTAGGCGTGATTCAGGACACCAAGGAGTACGGGCTGTTCCAGATCACGCCGCAGATGGTTTTTGTGCCGATGGCGCAGGATCCGGAGACGACGGTGTCGCTGCTGGTAAAGACGGCGCCGGGCGCGGGCGATGTGCCTGGGGCGATCCGCCGGCGGCTGGCAAAGATGGATGCGGATGAGCCGGTGTATAACGCCCGCAGCCTCGAAGAGCTGTTCCGCGATCAGCACGCCCTGTTCCGGTTCAACGCGATGCTGTTGACGGCGTTTGCGGGGATGGCGCTGGTTTTGTCGGCGATTGGAATTTACGGCGTGATCGCGTACGCGGTGAGCCAGCGCAGCCGGGAATTCGGCATTCGTCTGGCGCTGGGATCGTCGCGGCAAAAGATCCTGCTGCTGGTGTTGCGGAACGCGGCGTGGATGAGCGCGGCCGGGATCGGCGTGGGGCTTGCGCTGGCGTGGCCGTCAACCCAGTTGCTGGCGCGCGCCCTCCGGCAGTCAATGCTCCTGACCCTGACCCGGACAGGACCGGTTCTGTACCCAGCCATGTGCGCGGGGATAGCGCTGACCATGCTGCTGGCGTGCCTTATTCCGGCGTATCGCGCCACCCAGGCCGATCCGATGGAGACGCTGCGCGGGGACTAGCAGCCTGCAGGATTTCAGGCGGAGTTGCGCCGGTTTTCGAGCATGCCGGGGGTGAAGATGGAAAGACTGTTGCGCCCGGCGTCTTTGACGGCGTACATCGCTGTGTCGGCGTTGCGCAGCAGATCATGGGCTTCGAGTCCGCCTTCCGGATAGATGGCGATGCCGACACTGACGGTAATACTGAGGTCCTGATCGCCGATGGTGATGGGCTGAGCGGCGTTCTCAATGATCTGACGGCCGCAATGCTCCACATCGTCGAGGCTGCGGAAATCGGGCATGACGATGACGAATTCATCTCCGCCCACGCGGGCAACGGTATCGCTCTCGCGCACGGAGGAAAGCAGGCGCTGTCCGACGGTGGCGAGCAACGCATCGCCGTGGGCGTGGCCGAGGGCGTCGTTGATCTGCTTGAAGAAGTCGATGTCGAGAAGGAAGACGGCGACCTTGTGTTGGTGGCGTTCGGCGCGAACGACGGCGTACTGCAGGCGCTCCTGCAGGAGCGCGCGATTGGCCAGGCCGGTGAGGTGATCGTGGTGGGCGAGGTAGTGCACGCGATCGGTGAGCCGGCGGCGTTCGGTAACATCGCGGCTGGTGACGGCGACGCCGTCGCCGAGTTTAACCACCTGCACGTTGAGCCAGGTGCCCTGGATCATTTCGTCGTCGATGAAAACTTCGCAGGTATAGGGAATCCCGGTGCGGACGACCTCGCGGTAGTGATCGATGAGGCCGGAGGAGACCATGAACGGGCGGACCTCGGTGAGGATTTTTCCCATGAGGTCTTCGCGACGGACGCGGAGGCGGCGCTCGGCGTTGGGATTGATGTAGCTGAAGCGGAAGTCGGCGATGGCGCCGGAGGCATCGGGGACGCCGTCAAAGATGTAAAAGTCGTCGAGGGTGCTTTCGGCGGCGGCCAGAAAGCGGGCGTGCTCATTCTCGGCAAGGGTGGACGTGTCGCGAACAGCGCTTAGAGTGGGCAGCAGACGCGCCGCTGCGATGGCGAGGAGGAGGGCGAAAACCAGAGCGCCGAGAAGTTGAAGCGAGAGCGGGCCGCGTCCGAGGCGTTCCGCAGCGAAGAGGACGATGGCCGTGGCCGCGAAGATGGCAAGTGCGGGAATGAATTGGGGGCGGGGAAGATTCACATCAATCGCAAACGATGTTAACGGCGGACGAGGGCGAGCCTGGTAACTCAAAGAATATTAACGTCGATTTTACTCGGCCCCGGCGGATCGCGGTTTGCATTTGGTACACGCGCCCGTTTGTTCTTCAAAAGAGACGATCGGGCTCGTGCCCGGAGCCCGACTCATGGTGCAGCAGCCAGGATTTGCGATGAAGGCCGCCGCCGTAACCGGTGAGGGAGCCATTCGATCCGATGACACGATGACAGGGCACAACGAGGCCGATGGGATTGGCGCCGTTGGCCAGTCCCACGGCTCGGACAGCGGCAGGCCGGCCGATCTGCGCAGCGAGCTCCCCGTACGAGGTCGTTGTCCCGCAGGGAATCTTGCGCAACGCCTGCCACACCTCGCGTTGGAACGGGGTTCCGGCGGTCTTCACCGGCAGGGCATCGATGGCGGTCAGGTCGCCGGAGAAATATTGCCGAAGCGCGCGGGTGACGTTGGGTGGGCCGGGCTTCGCTTCGAAGGTGAAGCCGTGCGCGCCATAGTGACGGCGGAGCAAGGCCCGCATGCGCGGCTCGTGGTCGTCCCAGTCGATGGCGCGAAGAATGCCTTCGGCGTCGGTGACGATGAGCATAACGCCGATGGGTGTATCGAGACGATCGAGAAAGAAGCGCAGAGTTTCAGGCATGGAGACTCCTGGTTGCATCGCTGGTCCAGAGGTGCTGAGCGGCGTAGGCTCGCCAGGGCCGCCACGATTCAGCGCGCTGCTCGAGGCGCGCGGAAGACGAACAGGCTGCGCCGATGCCGGCCATGCCGCGCAGCAGGCCGATATCGGTTGAGGGGAAGGCATCCATCTCACGCATGGCTCGCAGCGCGATGTAGTGCGCGGTCCATGGGCCGATGCCGCGAATCGTGCGCAGGCGCTCGATAGCGGTCTCGATGGTGCCGTGCTGGCGAAAGAGATCCGGATCGGCGGCGACTGCTGCGGCGAGCGCCTTCAGAGAATGCTCGCGCGCGGCCGGCATGCCGAGACCGATGGATCGGACTCGAGCCAGGCGAGCCGCGGCTGGAAAAACGCGGATGAGGGCCGGATGGATGGCGTACTGCGGCGGTACGGGTTGGCCGTGACGTGCAACAAGTTGCTGCGCGAGACGGCGAGCGGCCACGACGGTGATCTGCTGACCGAGGATTGCTCGCACAGCGAGCTCAAAGCCATCCCAACCGCCGGGTGCGCGCAGGCCCGGGCGCTCGGCTACCAGAGGCGCAAGCAGAGGGTCGCGGGAAAGGTGCCCGTCAATGGTCTCGATGTCCGCACCGAGATCGAAGAGCCGCCGTACGCGGCTCACGATGGCTGGGAAGGCGCCGACCTCGGGAAAGCGAATGATAACGGCGAGGCTTTGGTGCCGCGGCGCGTGAGAAACTTCGACGCTGCCAATACGTCCCCCGATGTCGACCGCGCGGGCATAGACGCCGTCGTGTACGACTTCAAGGCCGGGAATGGCGCGCGCGGCGAGAAGGCCGAGCATGGAATCCCAGTCATAAGGGGGACGGTAACGCAAACGGAGTTTCACCTCCGCTTCCCTGGCGGTGGAACTGGAAGCTGTTCGATGCCGCAGTGCGCGGGGAGGGCGATGAAAGAGGTTGCGAAACGTTTCATTGAAGCGTCGCACGCTGGAGAATCCGGCAGCAAAGGCGACGTCCGCCATGGGCATACTGGTTTCGTGAATCAGGTGCTTGGCGAAGAGCACTCTGCGAGTCTGCGCGACGGCAATGGGGGAAGCGCCGAGGTGCTGAAGAAACAGCCGGCGCAGGTGGCGCTCGCCAAGGCCGAGGCGCTGGGCAAGTTTCTCGACGGTGGCGTCATCGCCGTCAAGAGCGCCATCGCTGATGAGGGCGAGGGCGCGAGAAACCGAATTCGAAGTGCCTTGCCAGCAGGCGAATTCCGGAGCCGTTTCCGGCCGGCAGCGGAGGCAGGGGCGAAAGCCTGCCTCCTGGGCGGCGGCGGCCGAGCCAAAGAACCGGCAGTTTTCAGGTTTCGCCGTTCGTGCAGGGCAGACGGGCCTGCAATAGATGCCGGTAGTGCGAATGCCGACGAAGATGAGGCCGTCGAACCGGGCATCGCGGCTCTGCAGGGCGCGAAAGCAGGTTTCGCGGGAAGGAAGTTCCATGAAGAAAGTTTCTCACTCGCGACAGGTGAGAATTAGCGGTTTTCGGACATGGTCATTTTCAGAGGAAACGACCGGGATTTCCGGCTTATCCAGCCTTAGAGAGTCGAGGGGATCGACCCGGGTGGCGCGGCGGGCGGGCAGGTAGCTGGCCAGCCAGGCGATCAATAAAAAGGCCAGGGGCGCTGCGGCGAAGGTGCGAAGGTCGTGCGCGCTGGTTTTGTAGAGCACGCTGGCCATCAGGCGGGTGAGCAGGAATCCGGCGGCGAGGCCGATGGCGATGCCGGTGATGGCCAAAACGAGACCCTGGCGGACGACGAGCCGGAGAATGTCGTTGCGGTCTGCGCCGAGGGCCAGCCGGATCGCCATTTCCTGGCGGCGCTCGACGACGGTCCACGTGAGCATGGCAGCGAGGCCGATGGCGGCCAGCGCGAGCGCGGTGACGGAGAAGACAGCCAGCAGCACCATGGTGAAGCGCGGCTGCGCCCGGCCTGCGTCCATCAGGTCGTCGACGGATTGGATGGCAGTAACCGGCTGATCGGGATCGATGGCGGAGATTTGCGCGTGAACGTCCCCGGCCATCTGCAGCGGCGGAACGTCGGTGCGGACGAGGAGGTTCATCTCGGTCCACGGAAGCTGCCTGAACGGAAGATAGAGCTGGGGCTGCGTCTCTTCGCCGAGCCCGTTGTTGCGAATGTCGGCGGCGACACCGATGACTTCTGACAGCATGGGACCGCGGCCGACGATGAAGGTTTTGCCGATGGGGTTTTGTCCCGGCCAGAAACGGCGCGCGCAGGTCTGGTTGACGATGACGACCTTCGGCGCGTGCAGGCCGTCGGCGTCGGTGAAGATGCGGCCGGAGAGCAGCGGGACGCGCATGGTTTCGAACCATCGCGGGCTGATGGCTTCAATGTCGATGAAAGGACGCTGGCCGAGTGAGACAGCAGGCTGACCTTCAGGCAGAACGGGCGTGATGCGGGTAAAGCTGAGGGGCAGCGCGGCGGAGATGGCGGCGCTGCGCACGCCGGGAAGCGCGGAGACACGGCGCAAAGTTTCATCGAAGAACGCGGTTTGCTGGTCGGGCTTCGCGTATTTTTCCGTTGGCAACGAAATGCCGAGGGTGAGGATGTTGTGTGCCTCGAAGCCGGGATCGACGTGGAGCAGGCGATCGAAACTGCGCACCAGCAGGCCGGCGCAGATGAGCAGCAGGAGCGAGAGGGCCACCTGTCCAACAACAAGAAGACTGCGCACACGCCCGCGCGAACGGCCGCCGGTGAGGCCGCGGCCTTCGTCGCGCAGCGTGGAGTTGAGGTCGGTGCGCGCCAGCTGCAGAGCGGGGAAGAGACCGGTGAGGATTCCCGTGAAGAAGGAGATGGCGACGGCGAAAAGGAGCACGCGCGCGTCGATGGCGACGGGGATGCCCTCAGGCAATTGCGTTGTGCCCCACGCCGTCAGCGCGCGATCGGCGGCGTAACCGAGCGCGATGCCGAGGACGCCGGCGGTACACGCGAGCAGCATGCTTTCGGTGAGGAGCTGGCGGATGACGGCGGAGCGGCTGGCTCCGAGAGCGGCGCGTACGGCGAGCTCGCGGCGGCGGGCGAGGGCGCGGGAAAGCAGCAGGCTGGCGACGTTGGCGCAGCCGATGAGCAGCAGGACCAGGACGGCGGCGGAAAGGATCCAGAGTTTGGTGCGCAGGCCGGCGACCACGATATCGCGCAATGGTGTGGCGATCAGCGTACGCGAGGCAGCGGCGTCGGGCGCGGTGGGATTCTGGATGCGATATTGGCGATCGAGAACACCCAGTTCGGAGTTGGCCTGGGCGATGGTCGCGCCGGGAGCGAGCCGCGCGACGAAGCTGAGATAGCCGACGCCCATGCGGATGCGCGACGCCGGCATCAGAGTCAACTCGAAGTAGCGCGGCGTCCATAGGTCGGCTTTGCCGACAAAGGGGAACTGGACGCCGGCGGGGAGAACCCCGATGACGGTATGCGGCACGCCGTCGAGAGAGACGCTGGTGCCGACGATGCCGGGATTGCTGTTGAAGCGTGTCCGCCAGAGGTTGTTGCCGATGAGGACGACAGGATGGCCTTCAGGACGGCCTTCATCCATTGTGAAAGCGCGGCCGAGGCCCGGACGGACGCCGAGCAGAGAGAAGAAATTCGGCGAGACGCGGGCCACGGGCACCTGCACGGGCTCGCCGGCGCCGGTGAGGTTGAAATTGTCATTGGTAAAGGCGGCGGTCTCGAAGGTGCGGGCGTGATCGCGCAGCAATTCGTAGCGGAGCAGCGTGAGCGGCCCGCTGCCGGAGCCGCCAAAGCCGATGCTGAGAAGTTGTTGCGGCTGACGATAGGGAAAGGGCCGCAGCAACAAGGCGCTGGTGACGGAGAAGATGGCGGTGTTGGCTCCGATGGCAAGCGCCAGGGTGAACAGCGCAACAAGCGTGAAGCCCTGATTGCGGCGAAGCATGCGCAGGCCGAAGCGCAGGTCGCGGAAGAAGGTCTGCATAAAAACAGACTACCGCTCTGAAGATTGACGTTGGCCGATCGCGGTTGGCTAGCGCTGGCTCGCCTGGCCGGCGCTGACGCGGCGATTGAAGTCCGCCGAGCCTTTGCGAGGGACGCTGAGGGAGTTCCAGCGGTCGCCGACAAAGTGTTTCGCGAGCAGAACGATCTGGCCGACGTGGTGCGGGTAGTGCGCCAGCTGGCGGTTGATGGCCTGCATTACGGAATGGGCTTCGCCGCGGATGGTGACGGTGCGGCCGAGGTCGGCGTCGGTGAGCTGCCGGAGCGCTGAGAAGACGCAGGACCAGCCGGACTCCCACAGGGCGAGGAGTGCGGCGCGGGTGGCGGGCGGCTCTTCGAATTCGCCATCTCGATTGCGGTCGGGTTTTTCGCCGTCGGTGGTCAGGAAGTCGGTCCAGCGGGAGCGCATGTTGCCGGTCATGTGCTTCACGATGATGGCGATGGAATTCGCTTCGCCGTCGAGCGCCACAAACAGCTGCTGGTCGGTGATCTGATCCATGGCGCGCTCTGCGAGCTTCTTGTAATAGCCGAGAACGGCGATGGAGTCTTCGAGGTAGGAGGTGGTGAACTGGAGCGCCATGCGAAGAGTGTAGCGAAGGCGCGCAAGGGTTGGCGCGAGGTTTAAACCGGGACGCCCTCGGCCCGGGTCGCCCTGGAATCCTTCGACGCATCGCCGCGCCTGAACTGCGAGTACAAGGCATCGTCCGCGCGGCTCCGGCGCAGGGAGCTGCGCGATTTATTCAGCGCGCAGAGCTTTCACGGGATTGATGGTGGCTGCGCGGCGAGCGGGCACCAGAGACGCGGCCATGGCCAGCATAAGAACCATGAAGGCGGCTACGACCAGCACCACAGGATCGAGGGTGCTGATTCCGAAGACGAAAGTCTTAAGCAGGCGCGAAGCGGCAATGGCGCCGGCGAGGCCGATCACGCTGCCGGCGGCGGCGAGCTTGAGGCCGGACATCATCACGAGGCCGACAATGCCCGAGCGCTGCGATCCCAGCGCCATGCGGATGGCCATCTCATGTACACGCATCGCGACGGTAAAGGCGATGACGCTGTAGATGCCGAGCACGGCGAGCAGGAGCGCAGCCGCGGCAAAGGAGGAGATGAGCACGGTGTTGAAGCGGCGCGGCGCCTCCGAATCGCTGATGGCATGCTCCATCGTTTGTAGTTGCGTCAGCGGGAGCTGCGCGTCGAGCGAGCGCACCGTCGCGCGCAGCTGATTTTCCATCAGCTCCGGCGGCATCGACGTCCGCAGCGTAATGAATCCGCCGTTGCCATTCAGGTCGGTAGCAGGATTGCCGAGGGATCCGAAGAACGCCTCCGCCTGCAAAACCGGCTGATAGTACTGCTGCCTGGGGAGCGCGTCGGGTGAGCCTTCTTTGACGTCGGCCACTTCGCCCACGACGGTGGCCCACGGAGTCTGCATTTCGGTGGTGCCGATGCGCATGCGTTTGCCGAGTGGATTCTGTCCGGGCCAGGATTGCTGCGCGAAGGTATGGTTCACGATCACCACGAGCTGAGCCTGGGCATTGTCCGCGTCGGTGAAGAACCGGCCGCGCAGCAACGGTGTTCCAATGGCCTGGAAGTAGTCGCCCTCCGTCTGGATTGGGGTGGCGAGGTCAATGCTTCCCGGCCTGGCCGGAACATAGCCTTCGGCGACGAAGGCCGAATTGCCCTGTTGGCCGTTGGCAGGCAGGAACGACGTCAGGCCGGCGCTGGAAACCCCGGGGATCGCCTGCAGGCGGCGCAGCAACTCCTGATTGAACTGGTCGACGGCGGGCTGGGTGCTGTACTGCTTGCGCGGCAGATTGTAGAGGGCGACCAGGGTGTGGTCGGGCCGATAGCCGAGATCGGCCTCGCGCATTTTTTCAAAGCTGCGCAGCAGCAGGCCCGAGGCTGCGAGCAACACGAGGGCGACCGCAATTTCCGCTATGACGAGACCGGAGCGGAGCCGCGCGTGTCCTGCGCCGGATGTGCCGGTGCGTCCGCCTTCCTTCAACGTCTCGTTCACGCTGGTGCGGATCGCGGCAAACGCGGGCGCTACGCCGCTGACTACGCCGGTGACAATGGCCAGCGCAAGGGCGAAGGCGGCGACGATCCAGTCGAGGCTGATGTTGCTGACGAGGGGAAGGGTCTCCGGCAGGAAGCTGGTCCCGACTTTAAGCGCGACGGCAGCGCCGATGAGTCCGATGAACCCACCGGTCACGCTGAGCACCAGGCTCTCGAGCAGCGCCTGTCGCAGCAGAGTTGAGGCGCTTGAACCGAGGGCGAGGCGGACGGCGATTTCGCGGCGGCGGCGAATGGCGCGCACGAGGAGCAGTCCGGCGAGATTGGCGCAGGCGATCAGCAGCACGACGGCGACGGCGAGGAACAGGGTGCGGACCAGCGGCCGAGCCTGAGCAATGGTGTCCTCATGCAGGCCGTTGACCACGGGACTGATATGCAGGCTGGCCATGAAGGCGGGATAGTTGCGCATCGTTTCTTTCGCGACGCGATCGGCATCTTCGCGAGCCTGCGCAGCGGTGATGCCCGGCTTAAGGCGGCCGACCATCTGATAACTCCAGTTGGCCTGGGCGCCGCCGTTGAGCTCCTCGGGACGAAGGCTCATCGGGATCCAGAGTTCGCTGCGATTGAGATGGCCAGGGACGAGGGGGAACTCGAAGTTGCGCGGCATGACGCCGATGACGAGGTACGGCTTGCGATCGAGCAGGATCTTTTTCCCGAGGATGCCGGCGTCGCCGTGGAAGCGGCTTTTCCAGGTGGCGTAGCTGAGAAGGGTCACCTGCTGGTGCTGGTCGTCCTCCTGCTGGGTGTAGACCCGGCCCAGCAGGGGTTCGACGGCGAGCGCTGCGAAAACGCCCGGCGTCATGCGGCCGGCGTTCACCTGGGCCGGTTCGCCAGGCCCGGAAAGTTCATAAGCAACGAAGGTATAGCCGCCCAGCGCTGCAAAGCTGTGCGTATCGCGCGTGTAGTTGACGATGTCGGTGGTAGTGACGCCGACGGCCGTCACGCCGTTGATGTCCGCGCCTTCCAGCCTGTCGGAGAGCACGATGAGCTGCTCTGGATGGGGAAAAGGCAGCGGGCGCAGGAGCACGCCTTCGACGATGGAGAAGATGGCCGTGGTGGCTCCGATGCCGAGTGCGAGTGTGAGCACGGCGGTCAGAGAGAAACCGGGAGACTTCGAAAGATGACGGACGGCAATCTTCAGATCATGCAGCACGGTTCGCTCCTCTTAGAGCCGGGGATTAGTGGCAGGAGAGCACGCGTGCTGCCAGATGCGGCGGGGCGGAAGTGGTTGTTCCTTCAGGACTGTGTGGGTCTGGCGTGAGGATGCGAGTGTCCGGAACGGAAGGGGGGTGTCCGTTTTCAGACAGGGGACCGGTGTCCGAGCCGCGATCGATGAGGCGGACCGGAAGCCGTGAAGTTTTCCACCCCGGGCCTCGCTGTCGGCGACAGGAAATCAGCCGATGAGGGGGGTAGCATCTCGGCGCACTTCCGCAGCCATGGCTGCATGCAGATGTGCGCTGAGAGTCTCGGCGCAGGAGGTTCCTTAGACACACATGTTTGTAATCATCGGCATCGTGGTGGTTTTCGGAGCGGTGGCAGGCGGGTATCTGATGGAGCACGGCCACCTGGCGGTACTGCTGCAGCCGGCGGAGTTGCTGATCATCGGTGGCGCAGGCCTGGGAACGCTGCTGATCGCCAACCCGCTGCGGACTCTGAAAAAGATTGTTTCCGCCGCCACAGGAATCTTCGGATCGTCGCCATTCGGGAAATCCCGGTATCTGGAGACGCTGCGCATGATGTATGAGCTGCTGCAGAAAGCGCGGCGCGGCGGCATGCTGACCATTGAGTCCGACGTGGAGAAGCCGGAAGAGAGCCCGGTATTCCAGGCCTATCCGGCGTTCGTCAAGGATCATCATCTGCGCGACTTTGTGTGCGACACCATGCGCATGGTGATCACCGGCGGCGTGGACGCCTTCGACATGGACCAGATGATGGACCTTGATATGGAAGTGCAGCACCACAGTGAAGAGGAGCCGGTGAATGCGCTGTCGACGATGGCCGATTCGCTGCCGGGGCTGGGAATCGTGGCCGCGGTGCTGGGGGTTGTGATCACCATGGGGGCTTTGGGCGGCCCGGCAGAAGAGATAGGACACAAGGTGGCGGCGGCTCTGGTGGGAACGTTCCTGGGCATTCTGCTGTGCTACGGCCTGGTGGGCCCGGTCGCGCAAAACATGGCGAAGCTCACCGCGGAAGAGCACGCATTTCTCTATGTGCTGCGGGTGCTGATGCTGGCGTTCATTCGCGGCCAGCCTCCGGTGGTGGCCATTGAGATGGGGCGAAGGGCGATTCCATCGCACGTGCGGCCTTCGTTTGCCGAAGTGGAAGAGGCATGCCGCAAACAAGGCACGGCGGCGGCGCCGGCAGCCGATGCGGTGGCCTGAGGATTGAATGCCAGCAGCCAGGCCGATCATCGTTATCAAGAAAAAATCCGGACACGCCGGTCACCATGGCGGCGCGTGGAAGGTAGCCTACGCCGACTTTGTGACCGCCATGATGTCGCTGTTCATTGTGTTGTGGCTCATGAACACAAGCGAGAAGGTGAAGCAGGCGGTGGCCGGATACTTCAACGATCCCCGGGGCACTGCGAAGGAAACCGGCACGGATCAGTCCGGGACCAGCGACAATCTGGCGCTCACCGAGAAGAACATTCCGGAGCTGAAGAAGAAGATCGAAGAAGCCATTCACAAAATGAACGATCTGAAAACGCTGCAGAACCAGATTCAGATCACGATTACGCCGGAGGGTCTGCGCATCGAACTGCTGGAGACCAGGGACGGAACGTTTTTCGACACCGGCAGCGCGAAGGTGAACGGGAACGGCCAGGAGCTGCTGGAGATGCTGGCCGGGCAGCTGGGTGGGATACCGAATCGCGTCTCGATCGAAGGCCATACCGATGCAGCGCCCTACGCGTCGAAGGATGGCTACGGCAACTGGGATCTCTCGACGGATCGGGCGAACGCGGCGCGGAGGGTGATGCAGAACTCCGGGCTGCGCGCCAACCAGGTGTCTCAGGTACGCGGCTTCGCGGATCAGAAGCTAAGGGTGCCATCGAATCCGCTCGATCCATCGAACCGGAGAATCTCGCTGATCGTGCAGTATCTGACGGTGGACGCGCCGCTGGTTCCGCTGGACCAGAAAGCGCCGGGCAAAGCGGGCGGAGAAGGAGCGAAGCCGAGCGGCAGCCCGGGTCCCGCGGGTCCGGCTCCTGGCGGCAGTTCCGACAAGGCGGGTGCAGTCGCGCACGGTCCGGCAGGCGACGCCGGGACCGCGCCGGATGCGAAGCCGGCTCCGAATCAGCCGCCGCCAAACAGCTCGCCAACGCCGGCCAATGGCGCAAAACCTGCCCCGCCGCCCAAACCGTCAGCCGCGAAGCCGGCGGGCAGCGCGGTGGCGCGGCTCTGGCAGAAAATTCATTCAAAGTAGCGACGGAGTCAGGGTGAGGCAAACTGTGCCCTGAAGAGAGGGTCGCCGCAGAAGCGTGTGCTCGCGAACCATCTGCGCGCTTCCACTGCAAACAGAATCAGCGCTTGGCGTCATCTTGTGCCAGGATAGGGTTGTCAGTTTGTTTTTGACAGCGCGATCCGATTTCCAAAACAACACTGTGGACGCCTGGCAGTCGCCTTCGGGGAGAGAAGCTTGGACGAGACACCGCGCACGCAGGAAGAGACCAGCGATATCGATTTGCTGCACGATATCGGCAGCCGCATGGCGGCCGCCGACCCGTTTCACGAGGTCCTGCAGCGGGTGATCGATATGGTGACGGTGGCGGTGCGCTGCGACTCATGCTTCATCTACGTCCTTGAGAAAGACAAGCTGGTGCTGCGGGCCTCGAAGAATCCGCACGACGACGTAGTGGACCGGATGGAGATCGACCTCGGTCAGGGCGTGACCGGCTGGGTGGCCGAGCACAAGCAGACGGTGGCCCTGCCGGCGAAGGCCTGGGTCGATCCGCGATTCGCGCGCTTCCCCAGCCTTCCGGAAGATCGTTTCGAGGCATTTCTGGCGGTGCCGATTCTTTGCCGGGGCAAGCTGGTGGGGGCCATCAACATGCAGCATCGCGAGGTGCACAACCACTCACGCCGGGAGATCAAGCTGATCACGATGATCGGCTACCTGGTGGGTGCTGAGGTGGAACTGGCCCGCATGGAGTACGAGAAGTCGCAGCTGGCCGATCAGCTGGAAACGCGCAAAGTAATGGAGCGCGCCAAAGGCCTGCTGCAGCGCGAGCTGAACATCGACGAAGAAGCCGCATATCTGATGCTCCAAAAGCAAAGCCGGCAAAAGCGCAAGCCACTGCGCGAGATTGCCGAGGCCATCATCCTGATGGACGATCTGCGCAAGGGCAAAAAGTAGACGGAAGCACGAAGCACGAACCTTGGGCAGCCAACTTCCAGTTCCTTCCTTCGCCTTTCCGCTCCTTCCTTCTGCCTCCAGCTTCCTGCTCCGTATCGTCCATTTTCGAACAGCGGAATACGCCAGCGGACAGCCGTGTTTCCGCGGTACGCACTAAGCAGCGTGTTTTCAGGGCAATCCGCCGATTCAAGTTGGCAGGCAAACTGCCCCTTATTACATCGGACCCTGTGTGCGCGCCCCTGCGCCCAAGAGAAATCACATGCTGACTGACCTTCGTTTTGCCCTGCGGCAGATGCTCAAGTCGCCCGCATTTACCGTGACAGCGATTCTTACCCTGGCGCTCGGCATTGGCGCGAACACGGCCATCTTCAGTGTGGTCAATGCGGTGCTGCGGCATCCGGCCGGGGTCGATCACCCTGAGCGGATCGCCGTGATGCATGTCCGCTACACGCAGTTCACGCTCGACGTTCCCGACGTATCGGTGCCGACCTTCGGGAAGGCGGCCGCGATGAGTGACGAGGTAGAGGCGGCGGCAATCGAGCAGGGCGCCAGCTTCAACATCGAGCGCGACGGACAGGCGGAGAATATTCCCGCCGCCAGGGTATCTTCACGCTGGTTCGACGTTTTCGGGGCGCGGCCGATCCTGGGCCGGACCTTTACCGCCGACGAAGATCAACCCAACGCAGGCCCCGTCGTCGTTTTGAGCTACGGAATGTGGCAGCGGGTTTTCGGAGGCAGACAGGATGTTGCCGGACAGACACTGCTGCTCGATCAAAAGCCTTATCGCGTTCTGGGTGTAATGCGCAGTGACTTTGCGTGGCCGCGCAAGGCGGAGGTATGGGTTCCCATTGCCCTGGCTCCGGCGGCGTTTGATCCAGGAAACCTCTTCAACGAACAGTACTACTCATCCGCGCGCCTGCGTGAAGGTGTCACCATCGAGAAATTCAGCGCGTCGCTGGCCACAACCATGTGGGCGACGCTGCAGGGAAGCGAGCGAGGTACTTCGTTCGCGAAAAGTGCCGGGTGGTCGGTCTATGCGACGCCCCTCACCGACTTCGCCGCCGGACCGCTGCGCACGCCGCTCTACGTCTTGTGCGGCGTGGTTGCGTTGGTATTACTGATTGCCGCTGCAAATGTCGCCGGACTGCTCCTGGCCCGTGCCTCAGCACGCAGCCGCGAGTTCGCCATCCGCACCGCTCTGGGTGCCAGCGCCTCACGCATGGTGCGGCAAATGCTGGTCGAGACGCTGTTACTGGCCGGCGTGGCAGCCGTTGCGGGTGTGTTGGCTGGGCCAGTGATCGGAACGCTGTTGCTCCACCTGGTTCCTCATGATCTGGCGACTGGGTTCGTGGTGCACACGGACCCTGCCGTGCTGGGATTCACGGCCCTCGTAGCGATGCTGGCGGCGGTGATCGCAGGCCTTGGACCCGCGATCGGCCTGATGCGGTCGCGTGCACGACTGGCCCTGCATGAGGGTGGTCGCGGCGGCACGGCTTCGGCGGAAAAGCAGCACATGCGCAGCGTCTTCGTGATCGCCGAAGTGGCCGCGGCGTTCTTCCTGCTGGCCGGGACCGGATTGTTCCTCACCAGCCTCGAGAAACTGCAGAAAGTGGATCCCGGGTTCAATCCTCATGGCGTCATGGCGGCCATGGTGCCGTACTCCGGACAGGACCTCTCGAAGAACCAGACGCGCCAGGCGAACTTTGTTGGGAGCGTGGTCGGCAATCTGGCGGCACAACCAGGCGTGCTGGCTGCTGCTGCGATTGCGCCGCTGCCCTTCGATCCTGATGGCGGCGGTTCGTGCTCGTTTTCAATTGTCGGACGCCCCACCGCGCCCAACGATCCGGGGCCACACAGCCAGTTGTCGCTCGCGACACCGGATTATCTGAAGGTAATGCAGATTCCGCTGCTTGCCGGGCGATGGCTCGACTCCGGCGATGTAGCAGGCGGTCAACCGGTGGTAGTGATCGATCAGCGGCTGGCAAAAAAATACTGGCCGGGCCAGAACCCGGTGGGCCAGCACATGTCGTTCGAGTGCGGCAACGGTAAAGCCCCCGCGACCATCGTCGGAGTCGTCGCATCGGTCCGGTTGAGTTCGCTCGAGGAGGATACGAGCGACGGCATGCGCTATTTTGCCTTTGCGCAGGGCACCGGCAACAGCGCCGACTTCCTGGTCCGCACGCAGGGCGATCCCAATCAGATGGCATCGGTGCTGAAGCGCGCGGTGGCTGCGGTCGATTCCTCCCAGGCGGTCGCTACCCTGGTTCCGGCAGAGACGCTGGTCTCCGATTCGCTCGCCGGACGGCGTTTGATTGTGCGGATGCTGGCGGTCTTCGGCGGACTCGCGCTCTTGCTGGCGGTGGTCGGCATCTACGGGCTTATCAGCTACGTCACTGCGCAGCGCACCAGCGAAGTGGGCGTACGGATGGCGCTGGGTGCGCAGCGGATCGATGTGGTCCAGTTGATCCTGGGACATGCGTTGCTGCTGGTGGTCATCGGCCTGGGAATCGGCGCGACACTGTCCGCGGTGGCCTCGGCGGTTTTGAAAAAGATGTTCACAGAATTTGGCGGCGGAATCCTCTCGTCGCTCGGTTTAGCAGCGGCGGCGCTGCTGGTGGTAGGGCTGCTCGCAGGGCTGGTTCCCGCGCTGCGCGCCGCCAGCCTCGATCCGGTCAAGGCGCTCAGGTCAGAGTAAACGCAGGGGAGCGGGTGCAGGTACAGGAGAAGAAATGTTTGCTGATCTGAAATACGCCTGGCGCCAATTGCGCAAGTCGCCGGGATTTGCGGTTACGGCGGTGGTGACTCTGGCGCTCGGCATCGGAGCCAATACCGCCATCTTCAGCATCATCCAGGGCGCCCTGCGTCTTCCTTATCCGCATGCGGATCGGATGGTGGCTATCCGCAACGTCTATCCACAGGGTTCTTATTTTTCGGTTTCGTATCCGGACTTCATCGACTGGCGGGCCAACGCGAAGGTGTTTTCGCAGTTGGTGGCGAGTGTTCCGAGCCGCACGACATGGGTTCCCTCGACGACGGGAAAATCCGAGCCGGAGATCGTGAACGGAGCGCTGGTCAGCGACGGATATTTCCGGATGTTCGGGATGGAGCCTGTGCTGGGACGCAGCTTTTTGGCCTCGGAACAGCGGAAGGGCGGTGCGCCGGTCTGCATCCTCTCGGAGCAGTTCTGGCGCGAGGAATTCAACAGCGATCCGGGCGTGGTTAGCAGCACTCTGAACCTTGGGGGCAAGGCCTATACGGTGGTGGGCGTAATTCCCAGTGTGAAGCCGAGCGGCAACCATCCCGCGCAGATCTGGATGCCGCTGGAAGCGAATCCGCCGTGGGATCAGCATGGGACGAATTATCTGTTTGCCGTGGGGCTGCTGCGGCCAGGCGCCACCAGGTCGCAGGCGCTGGCGGAACTAAGCGGCCTGCAGGCGCAGATCGATCGCCAGTTTCCAGACAACAAGCACGGAGTGGACGTGCAGAGCCTCGCAAAGACCGTGTTCGGCGATATGCGGTCGCTGCTGCTGGTGCTGATGGCCGCGGTGGGATTCATTCTGCTGATCGCCTGCGTGAATCTGGCAAACATGCTGCTGGCCCGTGCATCGGAACGGGAGCGGGAGTTCGCCGTGCGGCGCGCTCTGGGGGCATCCGCCGGACGCATGGTGCGGCAGACGCTGACCGAAAGTCTGCTGCTTGCGTTGCTGGGGACGGTCGCGGGGCTGGCGGTTGCTCTGGGCCTGACCCACATTCCCATAGCGGCCTGGCCGAAAGGCTTTGTGCGGCCGTCCGAAGTGCAGCTCGATCCGCTGGTGTTGGGATTTACGGCGCTGGTTGGGCTGGGCACAGGGCTCCTGTTTGGGATTATTCCTGCGCTGCGCCTGCTGCGCGGAGACGGGAAAGCCGCTCTCTATCCGGGGCGCACCGCAACCGATTCGCGACAGCACGGGCGGACGCGCGCGACGCTGGTGATCGCGGAGATTGCGCTCTCCATGCTGCTGATCGCAGGTGCGCTGAATACGGCGTTGTATTTCCTGGGACTGCTGCGCGTCAATGCGGGGGTGAATCCGCGCGACACCATGGTGATGACGGTCAACCTTTCGCCGCAGCAGTATGCGAAGGCGGCGGACCAGCAGAGATTCTTCGACGCGCTCCTCGAAAGACTGAGGACTCTGCCCGGAGTCCAGGCCGCAGGCGCCGGTTTCGACACGCCCTTCACCGGCTCGGGCGCCAATGGCGATTTCCAGTATGAGGGACAGCCTGCCGGTACTGCGGATAAGAATCCGTTTGCCGAAAAACACGACGTTACGCCGGGATACTTCGCCGCGGTCGAAGCGCCTATCCTCCAGGGGCGGGATTTCACCCGGCAGGACCGGCCGGATGCGCAGGGAGTGGTGATTCTGAATCGCACCATGGCGGAGAAGCTGTGGCCAGGACAGAGCGCGATCGGCAAACATGTCAAACAGCAGGACAAGTGGGATGAGGTCGTGGGGGTGGTGGGCGACATCCGTTATAACGGACCCGCGGAGCCGGCCGGATTCCAGATCTATCAGCCTGTCGATCAGGGGAGTTTTCCGTTCCTCACCTTTGTGCTGCGGACCGGGCCGGGCTCAGATCCCCTGTCGCTGGCAACCGCTGCGCGCCAGGTGGTGGCATCGCTCGATCCGGGACAGGCGATTTCGAACATTACTTCGTTGCAGGCACTGTCGGACGAGGCGGTCGCAGGGCAACGCACGTCGACCATGGTGACTGCGATTCTCGGCGGCCTGGCGCTGCTGCTGGCCAGCGTCGGAGTCTACGGAGTGATGGCCTACGCAGTGAGCCGGCGCAGGCGGGAGTTCGGCATCCGCATCGCGCTGGGCGCGGATCGGAGCGGCATTGTGCGGCTGCTCTTTTCCGAAGTATCACGGCTGGTGCTGACAGGCGCGATCCTGGGTGGCGTTCTGTCCATCGCCGCGCGAGCCTGGATCGCGTCATGGCTGGGCGCTGTGGATAAGAGCGGCCTTGCCATGGTGCTGGCTGCAGTTCTGCTGGCCGGCGTTGCCGCCATGGCCACGGCGCTGCCTGCGAGCCATGCGGCACGCGTGGAACCCATGGAGGCATTGAGGACGGAATAAACGGCTGAGATAAGAAGCAGCCAGGATGAACGGCCCGCACGATCAAAGGAGAGACCACACGATGTTTGCTGATCTGAAATATGCATGGCGGCAGTTGCGCAAGTCACCTGGATTCGCGATTACAGCGGTGGTGACCCTGGCGCTCGGTATCGGCGCAACCACGGCAATCTTCACCATGTTCGATCAGGTGCTGCTGCGCATGTTGCCCGTCCAGCGGCCGCAGGAACTGGTGCGGCCCGTGTGGCACGGCAGCTTCTCCGGTTCCATGAGCGCCTTCGGCGGCGACATCGGCAACTACTACTCCTACCCGATGTACAAGGACCTGCAGAGCCGCAATCAGGTGTTCAGCGGCATGCTCGCCGCGGTGCGCACCAACGTCGGCGTAGCGTGGCAGAACCAGGCCGAAAACGAGCATGCCGAAATCGTGAGTGGAAACTACTTTGAAGTGCTGGGGCTCAGGCCGGCAGTGGGCAGGCTCCTCGGCTCGAGCGACGAGACGGCGAAGAACGCCAACCCCGTCGTGGTGCTCGCCTACGACTACTGGCGGACCCGCTTTGCCGGATCCCGCGACGTGATCGGGCAGCCATTGATGATCAATGGACACCCCTTCACCATTGTCGGCGTAGCGCCGGAAAATTTCCGCACGGCCATCGGCGGCTATCGCCCGCGCGTATTTCTGCCCGTGACAATGAGCGAGATTGCTATGCCGTGGACGGTGCAGCGGCACGATCTCGACAACCATCTGAGCCTTTGGTTGACGGTGGTGGCGCGGCTCAAGCCCGGCGTGTCGGCGACTCAGGCGCAGGCCAGCCTCGGACCCCTGTGGCATGCGCTCCGCGCCCAGGAGGTCACCCTTTATCCGCACGCCTCGGACAAGTTCAAACAAAGGTTTGTCGATCTGTCGACCATTAAAGTGCTCGACGATTCGCGCGGATTCTCGCCCAGCCGCATGGATCTCGAAACGCCGTTGGTGATCCTGCTGAGCATGTCGGGCCTGCTGATCGCTATGTGCACGCTGAATGTCGCGACCCTCCTGCTGTTGCGGTCGGCAGCGCGCGTACGCGAGATGTCGATGCGGTACGCATTGGGTGCAAAGAGCAGCCGCATTGTGCGCCAGCTCCTGATTGAAGGCGGGCTGCTGGGCGCTGCCGGCGCCGCCGGTGGCCTTGCCCTGTCGCCGCTGCTGGCCTTGACGCTCGTGCGCCTGATGACCAGCGCCGATCCGGGCAAGGAGCCCTACTCTGGTTCGGTCGATGTGCGCGTGCTGTTGTTTACCCTCGCACTGGCGATGATCGTCAGCGTGCTGTTTTCGATTGCGCCGGCGCTGCACTTCCTGCGACCCGATCTGGCCGGAGCGCTGCGCCAGAGCACCGGAACGGCTTCCAGGAGAACACAGCGGTTCCGAAAGCTTGCAGTGGGTGTGCAGATTGCATTGAGCGTGCTGCTGCTGGGCGGAGCAGGATTGTTTGTGCGAACGCTGCGAAACCTGCGTGACCAGCCAGTCGGGTTCGACACGCGGAACCTGGTGACGTTTGCTCTGAATCCTTCAGAATCCGGCTATGGGGAAGACAAGACGCCAGAAATCATGACGTCGGCCCTGGAACGCCTCGAGCGGGTTCCGGGTGTGCAGAGCGTGGCAGGGACCACCGATCCTGAGCTCGAAGGCGACTCCAATATCGATGGCTGGACGGTCCAGGGCTACAAACCGCCGGAGAGTGAGAACGATGACTTCGAGACGGGCGAAATCACGCCCGGATATTTCCAGACCCTCCGCATCCCGCTGTTCGTCGGTCGCGACTTTAATCTTGCGGATAAGAAGGGTGCGCCGAAAGTAGCGATCGTGAATCAGGCGTTCGCGAAGAAGTTTTACGGCTCCGCGCCCAATGCGCTGGGACGAATGATTGGCGACGATAATAAGCCGGACACGATGATCGTGGGGGTTGTCGGCGACGTCAAACACCAAACTTTAAGGGCCGACATTGGTCCCAGCGTCTATCTGCCCTATTCCCAGAAGGAGCACCCCGGGGGGCTGGATCTCTACGCGCGCACGCTCGGCGCGCCAGAAACCGCGGCGCCGGCGGTTCGGCAAGCGATCCACGATCAGGACACCACCCTGGTGATCGACGACCTGCAGACGATGGAGCAGACCGTGGACATCAGCGCCTCGAACGAGCGCTCCCTGGCCATTCTCGCAGCGGCATTCGCGATGTTGGCAGCGATTCTGGCGGCTGTCGGGCTGTATGGAGTGCTGGCATATTCCACGCAGAGCCGCACGCGAGAGATTGGCGTGAGGCTGGCGCTGGGTTCGCCGCGGCTCTCCCTGGTAGGACTTGTTGTGCGGGAGATGGCGTGGATTGCCGGCGGAGCCGCAGTCATTGCGGTGCCGGCCACCATTGGTTTGGCGCGTTTGTTCCGCAGCCAGCTGTTTGGCGTGAGCACCTGGGATCCCGTAACCATGGGCGTGGCACTGCTGCTGACCGCATTCATGGTGGCACTGGCTTCGGCGATCCCCGCGCAACGGGCAACGGCCGTGGATCCGATGGAGGCCTTAAGGAGCGAGTAAGAACTGGCCATCCCGCGGGCCCCCATCGGCATTCAGAAATTAGAGGGAGCGACAGCTATGCTCAGCGATCTGAAGTATGCGTGGCGGCAATTGCGCAAGGCGCCCGGTTTTGCACTCACAGCAGTAGTGACGCTGGCGCTGGGCATCGGCGCGAACACAGCAATCTTCAGTGTGATGCATGCGGTGTTGCTGCGCATGTTGCCCGTGCCCGAACCACAACAGCTTTACTATCTGACGCATGCCAGCGGCCCTGACAATATCGGCAGCACTGGCAATTACCCACAGACGTTCGGGATCAACGTCTACTCCCGGATGCGCGCGGACCGGTCCGTCTTTTCCGACTTGATTGCGTACGTTCCGCTGTCGTTCAACAAGGTGGCGGCGCGTTACGGCGATTCCCCGGAAGAAATTGAAGCCGACGAAGTGAGCGGTAATTTCTTCTCTGCGCTGGGTGTGCATATGGCCGCGGGCCGTCCCTTTGCAAACGCGGACGAAGACCAGCACAGTCAGGTTGCGGTCATCAGCTACGGCTACTGGACGCGACGATTCCAGCGCGATCCCGGTGTGATTGGCAAAGCAATCTACATCAATGGCGTGCCCATGACCGTGGTGGGGGTCTCTGCTTCCCATTTCTTTGGTGTGGAGTCCGGCGGCTCGGCAACCGATTTGTGGATTCCGTTGCAGAATCGGCCGGAGTTGAATGCCTGGGGCGTCCCAGCCACCTCCCACATGCTCTACAACTCTCCAAACTGGTGGAATCTGATGCTCATCGCTCGGCTGCGGCCGGGTGTTCCAGAGAAGCAGGCTGTGGCGAGGATGGAGCCTCTCTTCGAGCACGCTGCCTGGGAAACCGTGGGCAAGGAAACAAAGCCCAGTGACGTCAAGATGGGCCTGGGCATGATTCCGGCGCGGGGACTGGGTACCTCGACCGCAGATTTTACCCAGCCATTGCATGTGTTGATGGGCATGGTGGCCTTGGTTCTGGTGATCGCGTGCGTCAATATTGCCATGCTGCTGGCGGCGCGGAATACGGCGCGAGAGCGCGAATTCTCCATGCGCCTGGCGCTCGGCGCCGGACGATGGCCGCTGTTCCGTCAGCTTTTTGCTGAGAGTCTGATTCTGGTTGGTGCAGGCTCGGCGCTGGGATGGCTGTTTGCCGTCGAGGCCACGAAGCTCCTGGCTCTGTGGTCGGAGATTGAAGTCAGCCTCGCGCCGGATACTCCGGTGCTGCTGTTCACGCTGGCGATCGCCGTCCTGGCTGCGCTGGTCTTCGGGTTGGCCCCGCTGCGCGCCGCCAATAACGCGCCCGTGGCGCTGGTGCTTCGATCCACCAACGGGCAAGCAACAGAAAGCCGCGGCCGCGTGCTGAGCGGCAAGGTGCTGATCGCCGCGCAAATGGCGCTGTGCGTCGCGCTGCTGTTTGGGGCAGGCCTGCTGATTCGAACCCTGCGCAATTATCAGCATGTCGATCTCGGCATGCGCGCCGATCGGGTGCTCGCCTTCGGCGCTCACTCTGTGGGCGTGCAGGATAACGCGCAGAAACTGGCGTTTTATCAGCAGCTGACGCAACGTGTCAGTCTCCTGCCAGGAGTTCGCTCTGTCGCCGTCGCGGAGCTCCGCCCCGGCACCGGCTGGAGCGACAACAATTCACTCACCATCGATGGTCATGCGTGGCCGTATGACAACGGCAAGAATTTGCTGCGCAGCAACACGGTCGGACCGCAATTCTTCTCAACGCTGGGAATTCCAATTCTCGCCGGGCGTGAGTTTACTGACGCCGATCACCAGGGTGCCCTGGGAGTGGCCATCGTGAATGAGACGCTGGCGCAGAGGTATATGAAGGGCGCGTCTCCCATTGGCCACACGCTGGGGCAGGGTAAAGGTCAGGTGACGATCGTGGGGCTGGTGCGCGACAACAAATACACCTCTGCCGATGAAGAGCCAACGCCGATGGCATGGTACTGCTACCTCCAGGATCCCAACGTCGCGAACCTCGATGTCGAGGTGCGAGCTGCGGGTGATCCGCTGACGCTGCTGCCGGCAATCCGGCGTGAGGTACAGGCGATCGATCCCAACGCTCCGCTGCAGAAGCCCGCGGTCCTCTCTGCCCAGTTCGAAGAAACCTACCTGATGCCAACGCTTTTCGCGCGGCTTGGTGCATTTTTCGGCGGACTCGCTGCGTTGTTAGTTGCGGTGGGCCTCTACGGGACGCTGGCCTATCGCGTGAGCCGCCGGACGCTGGAAATTGGCGTGCGTATGGCGCTGGGCGCGGCACGGCGGCAAGTGCTGTGGATGATCCTCGAAGACAGCCTGCTGCTGATTGCTGCGGGGCTCGCGGTGGGACTGCCGCTGGCCTGGTTCGGATCGAAGCTGATGGCGTCGATGCTGTACAACCTGCCGGCGCACGACCCAATCAGCTTTGTGGCGGCGGGGGTTGGCGTACTGGTAGTGTCGTTGGCGGCGGCCCTGCTGCCCGCGCGCCGGGCGGCCGGCGTCGAACCGATGCAGGCCCTCAGAAACGAATAGATGTTCGGACCACGTTCAGCGGGGAACCGGCAGCTGTAATTCAACGTAAGGAGCCCTCATGATCGAAGACCTTCGTTTTGCCTTGCGGCAGCTGCACCGTAGTCCTGGATTCGCGGTGGCGGTGGTGGTGACGCTGGCCCTCGCCATCGGCGTGAACACAGCGGTCTTCAGCCTGCTGGACGGATTCCTGCTCCGCACGCTGCCCTATCCACAACCGGAGCGGCTGGCGGCACTGGTCTCGCATCAGGAGATGAAAGGCAATCACGCCCAGTTTGAAGACGACGATTCGTCGGACAACGCGGCGTGGACGGCGGTGAAGCAGGACGTTCCCGCGGTGACGGCGGCGATCGCAGGCAACGGATTCGGAGATACGAACGGAGTGAACCTTGAAGCCGGCGCAGCGCAGGGTGGTACGGCGCGCTACGTCCACGGGGTGCGGGTTTCTGCGCATTACTTTGCAGTGCTGGGCGTAGAGCCGTTACTGGGTCGCGGTTTTAGCGAGGAAGAAGACCGGCCAGGCGCAGGCAAGGCGGTCGTCCTGAGCTATGGACTGTGGCGCACCACCTTCCACCAAGACAGCTCCATTTTGGGCAAATCGATTCTGCTCAAAGGCGAGCCGTACACGGTGGTGGGCGTGCTGCCGCGCGGCGCACAGATGCCGAATCCAGCGGACCTGTGGACTCCGCTGATGCCGGACGATCCGCACGGCGTGTGCGTTGGAAACAATTGCCTGATCCTGATGCGGCTGAAGCCCGGCGCAAACTGGGACCAGGTGCGCGCTCAGCTGGCGCATATGCCGCCGCCGCGTAATACAAATCTCGCGAAGGAAAATGTCTGGTACTTTCCCAGCCCGTTGCAGAAATATTCCGGCGACGCGATGCGGGAAGAAACGCAGGCGCTGATGATGGCGGTGGGTTTTATCTTGCTGATCGCCTGCGCGAACCTGGCGGGGCTCATGCTGGCGCGGATTAACCGGCGGACACCGGAAATGGCGACCCGGATGGCGCTGGGCGCATCGCGGGCGAGAATTCTGCGGCAGCTGTGGATTGAGAATCTGGTGCTGGCTTTGGCCGGGGGTGCAGCCGGGCTGGGCCTCGCGCTGGTTCTGTTCCCGGCGATGAAGCAGTTGCTGCCGGACCCGATGATTCCGATTGGCGGGCTTGCGCTGAATGGTCCGGTGCTCGGGTTTGCGCTGGGCGCGTCCATCGCTACCAGTTTGTTGTTTGGCGTTTTGCCCGCGCTCGAAACGCGGCGTGTCGATTTGCGCAGTTCCATCGCGTCGGGCACGCGTTCGGTGGCTGGCGGATCGGATCGCGTGCGTAAAGGCCTGATCGGCGCGGAGGTCGCGCTGACCGTGGTGCTGCTGGCGGGAGCGGGCCTGCTGATCCGAACGGTGGCCCATCTGGAATCGCTTCCGCCGGGCTTTGATCCCAGCAATGTGATGACGGCGAAGGCCTCGCTGGACGAAGCGCGCTACCACGATGCGGCGAAGTTTCACGCGCTGCTCCGGACGAGCGTGGCGTCAATGCAGCGTATTCCAGGCGTGCAGAATGCCGCGGTGGCGCTGAGCGTGCCCTACGAGCGCGGTCTGAACGACGGCATCAAAATCATGGATGGTCCGCGGGCCGGAACAGGAGACGGATCGAGCGAAGCGTGGGTGACGCCCGGCTTCTTTGAGACGATGCGCATCCCGATTCTCAGCGGCCGCGCCATTCGCGACTCCGATACGGAAACCACAGAGCCCGTTGCGGTGGTGAATACGGAATTCGGCCGTATGTTTTACAACGATCCGAACCCGGTGGGCCGCCATTTCAGGTCGGAGAACACGACGTACACCATCGTTGGTGTAGTGGGCAACGTCGTGAAGCAGCCCGGTATGCGGCAGGATGCGCCGCTTTCTACCGAGTCGATGTTCTACGTGCCGGCGGCGCAAATCAACCAGGCCGTCGTGAATCTGGCAAACATGTGGTTCCAGCCATCGTGGATTGTGCGGACGAACGGACCGGTGGGTGGCCTGACCGGTCAGATGCAGCAGGCGCTGGCCGGCGTCGATCCTGGCCTGCCGTTCTCAGGCTTCTACTCCATGGAGGATTTGCTCCACCAGCAGTTACAAATGCAGCGCATCGAAGTGGCGCTGCTGGGCACGCTGGCCGGACTGGCGCTCCTGCTGTCGGCGGTGGGAATTTATGCGCTGGTTTCGAACCTGGTGGTGCAGCGGACGCGGGAAATCGGAATCCGGATCGCGCTGGGCTCGACGCTGGCGCAGGCGATACAGCACATTGCATCGTCGGGCGTGGCGGCAACCGCGGGCGGAGTCGTGGCGGGACTGGTGTGCTGCTTCTTTGTCCTGCGCGTGATGAAGAGCGCGCTCTACGGCGTGGGAACGTACGACCCCGTGACGCTCGTCAGCGTGCCGCTGTTGCTGGTGGGCATCGCAGTCCTGGCCAGCTTATTGCCGGCGCTGCGGATCGCGCGCATCGATCCGGCCGAGACGCTGAGAGCCGAGTGAACCCGGCCTTCAGCGGATAGCGTCCAGTGGGCGAAGTGCCGCACGTTGCCCGCAGGCCGCTATCCTGAATACATGAGAATCGTTTCGCTTGAGGGCTTTGGCGGGCCCGAGGTTCTGCGCATTGCGGAGGCGGAAAAGCCGCGTCCGGGTGCAGGAGAGGTGCTGATCCATGTGGCCGCGGCCGGCATCAATCGCGCGGACATTCATCAGCGGCAGGGAAACTATCCACCGCCCACGGGCGCTTCCGAAGTGCTGGGCCTCGAAGTCTCAGGCACCATCGCCGAGCGTGCCCCGGATGCTGATCCGCGATGGAAGGCCGGCGATGCTGTCTGTGCATTAGTGCCGGGTGGCGGCTATGCAGAGTATTGCGTGGCACACAGTTGCTGCTGCTTGCCGATCCCGGGGGAGCTTGAGAAAGATCCGGGTACTGCGCTTACAAACGCTGCGGCGCTGCCGGAGTCGACGATGACGGTGTGGGCCAATCTTTTTGACCCCGGTTCGCAATGTGGGCGCCGTCTGTTTGCCGGCGTGCGCTTCTTCATGCAGGGCGGTACCAGCGGCATAGGGACCATCGCGCTGCAGGCGGCTATGGCGTTTGGAGCGCACGCCGCAGCGACCGCCGGTTCGGACGAGAAGTGCCGATTTCTGCGGGAGCTGGGCTGCGAGGGCGCCTGGAATTATCGCCGCGAGGACTGGGCTGCGGCTGCGTGGGCGTGGGGCGATCGCGTTGGAGGAACCCCAGGCGTGGACGTGATTCTGGATATGGTGGGCGGAGACTATTTTCCGAAACATATTGAACTGCTCGCCCGCGATGGACGTCTGATCCATATCGCCCATGGAGGCGGCGCCGAAGTGAAGCTGGACCTGCGCAAGCTCATGCTGAAACGGTTGATGGTTACCGGGTCAACGTTGCGGTCGCGGCCGGTGGAAGAAAAGAGGCGACTGCGGGACGGCGTGGAACAACATCTGTGGCCGCTGGTGAATGCGGGCAAAATCAGGCCGGTGGTCGATCGCGTCTATCCCATCGAAGACGTCGCCGAGGCGCATCGCCGGATGGAATCGAGTGAGCATATCGGCAAGATTGTGTTGCGGATAAGCTCGCCGGGCGCGGAGTGAGAAGATAAAGCAGGTATGCGCGTAACTATTCGGGGCTTGCGCCGGTGGATTGTTGGAGCGGCGGCCCTGCTGCTGGCGGTGGTCGCCGGCTTCTTCATTTACGGACGCAATCGCTTCCGGCACATCGAGAAGGATCTGCCTGGGCGGCTTGGCATCAACGTGAGCCAGACCGCCAACAATATTACGTTTTCGCAGGCGACCCAGGGCCACACGCTGTTTACGCTCAAGGCGTCCAAGCAGGTGCAGATGAAGTCGGGGCACGTTCTGCTGCACGACGTCGACATTACGCTGTACGGGCCGCCGGGATCGGGCCGCACGGACCGCATCTTTGGCAGCGACTTCGACTACGACCAGACGCACGGCGTCATCGTGAGCCAGGGCGATGTGAATATCGAGCTGCAGGGGACCAACGGGCCCGCTCCAGTCACTGGGCCGGCCGGGGAAGCGGACAGCAACGCGATTCGCGTGAAGACGCACGGGCTGACGTTCATGCAGAAGACCGGCGAAGCCACCACCTCGCAGGCGGTGGAATTCCAGTTGCCGCGGGCGGCGGGCATCGCTGTAGGTGCGGATTACAACTCCAAAACCGGCGTGGTGGTGCTGAACAGCCAGGTGCACATCACTACCAGCAGCAACGGTAAAGCCGCGGTCGTGGATGCAGCGCATGCAACGCTGCTGCGCGCCACCGATCAGGCGCTGCTGGTGAGCGCGACCTTGAACTATGAAGACGAAGAGGCCAGCTCCGACGAGGCGACGGTGTTTTTCCGCAAAGACGGCACGGCGGAGAAGATTGACGCCCGGGGCCACGTGCGGATGAAGAGCGACACCGGCGCCAACGTCAACGCGGAGACGGCCCAGATCCTGATGGACGAGAAGAGCCATCCCACCCAGGCTGATCTCGGGGGCGGCATCCAGTTCGCTTCGAGCCAGGAAAACGAGACGATGCATGGCTCGGCCGGCAACGGGACGCTCCTGTTTGCGACGACGAATGGGTCTGGTGGAGCGCAAACATCGCTGCGGCATGGCGAATTCCGCCAGGACGTGAACTTCGACGAGGAGATTGCGGGGCTGGCCAAAGATCCGCAGGGGCACGCGCAGAAACAGATGCATGCGGAGAAAGTCGACGTCGACTTTGCGCCGCCGCGGCCAGGCGAATCTCTGCAGGCGCGCACAGCAATCGCCGAAGGCAATCCCGTGGTGACCTCGCGGCAGGTGCAATCGAAGGGCCCGGAGCAGATGACGAAGATCACCGGCGACCGCCTCGTGGCCACGCTTGGCGACGGCAACGTGATCCGGCAACTGGATGGCATTGGCAACACGCAGATTGTGCAGTCGGCAACCGACGGCTCGCATAATACGACGAAGGGCGATGTGCTGCACGCCGCGTTTGTGCAGTCGTCGGCGCCGGCAGAGGGAAAGGCGGCCGAGGGAAGGCCCTATCCAGCTCGGCCGGGAAAGAGAGGCAGGCAGAACCGGGGTCCGCGGATGGAGACCACGCTCCAGACAGCAGTTCAGGACGGCAACGTAATGTTGACTGAAACGCCGGCGAAGAAACCAGGGGCGAAGACGCAGCCGGCGACGCTGACGGGATGGGCGCAGCACGCCGAATATCACGGTGCGGACCAGGTGCTCCAGCTGACCGGCAGTCCGAACATCAGCGATGGCGAGTCAATGCAGATTGCGGCGGAACGGATCGACTACCACCGCGACACGCAGAATGCGGCGGCGAGCGGCAACGTGAAGGCGACCTACACGCAGCCGCCCAAAGGCTCGAGCCCGACACCGAACTCGACCACCGGTGCGCCGCCAACCATGGGCGGAAGCGGTCCGGTGCATGTAGTTGCAGAGCGCGCGACTCTGGACCACGCGAAAAACCAAAACTTCTTCTATGGGAGCGCGAAGACTCCTGCGCGCATGTGGCAGGATCCCGATTCTCTGCTGGCGCCGGTGATTGAGGTCGATCGCGCGCAAAATTTGCTCAAGGCTCACGGCGATGACACCGGCTCTGCGCCGGTGGTGAACGCCAACTTTACCTCAGCTCTGGGGGGCAATCACCAACAGAGCGTGGTGCGCGTGCACAGCCAGACCCTGGTCTACTCCGATAAGACCCGGCAGGGAGATTTTCACGGCACGGTGACGGCGGAGCAGGGCGATGAGGCGATCCACGCCGACGACGCTTTGCTCTTTCTTAAACCCGCGGCGGCCAAGCCGGGGCAGGCTGCCGCAAAGCCGGCCGAAACAGCCGTATCCAGAACGCCGGGTGCCCCCGAAAAGAATTCGCAGCTCGATCACATGATCGCGACCGGGAACGTCGTCTTCACACAACCGGGGCGCAGGGGGAGTGGCGAGAAGCTGGTCTACACCGCCGATGATGGCAAGTACATATTGACCGGGACCGATGCCGCGCTTCCGCAGATGTGGGACCGCGTCCACGGAACGACCACCGGGGCCGCCTTGATTTTCAATACCCAGGACGACAGCGTCGTGGTCAGTGGGGGAAAATCGAGCGCTGTAACCGAAACCCGGGCAAAGAAATAAAAATCACAGCAGGTTCTTTGCACCTGAACCAATCTGGCTTATAAGCTAATCAAAGATTCATGCGGAAGCTGTCCACCGACGAGATCAACAAGTCCTACAAAGGGCGCCAGGTGGTTCATGGCGTCAGCGTCCAGGTGACGGAGGGCGAAGTTGTGGGGCTGCTGGGCCCCAACGGCGCGGGCAAGACGACCAGCTTCTACATGATCGTCGGGCTCATCCAGCCAGACGGCGGCCAGATCCTGCTCGACGACGAACCCATCACCCACGTGCCTATGTATGTGCGGGCGCGCCAGCACGGCATCAGTTATCTGCCCCAGGAGCCGTCGGTCTTCCGCAAGCTCACGGTGGAAGAAAATATTCTGGCGGTTCTGGAAGTGCAGCCCATCGCGCCGGAGATGCGGCGAGCGCGGGCGGAGAAGCTGATCGAGCAGCTGAACCTGGGGCACATTCGCAAGACCCGGGGGTATGCCCTCTCTGGCGGCGAACGGCGCCGGGTGGAGATTGCGCGCTGCCTGTGCATTCAACCGGTGTTCATCCTGCTGGACGAACCCTTTTCGGGAATCGATCCCATAGCGGTACTCGATCTGCAGGAAATCATCTTTGACCTGAAGGCCAGCGGCATCGGGGTCCTGATTACGGACCATAATGTACGCGAGACGCTTTCGGTTACGGACCGCGCCTACATCATTAATGAGGGGCGCATCTTTCGGCACGGGACGCCGGAACAACTGGGCAACGACCCGGAAGTTCGGCGCGTCTACCTGGGCGAAAGCTTCACCCTGGGGTAACCGGCTCCGGTGGTAACACGTGCAGAAGCATAAAGATACGATAACGGCAACGGAATTGCTGCACAGCGCCTGAAGCGCGGATGTAAACTCGGGGCAACAGGCTGCTTGTAGATGATCATGGTACTTCTTCAACCAAAACTCAGTCTCAAGGTCGCGCAGCGTCAGATCCTGACGCCGGGACTGATGCAGATGGTCAGCGTTCTGGCGCTGAACAAGCTGGAGCTGAAGGAGATGATCCAGGCGGAGATTGCGGAGAACCCCGTTCTGGAGGAACTGGAAGAGAACGTTCCGCTGCTGGACGACGTGGCGCGCGCGGAAGAAGATCGCGACAGGCCGGTCGAGACTCAGCCCGTCACCGAGGCTGAAGCCAAAGAAAAGGATCCATTCGACGAGATCGACTTCGGATCGTACTTTCAGGATTATCTCGATCCCGGATTCCGCTCCCCCAACAATTACGAAGAAATCGAGAAGCCGTCGATCGAGAATTTCCTTTCGGCGCCGGCCACGCTGAGCGACCATCTCTTCTGGCAGCTGGGCGCGCTCAATCTCACCCCGGCCGTGCGCGAGGCGGCGGAATACGTGATCGGCAATCTGAACGAAGACGGCTACCTGACGGCGACCGAGGACGAGATGCTGGCCGGCTACCTGCGCGAGCAGATGGAGCCGGACGGGGGCGAGACCGGCAAGAACGCCTATGAACGCGTGGCCGAGCTGCCGCCTGCGATGGTCGGGCGGGCGCGGGGTCATTTAGCGTCTGCGCTCGACGTGGTACGCCAGCTGGATCCGATCGGCGTGGGCACGCGCGACCTGCGCGAATGCCTGCTGGTGCAGGTGGAAGCCCAGCGCAAGGAATTTGAGCTGATTTTTGCGCGCACAACAGGGGCTGAAAAAGCCAATGGCCGTGCAGCTGCCTCGAACCATTCGAGGCCCGTCGCGACAGAAGTTCATCTGGCCGCGGACCATGATCCGGAAAGCGGCGGCGAAACGCCTGCGAACGGGGTCGCTTCGATCTATCCAGCGCATTTCGCGCCGCACCCGGCGGCCAACGGCAACGGCGCCAGGCCGGAAGGGCCGCATACCGAAGAGACCAGCCGCCTGCTGATTTTTGAGCTGGCGAAACAGATCATTGACGCGCACATGCTGTTGCTGCAGAAGCGCGATCCCCGCGAGCTGTCGAAAGTAGTTGGGAAGACAGTCGAAGAGACGCAGCGGGCCATTGATTTTATCCGCACCCTCGACCCGCGGCCTGGCCAGCGCTACAACCGCTCCGAAGCCAGGTTGATCGAGCCTGACGTGGCGTTTGTGAAGCGTGGCGACGAGTGGGTCGTCGGGATGAACGAAGACGATCTGCCCACGCTGCGGCTGAATCAGGGATACCGGCGCCTGCTGACCCAGGACGGTGCCGAAAAGGATGTGAAGGATTACGTGAAGGAGCGGTACCGCTCCGCGCTGCAGCTGATGCGCAACATCGAGCAGCGCAAGAACACGATCCTGCGAACCTGCGAGGCGATCGTTCGCCGCCAGGGTGATTTTCTGGAGAAAGGCGTCGACGCTCTGAGGCCGATGATGATCAAGGAAGTGGCCGAAGAGATCGGCGTGCATCCATCCACCGTGAGCCGCGCCGTTTCCAGTAAATACGTTCACACGCCGCAAGGCGTCTTTGAGCTGCGCTTCTTCTTCTCAGAAGGCGTGAATGGGCCGGAAGGCGCTGCGACGCCGCTGATGCTGCTGAAGCGTAAAGTGAAGAAGCTAATCGAGGACGAAGATCCGCGCAAACCGCTGACTGATGATCATATTGCCAACATGCTGCAGGGCCAGGGCATCGATGTGACCCGGAGGACCGTGGCAAAATACCGTGAAGATTTGCGGATTCCCAGTACGCACCAGCGCCGTATCCGCGGCTAGAGGCCGGCGTCGCGGCATTTCCCCCAGGACAGGAGCATTCCCATGCAGGCTGAGTACACCGGAAGGCAGTTGAGCATCACCCCTGCGCTGCGCCGGATGGGCGACGAGGGCATCGATCGCATCGCGAAATTGTTGCCAAAGGTGGTCGGCGCGCACATCGTGCTGACCTCGGAGAAATATCGCAAGACGGCCGACGTTGCGGTGAAGATGCGTGCCGGCAAAATTGTCGGCGTCGGCGAATCGAACAATATCGAGACCGCGCTGCGTGAGGCGCTCGAACGTGCTGAAACCCAGGCAATCAAATTCAGAAAGCGGATCAATACGATCAAGCGCCAGCCCAAAGAAGAGAAGCTGCCCCACGAAGTGATGCCGGTGCGCGCACGCAAGGCGAGCCGGACCCGGAGCGAGCCGGTTGAGCCGGAGACCGCGGAAGTCCCGGCGAAGAGCAACGGCAAGCGGCCCTCGCGAACCATGGTGCCGGTCACGGTGCACACCTTCCCGGCAACCCGCCCGATTCCGGAACCCCATGTGGTCCGGTCGCTCGACTCGGTGGCGCTGCGGCCCATGACCATCGAAGAAGCTGTCAAGGAAGCAGAGTTTCGCGACCGCGAAGTCTTCGTCTTCCGCAATCCCCAGGGGACGCTGTGCGTGCTGCATCGCAAGCGCGACGGCAAGATGGAGCTGATCGAAGCGCCCTGAGAGGCAGGGAGTAGGGAATAGGGAAAAGGGTTTGGGGTACAGCGCCTAACGTCCCTGGGCCCCTTACGCTATACCCTGTCTTTCACACATCCTCATCCAGATCCAGCTGCCGGATGGCTTCGTCGAGCGCCTGCTGCGCCGTCTTCCGCTGCTGCTCCAGATCCGCCTGGTCTTTCTTCAGCGACTGCAACTGGTCCTCGTCGATGTTCATCTCGCCGGCATAGCGGCGGGCCAGGGCGCGCTCCTCAGCGCTATCCTTCAATCCGGCCAGGTTGTCGTGCAGCCGCTTCTGGTCTTCTGCGAGGCGATCACTGTCCTTTTGTTTCGCCGCAATCTGCGAGTCGAGGTCGTGCACTTTGGCTCGCGCTGCCAGCACCGGAGCCAGCGCCTTCTCCACAGCAGCGCGATTGCCGCTGCCGTTCAGGATGATCTGCAGCTGATCGTCCTGGACCGACGTCAGCTGATAGCGCAAGGCGCCGGTATGCGCCTCGCCCACGTGCAGTCGAACGGTTTCGCCAGGCTGCGTGGCGACGCTGAAACGATACAGCGAGGCGGAAGTCTCGACCGGCTTGGTTTCGGAGGTGAGCTTCCAGCCGTCCTGCGCCGGGTGTTCAACGATGACGTTGCGCGCATCGGCCGCTGCATTGTGGACGACGTAGGTCACTTCGCGAACCTCCTCGTTGCGCTCGGTCAGATAGCCATCGTGGACAGTAATGTGGCGCAGATGCGTGGAGTACAGATGGCCTTCGGTCGAGACGTGAACCGCCTGATCGACAGCGTACGAGAGCAGGCGCTTTTCTCCGGCATGGATCGGATCCATCAGGCCTTCGCCCGCGAACTCGTTGTTCTCAAAAATGGAGAAGCTGCCGCGATCGAGCGTGAGGTTGCCGGAGTTGGTGAGCCACAACGCACGCAGCGGCACGGGATTTGCGGCGTTATAAAGCGTGACCCGATCGGCCTGGACGTTGGTCTGCAAGACGGGCACGAGGGCGGACTCGTTTTTGTGGATGGTAACCGGCTGGGCCAGCGTGTACTCGAAGTAGTCGTCGAATTTAGCGGAGTTGGCGCTGGCGGTTTCATCCTGGACCAATGGTCCGGCGCCGAGCGCGCCCAGGACGCCGCCCATCGCCCCACCCGCTCCGGCGTGAAACGTGCCTCCGCCATAACCGCCGCCTGTACCTGGAAAAGTTTTGCGCATCTGGATAAGACCCTGCATGGCCTGGTGCGTTGCCATCTGAGGTGCGCATTCACGGTGACGGTCTCCGAGGCAGATGCCGGCGGCGGCGGCCCAGCGACCGCCCCCTCATGTGTGACAGGCGCGATGTTTGCCGCCTCGGGCACCGGCACTTCAGGCCGCTGCGTGTAGATGGGCTGCGAGAGCGGCTCGATAAAACTCTGCGGCGCGCCCGCTACCAGCGACAACTGGACGTTGCTCCAGTCCGAGCCAACGGTGTTGTCGACCACCGCCCATCCCTGCAGGATCGCTGTCTCCGGCCCGGGCGCCGGCGTTGCCGATTGACCGCTGTCAGGGAAAACGATGCGGTATGTGCTCTTCCACACCGGAACTTCGCTGATGTAACTGACCTTGATGTCGCGTGCGCCCGTGCCCTGCGCCTGGAGCGTGAGGTGGCGCACCTGCTGGCTCTGCGTGGAAGCGAGCAGGCCGAGATATTCGTCGAGGTCGCGGCGTAGTCCGCCATCGATAATGCGCACGCTGGTCGTGCCGGTCAGCTCGAAGGTGCGAACCGCGCCTGCATCGCTGACAATCGTCAGATAAGGGCGTTCCACAGTGTCGCCCGCGGCGGTTTTTTGGGAGCGCGTTTCGTAGTTCACAACCCGTCCCGAGACAGTCGCGGCACCCGCTCCGGAGACCTCGACATGCGCCCCTCGCAGCGCTCCATAAACTTCTTCAGTCGACGGATTGTCGTCGAGGCCCAACGGGATATTTTTCAGCTGCTGATCGAGCGGCGTGGTGGAGTTGTAGCCGACGCCGGTAATGCGGCCTCCGCCCAGATCGAGCGCGGTGAGCGACTGCAAAGCGTCGTCGAGTTGCGACGAGGTGAAGTCGATGGTGACAGCCTGGTTGCCGGTCACGCGCCCGGCGTGTTCAAAGTAGCCGACGCCATTCTTGTAGAGGACCACACGGCGGACGGGCAGCTCCGCGTTGCGCGAGGACGGCGTGGCCTCGGATCCTTTCGGTGCTTTCGGCCCAGGCTTGGGTTGTGAGGTTTGCGCGACGAGAACGGCAGAAAAGAAAAGCAGGCAGGCAGACGCAAATCTGCGCAGGAGCATGCGAACCCTCCGATGGATACTACGTTGGGCGCTGTGGGGATAGACGCAGGAAGTTGAGAAATGTTCCCGGAAGCGCGATGCGTCGCCCCAGATCTCAGCGACCTTCGAACAGAGGTTCCCGACACAGTCAGCCATGCCACAGAACGAAGCGCTGCGAAGAACTTGCAGAGACTATTTCATGGACCCAGCGGTCTCAAAGCTGCACGTTCCGCTCTGTAACCTGTGACCTGTCCCCTGCAACCCGCTCCCTGTACCCTGCCCCTACAGATATTCGTTCATCATCCGCGCCCAGGTCGGCCAGTCGTGCGCGTTATACGCGTCCCAGATGTAGAGATGATGGGGAATGCCTTTTTCGCCCATGATGCGCGAGAGGTTCTGGTTCTGCCACAGGCAGTGATCGTCCCAGCCCGTCGCGAGAATGTAGATGTTGTTGCGATAGCGGTCGAAAAACCAGGGATCGCTGAGATTCGGCAGATAGTGCGGCGGCATGTTGAAGTACACATCCTGGTCGTAGTAGCCGCCGAGAAAATTGCTCAGATCGAAGGCGCCGCTCATGGTCAGGAATCCGGTAAAGCGATCCGGATGGCGCAGCGCGATGTTGACCGCGTGATAGCCGCCAAAGCTGGCGCCCAGCGCGATGAGATGCGGGTTCAGGTTCCGCATGCGGATCAGCGGCAGAACTTCTTCCACCACGTAGCTCTCGTACTGCACGTGGCGCGCAATGCGCCATCGCGGCGGAACGTTGCGGTTGTACCAGCTCTCCGCATCGACCGAATCGATGCAGAACAACTGAATTTCGCCGCGGTCGATCTTGTGTGCGACCGCGCCGACCAGGCCGCGGTCTTCAAATTCGAAGAAGCGGCCCTGCGAAGAAGGGAAGACGACGACGGGAACGCCGCCGTGGCCGAAGACCAGCAACTCCATGTCACGGTCGAGGCGCCAGGACCACCACTTGTGATATTCGCGGTTCATAGATTGTTCACGCAGCCGTTACGGTATCGTAAAGCATCGGATTCCGATTCTGTGCGGGGGCTCAGCCGACGCCGAAGGACACGACAAGGAGCGAACAGGAGCCGTTGGCGACTCAGATTCAGGCGCAAACAGAACCCACACTTCCGCCGAGCGAACCGCCGCATCCGCGCGTGCACAAGCATGCTGGATTCGCCAGCCGTTTTCTGGCCGGCGAACGCGACATCAGCGTGTATCTGCCGCCGGATTACGACAGTGATCCAGGTCGCCGCTTCCCGCTCCTGATCCTGCAGGATGGGCAGAACCTGTTCGATCCGGAAACGTCGTTTATCCGCGGGAAGACCTGGCGCGTTGCGGAAAACGCCGACGACGCCATTGCCGCGGGCGAAGTGGAACCCCTGGTGATTGCGGGCGTGGCCAACGCCGGCGAGCGGCGCCTGGCCGAATACACGCCGGTACGCGACTGGAAACTCGGCGGCGGTGAGGCCGGCAAATATGCGCTGATGCTCACGCGCGAACTGCTGCCTTTCCTCCACAGGAAATATCGTCTGCGATCCGGCCCCGAGGAAACGGGGATCGGCGGCTCATCGCTGGGCGGCCTCGTGTCACTGTGGATGGGCCTGCGCCATCCTGATATTTTCGGCAAGCTCGCGGTCCTGTCGCCGTCGGTGTGGTGGAACCACCGCTACATTCTCGGCTATCTGAACGATGTGGCGCCGGAACTGCACCGGCGGCCGCGGATCTGGCTCGACGTGGGCGATCAGGAAGGCCGCAAAACGCTGGCGGACGCGGACATGCTGCACGCGCGGCTGCGCAAACACGGCTGGCGCGACGACGAGGATCTGCACTTTGAGACGATGGCCGGCGGCCGGCACGACGAATCTTCGTGGGCGGAGCGCGTACGTCCGATGCTGGGGTTTTTGTTCCCGGCAGAACGGCCAGGAGACCCGCGATGACGGGAACCCCAATGGACCTGATCCGCAAACTGGATGAAACAGCGACTGCGCTGCGCGAGCTGGCCGGCCGGGTGAAAAGCACAGCGGCGGAGGTGACCGATCCGGCGTTGCGCGACGAAATGCTCGAGAGCGCTGAGGGCTGGGAACGCAGGGCCGAGGAGATGGCCGAGGCGATCCTGCGCTGGAAACGTGAGATTAACTAGGTGGCGTCAGGTGGCGTCAGGTGGCGCAGGTCGCCTCCGCGGCCCCTCAGCCTGCAGGCGGCGAAAGCGTATACTTGCTGCTCAGAGGATGTTTCGGAGAAGGAGGCCCCGCTGGCCGTCCATCGCGCGAAAGGGTGCGCGGTGAGGGTTCGGTGACTGGGTCTTTTTTGATTCGGAGCAACAGTCCGCGCTCGGTTGTGTTCTCAAAAAAGGACCCCTCTGGAAACCCATGGGTAATCTACTCGATACCATCCATTCCCCAGCCGATTTAAGGAATTTGTCCATAGCCCAGCTGGAGTCCCTGGCACAGGAGATCCGCGAGCGGCTCATCGTCACCCTGTCGAAGACGGGCGGACATCTGGGCCCCAACCTCGGCGTCGTTGAACTCACGCTGGCGCTCCACACCGTTTTTGAGACGCCCACCGACAAGTTTGTTTTCGATGTCAGCCACCAGGCCTATGTGCACAAGATGCTCACCGGCCGCTGCGATCGCCTGGATACCATGCGGCAGCCCGGCGGTCTGAATGGATTTATGCTGCGTACCGAGAGCGAGCACGATTGCTATGGCGCAGGCCATGCCGGCACCGCGCTTTCGGCGGCGCTGGGGATGGCGGTGGCGCGCGATCTGGCCGGCGGCAAGGAGCACGTGATCGCGCTGGCCGGGGACGCGGCCTTCACCAATGGAATTTCGTTCGAAGCGCTGAACAATATTGCTGATCAGACCAAGCGGCTCATCGTGGTGCTGAACGACAATGAGTGGTCCATCGATCGCAACGTTGGCGCCATTGCAAAGTATCTGCACAAGATTGTGACCAATCAGCATGTGAGCCAGCTGCACGAAAGCGCGGGCCGCCTGCTGGCGCGCATCGGCGGCAAGAGCGCGGTGAATGTCGTGCGGCGCGCGGAAGAGGCGGCCAAAGGCATGCTGTGGCCCTCTTTCCTCTTCGAGGAATTCGGACTGACGTACTACGGTCCGGTGGACGGGCACAACGTCGGTCAGTTAGTGGAAACCTTTCGCTTTCTCAGGCAGCAGGAGCGGCCTGTGCTGCTGCACGTAATCACGCAGAAGGGCCGCGGATTCCAGCCCGCCCTCGACAAACAAAAAAAATTCCACGGCCTCGGGCCCTACGATCCGGAGACCGGCAAGACTCCGTCGACCGGCCAGCGAACCTATTCCGAAATTTTCGCGGAGACGCTGGTGCAGCTTGCCAACGAAAGCGAAAAAGTGGTGGCTATTACAGCCGCTATGCCCAATGGGACCGCGCTGGACCTCTTCCGCCCGCATCATCCGAAGAAATATTTCGACGTCGGCATTGCCGAGGAGCACGCGGTGATTTTCGCATCCGGCATGGCGACCCAGGGATTCAGGCCCTATTGCGCCATCTACTCGACCTTCCTGCAGCGCGCGTTCGATCCCATCGTGCACGACGTGTGCCTGCAAAATCTGCCGGTTGTGTTCTGCATGGACCGCGCGGGGCTGAGTGGCGACGATGGTCCGACCCACCACGGCCTGTTCGACATTGCCTACCTGCGCGGCGTCCCGAACATCGTGCAAATGGCTCCGACCGATGAAGACGAGCTGGCCGACATGATGTTTACCGCGATGCAGCATGAGGGGCCGAGCGCGATCCGCTACCCGCGCGGCATTGGACCCGGCGCAAAGATGAAGCAGCATCCTGAGGCGCTGCCTGTCGGCAAGGCAGACGTGATCCAGGATGGAGAAGACTTTGCCATCCTCGGCCTCGGAGCGCTGCTGCCGATGGCAAAGGATCTGGCGCACCATCTGCGGCAGCAGGGATATTCTGCGGCGGTGATTAATCCGCGCTTCATCAAGCCGCTGGATCAGGAGCTGATCGCTCGCTACGCGCGGCAGGCCCGGGCGCTGGTGACGTTTGAAGATCACGTGCTGATGGGAGGCTTCGGCAGCGCGGTCATCGAAACTTTGAGTGAAATGAGTATTGAGACGCCGGTGATCCGCATCGGCTGGCCCGATCGGTTTATCGAGCATGGCAAAGTCGATCAGCTGCGCGCCCGTCACGGCGTGAGCGTGGAGGCAGCCCTCGAAAAACTGGCGCCGTGGCTCAAGCGAGGCGCGCCCCGACTCGTGGCGCAATAGATGTAGCCGCTTTCTCTGGCATCGATTGCATGCGGTGTGAAAAGATGCGAAGAGAACTCTCCACCCTCGCGCCATGACCGTCTCCTCTCTCCAGATTCGCGTCCCTCGCGCCCGGTCGCCTCACGGCCAGTGGATTGTTGCGATCGGCGTTTTCAAGCTGTTGCAGGGCATTCTGTTTATCCTGCTGGGCATCGGTGCGATTCGGTTGCTGCACAAAGATCTGATGAGCGTGGCGGACCATTTCATTCTCGCAATGCGGTTCAATCCGGAAAACCATTTCGTCACCCTTGTCATGGAGAAGGTCGCGATGATCGATCCGCACCGGATGCGCGAGATCAGCGCGGCGATTTTTGTAGTTGCGGCTCTGGATATAGTCGAAGGCACCGGCCTCGTGCTCGATCAGGCGTGGGCGGAGTTCGTCACGCTGATTCTCACTGCTTCCTTCCTGCCCTGGGAAATCTTCGAGATTCTCCGTCACCAGACCTGGATCCGCATCGGGCTGACCATGATTAACCTCGCTGTCGTCATCTACCTGCTCTACTACGTGCAGGCTCGAATGCGCGAGCGACGGCGCCGTAACGCCGGAGGAGCCTGATGCGTTTATTGCGGGAACAGAACCGAACATCGCAATTTGAGAAGGCAGCATGAGCCGCGCTTCTGTCATCGGATCGGGTCCAAATGGTTTGGCGGCGGCCGTGGTGCTGGCGCGCGCAGGCCTCAAGGTCGATGTGTATGAGGCGGAGCCGATCCCTGGCGGCGGAGCGCGCACCATGGAGCTGACGCAGCCCGGATTCAGGCATGACTTCGGGTCGGCCGTGCATCCCATGGGCGCGGGCTCACCGTTTTTTTCTTCGCTGCCCCTCGCCGAATATGGCCTGCAGTGGATTCATGGAACCTCGCCGCTCGCGCATCCACTGGACGATGGCACCGCGGTCACGCTGGAGCACAGCCTGCGCGACCAGGAAGCGCAACTGGGTGTGGACGGCCCCGCATGGCGAGAGCTGATGGAGCCCATCGCGACGCACTGGTCCGATTTCGCGGTCGATGCCATGAGCCCCGTCGCCCGTATTCCCCGGCGGCCGCTGATGATGGCCGCTTTCGCGCGCAAGGCGATGCAGTCGGCCAACGGCCTCGCCCGCCGAACCTTTCGCAGCGAGCGGACGCGGGCTTTGTTTGCCGGCCTCGCCGCCCATTCGTTTCTCAGTCTCGATGAGCCGCTGAGTCCAGCGGTAGCTCTGATCCTGGGAGCCGCGGCCCATGTGGTGGGCTGGCCCGTGCCGCGCGGCGGATCGCAGGCAATCACCAACGCCCTGATCGGATACCTCGAGAAACTGGATGGTTCCGTTCACACCGGACGCCGGATCATGTCGCTCGACGAAACCGACCCCAAAGAAGGCCCTGTACTGTGCGATTTGACACCGCGACAGTTACTTTCTATTGCCGGAGACCGGCTGCAGAAAACGTATCGCAAAGCGATGGAGGAATTCCGCTACGGGCCTGGCATCTTCAAAATCGACTACGCTCTGTCGTCGCCGATTCCCTGGAAGGCTCGGGAGTGCTTCCGGGCCATCACGGTGCACCTCGGCGGAACGCTGGAAGAAATTGCGCGTTCAGAATTCGCCGTGACGCATGGCTCCATCGCAGAAAAGCCGTTTGTGCTGGTGGCGCAGCCAACCCTGTTTGACGCGACCCGAGCCCCGGAAGGGAAGCACGTTGCGTGGATGTACTGCCACATCCCAAATGGATCGACGGTGGATATGACGGGCCGGATCGAAGCGCAGATGGAGCGGTTCGCTCCGGGATTCAGGGATTGCGTGCTGGAACGGCGCGTCTGGTCCCCCGCGGCGCTCGAAGCCATGGATGCAAATCTGATCGGCGGCGACATCGTTGGCGGGGAATTTTCGATCCGGCAATTCCTGTTTCGGCCTGCGCTGGGCACTTACTACACCGGAACACCGAACCTGTATCTGTGCTCAGCATCGACGCCGCCCGGCGGAGGAGTGCACGGGATGTGCGGCTACCACGCGGCTCGCATGGCGCTCCGCCGCTTACACTGATTTCTTTCCCGCCATCTCTGCCACAGCGGCCAGGGCGCGATCGGTCAACCGCTGCCGCACCTTGTTCATCGCCAGCCATGGATCCCGCTTCAGCCGGGCTTTCCATTCGTCAAAATTGGCCACTGCAAATTGCTTCGGGTCGGTTCGCTCCACCTCCGCCCACGTCAACGGCATAGCAACACGCGCACCAGGGCGGTTACGCGGCGAGTAGGGTGCAACCGCCGTCGCCCCGCGCTCGTTGCGCAGATAGTCGAGGAAGATGCGGCCCGTCCGGGCGGCCTTCGTCATTTTGGTCAGGTAAAGCTTTGGGTTCGCGCGCTCCATCATCAGCACAAAGTGATGCGCGAATTCCTTGATCTCCGGCCACTCGTGCTTCGGTTCAATCGGCGCAACCACATGGATACCCTTGCCCCCCGTGGACTTGACGAAAGTTTCAAGGCCGAGGTGCTTCATCAGGTCGCGGACCTCGTTGGCGCTCGCGACCAGATCCTTCCATGGAAGCTTCTCGTCCGGATCGAGATCGATGATGATGCGGTCCGGTTGCTCCAGCGTCTTGTTGCTGGAGCCCCACGGATGCAGTTCCAGCACGCCCATCTGCGCCAGCCCCACCAGGCCTTCCCGCGTCGACAGGGTCAGGTACTTCTCCGGACCCGAGCCCTTCTTCGCCGTTACCAGTACGCTGTCGACGCCGGCCGGCATCCCCATGCCCAGGTGTTTCTGGAAGAAGCATGGTTTGCCGCTGCCGTCCGGACAGCGCACGATGCTCAGTGGCCGCCCGGCGATGTGCGGCAGCATATGGTCGGCGATCGCATCGTAATACTCGGCCAGCTGCAATTTCGTGAGATGCGATTCTTCATCGAGAATCTTCTCAGGGTGGCTAAGGGAAACACCGGCAACAACGGCGCGGTCTTTCCTTGATTTTGGCCCCGGCGCCGCGTGGGATCCGACCTTGGCGGCAGTCGTTGCCGGCGCACTGTGGTGGGCGATCTTTGCCGCGGATGGTGTTTCTGATTTCGTCGATCTGCGGCCGGACTTTGGCACGTAGCCGGCGGTTTCGCGCACCACCTCTTTCGGATCCTTATCTTCGCGAAGCCCCAGAAACGCCGCCTGCCGGACGAGATGATCGCCGGTCCACGCTGCGAACCGAACCTCAACCACGATCGTCGGCTTTACCCAGAGGGCGCCCTTCTTTGCTTCGGCCGGCACCGATTCAAAGGCAGGCTTTGCCTGGCGCAAATCATCCAGCCGGGTGCGCAGCAGCTCATGCGTTTTCCGCGTAAAGCCGGTCCCGGTGCGCCCCGCATAAATCAGTGTGCCATCGCTGTAATAGCCCAACAGCAACGCGCCCACTCCCTGCCCACCGGTCGAAAGCTCAGTGAACCCGCCCACTACAAATTCCTGCTGCAACACGCATTTCGATTTGAGCCACATGTTCGAACGGCCGGACTGGTAAGGCGAGCGCGCCAGTTTGGAAACAATGCCTTCAGCGCCCATTTCGCAGGCGTGGCGAAACATGGTTCCGCCGTTCGCTCGAATGTGGCTGCTGTAGCGGATGCCGTCTTCCCCGTGCTCCTGAATCAGCTCTTCAAGGATGCTTTTGCGCCGCTCCAGCGCCAGGCTGCGCAGGTTGTGGCCGTCGAGATGAAGCAGGTCGAAGGCATAGTAGGTCAGCGCGTGCGGCGCGCCCTCATCAAATGCAGCCTGCAGATCGGCAAAACTGGTTCCCCCTTTTTCGGTGAGAACAACAACCTCGCCATCAACAATGGCGGCGTGAACGGGCAACTCCGCGGCCGTCTCCGCCACAGTGCGCATGCGATGCGTCCAGTCCAGCCCCTTGCGTGTGAAGAGCCGCGCGCGGCGCTTTCCATCCTTCTCATCGATATGCATCTGCACGCGGTAGCCATCGAGTTTCAGCTCGTGCAGCCAGTCTTCGCCTTCCGGCGGCTGCTCGACCGGCGAAGCAAGCTCGGGCGCGAAAAATGCCGGCAGCTTCTCTTTCGGCGCATCACGAAGTGCGGCCGCGCGATCCGGAGCGTCGGGCTGGTGCCGCGATTGCTCGTTTTTTTTTACCAAACCCGGAACAGGCTGTTCGGCTTGGGTCGCCGATCGGCGCGTTAAAAGCGACCGGTTCGCCCGCGGCTTCTTATCCGGGATGTGAGAATTCCAGACGTGGTCTTCCGCTGCGGCGATCTGCTCCATCGTGCGCCCGGTAACGGCGCTGTTGGGCGCTTCGTCGGTGATCGCAGGATCGTCCGGCGTGCGCTCGTATTCATCGTGCTCTTTGATCAGCAGCCAGTTGTTCTTGCCCTTGTCGCCAAAACGATCGCCCTTCATGCGGATGAGCGCCCAGTGGCCGTGCAGCTTTTGTCCGTGGAGGATGAACTTGAGCTGTCCTTTGCGGAACCCTTCGTCGACGTCGACAATCGGTTCCCACGTCCCCTGGTCCCACACCATCACGGTGCCCCCGCCGTACTGGCCCTTCGGAATGGTGCCTTCGAAGCCGCCGTACTCCATGGGGTGGTCTTCCACTTCCACGGCAAGGCGCTTGTCCGCGACAACGTAACTGGGCCCCTTGGTCACCGCCCAGCTCTTCAGAACACCGTGCCATCCCAGACGAAAATCGTAGTGGAGGCGCGTCGCCGCATGCTTCTGGATCACAAAAGGCAGGCCGGTTTCGCCAGATTTGTTCCTGCCCCCGGAAGCGCCGCTGGGCTCCGCGGTCGTGGCGAAGTCGCGCATGGAACGATAGCGAGCCAGTTGCTGATCGACGGCATCAGCCGGTGTCGCAGATTTTGCGGCGCGTTTGGAAACTTTCTTAGCCATCTGTTGATTCGGATTCCGGCGCAACCCGGCGGGCTGCCCTAGCCTGTCTGCAATATCCCGGTCATTTGCAAATCCTGGTCCAGCAACACCGACTCAGTGGGTTTGTCGTCGCGGAACCGTACCTGAACGCTGCGGCCGCGAATGGCCTCAGCAAAGGCCTCAGCCGCAGCCTTGCGCGCGAAGTGGCGACGGCTCTTGCCGTAGCGGTATTCCTGCTGAGCGTAGTAGCGGTACGAAACCTCCACCCAGCTGCCGTACTGCTCTTTCTTGATGGTCGCGGTTTGCACCATGCCATCGGCGCTGGGCCACATAGCCGCCCGGCTCTCGCGGACCTTGTGGAGATATTTACGAACCGCTACGACGATGGCGCCGGCGATGAACGCGATGAAGTAGTGAAACGCCCCGGCCAAAGGCGCCAGATGGTGCCACAGATCCTTCATGGTCGAATCGCACTCCCGGCCAACAGCTTACTACGGCCAGGTTTTCCAGGGCCGTTTTCGGCCGGCTCCGGGTTGCCGCCTTCCGGCTTCGGGTTGCCTCGCCGCGTTTACGGTTTGTGACTGGCCAAGTCTGATTGTCGCGGTATATCGTAAAGCTCGCCGCGTGCTGTGGAGAGGCCTCCCGGCGCGCTACTGCAATTCCCAGGAGCTGTTTTGTTATGTCCACTGTGCTGCAACCGGAAGTCGCCACGCAAAAAGATTTTCTGCCGTTGAACGGGACAGATCACGTCGAATTCTGGGTGGGCAATGCCCGCCAGTCAGCCTATTTTTATCGCCTCGCCTTCGGCATGCAGCTGGTCGCCTATGCCGGACCGGAGACCGGCGTTCGCGATCGCGCTTCGTATGTGCTGCAGCAGGGCAAGGTGCGTTTCGTGCTCACCACCCCGCTGCGTCCTGACGGCGATATTGCCGAGCATGTGCGGGTTCATGGCGATGGCGTGCGTGATGTGGCGCTGTGGGTGGATGATGCACGCCAGGCGTGGAAAGAAACAACGAAGCGCGGCGCGCGCAGCGTGCGTGAGCCCTTCGAGTTGAAAGATGACCATGGCATGGTGAGGATCGCATCCATCGCCGCCTACGGCGATACGATTCACTCGTTTGTGGAGCGCAGCGATTACAAAGGCCCGTTCCTGCCCGGCTATCGTGAAGTCGCGGAGGATCCGCAGGCGCGCTCCGTCGGGTTGCAGTACATCGACCACATGGTGGGCAACGTGGGCTGGAACGAGATGAATCGCTGGGTGGAGTTCTACGCCCACACCATGGGCTTCTCGCTCTACCAGCACTTCGACGACAAAGATATTTCGACGGAATACTCGGCGCTCATGTCGAAAGTGATGGCCAACGGCAACGGCCGCGTCAAGTTTCCCATCAACGAACCGGCCGAAGGGCGCAGGAAATCGCAGATCGAGGAATACCTGGAGTTCTACCACGGCCCAGGTGTGCAGCACATTGCGCTCGCGACCAACGACATTCTGCAAACCGTAGCGAAACTGCAGGCGCAGGGCGTGGCGTTCCTCACGGTGCCGCACACTTATTACTCAGAACTCGAGGGCCGCGTAGGCAAGATCGACGAGCCGATCGCGGACCTTGAAAAGCTGGGAATCCTGGTCGATCGCGACGACGAAGGCTATATGCTGCAGATATTCACCAAGCCGGTGGAAGATCGGCCAACGCTGTTCTTTGAGATCATCCAGCGCAAAGGAAGCCGCAGCTTCGGCAAGGGGAATTTCAAAGCGCTGTTCGAAGCGATTGAACGCGAGCAGGACGCGCGCGGCAATCTGTAGAAACTGGTCGAGCCGGGCCGCTCCCTTTGGATCGGCCGCCTTCCTAATCCGCCACCATCAGCTCGCCCGGGAGAATGGGCCGCGTGCGCGGCAGCACGCCATAAGCAGCCAGCGCGCCCATCACGATCAGCACCACGCAGTAAATCGCGAGCTTCCCAATGTCGGTCGTGTGATTCTTCGGCAGCATCTTCCACAGAAGCAGCAGAATGCTCTGTGCAGCGGTGACCGACCACACCGCCCCATAGAAGTAACGGCGCTCCCAGCCCTCACCCTGCGTGGAGCGGCGCACGCGCGGCAGCACTCCGAAAGCACCCAGCAAAAGAATCACGATCAGCACAGGCACGTATCCGTGTGCGTAGATCTGTTTCATCCGCCACTGCCCGCTGATCGCCGCCCACGTCAGGCCGGCGAGATCGAGCGCCGCGAAATTCAGCAGCGCATTCCACGCGAAGGTGTAACAGATGCGGCGATAGAGCGGGTTGGGGCGATCCTCATCGAACCGCAAAATGTAAGGCGCGGGTTCGGCGCCGGGTAGCTGGCCGAAGAGCAGCGCCGTGCCGGTGCCCGCCAGCACCACACCCAGCCAGATCCAGTTGCTCACGCTGCCGCCATTCGCAAACAAATCGAAGGTCAGCGGCCCAGGCGCGAGGAAGAAAACCCAGATCCAGATGGGCCAGTGCGCAGCGCGATAGCGCGCGGTGTTGCGGATGCGCATCTTGCGCTGGTGAGCGTATTCAACGCGAACAGACAGAGCCATAGTTGTTCGAAGATTATATGTGGGCAGCGTTCGCCGGCCTCGACAGTGTGCCCCGCTCGACCGGACTGAATTGCACTTCGAGGGCGTCGCCGGCGATTCGCACATGCACATCTTCGAGCGAGCGCACCACCCAGTCTGCGTCTTTCAGACTTTCCAGCGAGTGTGAGTAGAGCGTAGCCAGCACTTTGCATCCCGCCGCATGACCCGCCTCCGCGCCCGATGCCGAGTCCTCAATCACCAGACACTCTGCCGGAGGAAGACCCAAGAGCTCGGCGCCTTTGCGATAGGGTTCAGGATGCGGCTTACCCCGCGCAACCATATTGGCGGATACGATCCGCGCGGGCACGTGGATTCCGCCCTGCTCCATGCGGCTGCGCGCGAGGCGCTCGGTCGCCGAGGTGACGACGGTCCAGTAATTTTGCGGAAGATTTTTCAGGATGCGCTCGACCCCGCCCAGCGTTTCGAGGCCGATGTTGTCGGCCACTTCCATCTCTTCAATCCACGCAAGCTCTTCGTGATCGTTCAGATCAGGCCGCAGCAGGCGAACCGTCTCGATGGCTCGCCGTCCGTGCGCGGTTCGAATCGCTGTCGCGGGATCGATGCCGCGAGAAACAGCCCACTTCTCCCAGCTGCGCTCGACCGAGCCGAGCGAACTGACCAGCACACCATCCATGTCAAAGAGAATGCCGCGTGGATGCAGCGTGACGAGGCCCGCGTCGGGGGAAGACTCCATAACTTCAGACTAGCAGGGCTGCCACTGCGCAACGAAGGGCGCGATCAGTGAAGGGAATCGAAGAGTGCGCTACTTATCCCGCTCCTCATAGCACGCGCGTCCCGGCTTGCATCGCGCCAGATGAACATAGTGGTCATCCGGTCCTGCGGGACTCATGGTGCGGAGGCACCAGTAGCTCGAAGCGGCGTGGATCCCCGGCAGCCACGATTCAGCATTCTGCGGCGAGGGACCATAGGGGTTCTTGGTGCGGAGGCACTGGCAAGGTTGGGTTGCATTGATGGTGCTCATCGTAAACCTCCGTTATCCAGCCGCGCTGGGATCGCGATCTCGTTGACCGGCGGCGAGCAGCACTGTGCGATAAACCGCGACCGGAAAAAGTTCGAGCTTGTAGCTGTTCATCGAAAGCGGCACGGCGCCTTCAACGGCAACGCGGCCCGCGGCGCGTGCGGATTCTTCGGTGATCGGTTTACCCACCAGCGCGGCCTCTGCCTTCGCCGAGCGCCGCACCACGGGCGATGCCGCACCCATCGTGATCACAGCGCGCCGGCAAATGTCTCCGTCCATTTCAAGAACTACACCTGCGTCCGCGATGGCCCAGTCGAAACTCTCCTTCTCGCCATACTTCTGATATGCCGAGCGTGTGTTTGGAGCGGGTTTAGGTACGACGATCGCTGTGATCAGTTCGTCGGGCTCAATCACCGTGAACTTCGTCGGATTGGCGTCGGGCACGATGTAGAGCTCGCGGATGCCGACGGTCCGCTTGCCGCGTTTTGCTGAAGCCAGCTCCACGTGGCCATTCAACCCAAGCAGCGCCACGGCCGCTGAAGAGGGCGCGACCGCCGGACAGGTGCTGTACTCCATGATGGCGTGATATTGATTCAGCCCGTCAAAGGCGAAACAAATATCTTTCCCATGCCGGATGCACTGGAAATCGGACGACCGGTAATACCAGCATTGAACGCGCTGCAACAGGTTGCCGCCCACAGTCGCCATGTTGCGAATATGCGGCGTGGCTGCGTGCCCGCAGGCGTCGGCCAGGATCTGGTACTGCGCCCGGATGACCGGGTGATCGCTGATTTCCGCCAGCGTGGTGAGCGGGCCAATCGTCAGCCCCTGATCCGTTTCGCGAATCCCGCGCAGATCGGAGACGTTGCGGATGTTCACCAACCGGCTCGGCTGTTCGATCCCGTCCTTCATGCGGTCGAGCAGATCGACTCCGCCGGCTTTGATCACGGCGCCATCTTTCAGCTGCGACAGAGCGGCGTCCACCGTGGTGCAGTCTGCCATCGAGAAGCGGTTCATGCCATCTCCTTTCCCTGTGCGGTCGCTTTCAGCGCCGCCAGCACCACGGCCGGAGTCATCGGCGTTTGCCGAATGCGCGCACCGGTCGCGTTGTAGACAGCATTGCCGATCGCCGCGCCGATGGAGATGACCCCCGCGGCTTCCGCGATGCCGGAGGCATCCGTCGAACTCTGGCCCAGATAGGCTTCCACCAGCCGCACATCGATTTCCGGAATCTCGCGTGAGCCAACGATCTTGTACTGCTCCAGATCAGGATTGACCATGATGCCGTACACCGGATCGAGCAGGCGATTTTCCATCAGCGTGAACGAAATTCCCTGAATCACGCCGCCGTTAATCTGGCTGATCGTCTGTGCTGGATTCATCGGGCGCCCGCAGTCGTGAACCGACAGCACCCGCCGCACATGGATCCGGCCCAACTCCGTATCCACTTCCACCTCGGCAACGTCGACGCCGCCATAGGTCAGGTACTTCTTCGGGTCGTAGTCAGGAACGCGCTTGGCCTGCACCGAAATTTGCGACGAACTCATCTTCGCCGCCGCGCGCTTAAAGCTCATTGGCTCGAATTTTCCCGAGCGGCTCCGAACCTCGCCGTCCACCAGCACCAGGTCCGAGGCCGGCGTGCCGAGCGCGGGCGCAATATCCGCCAGAAACTTCTGCGCAGCCTGCCATGCTGCGTCGCGCACTGCTGGCGTGAGAGAAAGAGTGGTGACGCTTCCGCCGGACTCCGGCCCCGGTGTGTAATTCGTGTCGCCGACTTTGACCGCAATCTGCGCGGGTGGAATGCCGAACTGCTCGGCCAGAATTTGCGCCATCACCGTGCGAATGCCGGAGCCGATGTCCTGCACGCCGGAGAGCACCTCGATCGATCCATCCTTATGAATACGCACCTCGGCGTTGGAGGCCATGCTGACGAAGCGATACCAGACCGACTGCGCAAATCCCACGCCGCGTTTCACCGGACCACGATCGGCGTTGGCGACCGGGTTGCGGGACTTCCATAGTTCGCTCTCGCGGACCACTTGCCGCTCGACGCGGCGCACCGGGTGCTCGTCGGTCTTGTCGCGCAGATCGAGCGGATCCATGCCAAGCTTCATAGCCAGATCGTCCATCGTTTGCTCGAGCGCGAACGCGCCCTGTGGATGTCCCGGAGCCCTCATCGCCGAGCCCGGTCCGGCATTGATGAAGACATCGCTCTCTTCCGCGTGCAGAGAAGCCGTTTTATACAGGTTCGACGCGGGGCCGGAGCAGCCTGCGCCGGTGCCGCATCCCGCCGTGCCAAAGGCAACGAGGTGGATAGCGGTGAGAGTGCCGTCCTTCTTCGCACCGATGCGCAACGTCTGATCGGAGCTGGGGCGGTTGCCGACAGAGAGATGCTCCTCTTCGCGATCGAGCATCAGCCGCACCGGCGCGCCGGTTTTTCTCGAGAGCGCCGCGGCCACCACGCCAGGATTGCCTGCTCCAAACTTAGCGCCGAATCCTCCGCCCATATATTCCGTGATCACACGAACCTGGGTGAGCGGCAACTTGAAGAAACCCGACAACTCCTCGCGCACGCCGGCCGTGCCCTGCGTCGAGGCATACACCGTCAGCAGGTCCGGCTTCCAGTCGGCGACCACGCCGTGCGTCTCGAGCGCGGAGTGCGTCTGCACCTGCGTGACGAAGTGTCCCTCGACCACAACGTCCGCATCCTTAAATCCCTGTTCGATTTCGCCGCGCTTGTGTATCGACGGGCCATGGATGTTGCCAGTCTGCTTCACGTCGCTGGGACCGCCTCCGCCTCCGGCACTCGCTTCCTCGTCGGCCGCACCCGGAAAAACCTTTGGAGCATCCGCCTCGCGCGCCTTCACTTCGTTCACCACAAACGGAATCGTGTCGTACTTCACTTTCACCAGCGCTGCCGCTTCCTCTGCGGCTGCCGGGGTGGTGGCTGCCACTGCCGCGACCGGCTGGCCGGCGTAGCGAACCACCGGATACTTCACCGGCTCCAAAGCGGGGTTGCGCAGAACGGCGTTGCCCAGCACATGCTGGATCACATGCACGCCGCGCACGCCGGGATATTTTTCCGCCGCGGTGGTGTCGATGGAAATGACCTTCGCATGTGGCACGGAAGCATTCACAAACTTCGCGTACAGCATGCCCGGCAACTGAACATCCGATGTATAGCGCGCGTGGCCGGCGACTTTCGCAAACCCGTCATAGCGCTCCACCGACTGTCCGACGTATTTCAGATCTTTGTTGATCGGCCACACCGGCGGTTCGCTGGCAGGAACCTCACGCGCCTCATCGGCCAGCGTGTAACCCGGCACGCCCACCGGCATCTGGACCGTCTTCTTCGCGGGAGCGGCAGCCTGCGCAGTCAACGCGTCTTCTATTGGGATTTTCGTCATGGTGCTCCTTCGCTACGCGTTGCGCGTTGTGGCTGCTGCGTCCAGGGTGGCGGCAAATATCTTTGGATAGGTGCCGCAGCGGCACAAATTGCCGGAGACGGCGCGGCGAACATCGTGCTCGGAGGGATGGGGGTTGCGCTCCAGCAACGCTGCGCAGCTCATCACCATGCCCGGGGTGCAGAAGCCGCATTGCATCGCGTCGTGTTTCACAAACGCCGCCTGCAGCGGATGCATGGCGCCGTTCGACGCAACGCCTTCGATGGTCGTCACATGGTGTCCGACCGCGTCGATGGCCAGCGTCATGCAGCTGTTTACCGGCATCTTGTCGAGCCACACCGTGCAGCCTGAACACACGCCGCGGTCGCAGACAATCTTGGTGCCGGTCATGCCCAGGTGAATCCGCAGCGCCTCGGCCAGAGTCGTGCGCGGTTCAATCTCAACGGTGTGTTCCGCTCCGTTCACGTGCAGCCGCACCGCAGCGGCCTCGGGACCCAACTCCGTAACGCCGGCGGGCGTCTGAGCGGCGGCTTCGTGCGTGAACCCCTGAACCCCGTCCAGTATCGCCGTTCCGGCGGCGGTCAGGCCTGCACCTTTCAGAAATCCGCGACGGGAGATGCCACTGCGTGCCGGTTCGCCCGGCGCTGCGTTCCGATGCTCGTCTTCCGGCGAAGAGGGACTGGACATGACGGCTGCTCCTTCATCGGCGAAACGCTCCTGAGACCCCCGGAGTGCAAATTCTGCCGATGCGGAACTATAGCGCCGGGGACATCGCGCCGTAAACGGGACGAGCACTCCAGCCGCCCCCCGCGGAGTGGTTTCCGGCAGCTCGTCCCTGAATATTACAATTTCGTCACTGGCTGAGAGCCAGTGGCGGCCAGCATGTATCGTTCCATCCCAGTTGTGCTGGAAGCCTTTATCGATGCCGCCCAGAAGCTTTTCTTATAGCCTGACCAATTTCGTCTCAAATGAGCTGACTGGTCCTTGCAGTTGCCGCGGTCATATTGCAGAATAGTTACCTTACCCTGGCCGGTGCCGGGAATCGTCACAAACACTAAATCAGATGTGCCGACCCACACGGCACCAGCAAGCCTTTTTTTGGAGGAAACGTGACCAGACGCTGCATCGCTGTTGCTGCGCTCGTATTCTCGCTGGCTATCCTTACCGGTACCAGCTTCGCCCAGATCGCTACGACCTCCCTGCGCGGAGTCGTGAAAGACCCCAGTGGCGCGGTTGTTTCCGGCGCAACCGTCAAAATTATCAATGGGGCCAACGGGCAATCTCTCACCGCGATTTCCAACGCCGCGGGCGAATACTCCTTTTCCCAGGTCACCCCAGCCAGCTACACCATCGACGTGACCGCGGCCGGCTTCGGCGAGCAGAAGAAAACTGCAGAACTGATTGTTGACCAGCCGGCAAGCATCGATTTCACGATGAGCGTGCAGTCGGCTGCCCAGGTCGTGAACGTAAGTGCGGAAGCGCAAACGCTGAACACAACCGACGCATCGCTCGGCGGCTCCATGAACAATGCGCTTATCCAGGCGCTGCCCAGCGAGACGCGTAATGTGCCTGACCTGCTTTCGCTTGAACCCGGCGTGCTGTACCTGCCCACCATGGGCGGTTCTGAGAGCAATCCTGGCGGCGACAGCCGCAGCGGCGCAGTCAACGGCATCCGCTCCGACCAGGGCAACGTCACCGTCGACGGCGTCGACGACAACGATCAGGTGTTTGGCTACGCCTTTACTGGTGTTCTCCGCGAGACCCAGGATTCAGTCGAAGAATTCCGCGTCGCCACTGCCAATACCAACTCCGATGAGGGCCGCTCCGCAGGCGCCCAGGTTAGTCTCATCACCAAATCGGGGACGAACAAATTCCACGGCGGGGCCTACGAATTCAATCGCCCCACCATCACCGTGGCCAACAACTGGTTCGTGAAGCAGGCTGAGCTCAACAGTGGCTACTCCAACAGGCCTCCCAAGCTCATCCGCAACATCTTCGGTGGCTCAATGGGCGGTCCCATCATTAAAGACAAGCTGTTTTTCTTCGGCAACTACGAAGGAACCCGCCAGGCTGAGGACCAGGTTGTCACCGAAACCGACCCCACCGCGGCCTATCAGGCAGGAATGCTCACGTATAAAAGCACTTCCGGCGCCGACGTATCCCTGTCGGCCGCCCAGGTATCGCAGCTGGACGCAGGCTGCCAGGTTTGCAACACCACCGCATATCCTTTCGGACCGGGCCCAAATCCAAATTCTCTTGCATATTTCAAGTCCATGCCGGCGGCCAACGGCACCACGTCGGGTGACGGCCTGAATGAAGGCTCGTTCACTTTCGCCTCGCCCAATCCGGTCACCGTGAATACCAGCATCGGACGCCTCGACTGGACGCCGAACGAAAAACATCGGATCTTCGTGCGCGGCGGCCTGCAGAAAGACACCACGGGCTACGCTCAGCAGTTTCCTGGCCAGCCGCCTTCGCAAAACTTCGAAGACAATACCAAGGGAATTATCGGTGGCGAGACCTGGTCCATTTCACCCAACATGGTCAACGACGTTCGCTTTGGCTACATCCGCCAGGGAAACAGCCTTCGCGGCCTCGGCACCACGGACTTTGTCGATTTCCGATTCCTTTCCTCGCCCACTGCGGAGACGCGCACCACGACGAATTCTGTGCCCGTTACCAATATCGTGGATAACTTCAGCTGGACCCGGGGCAAGCACAGCATTCAGGTTGGCGGCAACTGGCGTCTCATCCATCAGAACCGCGAGTCGGACGCCAATTCCTACAGCAATGGCACAACCAATCCCTTTTGGCTGGGCGGGGTTCCGCCCCAGCCTGGCGCCATCGGCAAACCAGCCGTCGACCCCGGATTCTCAAACTCGTACCTGAGCGCCTATGGCAATCTCGTTGGTGCGGTTCCGCAGGTCAGCGATCAATTCAATTACAAAGTCTCGAGCGCGAGCTCGGCCACTCTGCTGGCGGATGGAGCCCCCATCAGCCGTCATTTCAAGTCCAACGAGTATGAGTGGTACATCCAGGACGCCTGGAGAGCAACCCCCAAGCTCATCGTGACCTTTGGCATTCGCCAGAGCCTTCTGCAGACCCCGTGGGAGACCAGCGGTCAGCAGGTCGCTCCAACCATCGACACCCATACCTGGGCCCAGCAGCGCGAGACCGCCGCTCTCCAGAGCCAGATCTACGAGCCCAGCCTGTCCTTCGCTCCTTCCGGTCCCTTCTACAACAGGCCGGGCTTTTGGGCGAAGGCGAAAAACAATATTGCTCCGCGCTTCGCTCTCGCCTATTCACTCAACGACAAAACTTCCATCCGCCTGGGCGCCGGTATCTATTACGACCACTACGGCGAAGCTCTGGTGAATGCCTTCGATCAGCATGGCGCTTACGGGATCAGCAGCTCCATTGGCAACCCGGCGGGCATCACCAACTCTGAAACTGCGCCACGCTTCACCAACCGGGCGACGTTGCCATTCACCGCCGGTTCCGCGTCGCCGACGGCTTCGTTCCCCTATGCACCGCCCACCGGCGCTGACTCCGGGTTTGCCATTACCTGGGGCCTCGACAGCAAACTGAAGACTCCTTACACCGAGGCTTTCAACCTCTCGGTTCAGCATCAGTTCGCGAAGGGCTGGACTCTGGAAACCGACTACGTCGGCAATATGGGACGTCATCTGATCCAGAGCCTTGACCTTGCCGAGCCGGTTGACTACGTCGATCCGAGCGGAGGCGGAGACTATTACAACGCAGGAACCCAACTGTCCAAGCTGGCGGATCTCAATGCTCAGGATCCATCTGCTTCCGTGCCGGCCATCAAATACTTCGAGGATGTATTTCCCTGGATGGCTGGCTTTGACTATGCGGGTGAAAGCGCAACCCAGGCCATCTATACCAACGAATGGGCTCCAAGCCGCACCAGTGAGGGAGAAACAACAGCACTGGCCGATCTGGATTTCTATGGTCCTCTGCTCGGCTTCTATCCGGCGCCGGCCAACTGGCAGCCACACTTCTGGCAGGGTCAGTTCTCGTCGCTCTATGCCCTGTCGTCGATTGGCATGAGCTACTACAACGCCGGTCAGCTGGTGTTGCGTCACGCCAGCTCGCATGGGCTGCAGATGAATATTGCCTACACTCTGTCGAAGTCGATTGATTTTGGATCGGACGCAGAGCGCAGCACCGAGTTCGTGAGCAACGGGTCGTCAACTGCTGGATCAGGCACTTCCTTCAGCGACATCCTGAACACCTGGAAGCCCTACCTCAACCGGGCTGTCTCCGACTTCGACGTCCGGCAACTGCTGACTGTTGATGGCGTCTACCAGCTTCCCATCGGCCGGGGCCAGGCGGTCCTCGGCGGTTCCCATGGGCTGGTCAATGCACTGGCCGGTGGCTGGATGATCTCCGGGATCAACCGTACCACCAGCGGTCTGCCGTTCTCGCTCTTTGAGCCAGGCTGGGCAACGGACTGGCAGATCGAGAGCTTCGGAGTGGTCACCCAGCCGGTGAAAATGCATCGTCATTTCGATGCGAATGGCAACCCGCAGTTCTTCGCCGACAGCGATGCGATCAATTCCGGGATCAACACAGGCGGCCCGGTGCGGTTGCCCTATCCGGGTGAAGCCGGCCAGCGCAATAACTTCCGCGGCGATGGCTATTTTGACATCGACACGGGCGTTGCGAAAAGCTGGCAGATCCGCGAATACGGCTCGTTGAAGTTCGCCTGGGAGACTTACAACGCCACCAATACCGTCCGTTTCGATCCGGCCGCGATTGGGTCCGGACTGGGAGACGGCAACCTGGGAATCGCCAGCCCTGGCGCCACCGACCCTGGCCTGCTGGTAGCGCCGCGCCGCATGCAGTTCTCCCTGCGGTTCGACTTCTAACTTCACCCATCAACGAGCGCCGGAGATTTCATCTCCGGCGTTTTTTTTTGAGCGCCGATCGAAAGGTAGATCGGGCTTCTTCGCAGCCGGAATTGTGATTACACTACTCCTTCACCTCAAAACCCAGTCCCGGCGAGCGCAGTCATTGCGCTCATGAAAGCGAAGAAAGGGATCCTCATGCGCTGGCTTGCCCTGATCTCTCCCACCATCCTCACCGTCGCCCTTGCCGTGCAGGCACAAGCGCCCACGCCCGCCTCAGTCCTGGGACACACACCCGGCGATGACTACTACCTCGCCAATTACGAAGAAGAGATTCACTACTTCCACGAGCTCGCCGCCCATTCCGACCGTGTGAAGATGTTCACCGTCGGCAAGTCGACCGAGGGCCGCGACATCGAGATTGCCGTGATCTCCTCCCCGCAGAATCTCGCGCATCTCGACGAGTACAAAGACACTGCCAAAAAGCTGGCGACCGCACAAAACCTCACCGATGCGCAGGCCCATGAGCTCGCCCACTCCTCGAAGGTGATCGTCCACATCGACGGCGGTCTGCATGCCAGCGAAGTGGCCGGTCCGCAGCACTCCATCGCGCTCGCGTACAAGCTCGCATCGGCCCAGGGCGATCCCGAAGTCGACACCATTCTCGACAACGTCATCCTGGTCCTGTGGCCAACCCTCAATCCCGACGGCCAGGACATGGTCATCTCCTGGTATCGGAAAAATCTCGGCACGCGATTCGAAGTCAGTCCGATGCCCTGGCTCTTCCAGGACTACGTCGGACACGACAACAACCGCGACGGCTACATGCTCAACATGAAGGAGTCGCAGGTCGTCACCAGGGCCGAGATCGAATATTCTCCGGTCATCTTTTACTGCCAGCACCAGACAGCGCCGTTTCCCGCGCGCATCTGGATTCCGCCGTTCTCCGATCCCATCTCGTCGAACATCAGCCCCTATGTGCGCAGCTGGTTCAACGTCATCGGCACCAACATGGCGGCCTATCTCGACGAGCATCAGATGCCGGGCGCCATCAGCGAATCGCAGTTCGATAACTGGTATCCGGGATTCGTCGACTACGCCGGATCGTTTCGCAACGAGATTTCCTTCTTCACCGAAACCGCCCTCTACCGCTACGCCACGCCTCGCTTCTACACCGTGGACGAATTCCCGAAAGACATGCAGGACCTGAAGGCGCTCACCATGTACACCACACCGTGGCAGGGCGGATGGTGGCATCTGAAAGATGCTGTCGATTACATGGTCGCCGGATCGATGTCGGTGCTCGACACAGCAGCGCGCTATCGCGAACAGCTGCTCTTCAATCGCTACCAGGCCGCGCGCGATAATATTCAGCGCTTCGCGCACGAGCCGCCCTTCGCCTACGTGATCCCCAGCGTCCAGGCGGACGCGCCTGAGGCGGAGCAGCTGGCGCACATCATGCAGGAAAACGGCATTGAGATTCGCGAATCGCAGACCGGCTTCCACGCCAACGATCGCGATTATCCTGCCGGTTCCTGGGTCATCCTGATGAATCAGCCGTACAGTTCCATGGCGAAGGAGCTGTTTGAAGTGCAGCGCTATCCGGCTGCGCTGTTTACCGAAAGCCAGAAGCCGCTCGATCTGCCGTATGACGTGACCGGATGGACTCTGCCCATGCAGATGGGTGTTCGTGTCGATCCCGTCACCGACCCCATCACGGACGAGCAGCTTGCGCACCTCAAGGCCGTTACCGATCTGGATCCGCCAGCGACGGAAGTGCAGGGAAGCGGCGGCAGCTTCATTCTGAGCCATCAATCGAACGCCAGCTTCCGCGTCATCAACGATGTCCTCGCCGCGGGGGGCTCCGTTGGATTCGCACAGGACGAGCTGAAAACGCCAGAGGGGATGGAGAAGGGCGCCATCGTGGTCGGTGGTATCAGCCGCGCCAGCCTCGGCGACCTCTCAAAAAAATATGCCGTCTCGCTTCTTGCAGCCGACAAAGCGCCTGAGCATGTGATCGCGCTGCACAAGGCCCGCGTCGGCCTCTATCGCCCCTGGGATCCTTCGATTGACGAAGGCTGGACGCGCTGGATCCTGGAGCAATATGGTTACGCGCCCATCAGCCTATATAACGCCGATCTGCGTTCGGGTGGACTGCGCGATCGCGTCGACGTTCTCATTCTGCCGGACATGCGTAAGCAGCAGCTGATGGATGGCTTCCGCGACGGCATCGTGCCTGGACAATACGCCGGAGGTTTGGGCGAAGAGGGCCTGGATAATCTGCGCGACTTTGTACGGCGCGGCGGAACCCTCGTGGCTTTCAACCAGACCGCTGCAGCGCTCGTGCCCATGCTCTCTTTGCCGGTGACGAATGTCCTCGAAAATCTGAAGAGCGATAAATTTTTCTGCTCCGGAGCGCTGCTGCGCGTCGAGCTTCCCTCCGACCGCCCCGTGACCTGGGGTTTGCCTGGCGAACCGATCGTGATGTTCGAGCAGGGTCCCGCCTTCACCACCCAACCCGGATTCCACGGCGCAATCCTGGCTCGTTATCCCAAAGACAGCAATCCGCTGGAGAGTGGCTTGCTGCTTCATCCCGAAGCCATTGAGGACAAAGTTGCCGCGCTCGAAGTCCCCTACGGCAGCGGCCGCATCTTCCTTTATGGATTTAAGCCGCAGTGGCGCGGGCAATCGCACGGGACCTACAAATTTTTCTTCAACGCGCTCTACAAATATGATCAGCCGCCGTTCCCCAGGCCGGAACCGGCAGAGTCGAAAGAACAAAAGGAAAAAGCCGCGGAATAGAAACGCGCCGAGTTGCTTCACGCGCGCGAAGCATTGAGAATGGCCTGTTCGAGAGGACTCCTGCATGAATCAGCATGAATCGATTCGCGCGCCGCGCGGCAATACCCGAACCGCGCGCGGCTGGATCCAGGAAGCGGCGAAGCGGATGCTGATGAACAATCTCGATCCGGAAGTTGCCGAGAAGCCTGCGGAACTGATCGTCTACGGTGGCCGCGGCAAGGCAGCGCGCAACTGGGAGTGTTTCCACCGCATCGTCGAAACCCTCGACCGCCTCGAAAATAATCAGACCCTGCTCATCCAGTCCGGCAAACCGGTTGCCGTGCTTGAAACGCAGCGTCTCGCGCCTCGCGTCCTCATCGCCAACTCCAATCTGGTCCCGCACTGGGCTACGTGGGAGCACTTCGACAAACTCGACCAGGCAGGCCTTATGATGTACGGCCAGATGACGGCCGGCTCCTGGATCTACATCGGCACCCAGGGCATATTGCAGGGAACCTACGAAACATTTCAGGGCGCGGCCCAGCGTCACTTCAACAACACGCTGGCCGGCACCATCACCGTTACCGCGGGACTCGGTGGAATGGGCGGCGCACAACCACTGGCCGTCAAGCTCGCGGGCGGCGTCAGCATCTGCGTTGAAGTCGATGCGACCCGCATTCAGCGCCGTCTCGAGACGCGCTATCTGGACAAAGCAACCGCTTCGCTCGATGAAGCAATCTCCATGGCGCAGGAAGCGAAAGCGGCGCGGCAGGCTGTCTCCATCGGTCTGCTCGGTAACGCGGCCGAGGTGCTTCCCAGGATGGTCGAAATCGGTTTTACGCCCGACCTCGTGACCGATCAGACCAGCGCGCACGATCCAATGTGGGGATACCTGCCGATTGCCCACGCGGATGAGGACCTGAACACCGTACGCGCAAAACAGCAGGACCTCTACATGCAGCGCGTACGGACATCCATCGCAACCCACGTCCAGGCCATCCTCACCATGCAGAAGCGCGGTGCTGTCGCTTTCGATTACGGCAACAATCTGCGCACCCAGGCACAGATCGCCGGCGTCACCGATGCATTCGCGTATCCGGGATTCGTTCCGGCCTTCATTCGCGATTCATTCTGCGAGGGGCGCGGACCCTTTCGCTGGGTCGCCTTGTCCGGCGATCCAGCCGACATTGCGAAGACAGACCAGGCACTGCTCGAGCTGTTCCCTGAAGACCAACGCCTGACGCAATGGCTGACCTACGCCGCCGATCAAATCGCGTTTCAGGGATTGCCCGCGCGCATCTGCTGGCTCGGCTACCGGCAGCGCGATCGCGCCGGGCTGCTGTTCAATCAGATGGTGCGCGACGGCCGGCTCAGCGCGCCCATCGTGATTGGCCGCGATCATCTCGACGCCGGCTCGGTCGCCAGTCCCTTTCGCGAAACGGAGGCGATGCTCGACGGGTCCGATGCCGTGTCGGACTGGCCGCTGCTCAACTTCGCAACCGGCATCGCCAGCGGAGCTTCGTGGATGAGCTTCCATCACGGTGGCGGCGTCGGCATGGGCTACAGCCAACACGCTGGGCTTGTTGCTGTGGCCGACGGCAGCGACGAAGCCGACGAGCGGCTGCGCCTCTGCCTGACCAACGATCCCGCGCTCGGTGTCATCCGCCACGCGGACGCCGGATACGAACGGGCCATCGACGTCGCGCGCGAGCGCGGTGTCGATATGCCGAGCCTTCCATGAAAGCCGACCTGCTGATTCGCGGCATTTCACAGCTCGTCACCGCGCACGGCCCAGGTCCGAAGCGTGGCGCCGAGATGCGACAACTCACCATCGTCGAGCACGCCGCGCTCGCCATTGCCGATGGCAAATTGCTGTGGGTCGGACCTGAAGCCGACTCGGGTGGAAACGCGGCAGTCACAGTTGACGTCGGCAATCGCGCCGTCGTGCCCGGCATCGTGGATCCCCACACGCATGCAGTCTGGGCCGGCGATCGCCTCGCCGATTTCGACGCGCGCATCTCCGGCGTGCCCTATGAAAAAATTCTGGCCTCAGGCGGCGGCATCTGGAGCACGATTCACGCTACGGCGGCTGCTTCCAGTGATCAGCTTCTTGCGCTTGCCAGGCCGCGCATCGACGCGCTGGTGCGCTCCGGCGCCACTGTGATTGAGGTCAAATCCGGCTACGGATTTGCGCCCGAAGCCGAACTCGCCATGCTGCGCGTGATCCGAGCCCTCTCCCACTCCACCCCCGCGCGTATCGTCCCCACCCTCCTCATTCACGTGCCGCCAAAAGAATCATCAAAGCGCGCCGAATACCTGTCAGGCGTGTGTCAGACACTCGTCCCCGAAGTGGCACGCCAGAAACTGGCCGACGCCGTCGATGTTTTTGTCGAGAAAGAAGCCTGGTCCGCTGCGGAGGCGGAGCAGATCTTCGCCAGTGCCCGTCAGCAAGGCCTCCCGATCAAACTGCACACCGAGCAATTCAACCGCGTGGGTGGACTCGAGCTCGGTTTGCGTATGGGCGCGCTCAGCGTCGATCATCTGGAGGCATGCTCTCGGGAGCAAGTCGCGACCATGACAGGTAGCTCCACCATCGCCACCATTCTTCCGGGCGTCTCCCTGCATCTCGGATTGCCGCCGGCCCCCGGACGCGCGCTGATTGACGCGGGAGCGGCCGTCGCCGTGGGGACCGATCTCAATCCTGGTTCGAGCCCGCTCTTCTCGGCTTCGATGGCGCTGTGCCTCGCCGTGCGTCTGAACGGACTGACGGCACAGGAGGCGCTCGTCGCCGGCACGGTGAACGCTGCAAGCGCATTGGGATTGAGTGATGCCGGGCGCATCGAACCTGGATTGATTGCAAATTTCCTCGTGCTCAACGGCTCCGATTGGCGCGATCTGGTCTACACGCTCGGCAACAATCCAGTGCGCGAGGTGTGGATTCACGGCGAAAAGGTGGCAGCATGACCACGCTCTATCGCCCCGAGCTTCTCTTCGCCGATAGCCGATTCATTCGCAACGCGGGCCTACTCGTCAGCGATAGTGGAAGCGTCCAGGCCATAACCGCATCGGACGCGGCGTCGGACATTATCGTCGATCTGCCACGAAGGGCGCTCCTTCCGGGATTCGTCAATGTGCACTCCCACGCCTTTCAGCGCCTCATTCGAGGCAAGTCGGAATCGCGAGCGGTGGCCGGAAAAGATTTCTGGTCGTGGCGCGGAACCATGTACCACGCCGCCGCGAGTCTCGATGCCCAGCAGGTGTACGACGTCGCGCGCATGGTTTTTTTAGAGATGGCGCTCGCCGGCACGACAACCGTGGGCGAGTTTCACTACCTGCATACCGCGCCGAGCGGCAAGCCCTACGACGATCCCAATCTGCTCAGCAAGCAGGTGATCGCCGCGGCACAATCGGTCGGAATCCGCATCGTGCTGTTGCGCTGCGCATATCTGCGTTCGGGATTTCAACTGCCGCGCGATCCTGGCCAGACACGTTTCTTCGAGACGGCATCCGACTTTTTAGCCAACATGGACGCACTGGTCCGTGAAGTTCCTTCAGACTCGTCAGAAGTTCGGCTCGGTGTGGCGCCCCACAGCATTCGGGCCGTCCCCCTCGACGATCTGCGCGAAATTGCGGCCTGGGCCCGTGCCAGGCATCTGCCTTTGCACATGCATATGGCGGAGCAGGTAGCGGAGAACGAGGCCTGCGTGCGTGAATATGGTGCAACCCCTGTGGCGCTGGCCGGCAAGGCAGGTTTGCTGGGGCCGGACTGGACGGCCGTCCACGCAATCCACATCACCGCCGATGAAACAGCAATGCTCGCCGACAACAACGCGACAATCTGTTCGTGTCCAACAACGGAGCGAAACCTGGGGGATGGCATTCTTGCGGCGGACGAGGTGATGAGGGCCGGCGTCAGCGTGGCGCTGGGGTCCGACAGCCAGGCGCAGATCGATCCGCTGGAAGATGCGCGGGAGCTCGACTATCATCTGCGGCTTAAGCATCAGCAACGCGCAATCCTCGATCAGATCGGGAATCAGGGCCTTGCGGCGCGCCTCCTCGACTGCGCAACCGTGAACGGAGCCCGCGCCCTGGCTGTACCTTCCGGGTCCTTGACCAACGAAAGCTTCGCCGACTTCTTCACCGTCGATCTGCGCGACGTTTCGATCGCCGGTCACTCGGCCGACGATTTGCTGCCGCTCGTCGTCTTCGGCATGAATCGCACTGCCATCCGCGATGTTGCTGTGAACGGCAGGCTCATCGTTCGCGATGGGCGCCACTCGCTTCAGGATGAAATCATCGCGCGCTACGAAGAAGTGCACGCAAAGGTGTGGCGCGACGCGAAGGGCGCAGCGAGATGAAGACCGTGGTCGAGCTTCTGTCGGACCTGATCCGCATTCCCTCCAACTCGGCCGTCTCCAATCGGCCTTTGGTCGACTATGCCAGCGGCGTCCTTCAGTCCGCAGGTTGGTCCATGCGCGAGCTGCCCTACCGCGATTCGGCGGGCGTGGAGAAGGTGAACCTGATTGCCGCGCCGCCAGGCCAGGACGCGGCGCAGCGCGATGTGGACCTGGTCTTTATGTGCCATACCGACACAGTCCCCTACGCCGCGGAGTGGTCGCACGCCCTCGATCCAATCCTGAAAGACGGCAATCTCCACGGCTGCGGCAGTTGCGACGTGAAGGGATTTCTCGCATGTCTTTTGGACGTGATCTCCGGGAGCGGGTCGCGCAAAATGCCGGACGGCCTGCGTCTTGTCCTTACCGCCGAAGAAGAAATCGGCTGCATTGGCGCAGCGCATCTTAAAGCCGAAGCCGCACTCCGGCCGCGCAGGATCGTGATCGGCGAGCCGACCAGCCTGCATCCAGCGCGCGCCGGCAAGGGGTATTGTCTGGCGGAGGTGATCGTCTTCGGAAAAGAAGCACACAGCGCGCACCCGCAGCAGGGAGTGTCGGCGATCTTTCATGCCGCGCGGCTGATCAGCGCGATCGAAGAGCTTGCGGCGAAGCTTGCTGAGAAAACCAATCCCTTCTTCGATCCCGGTTTTACCACCATCAACGTTGGCACTATCCACGGCGGGACAGCCAAAAATGTCGTGCCCGGTTCGTGCGGCTTTGAGCTGGAGTGGAGACCAATTCCCGGGGAGCCCGCCGGTCACGTCTTCGAATCCGTCACCCGGATCATCGAGAGACTGCGCCGCGACCACCCCGGGTTTCACGCCGAAATCAAACCAGTCCGCCAGCAGTCCGGCTTCGAGACCTCAGCCGGCGCGTCGCTGGTCCGATCCGTTGAGGCGCTCACCGGGAACCCGGCGACCAGCATTCCTTTCGGCTCCGAGGCCAGCATCTTCGCGCCCGTCGCGGATGAAGTGATCGTCTTCGGTCCGGGAGACATGCGCACCGCGCACAGCAGCCGCGAGTGCGTGCCGGTTGCGGACCTCGAACGCGCTGTCGCCTGCATTGGCGCGTTGATGAGCGCGGCGGCATAGCGTCGCGACGCAACCCTCGGGAGGGAACTGCGGATTTACTAATTGTCGGTATTAATTCTCGGGCCTGGGATGATCCGAATCCGCGAGCCAACATTGGTTTGAGGGCGCACTTCAAAGCTCGCGCAGTTGCGTCCGGAATTCTTGGCGACATAAAGTGCAGTGTCGGCGCGGCTCAGCACCTCGCGGATCGACGGTGAATCGATCTCAGGCCGGAACGTGGCGACCCCGATGCTGCAGGTGAGGCGAACGCTGCTGTCGCCGATCTCGAAGGTGCGGGAGCGGATGGATTCCAGCAAATCGTCGACGCGCCCCGCCGCCAGCATCGGATCCCATCCGGGAAAGAGAATCAGAAACTCCTCTCCACCATAGCGCCCTACGATGTCGTAGCCGCGCATGCTCGAGCGAAAGCGTTCTGCCGATTCGCGAATGACGTCGTCGCCGCAAAGGTGACCGTAGTTGTCGTTCAGGCTCTTGAAATGATCGAGGTCAGCGATGAGCACGCCGAGCGGGCTGTGATCGCGGGTAGCGCGGGAAATTTCGCGCTGCAGATGCTCCAGCATCGCCGCGCGGTTAAAGATGCCGGTGAGTGAATCGTGCGTTGCCTGAATATGCAGTTCGCGGCGTGTGGCTTCAAGCGCTGCCTTCTCGGCTTCCAGCTGCGCGGTCCGCTCTGCAACAATGCGGGTCAGCTCCTGCTGGCGCCGTGTAAGGGCGCGCGTGCGGAACGCAACTACGGCCCACGCCAGCAACAGCGCGATCATCGCATAAAACACATATGCAGCGCGCGTGCGGCTCAGCGGTGGACGCAGAGTAAAGCTGAACGATGCGCCGGTATCGTTCCATAAACCATCGTTGTTTTCCGCCTGCACGGTAAACGTGTAGTTGCCCGCGGGCAGGTTCGTATACCACGCGCTGCGGCGGCCTCCCGAATAATTCCAGTCCGGATCGAACCCGATCAGGCGGTAGCGAAAACGTTCACGCTGGGGCGCCACAAAGCTCGGAGCGCTGAACCCTACTTCCAGATTGCCGGACCCTGGGCCAAGACGGATATGATCCTGCAGCGGAACGTGGTGGGAATCAAGCTTCACGCGTTCGATCCATACCGGCGGCACAATGCTGTTCATCGGGATGTGCGCCGGGTCGATGACTGCGACGCCTTCGATGGTTCCGAACCACAGCCGGCCATCGCGGCTCTTCCATGCGCAGGGCATGCTGCCGTACAGCGTCTCGCGCGAGCGCAGACCATCCGCCGTGCCATAGACCACCGGATGAACCGTCGCAGGCGAACCTCCGGACTGGCTCAGCTCTTTTTTCGCGATGCGGAAGACTCCGGTATCGCCGCCAAACCAGAGATTGCCACTGTCATCCCCGATGATGGAGCCAATGGAGGTGTCGGGCATCTCCTGATCGGGGGTCCAGGTGACCATGCTGCTGCCGCGGATATGACTGAGTCCGCCGCTTTGCGTGCCGACCCACATGCTGTCGTCCGCGTCCGCGTACAGGCTCATCACATGATCGCTGTGCAGGCCGTTGGCCGTGGTGAAGTTTGTGGCAACGCCCTGGAAGATGCGCTCGACGCCATCTCCATCGAAGCCGATCCACAGCGCGCCATCGGTGGACTGCGCGAGCGCGGCAATCCGGCCGGTGTCGGTCACGTGACGAATCGCTCCATTTTCGAAACGCGCCAGCCCCTTGCCTTCGAATCCGATCCACAGCGTGCCATCGCGATCTTCGAGCAGGGAATTGACAGAAAATTCGCTGGCCTGCGGGTCGGTATACGTGGTGACCCGCCCCTTGTGGATGCGTGCCAGCGTGCCACGCCGGTAGCCAACCCAAAGATCGCCGTCCCGCGTCTGCACCATCGAATAAACTGCCTGGTTCGGCAGTCCATTACGCGGTCCCCACACATCCACGCGTCCGTCGGGCAGCAGATGATCGAGCCCTTTATCGTCGGCGCCGATCCACATCGTTCCGTCCTGCGCCTGGAGCACGTTGCCCGTGTAATTGCCGGAAAGCCCTTCCGGGGTTCCGAGGACGGTGAATTTTCCGTTGCGCAGCTGCGCTACGCCCATATCCAGCGAACCGATCCACAGGCTGCCTTCCCGATCCTCAAAAAGAGCGCGGGAGCAGCGATCGCTGGGCAAGCCGCGAGAAGAATCATAAAAATCCAGCTTGCCGTGATCCAGCCGCGCGATCCCGTGCCGGTCCAGCGAAATCCACAGCGCGCCGTCATGATCCGTCAGCAGAGCCAAAATTTCGTTCGACGGCAAACGCTGTGGGAATGCGGTCACGTGCCCGTCGCGGATCTGCGCCAGCCCATTCCCCTGGGTTCCCAGCCAGATCGAGCCATCGGCAGAGGCAGCGAGCGCAATGATGCCGTCTCCAGGCAGACCATCGTGGGTGGTCAGGGTTGTGAAGCGGCCGTGCTCAAAACGCGCCAGGCCTTTTGCCGTTCCCACCCATACTGTTCCGCCCGCATCGACGGCCAGCGCGCTGATCGAGAGGTCCGCCAATCCATCGCTGGTCGTCCAGCTCTGAACGTGGTCATTGACAATTCGGTTCAGCCCCCGGCTCGTCCCTACCCACAGGCCGCCTTCGCGATCTTCGCAAAGCGCTTCAATCAGATTGCCGGAGAGGCCATCGTTGGTCGTGAGCGTTGTGAATACGCCTTCGGGGCCCCCCAGCGTTGGCGGCTGATAATGCGTCAGGCCGCTGTCTGTTCCAATCCACAGGCTGCCGTCGCGGCCCGCAAGCAGCGTCTGAATAAAGCTCGACGCCAGCCGGGGTGCGTTGTGGCGCGTGTAGGTCGTAAAGTGCATTCCGTCGAAGCGGCTGAGACCTTCCTGCGTGCCGAACCACAGATAACCGTCCGCGGTCTGCGCCACGGCCTGAACCGAGTTCTGCGGCAGACCGGATTCGCTGGTCCAGGCGGTCTGCATGTATTGCGTGATCGCCTTGCCGGGGTCGAGCGCCAGCGCGGTCTGCGCAGCAAGCAGCATCGCCGCGGCCATCAGTGCGGCACGCCGCCAGACGCAACTCCTCGCTCGCTCACGGGGAGCAGCAGCGACGGCATTCCGCCTGTATCGCTGATCTCGAATTGGAGTGATCGCGCCCATATCGTGCAGGGGTCTACGAGACAGCCTCCAGGTCTTCGGCGCTCCCGGGAATATCCGTGCCCCAGGCAAGCTGTTCCAGCGGGTTGGGTGAGGGGCGGCCGAGCAAATAGCCCTGAGCCTCGTTCGTGCCCAGTGCCCTCATCAGTTCCAGCTGCTCCTTCGTTTCGATTCCTTCGACAATCACCTTCATGTGCAGGTTGTGAGCCATCAGCAGAATGGACTGCACAAAGGCTCTGGTTTCCGGGCGCACAATCAGTTCGTTCACGAACGATCGATCCAGCTTCAGCGCGTCGAAGGCCAGCTTCGGCAGATAACTCAGGCACGAGTAGCCGGTCCCGAAATCGTCCATGGCGATGCTGATGCCTCGGCTCTTCAGGCGGCGCATTATTTCAGCCGCGCGCTCCACCCCTGAGAGCGTTGCCGACTCGGTGAGCTCCAGCTGCAACAGCGTCGGCTTCAGGCCGGTACGCTCCAGAATTTCCTCGACTTCTTCGACGAACGTGTCGCGGGCAAACTGAACGCTGGAGACATTGACCGCAACCTGGATCGGCCGTTTGGTTCTGCGCTGCCACGTCACTGCATCCGCGCAGGCCCGCTCCATCACGTAAGCGCCTAAAGGAACAATCAGCCCGCTCTCTTCGGCGATGGGAATAAAGTTCAGCGGCGGGATGGATCCCAGCTCGGGATGGGTCCACCGTGCAAGCGCTTCAAAGCGCACGATCGTATTCGTCGCCAGATCGAATTCCGGCTGGTAATAAACATTGATCTCGCGCGCCTCAATCGCATGGCGAAGTTCGCCCTCCATCGTCATGCGCTCGCGTGCCGCATTGCCCAGGTCTTCTCCAAACTGAACGACGCAGTTCTTCCCGTTCTTTTTGGCTGCGGACATGGCGCAGTCTGCCTGCTGCAGCAGCTGGCCGCCTTCGTCGCCGTGATCCGGGAAGAGGCTGATGCCAATGCTGGCGGTAATCCGGATCGAACGGCCGTCGATTTCAAAGGGAGCCTTCAGTGCATCCAGAACACTCTCAGCGGCCTTCTCCGCTTCGTTCGAGTTCTGCACGTGATCGAGAATCAGCGTGAACTCATCGCCGCCAATGCGTGCCAGCGTGTCCGACTGCCGGAAGCGCGACTTCAGCCGCTCTGCTACCTGGCCCAGCAGCACGTCCCCAATCCCATGGCCCAGGCTGTCATTCACCAGTTTGAAACCATCGAGATTGATGTAGAGCAGCGCCACCTTCCGGTTTTCCCGCCGCGCTTTCGCCAGATTCTGCGAGAGGCGGTCAGCCAGAAGACGCCGATTCGGCAAACCGGTCAGATCGTCGATCAGCGCCATATGCTGCAGCCTCGCTTCGGCGTCTCGCTTCGCCCGATCCCGTTGTCCCAGCTCCGACAGCATGGTGTTGAATCCGACTACCAGATGCGCAATCTCCTCGCTGCCGCGCACCGAAACCTGCGTGTCAAACTGCTGCGCGGTTGAGACCTGCTCCATTGCGCCGGAAAGATCCCTGATCGCCTGCGCTGTCTCTGAAGCCCGGGCCAGAGCCGCCGTCTGCGCGCGTACTCTCCTGCGCAGCGCGTTCACCCAGATCAGCGTCCCAAACATTGTCAGGAACAGAACCGCCAGCAGCGCAAGGGTGGCCCGCACCGTCCAGAAGGGCGCCGCGCGGATCACCGCCAGATCCCGCGGCGAGCGCAGCAGGATCTGAAAACTCGCCGGATCCTCCTCGAGAATGCGATACAGCTTTTCCGGGTTCACCTGCGCGGTCGAAACCCCGGTGAGCCGCAGCACGCTTCCTGCCCGCAGGGGCCACTGCTCCACTCCCATGTCGGAAATTTCCATCTGAGCCGTGAAGGTACGCACACCCGACTGCAGCACCAGGCTCTTGCGCGCCGGCCCGTCGAGTACGGTCAGCAGCTTGCCATCCACCGTCACCAGCATGGAATCTTCGTGCCCCTGCAGCAGTGATTCCGCGGTAAGGATTCTCGGTGCCACGGTTGCGGTTCGGCCCGTGACCTGAAACGTCGCATCCGTCATCACCGGCGAGTAGCGGCCCACCAGCGTCGGATAGCCAACAGCGTCCACCACGTCGCCCACATGGATCGCGCGCGTATCGCCACGAACGTCAACGCCATCGCCTGCATCCTGCAGGTAAAGATAGTCAGGCCCCACCAGCGTCACCGTGCCTTCCACCTTTACGCGATGGCCGAAGCGGGCGTCAGGGGAGTAGCGCAGCAGCGATCCGATGCTGGTGGTCTCCATTTGAAATGGATTCGGAACCGCCGGTTCGAGTACGTCGATATCCGCAAGGTTCTCGACCACCATCTGGTATCCGACCAACTGGCGACGAGAGTTGAAGACCGTTCCGAAAACGCCCCGAATGCGCACCCTTGCGTCTTCGAGCCTGCGCGCAACATCCAGATCCGGAAAGACCGGCGAAGTGCTGACGTGTACCGGTCCAATCGCCGTGAGCAGATTAAAGGTCAGCGAGGTGTGGTTCCAGTCTTCGCCCACCCGCATCGGATGCACAACTCCCTCGATGCTGACGTAATGCGAATCCAGTGCTCCCGCCGCGGCTTCGCTTTGCGTTACCAGCTGAGCGGGGGGCAAGGCGGCTGTGCCTTCCACGTGAAATTTCGGCGCAAGGACGACCGGCGCAAAATCGCCGGCGCTGGTAATTCCCGTGAGCGTCATCCGCGTTCCAACACCCAGCTCAGGATGGTCGCCGGAGTATTTCACATAGATGCCGCCGGTGCTGTCCTGAAAAAAAATCTGGCCCCACTGCGAGTCCACGTAAGTGACCACGCCGGTGATCTTTGCAGGCAGCGCCTGAGCGGCTTCTGAAGCGCGCAGGTCGCGAACCGCGCGCACCGTCGTCAGCGGCGCGGCCAGCGAGCCGGCAGGAGTGCTGTCCTCGGCCTGATTCGGAGAAATCTGCGTCACACGAGCATGAGCGAGGTCGAACCGCAGCCCGGAACGGCTGGGGAAACCAACTGCCTCGACCGCTGATCCTGGTTTCAAAAAACGCTTTTCGGCCAGCCTGCATTCGATCGCGCCCCATCGATCCTCAAGCAGGATCGAATCGCCTGTTGATACCGCCACCCGCCCGCGAATCCGAACCCGATGCCCGTTGCCTCCGTGGCTGGTGTAAAGCGTCCGCACCGAGTCGAGTGACGCTGGTCCCGGCGCTGCTTCTTCGATCTGCAATTCATGCCCTGACGGCACCCACAACTGGTTGAGCACCACTGCGCCCTGGGGCGTCCTTACCTGCTCAGGGAGACCGACAATGCGAATGCGGCTGTCGATCAGGCTGGTGTAATCGCTCTGCGGCTTCGCGACCACCACGTCCACTTCCGGTCCGCTCTCACCGATCGATAAATGTTCCCGGCCCCTGCCGTCCAGCGTGGCGTTGCGCACCACGGCCGTTACCTGCACCCGAACCCCGTTCTTCTCCGGGGTGGGAAAGTTTGCCAGTGTGATCGGAAAGGGTTGCGGCAATCGCACGTGAGCGGCGGTGGGATGGACCGCGATTTTCTGCAATCCGACGCTGATCGGTCCCTGCAGACGATCGTAGCGAGCGGTCTTGGTGGCATCGATGGAGAGGTCTTCTCCAATGTGAGCCGCCGCCTGGCCGGGCCGGATCGAAACAGGCATCGCGCCCGTTTCATCCTGAATCCAGAAACGCCCTCCCGGCCCATCGACGTAAGTGACGACGCCGACAAGATGGACCGCTGAGTTAACAGGAAGGTCCTGCAACTCCTGGATCGAGTTGTGCCTGGTTAAGACGGACCCTTGCCAAAGCGCGGTCGAGACGATTCCTGCGCCCAGCACTGGTCCCAGGATCGCCGCGATCCTGATCCCTGTGAGGCCCTTGCGGCTCATTCAAGAATAATGAGTTGTGAACTATTCGATGAGCTATACAACTTTGGCGTTGATCCCTACCCTAATGGAATTAGGAGACTTAGGGTCGGAATAGCACGTGCTCAGGAAGTTACTATCGGGCTAGTTCGAACGGCCCGCCCGGCAACACCAAACCGCGAAATCCATTCCTCCGCGCATCCCCTCCATTTCTCCAGCCTGCCAACTGCAAGCTGTCCCATGCAGCGGGACGTACCTCCCCGATCGGCGTTGACACCCCTTTCCCGAGGTTTCGAGAATACTCGACGGCACCTCCTGGTTTTGGCCGCTCCTCCTGAATGGCCGGCGGAACCTCGGGGAGCTTTGTCATCACGGAAATAACGCTTCATGGTCGCGTTGCGCCCGGAAGCCGTCACGAAATCGATTTTTAAAAAAACCGGGCATGTCCCGGATGGACCGCATGAACCAAGAAAAGGAGCGGCGAATGAGCAACATTATTGGGAGGACGGAGCGCAGTCATTTTGCAGATGCAGGGCGAGGATTGCTGGCCGCCGTGCTGGGTTTGGTCCTGGCGGCATCATTGCCCGCTGCTGCACAACAGATTACCGGCTCGATCTCCGGCACGGTGAAGGACGCGCAGGGCGCCCTGGTGCCATCGGCCACTATCGTTGCCACCAACAATGAAACCGGGTTCTCCCGCACCGGCCCCACCAATGGATACGGTGAGTATCGCCTCGACTATCTTCCCGTGGGTTCCTACTCCGTCGAGATCAAGGCCCCTGGGTTCAAAACCTTTGACCAGCGTAACCTCACCCTCACCGTCGATCAGGTGCAGGTCCTCAATGTGTCGCTCGAGGTCGGCGCGCAAACCCAGACCGTCACCATCACCGAAGCTCCACCCCTGGTGAACACCACCAGCGCCGAGCTGGGACGAACCATCCAACCCGCCGAAATCATTGGCCTGCCGCTCGTCAACCGCAACGCCTATGCGCAGCTCTCGCTCACGCCCGGCGTCATGGCCAACAGCGCCAGCCCCAGTTCCAATCCCAACGGGACGCCGAACTTCGTCATCGGTCTGCCATCGGCCGACGTGCAGATCAACGGCTCCATCGATGGGGGAAATCCTGAAGTCGCCTTCTACCTGGACGGCGGCAGCAACATCACCGGCATCCGCAACTACGGCAACCAGCTGCCCAATCCCGACGCGCTCGAAGAGTTTCGCGTCGAGACCAGCAACTTTGCTGCGCAGTACGGACACATGTCCTCTGCCGTGGTCACGGCCGTTACCAAGTCGGGAACCAATCAGTTCCATGGATCGCTCTTTGAGTTCAATCGCAATACCGACTTCAACGCGACGCCATGGAACTCCACGAAGAAAGCTCCTTACCACCGCAATAATTTTGGCGGCGTCATCGGCGGCCCTGTTCTCCGCGACAAAGCCTTCTTCCTGTTCAGCTATGCCGGACTGCGCCAGGTGGTCGGCCAGCAGTTGACCGGCGGCGTGGTCCCCACAGCCGCCGAACGCCTGGGCGATTTTACGGCGGACACCTTCAAGGTCTACATGCCCGGCACCAAGACCCAGGTGATGGGAACCAACAGCGGTCCTGACTGCGGAACGCCCACGTTGAATTGCGTCCCAACCGCGCTGCTCGATGCAACGGCGGCCAACATCATGAATACGGCCAAGTTGATTCCGCTGCCCAACAGCGCAGGCAACACCTGGGTCGGCTTCTTCACCGGGCCCACCGCCGACAATGAATACCTCGGGAAATATGACCAGATGCTGGGCAGCAAAGATCACGTCGCGGTGACTTACTTTTTCGTCAAGACCACGCAGAACGCCTTCGGCAACGGCAACTTCACCTGGGATGTCAACCAGTCCTACACCAACCAAACCAACGCCAACATCAGCGACGTGCACACCTTCGGCCCCACCACCGCAAACCAGGCGTGGATCACCTTTACCCGCGCGGCCGGCGGGCGTGTGAACCTGCCGACGACCAACCTCGGCCAGCTCGGTTCCAGCTTTACCATCCAGGGACCTTCAGCCTTGCCTCAACTTACCGTCTCCGGCTACTTCGGTGTGGGCGGAGCTCTCGCCGGTCCGGTCACAACGTCAGACTTCTACTCGCTCCGCGATATGGTCAGCATGACCAAAGGCAAGCACACGCTGGTCTATGGCGGCGAGTTCGCGCTCGACAAAGGAATGTTCGCCGGCAATCTCTATAACTTTGGCGTCTTCACCTTCCAGAGTTCCGCTCCCACCTCCACCGGTAACGCGCTCGCTGACTTCGTCACCGGCCAGGTCAACACGATGGAACAGGACACGCCGTATCACACGCTCACCAGCGCCTGGCATACCGCTGTGTTCCTCCAGGATAACTACCGCATCACGCCGCATTTCACCGCAAACCTCGGCCTTCGCTGGGATATCGATACGCCGCCGGTGGAGTCCTCGAATTTCACTGCAGGCTTCGTTCCCAACCAGCAATCCACGGTAGTTCCCAGTGCGCCGCTGGGCATGGTATTCCCTGGCGATGCGGGCATCGGCCGCGGCATCGTTCCCATGCGCTGGCATCATATTTCACCGCGTCTCGGCTTTGCCTGGGATCCCTTCGGTGACGGCAAGACCGCCGTCCGCGCCGGCGCCGGCGTCTTCTACGGCGCCACCAGCGGCAACGAGTGGAACCAGCCCGGCAACGCGCAGCCCTACGCCATTCGCCAGACCTTCAACTCCATTGCCTCATTCTCCAATGTCTACGGCAACCCTGCTTCGTTCCCCACCGGCGACCCATTCCCGTATGTCTACAACCCAAAGAGCCCGCGCTTCCTGGTGCCGGCCAGCATCGAGTCCATCGGTCCCACCGTGCAGTGGCCCTTCAGCTATCAGTTCAACCTGGCCGTGCAGCGCCAGTTGCCCGGTCAGATCAGTCTCACCACCGCCTATGTCGGCACGCTTTCGCGCGATGTGCCTACGATGATCGACGATAACTACGCGCCCTATGCACCCGGCGCCAGCACTTCACAAACCAGCATCAACAGCCGTCGGCCTTACGATCCCGGCGTCCTCGGCCAGAACATCTTCCTCGTTTCCAATCAGACCGCGTCGTATCACGCCCTCCAGATTGCGGCGGGCCGGCCTCTCACCCACAACCTCATGATCAATGGCTTCTATGTCTGGAGCCACGCCCTGCAGAGTTCCAACGAGTCGGCCATCGGACAGATGACCGCCCAGGACTTTGCCAACCTCCGCGAAGAGCGCGGCCCCATGGACGATGACCGCCGCAACGTCGCCAGCATCTCCGGGATCTGGAACATCGACTACTACAAGGGCGGAAATTCCTTCATGAAAGAGGTTGCCAACGGCTGGACCATCTCGCCCATCTACTCTCTGCAAAGCGGTCCTCCGTTTGAAATCACTACCGGCTCCAACAAGAACTTCGACAGCGCGAACCACAACCGGCCTGACATGGTCGCCGGCGTCAACCCCTTCCTCGATCCGAACCGCCCACGCAACGCTTCACGCAACGCGTGGTTCAACACTGCGGCCTTCACTCCCAACGGGCCGGGCGTAGCGGGCGGTATCGGTCCCTACGGCGCCGACGGCAATACACCGCGCGACTCGCTGCGTGGACCGGGTTATCGCGATGTCGATCTTGGAGTCTTCCGCAATGTCCACTTCGAGAGATTCAACTTCCAGTTGCGCGGCGAGGCTACCAACGTGTTCAACCTGGTAAGTCTCAACAACCCCACCGCCAACCTGGCCTCCTCCCTCGACGGAAAAATTACCGCCGCGGCCAGCCCACGCATCCTCCAGGTGGGCGCGCGCTTTACCTTCTGACAATGAAGTAGTTTGCTCGATCGGCGAGGCTGTCCTCCAACGGACTGCCTCGCCGTCAGCATCATCGTCCGCACCGCGTTCATCGAAGGCCTGTCCCATCGTGAAACGACTCCTGCTCGTTCTGTCGATAGCCGTTCTTCTGCCCGCTCGCAGTGCGCTCATAGCGCAGAGCAAACCGGACCCCGCCGCAGCCGAGCGCGACGCGGCCGGCGATCAGCCCGACGACCCCGGTCCTCTGGCCACAAACCTTTCTCCGGCCATGAATCGCTCCGCCATCCTTCATGCCGTCAGGCTCGTAGCCGACTGGCAGCTCGCCCACGCTGAGGGCCGCTACAACATCCAGTGGACCTATGCGGCGCTCTATGACGGAATGCTGGCTGCCTCGCGTGCAACCGGCGATGCGCGTTATCGTGACCGCGTCCGCCATGTTGCGGAGGAGAATCACTGGCAACTGGGACCGCGATTCGCGCACGCAGACGACGAGGCCATTGGCCTCTCGTACCTCAGCCTTTATGCCGACGATCGCAACCCCGATCACCTCGCGCCCACCCGCTACATCATCGACAAGCTTCTCGCGCGTCCTGACGACCCGCGGACCAATCTGTGGTGGTGGTGTGATGCGCTCTACATGGCGCCGCCCGTCCTGGCGCAGTTATCCGTCGCGACCGGCGATGCGCGCTACCTGGATTTCATGGATCATGAGTGGTCCCTGACCACCGCTGCGCTCTACGATCCCCGGGAACATCTCTACTTTCGCGACAATCGCTTCCTCACCATGCACGAAGCCAATGGTCAGAAAATTTTCTGGTCCAGAGGCAATGGCTGGGTCCTGGCCGGACTCGCGATGGTGATCGAGCGCCTGCCGCAGCACGACCCCAGGCGCAGTAAATACATCGAGCAGTATCAAACCATGGCCGCGCGTATCGCCGATCTCCAGCCGCCCGATGGTTTGTGGCGTGCCAGCCTCCTCGATACCGGCGCGTATCACTCTCCTGAAATCTCCGGTTCCGCTTTCTTCACATACTCCATGGCGTGGGGCATCCATCACCACCTGCTCGATCGAAAGAAGTTTCAGCCGGTTGTCGCCCGCGCCTGGAGCGGCATGCTCACGCACATCTACCAGGATGGCCGCCTCGGATCGATTCAGCCCATCGGCGGTGAGCCCGACCGATTCAAACCCTCTTCAAGCTATGTCTACGGCGTGGGCGCGTTCCTCCTGGCCGGCTCGGAGCTCGCAGAAATGGCGAAGTAATCGCCAGCCCGTGTCAACAGAATCTCAACGCACCGTGCCGCCAGATGGGACAACCTCGATTCCCGGTGACATTTGTTGTCTTCTCAATCGGCCATCTCTGCCTGCGGTACGCTCCGGCCCACTCGTCCCTGCTTCTGTTGACAACCCAGTCACGGGGCGGCAAGAATCCATCATTGTTGTCGAGCGCAGCGTGAAAGCGATCAGCAAAATCGCGCCTGCCACGGGCGGTACATGAGCGAAGGATTCAAAGGCCGGATCAGTCCCAAAAACGTCGAAGCCACTCATCCCGAACCGGGCTTGACGCGCCAGCTCCTCGCCTGGAATCCAGGCATGATGCTGGTGCGCCACGAAATGAAACCTGGATGGCGCGGCGCGCGGCATTCTCATCCGCAGGAGCAGATGGTCTACGTCGTCCGCGGGCACATCCACTTCGTCTGCGGCGCAGAGAGCTTCGACGCCGTCGCCGGCGACAGCTTCATCGTCCCTGGCGGCGTCGAGCATGAGGCCAGCGCACTTGCCGAGTCCGAGGTCCTCGACTTCTTTGTCCCGTATCGAGAGGATTATGCGCGTTAGCAGCCGCACCATCTTTGTTGCTGCCGCCATCGTAAGCGCCTTGCTGTTCGTCTCTTCAAACCTCAGGGCCGCGACCGAGCTCCGCTCTCCATGGGATAGCCATCCTGTCACAGCGACTGACGCGCCCTACAACTGCCCTGCTGTCGTCCATCTTTCGCCCGATCTCACCACGGATGGCTTCTACTCCGACAGCAAATCGTCGGTCATCGACCCGGCAAAATGGAAGGCCTACAGCGAAAGCTCCGGCCCCTACAAAAATCTTGGGCAGGTTATTGTGGACGCTGCCGATGCGTGGCGCTCGACCGGCAGCCGCGATGCCGCCGCCTGCGCGCTGCGTCACATCGAGGCTGCGGCGCGCGATCGCGTGTTGACCGGAAAAATGTCGTCGCATCAGGCCTACTACGTCCAGGGCTGGGTCATCGGCGCCATCGCCATTGGCTGGCTCAAAGTGCGCGACAGCGGCCTCCAAACGCCTGCCCTCCACGATCTCGTCGTGCCGTGGATTGTCACCGTTACAAAGCAAACCACGGACTTCTACGACCAGAGCCGCGCCCGTAACAATCATCTTTACTGGGCCGGCGTGGAAGCAGCCGCCGCAGGAGTCGCCGCCAACGACCAAAAACTCTTCGACTGGGCTGTCGCCGCCTACCGCGCCGGTATCGAAGAAATTCGGCCCGATGGCTCCATGCCGCTCGAAATGGCGCGAGGTCAGCGCGCACTCCACTACCATCTGTTCGCGCTCTCGCCGCTCGTCTACATCGCAGAATTCGGCGAGGTCAATGGCATACACCTGTATGCGGAGCGCGACGACGCTCTCGCGAAACTGGAACGCCTCTCCGTCGATGGCATGAAGAACAATCAGTTTTTCCAGAAAGCCACCGGCATTGCTCAGGACACGCCCAACGGCGCGCCTGCAGCGGAACAAATCAGCTGGGGAGTCATCTGGGAGGCACGCTTTCCCGATCCTGCTCTCGCTTCGCTGCTCTCCCAGTCAACCTCGCTGAGCTACATGTACCTGGGAGGTTTGCCTCCCGGCGCGCACCATGTTGTTGCCGCGCAGAAAGAATAACGATGCAAAGAACACAAAAAATCGCCGTCCAACCCACTTCCCTGATCGAGCCGCGGGATCCCTATCGTCTGCAAAGCCTCGACCGCGCCCTCGCCGTCCTTGAATTCATCGGCGAAAGCGATGTCCCATGCAGCCTCGCTGAAATCTGCCGCTGCATGAATCTGCACAAGAGCACCGCTCATCGCGCCCTCATGGTGCTCGAGCGCGGCAGGCTCCTCGAGCGAACACCCGACGACCGCTTCCGCCTCGGCCTCAAACTCTATGCCCTGGGCAACCGCGCCGTTGAACAAATCGATTTACGCGCGCAGGTGCAACCCTCCCTGCAGGCGCTCGCCAAACGGCTCGGCGAAAAAGTCCATCTCGGCGTTTTGCAGAATACTTCCGTCGTCTATCTCGACAAAGCCGGGCCCACCAACCGCGCGTGCATGGGCTCGAAGACCGGCAGCTCCAATCCTGTTTACTGCACCGCCATGGGCAAGGCGATGCTCGCGTGGTTGCCGCAGGCCCTCGTCCACGAGCTGATCGATCAGATCAACTTTGTCCAGGTCACCGAAAAAACCATCTCCTCGCGCGAGCAGCTCATGCAGTCCCTCGATCGGGTTCGCCGTCGCGGTTACAGCATCGACGACGAAGAAGCGGAAATGGGCGTTCGCTGTGTCGGCGCTCCCATCTTCGACCAGGCGCACAATCCCATCGCCGCCCTCAGCGTCTCCTGCATCTCTTCGCGAATCCAGCCGCATCAGGTCCCGGTCATCGCCGAGCATCTCCGCCGCTGCTGCTCTGAGATTTCCGCCTCGCTGCAGTTTCACCGCGATTTCCGCGCTCGCAGCATCGGCGTCCTGGATCCCGCCAGGAACTGAAATCGCCTATTTCGTCTCGCCTTTGATTTCCTTCGAGAGCGCTTTGGGCGATTCAGCGGGTTTCGCCGCCAGCTTCTCGATCAGGTCCAGACGCTCCTTCAGCGGATCCGCCTGGGGTACCGGACCATCGTTGGTGAAATTCAGCAGCTCGTCGCCTGCCGCGGTATACGCGGGCCAGTGGGGAAGCCCAGCACCGTTGGGATCGCCGGTTTTAACGAAGTTGATCCAGTAAGCATTGGTTTGCTTTGCAGCAGCTTCGTCTGCCGGCGTAAGCGCGTCGCCGTAAGCGGCCTTCACCGTGTCGAAGACAAACGGAATCTCCGTGGCGTGCAGCGCACCCGGCAACTGCTTTCGTTTCGACTCCGCGACATACGAGAAGCGGTATTCATACGCAGGCAGGCCCCCGCGGAGATGGTGTGGGCCACGAAGCGCGCCGGCTCGATCATCATCATGTCGGCGCCGATCTTCCATCCGACCATCATCACGTTGCCGGACTTCGCAGGATCGTAGAGGCTGGCAGCTTCGGTGCCATCCGGCCCAAACGCAGCCCACGTTGCATCGAGTGTCTTCCACCGCGGGAAGCCAATATCCGCGGAGTTGGCTCCGATCATCACCGGAACTCGAGCGTAGTGGCCCGCCAGCAGCGCCGTCTGCGGAGTTTCGACCACAATCTTTCCATCCATAATGGGTCCGCCATAAGTCGCGGATTGCCGGCCCATGCTGGCCATGTTCAGGCCTCCGATAATCTTGTCGGCAGGGAGCGCGCGCAGCGCCGCCAGCGCGGCAGCGTCGGTGCCATCGATGCCCATGCTTTTGGCAAAGCCGACCCCGATGTCTTCAAGCGAAGGCAATCCGGAGGGAGAAGCCTTATCGAGATAACGAACACCCAGCAGGGAATCGCGCCCCCCGCCCGACTCGACAGCTGCTTTTTCGAACAGTCCTTTCGCCAACGGAGAAGTGAGCAGCGCCAGCACCGATCCTCCCCCGGCCGATTCGCCGAAGATCGTTACGTTGCCGGGATCTCCGCCAAAGGCGCGCACATTGTGCTGCACCCACTGGAGCGCGGCGATCTGATCCATGAAGGCATAGTTGCCAAGCTCGCCATCTGCTCCTTCTTTCGACAAAGCCGGAAAAGCAAAGAATCCGAAGCGGCCCACGCGGTAATTGAAGCTGACAAACACTACGCCGCCTTCAGCGAAATGATTGCCCGCATACACCAGCGGCGAGCTGCCGCCGTTCACGAAGCCTCCGCCATAAATCCAAACCACGACGGGAAGCTTTTCACTGGCCTTGTGCGCTGGAGTCCACACGTTCATGTAAAGGCAGTCTTCGCTGGTGCTGGTCCCCAGCGGCGCCGCGTCAGAGGGGAACGGAAGCTGCGCGCAGTCGGCGGCGTATTGAGTCGCCTGGCGGATGCCCTTCCATTTCGCCACCGGTTGTGGCGGACGCCAGCGCAGATCCCCGACCGGAGGCGCGGCAAAGGGCATTCCCTTGAAGGCGCTGATGCCGCCGTCCGCTGAACCCTGCACCGTGCCGGTGTCGATTTTTGCCTGCTGAATAGAGCTTTGACCCTGTGCCGCGAGAAACGGCGCGAGCAGAAAAAGAAATACAGCACTGACCCTGAACGCTTTCATCGATGACGGCCTCGTACCTTTGCAAACCTGCAGGATTTGCGGCACGGGGGACGCGTGCCTCACACTGGCGCGTCTCGCCATCGCCGCGGTCATTCGGCTGCTAAATATAAGGCAGGCTTATCGTTTTGTACATTGGAATGTTGAGCCGTTATGCGGGCGTCTGAGCCCGCAGGGCGAAATCCTGAGCGAGCGAAAGGCGAGTCGAAGGACCGAAGTCTCACATTGCTTCAACCAAAAACTGGAGCACCGGGCGGGAATTGAACCCGCGAATACTGGTTTTGCAGGCGAGAACAGCGTCTTGTGTTCAGTAGCTTACGGAAATCGGGGGTCACCCTAGGTCATTGAAAGGTATGAAAGGAAATCTTCTTAATGGGTTGAAAATGGGTTGGCGCTCTCGGCATTTGGATCGGGGCCGGACCTTACTTTTGCCGGCAGTCTCCTAAGATTTTAAAGAAACAGAACCGGATCTCCGGGCTGCTGATGGAGACCGGCGTGAGCTACAACAAGTTGCGGCTGCACCGCATGGGCTATTTCGAACAACTGCTCTCACGAACGAGGAGATCGGCGACAGCATTCGTCCTCTGCTGCAGCTCTGCCGCGAGCACATCGACCGGTCGATCCGGCTGGATCGGGGTCTGCTTCGATCGCTCGATCAGTATTCGAATAGGCGATCAGACCGACGGCCAGCATGCCAAAAGTCCTCGCGGGAACGTCTATGTCGATTTTTCGACAGAGGCTAGTGGCAGATGAGGGTACGATTCAGGTTCAGCCAAAGCACTGATTTCAAGGGCGCAAACTTCGGCCCGGAAAAAGGAGTATGCGAAGGACACGGGATGGCAAGTCTAAGTTCGAACCTATTCCTCTCTTCGCTATCGCCGACGAATTACGAGTGGCTGGTATCTCGTTCGATTCAAGTCGATCTGCCCCTTCACGCCGTATTGTACGAAGAGGAGACACCGCCGCGGTATGCGTATCTCCTGAACGCGGGACTGGCTTCGGTGGTCACACCGATGTCTAACGGTGAGTCGGTGGAAGTCGGCTTCATTGGACATGAAGGCGTCGTCGGAGGATTGCAGCTGCTGGGGCCGGCGCCGTTGTCAACCCGCTGCATGATGCAACTTTCAGGGGCAGGGTTTCGAATTGCCCATTCGGACCTGCAACAAGCATTTGCTAACTTCCCCGAGATTCATATGCGGATGTTGGAATTTGTTCAACAACACGCGATCATGATGGGCCAAATCGCGGGATGCAACCGCCTTCATGGAGCTGAGCAAAGGCTGATTCGATGGCTTCTCAGTGCCCAGGATCGCACCCAAAGCGCGAATCTAAGATTCACCCATCAATATCTCGCGGAAATGATCGCATCCCAAAGAACCACCGTAACGGTGATCGCACGAGAACTCCAGGAGCACGGATTCATCAAATACAGCAGGGGGGATCGTTCAGATTACGGATCGCGAAGGCCTTGAGAGGGCCGCATGCGATTGCTATCCGATTACAAAGGCACTCTACGAAAGCCTCTATAGCCGTGGCACGTCAACTGCGACATCGCCCTGATTCCCAATTGAATCTTCACTGTCATCGGTTTGATGAGTCAGGTCTTGTGCTTGGGAGAGAGATGCATGCAATAGATCTGCGGAGAACAGAGCGGAGTTGCCGTCAGTAAACGTCACAATAACACCGTCTCGGAAAAGCTCGGCCGAACATACGCGATGAGGAGAAGTTTCAGCCACTCTCAAGTGGATGCTGTGAATCCGTAGAGCGTTGCTGACTGGATTGGCGGGTGCGAGGGTTTCGTGGCGAGCAAACAGCTACTCCTCCGGTTAAGCCGACGCTGAATAATCGGTTTGCCATCTTGTATTCATCGGTACACGGTCGATGTTGTGATGGAGGCGATTGTGGCAGCTCATGTCGAGAAGAATAGCAGCGGCACTTGGGCCCGAGGAATACAACCCGGTTCATCAGCGATCCGGTCATTCGGGGTACGCGCATGATCGCCTTTTCGAAAACCCCAGGACAGAACCGAGGCCGTCCAAAGGTCTTAGTCGTAGATGATGAACGCGTCATAGCCGACACTCTGGCGGTGATTCTGCGTCAAAGCGGATTTGAGACAGCAACGGCCTATGACGGGATGGAGGCGGTGCAGACAGCGACGGCCTGGCATCCCGACTTACTCATCAGCGATGTGGTCATGCCGCGCATGAACGGCATCGAAGCCGCGCTTTTGATCCGCGCTTCGATCCCCGATTGCAAGGTGCTGCTGTTCTCAGGACAGGCTTCCACTGCGGAGATGCTAGTGACGTGCCCCCGAATTCTCATCCATTCATAACTGGAGATTCTCGGTTGAGGTTAAGCTCCGAGATATTCTCGTCGCCGCCGAGGCTGTGCGAATGTGGGAAGCGTTGTTTGCTTTCCACATTTGCATAGCCTGTTGTT
>DASXDF010000026.1:0-3203 GCA_036490815.1 Acidobacteriaceae bacterium
GCCGCCCGCAGCACGCCATCGACCGACGCCCTCCTCGTCCTCACCACCGAATGGCGGCTCAGCGCCCATCAACACACGCCCACGCTCTTCGACGCCATGGCCGTGACCTACGCCCTGCGCCCGGATATCTGCCCCACCACACCGCTTCGCCTTCAGGTAGACGACAAGGGCTTCACCCGCGTGGTGGAGGGCCAGGTCAACGCCCACGCCTGCCTCAAGGGGAACGGCGACGCTTTCTTCGAACTGCTGCTCCCCCGCTTGTCGGCAAAAAACTTGTCAGGACCATCGTCATCGTCCTTGCCATCACCCCTGTCGCCACCCATGTCACCTCCTTAGTCAGGCAGGATGATAATGGGCGTGTTCGTGAGCACTTCTCTCGGTCGCGCGTCTGTCCTCCAGCGATGTGCATCTACCTGTCCGGAGCCCACTGCGGACACCCCAGACAGGAACGCAGCTCTAACGGAGTGAACCATGTCCGGCATTCGATTTCGCAACTGCGCGATGGCATTCCTGCTGATCGTCACTCGAAGCTCCTTCGCACAATCGCCGCCGCAGCCTCCGCCTTCCCTGCCGGTCATCACCAATCATGCTTCGGACGCTTATGCGATCTATTCGCTGCTTGTGCCTCACACAACCAGGGCCAACTCCTCGTCCTCGCAGCGCGTGGCCATCGCCGATACGACGGTCAGTATCGACGACATGCAGACGGCGGCCGGACCTGAAAGCGAACTCCAGCCGCCATCGGGCAGCGAAAACGCATTTCACGAGGCGCTCCAGGACTTTTACGCGCGCCGCCAGGAGCGGGTCCAACTCCAGCACCGGTTCAAACTCGACCGCCCCTACGACCTTGTGAATGGAGAGCAACTCGCTGAGTTCAGGAAAAGCCTCGGCGCATACGCGAGCCTCACCCTTTTCAGCCAGGTCTACTTCAATCACACTCAGACCGCGGCTTTGGTCTACTCCGTTAGCGTGTGCGCAACGCCATGCGCAAACAGCCGGTGGATTTACCTGGAAAAGAGAGATGGCCAGTGGGTTCGCGGCTTCAGCTCGATCAGCGATCCCGCCGATACCTATGCGATCTATTCGCTGCTCCTTCGCGAAGATCCCTATCCAGGTTCGCCGCAAAAACAGGGATCACTCGCCATTGCCGACACAACCTTGAACATCACGGACATGAATCCGGCTATCCCGCCTGACGGCCAGTTGCAGCCGCCGCCAAATAACGCGAATGCCTTTCAGGAAGCGGTGCAGGACTTCCGGGCGCGCCGCTTTGAGCGGCTTCAACTCAAGCGCGACTTCCATCTGGATGCGGACTACACGCTTCTGAATGCTGGCGATGTGGCAACGTACAAACAAACGCAGAACGGCTATCCGGCCGTCAACTTCTTTAGCGAGGTCTACTTCAACAGCAAGCAAACGGCGGCGCTGGTGTACAGAAACGTCTTTTGCGGCCGTCTCTGCGCGAATGGCCAGTGGATCTACCTGGAGAAGCAGGGCAGCCAGTGGGTGCGCCGCTCCGGGCTGAACATCTAGATCAGATCGTCAATGCCAGCGCTGGTCAAAAAAGAGGGCTTCGCCAGGCGGTCGGCGAAGCCCGGGGAAGACCACAAAGGCCTACGCCTGGCTCGGGTGATGTACCCACTGGCGCCCCGAAATCAATCCCATCGCAAGGAAGATCGAGCCCAGCACCAGGTGAAAGATATGGTCGCTGGTGTGCAGCAGCATGGGGCCGAGGTACCACGCTCTATTCAGCGCCGGGTTGCCGATCGTCAGGCCAAGCGTCGCGAGCGACAGATAAAACGCGCCCGACGCAATGGCAAAGCGCCTTGCCGCAGTCTCACCCAGGAAGCTGAATGCGAATGCCAGAGCACCCCATAGCAGGTGCATCAGGTTGTGATATTTGTCCACGCGCGTATGGGCCACGATTGCCAGGACACCCATTACCGCAAAGAGGCCGCCAAAGAGCCGGCACGCCATCTTCGCGGTGTCGCTGGTGTTGCCTGCACGCCGGAAGTTCTGGACCGTCGCAGCCAGCCCCGCAATATCCGTCAGCAGGAGTGAGCTGATCTGCAATGCCGTCGAGAGGAAAATGCCCGCTGCAAAATTCCCGACGTGTCCGGGATGCTCCAGGCGCAGCATTCCTCCCTGCAGCCGCGCAAACCAGCCGGCTGTGACGAGGATCGAAATCAACGCGCCAATCAGCGGCGTCCACCACCAGCGCGCTCCGTAGACAACGATCGCCGCGACCCCGATAAACAGGATCGGCCCGGGAGGAAACTTAGGATACGCCGGATCGCCGGAAAGCCATTGTCCCCACAGCGCGAAGGCGACCGCAACCAGACCGCCGGCCGTCAACTTCGTCAGAAATGTAAGTTTGGTTTTCATTTCCATGCTCCGTTTCCGAGGTGATCCAGCCGGTCATGCCACCGTGCCTGCAACTCATCTGCCTTGGTTCGTTGCTCCGGATTCAGCACCGTCGTGTAGATCTTCGATTTGAAGTGCTCCTTCTCGACCAGGAGCTTCGCAACCGTCGCGCCCTGGCGTTCCGCAATCTCCTGCACTTTGCCTTCATCCAGACTGCCCTTCGCCGTTGCCGCATCCATCTCCTTGCTCTCTGCCGCAAGTTCATGAACCAGCCCGGTTACAGCAGGCTTTTCCGTCTGCCACATCGAACGGATCTGTTCTCTCTGCGCATCATTCAGCTTCAACTCATGCGCCACATAACCCATCGGGCCGAAGCGTCCCCCGCGGTGACCGAAGCAGCCATGCCATCCCCGCACATCCGCCCGGGCAATCGCAACGCCCGCCACAACCACCAGCAATGCCACACATGACCAGATCGTGATTCGCTTCATACCCATGTCTCCTTCTCTGCCATCTTTCTCTGTCATGACTCGATTCCAGCATCGGCATAGAGCGGGTGCGATAAAGATTGGTTAAGCAACATAAAGTTTTGTAAAGTCCGCTATCTCTACTGCGTCAGCGGACTACCATCGAGGCGGAGGCGAATCGATAGACAGAATGGATCGCGTGCTCATCGTCGATGACGACATCGAATTATGCAGGCTTCTCGGCGAGCGTCTGTCTTCGGAAGGCTTCGCGCTGGAAGCCATTCACGATGGACCGCGCGGTCTGGAACGTGTGCTCTCCGAGGAACACGCACTTGTCATACTCGACCTGATGCTGCCCGGCATGGGTGGCCT
>DASXDF010000027.1:0-9984 GCA_036490815.1 Acidobacteriaceae bacterium
AGGAACTTGGCGCCGAATTGCAGCACGCGCGGATCAGCGGTGCTGGTCACCCTTCCGAAATTGCTGTCGGTAAAGCCGGTATCGACACCGCTGAACTCCGTATGGTTGAAGGTGTTGTAGCTCTCGGCCCTGAGCTGCAGCCGCGGCCCCTCATGCGATGTGAACAGAATGTCCTTATAAAGCGAGATGTTCCAGTTCACGAGGCCAGGTCCGACGATCGAGTTCTTACCGACATCGCCGTATCCGGTCGTTCCACCGGCCTCCCACGGTGCAATCGGAGCAGTAAATGAGCCTGCAGAAAACCAGTTCTGCTGGGTCTTCGCATAGGTAACTTGTGAGCCGAGGTTCGGGCGGTTTGTCGTATTTCCTCCTAGCCCCAGGGTGTCTGATCCGTTGTAGTAAACGTTGAGCGGCACGCCGCTTTCAGCAACCGTGACGCCCGCGATCTCCCATCCGCCCAGCACTGTGCGCTGGAAGCCGTTTCCTGAGTGAAGGTAGAACGGAAGGTTATAGATGTAATTCGCATTGAAGATATGACGCCGGTCGAAGTTACCTGATCCACGGTCATAACCCGGATCGTACGGATTTGACAGGGTTCCACCCGAGCCTTGCTGATCCGATGTCGTAAGATCGCCACTCTGAATATCGATCTCATGAGACCACGTGTAGGCAAACTCCACGGTGAGTCCGTGCTTGTTCTCCATGCGCACGGACGCCTGCAGAGAATTGTAGGTGGCGTTTACTTCGTTCTCCTCCTGCCTGATGTTGCTGTAGCCTTGATAGGGGCGATACAGATTCGCGTTTTTGCTAACGAAGCCGTCAACGCAATCGGCCGCGGGCACCGTCGAATCGCACGGAACGGTACCGTTACCGGCTACCGCTTCGCGCTCCGCGACAGGGCTGCTGAAGTTCAGATCGTTGATCTCGCGCAGATCGTTCTGGTCCCAGCCGACAGTTCCGACATAGCCGATATAGGCTACGACGGAAGGCGCGATCTCGTGTTGAACACCAATGCTGTACTGTGCCGTTCCAGGGTCAGGGTAGTGAACATTCTCGTTCGTTAGACCTGCAGGTTGGAACGGAGTGGTAGCCGTGGCGCCTGTGTCGGCACTGGTGTTGGGGTCCGAGAAGTAGACATCATTCGCCTTCGGCTGATACGAGAAAGGCGGTGTTGTGTTGATGTTGTAGGTGTCGTTACCCTGGACACGTTCGTAGAACGTGCCCGCGCCACCGCGAATAACCGTTCGTCCGTTACCGAAGAGGTCATAGGCAAAGCCGAGTCGAGGTTGGATGGTCGCAAAATCGTTATTGACAAATCCCGGCGAGACGCCATTCTGGCCGGAGACCTGAATGCCGTTCAAGTAGAAGGGTTCACCATTGACGGTTTGGAAACCGGCCCCGGTCGGATCCAGATTGCCCGTCAAAGGATCGGGCGACTGCGCCGACGACGCACTATACGCGGCCGGGTTGAAGTTACCCAGTTGATTGAACTTGTCATAAACGTGCGGCATCGCGTCATACCGTAGTCCCAAATTCAAGGTCAAACGTCGAGTCGCGTGCCAGTCATCCTGTGCGTAGAACGAGTAGGTGTTGTTGATGTAGTGGCCGGTCCGCTGCGTCTGTAGTTGCTGGTAGCTGCTGGCAAAGCCCAGGAGGAAATTGGTGTACGGGTTCTGCGAATAGTCACCCGGATTGAAGTTGTAGTCGCCTTCCGTATCGGCCTGCAGCTGCTGATTCTTGTCCATACGCATGTACGAGAATCCGAACTTCGTAGAATGCTTTCCCCAGATCTTCGATAGATCGTCGCGAAATTGGTAATCGAGGAAGGAGTTATGCCACGGCCAGTAGATGACCGTATAGGTTGAACCCAGCGGACTGCCGCCGAAGCCTATCTGCGGAAGGCGATTCAATAGATTATTGCCCGGAAAGAAGCTTCCCGCGCTCCAGCCGGATGGCTGCTGGTAGATGCCCGTAGGCGTGACATCGATGGTATTGCCGTTCACATTCAGCGCGGTCTCATTCAACAAAGTGGGGCTGAGCGTCTGGGTCAGCTTGATGACGGCGGCCCAGGATGGATTCTTGAACACATCGCCGACTGTGGCGTAGCTGTCTCCACTCCATTGCGTCGGAATCTCTGTCTGCGACATCTGGTCGTGAATCCAGCTGCCCAGCAAGTGGAACCTGTCGGAGAAGATCTGGTCGATACGCACCACGTCTTCACGAACGTAGGTTGGCTGCTTTGGCGAGGCTATGTATTGATCCTGAGGACTATCCGAGCCTGAGTTCGGAGCCGGAATAGCTCCCGTTCCCATAAACAGGACTGCGTTGGGATCAATCAGGTTGGCAGGGATGGTGTTATTAGGGAACGGCGTGCCCGCAGTCAGACCATCCTGTTCATACAAGCCCCCCGGTCCAACATATTTGGGATCATTTGTAACAGGAACGCAGATAATACCTACACCTGACCCGCTGACTGGGCACTTCTTCAAGCCTTTGACGGGGTCAAGGTCGCTGCCGAACGGAACGTACGTGAAGTCCTGACCGGCTGTTGGGAAGTCAGACGCCGCGATCGTGTTCTCCTCGCTCGGATTCGCGCCCTGAATGAACTTCCGCCACTCTTCGCTCCAGAAGAAGAAGGTTTTGTTCTTGTCCCTGTTATAGACGTGCGGAATCCAAACTGGTCCGCCGATATCGCCTCCGAAGATATTCAGCCGCAGTTCGGGGCTGGGCTGATGAGCTTGCTTCGAGAAGTAGTTGTTCGCATCGAAGATGTCGTTGCGATTGAACTCCCACAGGCCGCCATGGAAGCTCTTGGTGCCGCTCTTGAGCACCATCGTGACCGTGCCGCCCGAAGCGATACCGTAGTCCGGCGTGTAATTGCTCGCCAGCACCTGGAACTCGGAAAGCACATCCGGCGAAGGCATCACATCCAGCTTGCCGCCCGAACCGCGGTCATACACCTCACCGCCGTCGATCAGCCAGTTGTTATGGTCCGGCCGCATGCCGTTAAAGCTCAGATTGAAACTGCTGCCCTGGGCCGTCACGCCGTTGAAGGAGGGATTGGTGGTCGACACCCCAGTGCCGATCGACGTGAGGCTGATGACGTTACGGCCGTTGGTAGCCAGCTGCACCATCTGCTGCCCGGTGATCAGCGTGCTGACCTCGCTGGTCTCCGACTGAACCTGCAGCGCATTGGCCTCTACCGTAACCGTCTGGTTCGCGGCGCCCGCCGTCAGCGATACATCTTCCTTCAACGTCTGCGCCACGTTCAGAATGATGTTGTTCTTCTTGAAGCTTGTGAATCCGGCCATCTGGGCGCTGAGATTGTAGCGTCCATTGTCCAGGCCGGTGAAGTCGAACAGGCCCGAACCGTTCGTCTGAGCAGTATGGGACTCTCCGGTGCCCAGGGCGGTAATTGTGACCGTCGCTCGGGGAATAACGGCGCCCGTCGAATCCGAAACGGTACCGGTAATCTCACCGGTGTTCTGCGCCTGCAGGGCCGGCGCACAAAAGACGAGCAGAAGCAGAGGCGAAACTACCGCGAAGATCGCAGCCAGCAAACGATGCTGACGTGGGCTCTTCTGCAAAGACACAGCGCTGTACCTTTGCGAAGCATGGTTGGGCAACCCGTGAGGATCGTTCAAACGATCTCCCACACTCAAGCTGCGATAGCGATAATTCGACGTCATAGGCTTCCTCCAAAAGTGAACAACAGGTGGGGCCGGAGAATTATTAGTGGTCAACTAAGATCTCTGCCCTTAGCGCCGCATTGTGCAGGGACAAGCGGCTGGTTGCGACGGTTGAGGGCCTGAGCATCTGGAAACTGTGCCATGACCCATTTGAAGTTCGTGAGGATTGTAGGGGGGTAATCACTGGCCAACAAGGCTGATACCGCATCAATCTTAAGATTGAGTTGTATTAACGCCAATCGGCTGAAATTGGGCTGTTTCCAGAGGTATCGAACGGGCGAATCGAAAGGTACTATACGTCCTGGTCCTTTTGAAGGCCTCGCAAGCCTTCTTTCTGGTATTGTTCACGTACCCCTTGGAGCACAACTCCATCCGGTTGTGAAACGCATAGCATGCCGTCTGCAGAGCTAGAAGTCGCCCTATTGGGCATTACGGCCGAAGACATCGGACACCAGCTTGCCCGGATGCTGGAGAACCACCACTTTTGCCACAGCCATCGCTATCCTGCCCTCTTGAAGTACCTGGTGGAGCAGACTCTCGCCGGCAAGAGCGCCCATCTGAAGGAGCGCCTGCTCGGCATTGAGGTCTTCCACCGCGCTCCCGACTACGACACCAATACCGATCCCGTCGTCCGGGTCACCGCCGCCGAAGTCCGCAAACGCATCGCCCAGTACTACCAGGAGCCGGGCCATGCCGGCGAAATTCGAATTGAACTTCCCATCGGGAGCTATATACCCCGATTCAGCAAACCCTCCGCTTCCCCCAGCCGTCACCCTTCCAGCGCTGAAACCGCCGAAATCGCGTCTCCGACGGCTGATGCCACAGCTGCGGATACCGTCGCTCCTGACTCTCTCGCATCATCTCCCGCCACGGACACCTCGAGACGTCCCACGGGTCGATGGCAGCTCATTGGCTGGCTCTGTCTTGGGGCTCTGCTTGCCCTGGCCATAACGCGCTTGGTAGGGGCCGTTACCTCTTGGCAGGAGCACGCCGTGCGCAGCTTCTGGGCTCCTCTGGCCAGCGGCGACACCCCCGTCTGCGTGGTCATCGGCGACCACACCATCGGTTCCCAGGGAAATGCTCTACGCTCAGCGCAGGGAGCAGCGATCAACCCGTCTGAAGATGTCCTGCAGCTCATGAACGAGCACGAACAGGTAACCGTCAGCGACGTCACCAGCCTGTTCAAGATCACGGAGTACATGATCCGGCATGACAAGAGCTATATCGCTACCGGAGCCGGCAGCGCCAGCATCGATCAGCTGCGCAACGGTCCGGTTCTTCTCTTCGCCGGTCTGGACAACCGCTGGACCATGCGCCTCTCTGAACATCTGCGCTATCGCTTTGTAGACAGCCCGAACGACGCGATCGGCACCATCGAAGATTCTCAGAACCCGAACCGCCGCTGGCAGGTCGACTTCAGCGTCCCCTACAGCAAGATGCCCACCGACTACGCCATCGTGGCGCGTTACTTCGACCCCCTCATCGAGCAGCCTGTGGTCATCGTCGCGGGCATCGGCGAAACCGGAACCGTTTCGGCGAGCGAATTCGCGACGAGCGAGCGGTTGATCGAGGACATGAACCGCCTTGCCCCGAAGGGCTGGAAGCATGGAAACGTCGAGGTCGTGCTGGCAACACCCGTAATCGACGGCCATCCCGGTCCGCCGCACATCGTCGCCTCTCAATTCTGGTAACCCCTCGTTCGTCACAGCCCTTTATCAAACGTTCTGTCCCGAACGTTCTCGGCAAATGGCTACCTATCTCCGAAGCATCCACACAAGACAGCCATGTGGCGGAACAAGCTGTTTCACGCTCGTTCGCCTCCCGAGGCTCTTCTCCGTCCACGCGTCCTCCGCCTGCCATGCGCCGTCCCCCAATCCATATGCTGAGAACGCCTTCTCTATTCGCACGGGCGCATCGCCTGTATTGAAGACCGCCAAGGCCTTTTCGCCGCCCGGCAGATCCGCAGTCCACGCGATGACGCCATCCTCCTGGGCTACCTGACGACTCGCCGTCGCAGTCTGGTCGATTCGAACGACAGAACGAGACCTCAGCAGCTGCTTCGTCCATGGATCGAGCAATGTCAGGTTCGCACCCAGGATCAGCGGGCTCCGTGCCATCGACCAAAGCGCCAGCTGCGTCCGCTGTTCGTCGTGCGTCAGTCGTGTTCGTCGTGGCGGCCCAAAGCCCGGATTCGGCCGCAGCTCGCCGACCGGCAGCATGTCCGCATCCGGCCAATTGCCCGGCTTCGCATAACCAGCCCACGCGGCTGCCCGCGCAAACTGGCTCTTGACGCTCTCTGGCCAGCTCTTGTCGTTGGTCCAGTAGTCCCAGATATCGTCGGAGATCCGCCACATCTGCGCCAGCTGCCCAACCTCCTCCGCATGCTCCAGATTCATCGGCCCCGGCGAGAGGCTCAGAACCATCGGCCGCCCCGCGCGATCGATCGCTCGTCGAATCATCCGTATCTCGCTCACCTTGTACGGGTGGTCCCCAATGCAATCCACCTTGATCAGGTCAACACCCCACGACGCATACTGCCGAAACAGAGCGTCATACCAGGCCTGTCCCGCCGCATCGTCGCGGATTCCCCAGTTGGTTGGGTCCCACGGACAGGCATCGCTCGTATCGGCGACATCCTGCGCATGAAACGCGCTCCCCTCCACCGGCAGATTGCGGCGCACGCTCTCACGCGGAATCCCGCGCACGATATGAATCCCAAACTTCAGTCCCTGCGCATGCACCCACTGCCCCAGCGCGGCGAAACTCCTCTCACCGCCGCTGCCCGCACTCGGAAACCGATCCGTCACCGGCACATACCGCCCGTAAGCGTCGAGCGCATACCGCAGCTTGTCCGGCGTCGGCCGGTCCTGCGGATTCTCGAGAAACCAGCCCTCGTCGATCACGGCATACGTCCAGCCGTAAGGCTTCAACACCCTGGCCTCAACCTCCGCATTCGCGCGAAACTGTGTCTCGGTCACGGTCAGTCCATACGAGTCCCAGCTATTCCACCCCATCGGCGGGTGTTCAGCCACTTGAGCTCCCAACTGTAGCGTCAGCGACGCCATAGACAACGCGATCAGCTTTCCGATTCTCACGACTCCTCCATACAATGGATCTTGACTGAGTGTGCGCGGCTGGTGCTCCACCATTCTCTTACAAGCGAATGAAACCGGTTGCACAATCTCCGAGTGGCCGCCTGTGCGGAACCTCCACCGCCGAGCAACAGAGGTTGGGCCTGCGCCACTCATCACAAAGAACGGGAGAACGATCCTATGCTGCTTCAGAAGCTGCGCGAAGAGGTTCTGGAAGCCAATCTTGAGTTGGTGCGTCGCGGGTTGGTTCTGTACACCTTTGGCAACGTCTCTGGAGTCGATCGCGAGCAGGGCCTGGTGGTCATCAAACCCTCCGGCGTGGACTACGACAAGCTAACGCCCGAGGACATGGTCGTCACGGACCTCGACGGCACGATCGTCGAAGGCTCTCTCCGCCCCTCCTCGGATCTGGATACCCACACCCTGCTCTATCGCGAGTTCCCCCAGATCGGCGCCGTCGTGCACACGCACTCGGAGTACGCCACCAGCTTCGCCCAAGCCGGTATGCCCATTCCCGCCTTCGGAACCACGCACGCCGACTACTTCTATGGCCCGGTGCCCGTCACCGCGCCGCTCTCCGATCAAGCCATTCAAGGCCGCTACGTGCACGAGACAGGCCTCGCCATCATCGCTCGCTTCCGCGGCGGGAAAGGCGGCAAGGCCATCGATCCGCTTGCCGTCCCAGCCTGCCTCGTCGCCGGCCACGCTCCCTTCGTCTGGGGAAAAAATGCTCACGATGCCGCGCACAACGCGGTCGTGCTCGAAGCCATCGCCCGCATGGCCTATCGGACCATCCTGCTCAAAGCCAACGCGGAAGAGGTCTCGCAAGCCCTGCTGGACCGTCACTACTTCCGCAAGCACGGTGCGTCTGCCACCTACGGCCAGAAATAACGCTCTGCAAAAGCAAAGGTCGCGATGCTATTGATCGCGACCTTCACCTCTTAAATCCCCGCCAGTCCGCCTACTTCTGAACACCGAAGGTAAGGACCGTCTCCGAGTGCATTGTCTGTCCCGGCCGAAGCACCGTCGAAGGAAACGCCGGCTCGTTCGGCGAGTCCGGGAAGTGCTGTGTCTCCAGCGCAAAGCCCGCGTGCTTCACATACTTCACGCCCGAGATGCCGACAGCCGTTCCATCCAGGAAATTGCCGGAATAGAATTGCACGCCAGGCTCCGTCGTCGTAATGGTCAAGGTGCGGCCGCTTCCCGGATCGGCCACCCGCGCCGCCACCTTCAGCTTGCCCGAGGTTCCATTCAGGACGAAGTTCTGATCGTATCCACCCGCAAGCTTCAACTGCTCATTACTCTCGTTGATCCGCGCGCCGATCGCCGTCGGCTTGCGAAAGTCATACGGCGTGCCGCTTACCGGCGTCAGGGGTCCGGTCGGAATCAACCCCGCGTCGATCGGCGTAAAGCGGTCCGCATTGATCGTCAGCACCTCATCCAGGATCGTTCCATGGCCTTCGCCGCCCAGGTTGAAGTAGCTGTGATTGGTCAAATTCACCACCGTCGGCTTCGTCGTCGTCGCGCTGTAGTTGATATGCAGCGACGATCCCTCCAGCGTATAGCGCACATGGGCCGTCAGCTGACCGGGAAATCCCATGTCCCCGTCCGGGCTCACCAGCGTCATCTCCACGCCGTTCGGAATCTCGCGTCCCGTCCACACCTTTTGGTCGAAGCCCACGGTTCCGCCATGCAGCGCGTTGCCGTTATTGTTCAGTGGGATGTGATACGTCTCGCCATCGATCTTGAAGGTGCCCTTCCCGATGCGATTCCCATACCGGCCCACAATGGCGCCGAAGTAGGTGCCTTTGTCGCCCTCGTACTGACCAACATCCTTATACCCGAGCACCACATCGGCCTTCGCGCCATGCCGGTCCGGTGCCTCGATACTCACCACCCGGGCGCCGTACGTTGTAATGCGAACTTGCAGATCCGCATCGCTGAGCGTGTAGATCGCCACCGCGTGGCCATCCGCCGTCTTGCCCCAGGAGGCTTCCTTTACCGAGCTTTGTGCCATCGCCTGAACCACCGAACCTGTAAACAGCAATAAGGATATCGCTATTAAGATACGCTTCATCATTCCTCCCTCAGCCTGTGTTTAAAATTTCCGTGCTCAAACGTTGGCGATGCCGTCTTCCAGTACCAGCTTAGCCGCTCTGCCTCACCGCCGCCGCAATCTCCCGCAGGCGAATCAAAACCCGCGACAAATCTGTTGGAGTGGAGCTCTCCTCGCCGAACGCGAAATAAACCTTCCGATACAAGCCGTACAGCTCCTCGTACACAGCCGCGCTCTTCCCATCGGGCGTGTACATCCTATGCTTGGGGCACATCTTGCTCTGTGCTTCCTCAATCGTGGAGAAGATGCCTGCCGCCAGTTGCGCGAAGATCCCTGAACCGATGCTCGTCGGTGGACTATCCGGCACCAGCACCGGTTTGTTCAGCACATTGGCGTAGACCTGATTGAGCATCGCATTGTTCTGCGGAATGCCGCCCGCATTGATCACCCGATCGATCGGCACGCCATACTCCGCCATCCGGTCGAGAATGATGCGCGTATGAAACGCCGTTCCCTCGATCGCCGCAAACAGCTCGTCCTGCGCCGTGTGCAGAAGATTCCAGCCCAGCGTGATGCCGCCCAGCTCGCTCTTCACCAGGATCGTGCGATCGCCGTTGTCCCATGAGAGCCGCAGAAGCCCCGTTTGCCCGGCACGGTATGCCTCCAGTCCCTGCGAGAGCGTGCGCACATCTGTGCCCGCGCGCCGCGCGATCGCCTCAAAGATATCGCCGACCGCCGACAGCCCCGCCTCCACCCCTGTAAATCCCGGATGCACGCTGCCCGGCACCACCCCGCACACGCCCGGAATCAGTTGTGTGCTGCGGCCCATCGCAATAATGCACGTCGAGGTCCCCACCACGTTCACCACATCGCCCGGACGGCAGCCCGCGCCAATCGCATCCCAGTGCGCGTCGAACGCCCCCACTGGAATCGGGATCCCCGCTCGCAGTCCCAGCGTCTCCGCCCACTCTGCCGACAGATGCCCCGCCAGATGATCCGAGGACAACACTTCTGCGGCCAGCTTCTCGCGCACTCCATCGAAGACCGGATCAAGCTCCGACAAAAACTCCTGCGACGGATATCCGCCCCACTTCTGGTTCCACAGCCACTTGTGCCCCATCGCGCAAACGCTGCGCTTCACTAATTT
>DASXDF010000028.1:0-4610 GCA_036490815.1 Acidobacteriaceae bacterium
TCAGCTCCCACTCCGTTTGTGGTGTGTTGGGAGCGACGGTGACGGCGCCATCGAGTGATGAAAAGCCGCGCATCTCGATGCGGATCTTCCACGGACCGTCGGGAAGGTCTGGAAACTCGTACAGTCCCTGACCGTCGGTGACTGTGGAGAGGAGTTTCGTTCCCTGGGTTACGGTGACTGTCGCTCCCGGCACGGGAAGGCCGCCAAACAGGACCTGGCCGTGATACTCGGACGCAGCCGCCATGGATGCGGCGATCAATAATGCGAGCCCGCATAAAAACTGCAATCGCGTAATCCAGGGCCTTCGCTGCTTTGGCCGCATCGTGTTAGTTTGCGCTGGGTTTTTCGACGTGGTCGAGCACCAACACAGTGACCGGAGCTTTTCCCGCTTCAAGTTTCAAGCCGATCTGCTCCTGAATCGCCGTGAAAAGTGGTGGCGGCGCGTCGGCAGCATCGGTGGGTGGCGGAACCTTGATGCCCATGCCGCCGAACTGAGACTCGTCTGGCGTCCACTTCAAAAGGAAGTCCCATTTTCCTGTCAGCCCAGTCTGATCCACGACGGGGCGGTCCAGCACAGCGGCCTGCATCAGTCCGCAGAAGTCGAACATGGTGGCGTTCCGAACCGTCAACACGCCGAGTCCGCGAAAGAAGAGTCCCGGCAGACTGCCAGCATCGGCATCACTCTGCTTCATCTTTGGCCCGCTTTTGGCCACGGAGAGCACATAGGCGGAGAGCTCGCGCTTATCGGTGTGGAACTTGAGCTGAAAACGGTCGGCCAGCAGCTTCTGCACCATGCTCTTCAACTGTGCGCTACTGGGCGTGCCGGGTATGTCAGGTTGCGCGGCGATATCGAACTTGTCGGTGGGCATCCAGTCTGGCCCGTTGAGGATCTGCTTGTCCTGGACGTCGTAGGCAAACTTGATCAGGTCGCTCAGCGTTGTGTTGATGGTGGTGAAACGATCGCCGCGCACGGAGAAGAGCTTGCCGGGCTCGTCCGGAGCGCTGGGCTTGATGGTGGCGACCTCGAAGCTGGGATTGGCGTTGGCCGGCATGGCTGGAAGGCGGGGCGGCGGCTCGGGGATGGCCCATGCAGTCTCGGGTGTTACGCGCTCGAAGACGAGAGGTAGGGGATTCGGCCCCTGCTTCCACTCGCCCGCGATGGACTTGCCGTCGGAGGACAGCTTGCCCTCGTAGCTGCCGTCAATCATCTCAATGGCGTACTTTAATTCGCCGTCCTGAAAGCTGACGCTCGAAACGGGGATGCCCTGCCCGCCCTGGTCGATGCTGTACATGACGGCCTTCAGCGCGCCGGCGTCGGTCTTGGTGATCTTGAGCACGGTGCGCAGGTCTCTCTGCGCATGCAGCGTTCCCTGCCAGGTGTCGACGATGCCAGGCTTCTGTGGGGCAGCCTGCGCGCGGAGCTCGGTTGAGTGAATGAAACCGAAGAATGCAAATAGGGCGACCAGCGCCATGCTGACGGTGCAGCGCAGAGGTTTGCTGGCGAGGCGATGAGAGGGCCGGGCCTGATTGGAAATAAGGCGCGCGGTGCGTTTGAGGCGGTTTGCCGACGCTGTTCGAGGTGCTGGAATCATGCCGCTTCCCTCTCTCGACTCAAAAGTTTTAGCTGGCCCGATTGTACGGGATGCACTGCGACCGGCTGGTACGCCTTCAGAAGAGGCCGAAGAGTCTTTTATCCGTACGAGTTGTGAGGTGTTGCGATGGATGGACGCTGCCGCGACGAAGATGTTATCAAACAGGCTCAACGATGCGAAAGTTTGCGATGAGGGGAAGGTGGTCTGACGCGATGAACGCCTTCCGCGTTCGCCAGAGCTGGGTCTTCTCCAGTTCCAGGGGTGGCTCGTAGTAGCAATGGTCGAGCGACAGAATGGGAAGCATGCCTGGAAAGGTACGGGGAAATCGCCATCCATGTTCAGGACGAAAGGTATGAAAGCTGGTCCGAAGCAGTTTGGTCGTCAGCCCGCGGGTCCATTCGTTGAAGTCTCCGAGCACCAGTCGCGGCTCATTCCGTTCGGGTTGGGCGAGCAGCTCGGCGCCGAGCAGCCGCCGGCCCTGGTAGCGGCGCTCTGTGAAGCTCGTTCCCAGGTGGACGTTGAATACATGAAGCGTTTTGCCGTCACCGATGCCGATGTCGGCCTCGAGCACGCCGCGCTCCTCGCGCCCCCCTTGCGTTAGATCGTGGTTTCGCCAGCCTCGCAGCGGCAGGCGCGTCAACGTCATGTTGCCGTACCCGCCGCCGTGCAGCGGACGATTGGCTCCGAAACAGCAGGTGTAGCCGGGCAAACCTCTCGCAATTTCTCCGGCCTGATCGAAGATGCGCGGGCCATCGGGAGCATTGACGACTTCCTGCAGGCACAGGATGTCAGCCCCGAGCTCCTGAATGACAGCGATGATCCGCTCCGGCGAGGTCTTTCGATCGAAGCCCCGACACTTATGGATGTTGTAGGTCGCTACGCGCAACGGGATGGAGCCGTCGGTCACTGTTGTCGCTCGAAGATCCAGCCAAGTAATTCGGGTGCGCGCTCGGTGACCGGCCGGTGGCGCCACTCTTCCAGCGAAACGCGCCGGCTCTCCTGGAGATCGCGCGACATGTCTGCTTCCAAACGCATCGCAAGCGCAGGGTCTCGAACGGCTAGATTGACCTCGTCATTCAGGCCGAACGAGCGGTTGTCAAAGTTCGTAGAGCCCACGATGGACCACACTTCATCCACGCACAGCACCTTGGCGTGAATCATTGCAGGCTGGTACTCGTACACCTCCGCACCGACTTTCAGGAGCGGGCCGTATCCGCCGCGGCTGGTGCTGCGGGTCAACAGATGATCGCTCTTGCGGCCAGGAACAAGCACGCGCACCCTGACACCGTTCTGAACTGCCCGGCATAGCTGCTGGGTCAGGCTCTTGTCAGGCAGGAAGTAGGGCGTGGTGATCGAGATGCTTTGCTTTGCGGAGGCGACGAGAAGCTGAAACAGCACGCGAGCCCGGGTCGATCCGCCGATGGTGGGGGTGCTGTTGACGACTAGCGCTGCTGTGGGGCGCAGACAGGGAATGCTCGGGAAGTACGCATCGCCGACGAGGAGTTCGCCGCGAGCTGCTAACCAGTTTTCTGCAAAGGTTGCCTGCAGGTTAGGAACCGCTTCGCCCTCGACTCGCATCATCGTGTCACGCCACGCGGGGTGCCCATGCACTCCGCTGAACCATTGATCCGCAATCCCGGCCCCGCCGATGAATCCGATCTGTCCGTCAACGATGAGAAGCTCGCGGTGCGTGCGATTGTCCAGTTGCATCAGCCGGTACCAGGTAGGCCCGTTGTACCAACTCACCTTGCCACCTGCCTCGAGCAAGGGGCGAAAGAACGACCGAGTGGCGCCTGCGCTGCCAAAGGCGTCCAGCACCACGTTCACCTGCACGCCGGATCGCGCCCTTTCTGTCATCGCTTCCATATAGAGAGAGGCGATCTCGCTTTTCTGAAAGATGTACGCTTCGAGATTGATACTGTGACGTGCGTTGCGAATCGCCTCCAACTCCGCTGGATAGAACGTTGATCCGCTGGGGAAGACCTCGAAGCTGCCCGTGCGGTTCACCTTCGCATCGGTCAGGGATTCGAGCAGGTCAAGAAATTGTGGCGAGTCGCACGAAGGCAGACTTTCCGCGGAGGTGATCTCGTATCGAGGCATGGGGCCGAATATGCCGGACAGGAGAAATGCCGCCATCAGTACCAATGCAATCGCACCCAGGACGACGAGGCTGGTCGAAACGGAGACGGCCATCAGACAGGCATACACGCAGCAAACCTCTCTCCTGGAACCTATCGAGCGTCAGCCCCAATCCCTTGTACATCGATATAGCCGCGCGGCTCGCGAGGTTTTAGATGCATGCGCGCTGTCGATCGTTCACCGGTCTTCGGCCTGCTTTATGCGAAGAAGGGGCGGCTAGCGGAGTGTGTGGCGGGAGAGGCCGCGGTCGATCTCCGCTCCGGCGAGGAGAAAACCGCCTACGCCGTATACCCAGCTCGACCCGGGTTGCAACTCGCCGGGTGCCGCGCCGATGGGCTGAATCGCTCCGAGACGGCCGTCGGTGTAGACGTGTTGAAGCATGCCAGCCCAGGCCTTTTCGATGACAGGGCGGAATCGATCGGCGGGAAGCAGATGGTTGTTGACGCCCCACGCCATGGCGTAGGTGAAGAAGGCGGTGCCGGAGATCTCACCTTGAGGGTAGGCGTCCGGGTCCAGCAGACCCATGCGCCAGAGACCATCTGCAGGCTGCAATGTTGCGACGCGTTCCGCCATATCGCGGAAGAGCTTTTCGAACTTAGGGCGCTCGGGGTCGTCCTTCGGCATGACTGCGAGGATGTGCGCGGTGCCGGCAAGCACCCATCCATTACCGCGGCTCCAGAAGAGCGGTTTGCCGTTGGGTTCCTTCTTGTTGAGGAAGGTAGCGTCGCGGAAGAAGAGCCGCTCGGTGGGATCGTAGAGGTGATCCTCGGTGAGGCCCCACTCGTGTTCCATAAAGCGGAGATAAGCGGGATCACCGGTGAGCTGGCTTAGTTTGGCGAGCGAAGGCGGAGCCATGTACAGCGCATCGCACCACCACCA
>DASXDF010000029.1:0-3959 GCA_036490815.1 Acidobacteriaceae bacterium
GAGAAGGGCGGGACGACTTGGTTTGGCGTCAGAAATGTAACGGTATGCGGTTCGTCGGTTGCAACCTTAAAAGCGATCGAGTCGCCGGCATGAATCCAAATTTCGTTCGGCAGGAAAGCGATAACCTGGAGTGCCTTGTCCTTACTTTGGGCGCCGACTTGCACTCGCCAGTCCTGTGCCAAAAGGCATGTCGGAATCAGCAGAATCGAAGCGCAGACAAATGCCAGGGCCACGAACCTCATTGGCGGGTGTTGCTTGAACAATTTCATAGTTCCTCCCGGAGATTGCGTCTGTAGCTTTCTCCGTACGGTTAAGTAACTGGAGAAGAGGTAAATCCGGTGTTCGACGTGTACGCGCCTCCCACCGTTCAAACGTGTTGTCGACTTACCAGATGGTGATCTTGACGATCTGGCCTTTGCCTGCTGGAGCTGCACCCCAGTTCGAGACATAGAGCTTGCCGTCAGGCCCGAAGGTCATCGCAGTCGGGACTGATAGACCTGTCGCCACGTCCTCGATGGTGCCGTCGTACCGTACACGCACGACTTTGCCGTTGCCCGGGGCGGGAAACCCGGCGGCATCGGACAGTTCGAGCACATAGAGCAGTCCGTCTGGGCCAAATTCAGCTCCAACGACGGTGGTGAAACCGGCCTTGGAAGCGATGATGTGCAAGGAACGCGGCCCACCGCCATCGATCAGCTCCTGAGCCGGATTGCAGGCTACCCGGGAAAGCTCGAGCATGCGGGAGAAGGTTGGCTCAATGGGAAAGAGGTTGAGATTGCCCAGGAAGAAGTTGCCGTCCCGTTCGGTGATCGCTGTCGGAACGATGTGACCCTGGGAGGCGGAGACGTCGAGGGCGGTGTAGATGTCGTTGGGACCGCCGACGGAAAACACCTGCCCGTGGTTCGGCTCGACGGCATAAAGGCGGTTCTGGTACGCAACCATGCTGTAAAAGACACCATCCGGCTCAAAGTCCGCCGCATCCGGATACTTTGCCGGATGCGTCTGAACGAAATGACTCAGATCTGCTTCGAGCTTCCACGAACCGGTGTGTGTGTTCACCAGGGCGATCCCGTTCGGACTGCCCGCGTTGCCGTGAGAGCAACCGCCCCCGGCCAGGAGCGCAAGGAGTTGTCCATCCACCCAGGCAATGTCGGCAACACCCTGGAGGTCGCCCTCTGCGGCCACAGAGGACGGGAATCCGGAGGCGACCGTCGTGCGATTGCCCTTCTTGTCAATCCGCGAGATTCGGCCCGTGTTGCCGCCCTTGTAAGGGCCGATTGGGGGCAAAACCTGCACGCACTGGCCGATGGTGGAGGTGGTGCCACCGGTTCCTGCTTCGGCTACATAGAGCATGCCGTCCGGACCGAATTTGAGGCCGCGCGGCCCGTTGAGACCAGTGGCGACCACAGTCTGGGTGGAAGTTACTTGAGCATGGCTCGTGTTGGGCAGTATGCTTGCCGCCAGCAACGTGGCGGAGAGCAGGAGCAGAGAATTCCGGCTGCTGATCATGTTTTTTGGCCTCGCATTTCCTGCAGGCAGTCATAGGTGGCTGCTTACGTTGCACAGACTTGAGCAGGATGCGAGTTACAAGGAAGTATCGGCCCGTAAGTTACGTTTCCCGTCCCTTTGAAATGAGCGTTTTAGGAATTACTGAAATCTGTCATGGCCTCTCATCTCATGCCGGAACCGCAGGCCGTACGCGCCGAGCTGGAGCGCATTCTCGCGTCGGCGCCGTTCGCCACCTCCCATCGCAGTCAGCGATTCCTGAGCTACGTGGTGGAGAACTCCTGCGAAGAGGCGCATGAGTCGCTGAAGGAATACGCGATCGCGGTCGAGGTCTTTGAGCGCGATCCTTCCTACGATCCGGCGATTGACGCGACGGTGCGCGTGGAGGCCGGACGCCTGCGCGCGCGGCTGCGCGAGTATTACGCCGGGCAGGGCCGGAACGACACGCTCGTCATCGATATGCCGAAGGGCGGCTATCGCGTCACCTTCACCGAGCGGGAGGTTTCAGGAAGCGCTCCGGCTCCGGCCGATCCGCAGAGCGTTATTGCGGCGGCAGGGCAAGTGCCACCATCGACTGTGGAGATTCCTGCGGCTCCAGTGCAGGCTCCCGGCATCCTTCGCCGGATGTTGCGCTGGGAGGTGGCGGCGGCGTTGGTCCTGTGCGGGTTCCTTGGCTGGGCGCTTCTCGGTCACAGCCGGCATCCGCGGTCCGCGGCTTCGGCGAAGGCTCCGATCGTGCTTGCGGTGCTTCCCTTCTCCAACCAGACCGGGAGTGATGCCAATAACTACGTGACGGACGGCCTGACCGATAACCTGATCCGCCAGCTCTCGGAATTGCCTCGCCTCCACGTCATGGCCCGCACCGCGGTCGAGCGTGCAAGCAGGCAGGCGGTCGTAAGCCAGCTCGGCGTCAAAGTCCTGCTGGTGGGCAAGCTGCGCCGCAATTCGGAGGGACGGCTGGTGCTGGACTCTGAATTGAGCAACGCGAATGGGACCGTCCTGCGCAGCAGCCAGTACATGGCGGATGAATCGGACATGCCATCCGTGCAGGCGGATATCGTTCAGGATGTGATTCAGGGGCTGGGCATCGAGCTGAACGCGCGCCAGTCCGCCGGTGCGCAGAAACCAATTACTACCAGTCCAGCGGCGTTCCAGGCCTTTCTACGCGGTGATTCCGCGGCGCGTGATATGAGCCCGCGGGGTATGCACGCGTCCCTTCAAAACTATGAGGAGGCCGTCCGGCAGGACGCTCAGTTCGCGCTGGCCTACTCCGCCATGGCAAATAGTCACATGCTGCTCGGCCTCTACTACGAGCCCCCACGCGATCACATGCCGCTCGCACGCCAGGACGCCGAGCGTGCTTTGGCGATCGACCCCTCCCTGCACGAGGCGCATGGCACGCTCGGTTTGATTCATCTGGTGTACGACTGGGATTACGGGGCAGCAGAGACCGAACTGTCGGCAGCGGATGCGCGGGAGAGCGCGATCCGCGCGCTCAGCTGCACGGCACATCTGCATCTGCTGGGCGACCGGGAGCATATGCGGCATGCGGAGGAAGATCTGCACCGCATGCTGGAGTTCGATCCGCACTCGCCGGGGTTGATCAACGAGTTGGGCTGTGTCTCCTACTATGCCGGCCGTTACGCCGATTCCATCCGCTATTACCGTGAGGCGATCGCTGCAGACCCGCAGGCCGCCGTCACCTACTGGGGACTTGGCCGATCGCTGGCGCGGGAAGGTCACTATAGCGAAGCGCTGGAGACGCTGCGGCACTTCAAGGCTATGAATGGCTTTGAGCCGCCCATCATTACGGCAGAGATCGGCTACAGCGAGGCGTTATCGGGCGACAGGAAAGCAGCGCTTGCGACGGTGGCGCGCCTGCAGCAGGAGTCCGCAACCACCTACGTGGACCCGTACCTTATAGCGGTCGTCTATCTTGGGCTCAAGGATTACGACAATACCTATGCGTGGCTGAACCGGGGATACACGGCGCGCTCGTCTTTTCTGATCGGGATCGCCACCGATCCCAGGTGGGCAGGATCGCGCAGCGATCCACGCTTCGAGGAGATCTGGAATCGCATGACAGAGAGCAGCAGGCACGTCGCAGCCTTGTCCTCACCCGCGGGCACGACGACAGTGCAATGAGAAACGGGTTCTGGCGTGGTGCTCAGCCAAGAACGTCGGTACTTCCATATCCCTGCAGTTGGCCTTCGGAGAGATTCAGGTTTGGCGGCCGGTACGCGGCGGACTTATCGAGCCGGGCCTGCACGCTACTCGCCATGAACGATCGCTGCGGCACCGTGCGATGCTTCGCGATGCCCCAGGGTATGAGCTTCCATTCGTCGTGGGCATCTGCCGTCACCTTGCGGGGGTCCACCGGCAGATATTGATCGAGAGCCTTCTGCGTGAAGCTCAGTCCACACTGCATCGCCTTGCGCATCATCCACGCCAGG
>DASXDF010000030.1:0-45269 GCA_036490815.1 Acidobacteriaceae bacterium
TCAGATCCATGTGGCTTTGCATTTGTGTCAGGGCACGACTTCAGTCGTGCCACAAAGAGTTCAGATCCATGTGGCTTTGCATTTGTGTCAGGGCACCACTTCAGTCGTGCCATAAAGAGTTCAGGTCCATGTGGCTTTAGCCACGGGGGGTTTTGTTCTATGGTCAGGCCCAACATACGAGCAACGCCCGTGTTCAGCCTCCCTGCACCCACCGCCCGGTTTCCGTCTCTCTTCGCGCCTACCAATGCAGCACTCACGGCCGGGAATGCGGCATTCGAGGTCAGCAACCCGGCATTGCCGGTCACGAATGCCGCATTCCCGCCGTCTCCGCAACTGCCCCGCGCTCAATCATCTGGATGCCTCGCGTCCCCCTATACAGCATTCGAGTGCACCAATACTGCACAGCCGCCCTCGCCGAACTGCTTTCCCTTCCACGACTTGCCTCAGCGGTCCCCGGTAATACCATCCCAGGTCAAAGAAAACAAAGCACCGGCCACCCCCCAAAAACCTGTGGCGATTTCAGCGGAGCTTTCCAGCGCCGTCACCATCGTGGCCGCCGTACTCGATGTAACCGAGCCCAACCCGCATGTGATGGAGGACACGATTCGGAACCGTGATCGCAAGCCCCATGCCCAAAATCCCATGCGCCAGCGCCAGAGTGTAGAGGTTGCGATAGCGCAGGAAGAGCACGCATGAAACCGCGCCCCAAACCAGGGTCAGCGAGACCAGCACCGGGTTCGGCAGATGCGCGACGGAAAACAGCACCGCCGACAAAGCAATCGCCGGGCCGCGCCGCATCCCGAGCCGCAACAGCCGCGACAGAACATAAATCTGCAGGATGAACTGCTGCATCAGCGCCCACAGCGCATAACCCCAAACATGGGTGATGATCGGCAGCGGTCCGTAAAGCCGGTGCAGCGTATGGAAGTATTTCGCCAGCGCAACTCCGGCGCAGAAAATCGCAACAGCAGCAACAACGATCCAAAGCGAAGAAAGGAGGCCGCGCAATCCGAGCCCATGCGTCTCAACTTCCTTGCGTCGGAGGATGGTCGTGATGGCGATCCACGCGAAAGCGACCCAGTAGAGGATGCGCTGTGCAGGATTCGGCGTCCAGATGGTGGCGAGGATCAACCCATAGCCAACGCAAAGCTCGGCAACATCGCGGACGCGAGAGTTGGGGCGCACGATACGAGGGTAGACCACAACGCCATCATTCTGGCGAGTTCTGTTGGCGCTTATGCTCGAGACGCTCGTGGTGTAAGGTGAGCGTTAAAGGTTTCCCAAAATGGCATCGTTGCTCAAAAATGAAATGGCGGAGCGGACTTCACCCCACGCTTCCGTTCGCGAGAATGCCTCGGGTGAAATCATTGTTGATGAGGATCCCGTGTGTGGAATATTCAACAGAAAACCAATGATTATGATGATTCTTAGCGGCCGGGAATACCGCGGAGGCAGGGCGGCATGAGCAGCAGGGCAGCGAACTACACGGCTACGCCTTTGTTTCCGCGGATCACTGAAAGAAGCTCCGATGATCCAATATGGCTGTCAGCGCTGCGAGAACGAGTGGAGCCTTCGTGGCAAGCGGTCCGAATGCTTGGAACGCAACGTAGGCATCACCTGTCTCCGCAAGCCACCTATGTGCTAAGCGATGTTCTTAGATGGCTGGCCGATTTGCCGGCGAACTCACTCACTACACGCTGTTGTGACCGATCCTCCCTACGGAATGGTTGAGTACGACGACAAGAATCACGCCAAGCTGCGAAAGGGGCGCGGCGGTGTGTGGCGTATCCCTCCGAGCTTTGACGGTGCAAAGCGCAGACCTCTGCCACGCTTTACGGTGCTCTCGAAGGAAGAGGTCTTGAATCTTCACGGATTTTTCAGCTCGGTCGCATACGGTCTTCTCAGAGCCCTCGTACCGGGAGGTCACGTTTTCATTGCCTCAAATCCACTGGTCTCGACGATGACCTTTCATGCCTTTATGGAATCTGGCTTTGAGAAGCGCGGCGAGGTGATCCGCCTGGTTCAGACTCTCCGAGGCGGAGACCGGCCGAAGGGCGCTGAGGAGGAGTTTCCCGACGTTTCTGTCATGGCCCGGTCGTGTTGGGAGCCTTGGGGCATTTTTCGGAAGCCGTTTGATGGTACCGTTGCCGAAAATCTACGCGAATGGGGGACTGGGGGACTTCGTCGCATTGGCCAGGAGGAGCCTTTTAAGGACGTAATCGCTTGTTCGCCAATGCGCAGCCCCGAGAAGGATATTGCACCTCACCCGTCTTTGAAGCCCCAGAGGTTTCTTCGCAAACTGGTCCGCGCGGCCCTTCCTTTAGGCATCGGGGTTGTTTACGATCCATTTGCAGGGTCGGGATCTATGCTGGCGGCAGCAGCGGCCGTCGGATATCATGCGTTGGGCACGGACTCTGATCCTGAATATTTTGCGATGGCCAGGTCTGCCTTTCGACCTTTGTCGTCGCTGCTGACAAAATCTGAATGAGCGTCGAACCAATAACTCGCAATCAGGCGGATAACACGAGGTTCAATCAGCATGCGGCGCTGCCGTTCCAGCTTCGGCTTAAAGACTTCGAGCTGGCAATGCAGGATGTCTACGACTTCTTTTTTGACGTGAATGTATTGCTGACCAGCAAGGGATTGCAGCGACTCGACGACATGTTGCGTCCGGCGATCATGTCGGGACTCCTGTCGGATATGTTGACGGCCAGTCTCGAAACATTCACGGACGCTTGTGCAGAATAGGTATTTCAATGGGCATCCAGATCTCCTCGTGCAGGGGATATACCCCAATGACTCTATTCGGTCAGGCACCGATGGCGTGGAAATCAAGACGACCAGGAAAGTCGGCGGTGCCGTGGATACACATGGTGCACGCGAGCAATGGATGTGCGTTTTTGTCTATGACATCGATGACGACACACAGCCAGCTATAAATCGGAAGCCAATGGTTTTCACAGAGATCTACTTGGGCCACGTGACTATCGAGGATTTTAGGCGCAATCCGCGAGGGGAGTTGGGAACCAGGACCGCGACTTTGGATCGCGGTGGGATCGCTAAATTTCGTCAGAACTGGGTCTATCTGCTGAATCCCAGATTTACGCCGCCGTTGCCAGACTAGAGGCTCAATTTGGCGGGCCCACGTGTTTGATGAGATAAGTCCGCTCGGTGCTTGAGCCCCGTTTTTACTGCAGCAGCGTCCCGGTTTCCGGCTCAACCTTCAGCTCTTCCGGCGGAATCACAACGGCCGCGGCAACGCGATCGCCCTCTTCGAGGTTCAGCAGCTTCACACCCTGCGTCGAGCGCCCGGCTGCACGAACCGTCGTCGTGTCGATGCGGATGATCTTGCCGTACTGGCTGATCACGATCAGCTCCGACGTCTCATCCACCAGCTGGATGCCGACCACTTTGCCGTTGCGCGCCGTGGTCTTGACGTTGATTACGCCTTTGCCGCCGCGGGTTTGCAGCCGGTATTCCTCAACGTCGGTCCGTTTGCCGAAGCCCGCTTCGGTGACCGAGAGGATGCGCGCCGTTTCGCCTTCTTTTGACTTCGGCGTGACCGCCATGCCAACCACGTAGTCGTTTTTGCCCAGGTCGATGCCGCGCACCCCGTAAGCGGGACGCCCCATCGAGCGAACGCCTTCTTCGCCGAAACGGATCGCCATACCATCGTGCGTGGCGAGGAAGACGATCTGTTGTCCGTCGGTAACGCGGACGGCGACCAGCTCATCGTCTTCGTCGATGCCGATGGCGATGATGCCGCGCGCCATCACGTTGGAGAAGTCCTTCAGCTCGGTCTTCTTCACCGTACCTTTGCGCGTCGCGAAGAAGATGTGTTTGCCCTCTTCTTCAAGATTGCGCACCGGCAGAATGTTGCGCACCGTTTCGCCCGGCTGCAGGCTCAGCAGGCTGGCCATGGATTTCCCTTTGCCGGCAGCGCCCACGTCGGGAATTTCGTACACCTTGAGCCAGTACACACGGCCCTTGTTGGTAAAGCAAAGGAGGTAGGCATGCGTCGAGTCGACAATCAACTGCGTGACGAAGTCCTCCTCACGCGTCTTCATGCCGAGACGCCCTGTGCCGCCGCGCCGCTGCTGCCGGTACGTCGAGATCGGCGTCCGCTTCAGGTAGCCGGAGTGCGAAACCGTGACCGCGACCTGCTCATCGGCGATCAGGTCTTCCAGCTGCAGCTCGGCCGTCTCGTCGATGATCTGCGTGCGGCGCTCGTCACCGTATTCCTTGCGGACGGCTTCGAGTTCCTTCACGATGACCGCGCGCAGCTTCTTCTCCGAGCCGAGGATCGATTCGTACTCGGCGATGTTGTCGCGCACTTCGCCCAGTTCCTTCAGCAGCTCGTCGATCGAGAGCTGGGTCAGGCGATAGAGCTGCAGTTCGAGGATCGCGTCGATCTGCCGATAGCTCAGGTTCAGCGTCGCGCCGATCAGGGTGTCGGAACTGATGCCGTATTTCGCCGGATCGAGCTTCACGCCCTTGAGTGCCTGATCGCGCACGGTGATGGTTTTATTCGAGAAGAACTGGAACAGGTTCTCCCGGGCATCCGCGCGCGACGACGATCCGCGGATAATTTTGATCACGTTGTCGAGATGATCGAGCGCGATCTGGTAGCCGAGCAGGATGTGCTCGCGCTCCTGCGCCTTGCGCAGCAGGAAGGCGGTGCGCCGGCGAACCACGTCCTGGCGGTGCTCGATGAAGATGCGGATCGCTTCCGGCAGCGGCAGCTCGCGCGGCTGCCCGTTGATCACGGCCAGGAAAATCATCGAGAAGCTTTCCTGCATCTGCGTGTGCTTGTAGAGCTGGTTCAGAATGATCTGCGCCTCGGCTCCGCGCTTCAGCTCGATCACGATGCGCATGCCGTCGCGATCGCTCTCATCGCGCACGTCGCTGATGTCGTCGATGATCTTTTCGTTCACCAACTCGGCGATGCGCTTGATCAGGACGTTCTTGTTCACCTGGTAAGGAATTTCGCTGACGATGATCGACTGGCGACCCTGCGGCATCGTTTCCGTGGCGCACTTCGCGCGGACGAGGAAGCGGCCGCGGCCGGTTTTGTAGGCCTGCGCAATGCCGCCCTTGCCATAGATGAATCCGCCGGTCGGGAAGTCCGGACCCTGCACGTGCTTCAGCACTTCTGCCAGGCCCGCGTGGGGATTATTCACCATCTCAATGGCAGCGTTGATGACTTCAGTCAAATTGTGCGGCGGAATGTTCGTCGCCATGCCGACCGCAATCCCGTTCGACCCATTGACGATGAGGTTGGGAATGCGTGTGGGCAGAACATAGGGTTCGTAAGTGGATTCGTCGTAGTTGGGAACGAAGTCCACGGTTTCCATTTCGATGTCGGCGAGTAGTTCACCGCTGATCTTCTCCAGCCGGCACTCGGTGTAGCGCATCGCCGCTGGCGGATCGCCGTCCACGGAGCCGAAGTTGCCCTGGCCATCGACCAGGGGATAACGCATGCTGAAGGGCTGCGCCATGCGCACCAGCGCGTCGTAGATGGCCGAGTCGCCGTGGGGATGGTAAACGCCCATCGCCTGGCCCACGACCTTGGCGCACTTGGTGTATTTCTTGTTCGACTGCAGCCCCATCTCGTGCATGGTGTAAAGAATGCGCCGATGCACGGGCTTCAGGCCGTCGCGGGCGTCGGGCAGCGCGCGCCCGATAATCACCGACATGGAGTAGTCGAGATACGACCTCCGCATCTCGTCTTCAATGTTGATGGGCACCAGATTCGCGGCGCCGGGTCCGGTTGGACCCGTGGGTCCGTCGCTGCCGTTACCGCCGAGGGGAAGGAGAGGGTTCTGTTCGTCTGCCATAATTTGTCGTGGACCGGGTCACGCCGGAAGGGGCCAGGTGCGAGAAGTGACCGAAGGGATTATCTTTATGATACTGGAAGAGTTAGACGCGCACAAGGCAGGTTAGGCGTTTGCTTTCAGGGCTTTGCGGGTGGGGGCTCCACGGGGTCGGATTCTGAGGAAAAAATGGACCGGTTTCACGCCTCGAAACGCGGGTTTTTTAGCCCCTCCGCGGGTCCGATTTCCGGGCAGTATAGTGAGACGAAGGCAACGATGAACACGGCCACAGTTTCCATTACCGGTCCGCCGGCGACCCTGATCTTCAACGACTGGTACCCTGCGATGCGCAGCGACGCGCTGCAGGGTAAGCAGATGGTGACCGCCATGCTGCTGGGCATCCCCATCGTGCTGGGCCGCCGCGAAGATGGACATCTGTTTGCTATGCGCGACCTGTGTCCCCATCGCGGCATTCCCCTCTCGTGCGGCTGGTTCGACGGCAAATCGCTGACCTGCAAATATCACGGCTGGGTTTTCGAGCCGGTCTCCGGCCAGTGCATGGAGATTCCTTCGCTGACGAAAGACGACACCTTTCCGCGCAACCTGCATGGCATGGCGTATCCGTGCGAGGAGCGCGATGGATACGCGTGGGTCTATGTGCCGGAGGCAGGCCGCGGCCGTGTGAGTGCTGAGGATGCAGCCACCGAACCGGTACCGGAGGCGGCGAAGTTTGGCCCGCGGTTTCGCAGCGCGCACCTCACCGCCGAACTGCCCTGCAACGTGGACCACGGGATCATTGGCCTGATGGATCCGGCGCACGGCCCCTTTGTGCATCAGTCGTGGTGGTGGCGAAAGCAGGCCAGCATTCACGAGAAGGAGAAGCGCTTCGAGCCGATCCCACAGGGCTTTCGCATGGCAACGCATGCGCCCTCGAACAACAGCGCGCCGTATAAGCTGCTCGGCGTTTATGGCGAGCCCATCACGACCACCATCGACTTCGTGCTGCCGAATCGCCGGTACGAGACGATTCGTTGCGGCGATAAGTGGTTCTCCAGTCTCACAACAGTGACGCCGACAACCGCGACCGCTTGCCGCATCGACGTGTTTGGCGCGTGGAACGTGCTCTATCACGTGCCGTTCATGACTTCGATCCTGCGCTTCTTCGGCAACATGTTCGTGCGCCAGGATCAGGTGACGATGATCCAGCAGGCTGAAGGATTGAAATACGATCCGGCGCTGATGCTGATCGACGACGCGGACAAGCCGGCCAAGTGGTACTTCGCGCTGAAGCAGGCGCGCTTCGACGCGGAGCGCACCGGGCAGCCCATGAAGCATCCGATGGATGGGCCGGTGACGCTGCGCTGGAGAAGCTGACCTGGGGCAACGAAAAGGCGGTTAGCGATACCGTGGTCAGCTAAGAACCGGTCAGCCACGGGCCGGTTAGCGAAAACCTGTCAGCGGGGGAGGACGAAGGTTCCACGAAGGCAGCTGGCCGGATTTCCGCCGACAGGTTTTGCGCTGACAGCTTTTTTAGCTGACCGCTTCTCGGCTGAACGCTTCTCCGCTGGCGCTCAGACCGTCCTGCGTGCTGCTTCTTCGGCGAGTTTGCCGGCTTCATGAGCAATGCCGTTGCCGTTTTCCCCAGGCTCTTCCTCGACGATGTCGTCGACGGCGATGTGCAGCTGCCGGCCGACTTCCTGCATCTTTTCCAGCCACTCTGCGGAGGGCGGCCTGTCGCGGTGATAACGGTACGTGTCGTACCAAAGATTCTGTGCCTGCCATAAATTAACGTCGAAGGGTAGCTCGCGCAGCGTGCGCGCGACCAGCAGCGCATCTTCAACGGCAGCCAGATTTTCCGGATGCTCGTGGAGAGCCAGCATCACCTGCTTCATCTTTCGATCGGAAATATAGCCGAGCAGTGGTTTGTCGAGCGTGACCTGATCGGACTTGGCCAGGCCCAGCCACGAGCGTGCCTGGATGGCGTCGATGGGCTCGGCTTCGAGCGCGCGCCTCAAGCCGGCGTTGATGGCGAAAGTGGCGGCAACGGTCAGCGCTTCCGGCCGCGGCAGCTTGCTTTGGCTCAGAAAGTGCAGCAGCGAAGCCTGATTCTCGTAGATCGCGGAGAGGCTCGATTCCACTTCCTCCAGCGTCGACGTCAGCAGAATTTCGAGGATGCGCTTTTGCTCGTCGCGGAAGAGCGAACGCAGGGAATAGGTCTGGCTGTCGAAGTGGCGATCGAAGCAGCGTACGACCTCGGGAAAGTCGCCGAGGTTCACGGCGGCTTTCGCCTCCTCGACGAACTGGTCGTATTCCGCTGACTTCGCGGGGTCAAAGCGTTTCACTACCGCGGTGATGTTCTGATCGCCGAAGTGGAGAACGCCGAAAGCGACGGTCTCGGCGGCTTCGGTGATCTTCGAACAGATGAGTGCCTGGCCAACAGCCAGACGCACGCGGCCGGACATAACCGAATCCCATGCAAGACGCCGCACGGAATAGCAGAAGATGTCGGCCTCGTCGGGATAGCTGGTGAAAATGGAGCTGATGGCGTAGTGCGCAGCGACCTGTTCAAGGCCCACCTGCATCGAGCGAACGTAGCGGTTGTAGACGGCGGCGCCGTCCTGCTGGTCGGGTAAATTGCTCTTTGCGGTGGCGAGGCGGTCGACAAATTTCTTTTCCAGGGTCGCGGCGCGCTTGCCAAAGAGCTCCGCCGCCAGTTGCAGCACACGGCCGGCATAGGCGATCACCTGCACGGTTTCGATGCCCGAGATGTCGTCAAAGAACCAGCCGCAGCTCGTGTACATGAGCATGGCGTGGCGCTCCAGCTCCATCAGCATAAGCGCTCGGGTGCGTTCCTCTTCGTTGAAGTCATAAAGCGCGTGGGTCTGGAAGAAGCCATCGCGCGAAGCACGCGAGCGGTTCAGAACCACGCTGATGTAGTCGTTGCGGGCGGCGTCGGGATCCTTGAAAAGACGGATAGCCGCCTCGTGGACCAGCGGAGCGACCGCATCGCGCAGGTTGTCGAGCGCTTCGCGCAGAGGTGCGCGCCATTTCTGATTCCAGCCAGGGCGTCCGCTGGAGCAGCCGCAGTCCGAGCGCCAGCGCTCGATACCGTGCGCGCAGCTCCACGACGTGTCTTCCACAATTTGCGCCTCGAAGCGCGGAGGATTCTTCTCCAGAAACTCGCCGTAATTAGTCAGGTGAACGGCATTCGGATCGGTACGGTGGTTCTGGAACGAGTGCAGCACCCAGGCAAGCGCCATTTCGCCATATTTGTGGTGGTGGCCGTAGCTTTCGCCGTCGGTCGCGACGTGCACCATCTGCGCCTCAGAGCCGTCCGCTTTGAACCCGCCCATCAGGCGCTGGGCAAAACCTTCGCCGCTGTTCAGCAGACCTTCGAAGGCGATGGCTCGGGAGCGGGGACCATCGTAAAAAAAGACGTTGATGGAGCGGCCCTCGTTCAGGCGGACTACATAAGGATGCGTGGTATCGACGGAGGCGTTCGGCGTTTCAATCCAGGCAAGGTCTTTTACAGTCTTCGCGCTGAGTGGAGTGAGGGACCGCACCCGGGCGCACTGGTGGGGCGCGAGCAGCACGAAGCTGATGCCGTTCCGGGCCAGCAGGTCGAGCGATTCCGTGTCAACGGCGGTTTCCGGCAGCCACATGCCTTCCGGCATCCGCCCAAAGCGATAGCGAAAGTCCGCGATGCCCCATCGAACCTGCGTAATCCGATCACGGGTCGAGGCCAGCGGCATGATGAGGTGGTTGTAGACCTGCGCCATGGCCGAACCGTGGCCGGAGTAGCGCTTCTGGCTGCGATGATCGGCCTGGACGATGGTTTCGTGGACCTGCGGCGCGTTCTGCTCCAGCCACGAAAGGAGCGAAGGCCCGAAGTTGAAGCTCATCCGGCCGTAGTTGTTGAAGATGCGGATGATCTGGTTCTGTTGATCGACAATGCGGGCGGCGCCGTTGGGCGCATAACACTCCGCGGTGATGCGGTCGTTCCAGTCGTGCCACGGAGTTGCGGATTCCTGCGCCTCAACCGTCTCGAGCCATGGGTTCTCGCGCGGTGGCTGATAGAAATGCCCGTGGATACAGATGGTTTTTTCGGCGCTCATGGCTCTTTGTTCGAACTATCTTAAGGTACACGCGCGCCTGATCGAGAGCGATCGGGTGCGCTGCTGTATTTCATCGGCAGAAGTGCGCTTGTGCGACAATAGACCTGTGCGGATGGGTGCCCGGCCGGGCGCTCTCCGGGAGAGTTCTCAATGTTTGACAACCTGTTTAAACCCGAACACCTGATCATCATCCTGGTGATCGCTCTGCTGATCTTCGGACCCACCAAACTGCCTGGATTAGGCAAAGGGCTGGGCGAAGCATTCCGCGGCTTCAAAGAAGGCATCAAGGGCAATCCGGACAACGCCGATGCGGCCAAGCAGGACACCACCACCAAGTCAGAGAGTGTGACGCCGCAGGTGAAGTAGGCCGCGCTGTCAGGCAAAGGAATCCAGCCGCATCTTCGGATGCGGCTTTTGTGTGTCCGCCGGACTTATTTGCGAATGTGTGCAGCTGCCGCATCGGCGTCGAACGCATCGGCGGCAAGCGGCACGTTGTAGGACGCCTTAAAAATAAAGCGCTGGCTGGTCATGTCGCCATTGTGGAGACGCGTGATGGCGAAAGGCGTCTGAATCCCTTCAACGTCGTGGTAATCGTCGTACTCTTCCACCTCTTCGTTCTTGTCCTTGTACAACGGGTCGCGCCAGAAATAAGTGCGGCGCAGGGGCAGGTGCGTCATGGCGTCGATCTGGATCGTGATGGAATCGTTGTCGGAGTTCAGCAGCGTGACCTGCTGCGCCAGATGGCGTTCGGCAAGCGATTGCCCTTCATACATCAGAACCGTGGAAGGATCTTTCATCCAAACCCGCACGGCGGCGTCGATGGAATGGTCGCGCCGGCGGATGGCCTCGGCGCACTGATCTTTGGGCAGCGGATTCTTTCCGCGAAAGGTGATCTCCAAGCAGTTCTTGCCGCTGAAGATCTGGCTCCAGTTGTGCTTATCGTTCTTTCCCTCGGTGAGGTCGATGCGTTTGTCGGTCGGCGTGTTCCATTCCCAGTAGCGGACCGTGGCGCCAGTTGGCTTGCCCTGGTAGAAACCGGCGATGCGGCCGTCGACGTAGTTGTTCTGCTGGTTGAGCCACAAGTCGCCGCCCAGGGCCGTCACCATTTCGTTCAGGGCGGCGCGGGCCTTTTTGCTGCTGGAGTCTTCTACCGCCGTGGCCGGCGCGGCCATGCTCGATGCGCTGGGTGGGGCGTCGGGAACTGCGGTTTGCGCCCGTAAACCGACGACGCTGAAAAACAACAGAGCTAAAAGGGTAAGGACGGGGATCTGGCGCATGGGCTAGCCGACTAAAACAGCTCCTCCATTAACATTGACGATCTCTCCGGTCATAAAGCCAGCAAGCGGCGTGCACAAAAAGAGGATTGGGCCGGCAATTTCGACCGGATCGGCGACCCGGCCAAGAGGAATGGTGGACATGGCGCGGTCGCGGGTGCGGGGGTCGGCCATGGCGGGTGCGGACATTTCGGTGTTAACCCAGCCGGGGGCAACGCAATTCACCCGGATGCCCTGGGGGGCGAGTTCCGTTGCCAGCCCCTTGGTCATGCTGATGACGGCGCCTTTGCTGGCGGCGTAGTCGGCATGGAAGGCTTCGCCCCGCTGACCGGCGGTGGAACTGACCAGGACGATGTGAGCCTCGCCGGCAGGCGAACTTTGGGCCGACTTTTGTTGTTGAAACTGGGCCACCGCGGCCTGGATGAGGCCGAAGACGCTGTCGAGGTTGGTGGAGAGGGTGGTCCGCCACTGGTCGTCGGACATGGTCGCGATGGGAACGTCGTCAGGGGGCCAGATGCCGTGGTTGGCGACGAGAATGTCGATGCGGCCGAACGTCTCCACCGTACGGTGGACGAGGGCGCGGCCGTCTTCTGGCGTAGAAAGTTCCCAGGCGAAGGCCGCACACGCACTCGAACCACCGCATTCGGCGACCAGAGATTCAGCGGCAGCCCGGGCGGAACGGTAGTTGAAGGCGACGCGGGCTCCAGCCTGGCGAAAGAGGCGGACGGCGGCGGCTCCAATACCGCGCGAGCCTCCGGTAATGAGGGCGACCTTGTTTTCGAGGGAAAGAGCGACTCCGGGCATGGAACCAGAGTAGCAATGAGCGGCGAAGGGCGGGAGTTCGCGGTTCGTTACTGGCACGGGCCCCATACTGGCGGGCATGCGTTTCTGTCCGTGTCTTTGTGGGTTACTTCTTGCCGCGGCTGCGCCTGCTCTGCCGGGCCAGACTATGACCGTCAGCTTTCCAGCTTCGCTCTCGCAGAAGCCGCTCGATGGCCGGGTGCTTTTTCTGCTGTCGAACGACTCGAGCGAGGAGCCGCGCATGCAGATCGACGACACGCCGCGTTCGCAGATGGTGTTTGGGAAAACGGTGGACGGCCTGAAGCCGGGGCAGGCTGTGTCGATTGACGAGACGGCAGCTGGGTATCCGGTGCGGTCGATCAAGGATGTTCCGCCGGGCGACTACACGGTGCAGGCGGTGCTGAACATTTATGAAACGTTCCATCGCAACGATGGCAAGACGATCAAGCTGGCGCCGGATCGCGGGGAGGGACAGCACTGGAACCTGGCTCCGGGGAATTTCTACAGTACCCCCCGGAAGGTTCATGTGGGTCCGGGTGCGCCACCGATTGCGGTAACCCTGGACGAAGTGATCGGGCCGATTACTCCCGAGCCGGACACAAAGTATGTGAAACATCTGCGCATCCAGAGCGCGCTGTTGACCAGGTTCTGGGGGCGGCCGATGTTTCTTGCCGCTATTGTTCTGGTGCCGGAAGGTTTCGACGAACATCCGGAGGCCCATTATCCGGAGATGATTTCCGAGGGGCATTTTCCTGAGGGAGTAGATGAGTTTCGGACCACGCCGCCCGATCCAAACCTGAAGCCTGACTACTCGGAGCGCTTTCACCTCGCGGGCTACAACCGCATCCAGCAGCAGGAGGCCTACGCGGAATACAAGAAGTGGATCAGTCCGGGATTTCCGCGGGTGCTGGTGATCCAGATCCAGCATGCCAACCCTTACTACGACGATTCGTACGCGGTCAATTCCGCGAATCTGGGGCCCTATGGCGACGCGATTGAGACGGAGCTGATGCCCGCGGTCGAAAAGCAGTTTCGTGGGATTGGCAAGGGCTGGGCGCGTTTCCTCTACGGCGGATCGACGGGAGGATGGGAGTCGCTGGCGGTGCAGATGTTCTATCCAGACCGTTACAACGGAGCCTTTGTGGCGTGTCCCGATCCGGTGGACTTTCATGCGTATATGACGACGGATCTTTACAACCAACCGAACATGTTCTATTTGCAGGGTGCGAACAAACGCGTGGAACAGCCGGCCATGCGCGACTATCTGGGACACACCCTGATCAGCGTGCGCGATAACGTGGCGTACGAGGCGGCGCTTGGCGATCATGGACGATCGGGCGAGCAGTTCGATATCTGGCAAGCGGTATATGGGCCCGTCGGCGCAGACGGCTATCCGCAGCAGATCTTTGACAAGGAGACCGGGGCCATCGATCACGGGACCGCAGCGTACTGGCACGACCACTACGACCTCGATGCGATCCTGCAGCGCGACTGGGAGACCCTGGGGCCGAAATTGCAGGGCAAGCTGCACATTTACGTCGGATCGGACGACACGTATTTTCTGAACGATGCCGTGTATCTGATGGAGGGTTTTCTGAAGACGACGGGGACGCCCGGGCATGGGGTGCCATACGACGGTGAAGTGAAGTACGGCCCGCGGGCGGAGCACTGCTGGAATGGCGATCCGACGTTGCCGAATGCCTATTCGCGACTGCACTACAACACGATGTACCTGCCGCAGATTATGGAGCGGATTGCGAAGACAGCCCCTGCGGGCGCGGATATGAGCTGGAAATACTGAACGCAGGGCCTCGACCTGAGATTCATTTGCGCGGAGGATTGGCCGCTGGCTGTCCCTGGCTGGCTGGGGGAACAATGCCGTTCATCCGCAGATACTCCGCTGCTTGTCCATAGTGGTCAGAGGCGTGGGCCAGGCTGAATGTGGCGAGAGCCAGGCGGGTATTCATGGAGGGAATGGGTGGGTTCGCGAGAGGGGTCAGCTCATTGCTGGTCGTGAGCGTTGCAAGCGCCTGGTGTCCGAGGGCGAACGAATCTTTCAGGTACTTGAGGATTTGCGCTTTGGTCTGGATATCCTCTGGCCCATTGGCTGCGCCGGTGACATTGACTCCGGATGGTGGGGCCTGGGCGAGGATCGCGCTATAGAAGACGAAGTTCGCCGTAGCAACGTGCTTCAACTCGAGCGCGAACGTTCTGACGCCCGTGAATTCGCCGCTTACCGGGGCAAACGAATATTTTTCTTCAGGCATGGCTTGGGCGGCCGGCACTAACTCACCCTCGACAATCTTGAGCTGGCTCTCCAGGATCGATGCGACCGTGGGTGCGGCGGGTGGCTGGTTCTGCTGCGCGAAAGTGGTGAAGCAGGTAGCAAGACAGATGAGAACCATGACTGACGATCGGCGGAGGAGCCTGGACATAGAAATTCCTTGCTGGGCTGGGTGGCGCGGGTTCGAATGCGCTTGCTGTTCAGGATGACCCGGGCGGAAGCACGGCGAAAGGACCAGTTTGTTCTGAGAGGGGGATACCAATTCGAAGCAGGCATACCGCGGTTTCGTCGCTCAACACGCGGATGGGTTGGGCGAGTCCCTGTAAACTGGGGTTCTGCCTATGTTTGAGAATCTTTCAGAGAAATTACAGCGCGCTTTTAAGAACCTGCGGGGACAAGGCTCGGTCACCGAGGAAAATATGCAGGAAGCGCTGCGCGAGATTCGCGTGGCCCTGCTCGAGGCTGACGTCAACCTGAACGTCGTCAAAGAGCTGATAGACCACATTCGCGACAAGGCTTTGGGGCAGGAAGTGCTGACCTCACTGTCGCCCACCGAGCAGGTGGTGAAGATTGTCCGCGATGAACTGATCGCGATCCTGGGCAAGGACGTGGCGCGGTTCCAGTTCGCCTCGCGGCCGCCGACGGTGATCTTGATGGCGGGCCTGCAGGGATCGGGCAAGACGACGACTGCGGGCAAGCTGGCGGCGTGGCTGCAGAAGGGCGGGCATCGTCCGATGCTGGTATCCGTCGACGTCTACCGGCCGGCGGCGCGCGAGCAGCTGCGGGTGGTGGCCCAGTCGATCAAGGCAAATATTTATCAGGGCGATGAGAAGGGCGAGAAACCTGGAACGCCTTTGGTGGAGCGGCTGGCGAAAGAAGCGCGTCGCGAGGCGGTGATTACCGGGTGCGACACGCTGATCGTCGATACAGCCGGGCGCCTGCACATTGACGAGCAGTTGATGGACGAGATGGCGAAGCTGAAGGCTCTGCTTTCTCCGCAGGAAATTCTGTTTGTCGCCGATGCGATGACGGGACAGGACGCGGTGAAGTCGGCGGAGGCGTTTCATAAGCAGCTGAGCCTGACGGGGACCGTCCTGACCAAGATGGATGGCGATGCCAGAGGCGGCGCGGCGCTATCGATCCGGCATGTGACGGGACAGCCGGTGAAGTTTATCGGCACGGGCGAGAAGCCGGACGCCTTTGAGCCGTTCCATCCAGACCGCATCGTGAGCCGGATCCTCGGGCATGGCGACATCATGGGCCTCATCGAGCGCGCCGAAGAAAAGCTGGACAAGAAGAAGAGCGAGGAGTTCGCGCGGAAGGCGCTGTCGGGCGATGGGTTTTCGCTGGAGGATTTTCGCGATCAGCTGCGGCAGATCAAGAAACTGGGATCGCTGGAAAGCATCATGAAGATGCTGCCGTCGGTCGGGCCGCTGGCCGGGATGCAGCAGATGGCCGGGCAGGTGGATGAGAAGCAGCTCTCGCGTGTTGAAGCGATTATCAACTCGATGACGCAGAAGGAACGAGACCACCACGAGATCATTTCGGGGAGCCGCCGGAAGCGGATCGCGAATGGCTCGGGGACGACGGTCCAGGAAGTGAATCAGCTGTTGCGGCAGTATGCCCAGATGCGGAAAATGTTCAAAGGCATTGGCAAGGGTGGAGGCATGCTGCAGCGGCGGGCGATGGGGATGCTGGGCGGGATGCGGGGACGATGATGAGAGCAACGAATGAAGTTGCACGTTTACGGCGGTCAGGGACAATAACCGCGGCGATGGTTGCGGTGCTCGCGGGAATTCCCGGGTTAACGATCCTGCACAATCACCGATGGATGGGATTTATCTGCATCGGCATTCAGGTGGTGCTGCTGGCGGTTGCTTTGAGCTTTCTGGCGAAAGCGAAGCGGGTGGCTGCGGAGGCTAAATTAGCTGCGTCAGCGGAATAATGAACAATCCTCCCTTTTAAGAAGCCGCCATCTCAACCGTACCCGCCAAAAGCAGAAGGACGAGCGCTCTCGGCCAGCGGATCACCAGTTCTTTCTCAGGATGACATTCTGAGCTATTCGAAAAGTCTGGGCCCGGCGCTCGACGCTCGCGATTTACGCGCGGGCGGGGCGGAGAGGATCCCGAGCAGATCGCGGAGGTCCGTGCGGACGCGCTGGAGCTTGGCTTTGACTCGCGCGGAACTGGCGCCGCCTTCGATGAGCGGCAACTGAGGCGATTTGGAGCGGAGCTCGCGCGCCTCCTGGGCGAAGACCTGGCGTGCGCCGGCGATGGTGTAGCCCTCGTCGTGCAGGAGGCGGCGGACCCGCATCGCCATTTCCACATCGCGTTTGCGATAGAGGCGCTGGCCGGTGCCGCTTTTGTTGGGGCGCATCTGGGGAAACTCCGTTTCCCAGAAACGAAGCACGTAGGTTTCAACGCCGCACAGGCGAGCAACTTCGCCAATGCGGAAATAGAGCTTGTCAGGAATGATGGGTTCGAGCCGGGAGCGGCGCTGGGCTGCGTTTTTGGCCATCGAGAGTGAGCACGAAGCCGCGGTGCGCGCGGCTCTCTGTCGCAGTATAGGACACGAAAACGAGAATGAGCAGAGAAAGATGAGGGATCAGCGTTTGTTCTGCACCGGCGCAATGGGGGCCCGGGCCGGGGATTTGGGCGGAGCGGCGCGGAGATATTGCGCCGGCCAGGAAGCGGTTTCACCCAGAGCAGCAGCGGCGTGGAGCGGCCAGTAGGGATCCCGCAGAAATTCGCGGGCGATGAAGATGAGGTCCGCCTGGCCGGTACGGACGATGTGTGCAGCCTGGGCTGGATCGGTAATCATGCCGACGGAGCCGGTGAGAATCCCGGTTTGTGCGCGAATCGCTTCAGCGAATGGCGTTTGGTAGCCGGGGCCGACGGGAATGGCCACGCCGGCGACGTTGCCGCCGGAGGAAACGTCGATGAGGTCGACGCCGCGGTCGCGCAACAGAGCAGCGAGGCGGATGGACTGCGGGAGATCCCATCCGCCTTCCGTGCCGTCTTTCTCAACCCAGTCGGTAGCGGAGATGCGGACGAAAAGCGGACGCTCGCGCGACCAGACCTCGCGGATGGCAGCGGTGGCTTCGAGCAGGAGGCGAACGCGGTTGTCGAAGCTGCCGCCGTATTCGTCACTGCGCCGGTTGCTGAGGGGAGAGAGAAACTCGTGAAGAAGGTAGCCGTGGGCGGAGTGAATCTCGATCACGTCGAAGCCGGCCTTGTCGGCTCGAATCGCGGCAGCGCGAAAAGCACCGATGAGCTGGGCGATGCCGGCATGGTCGAGTTCGTGGGGCTGCGGGTAATTGGACGCGAACGGGATGGCGCTGGGGGCGAGGACATTGGACCAGCCGCCGGCTTCCGGAGAGAGGAGGCCTTCGCCACTCCATGGACGGAAGGTGCTGGCTTTGCGGCCTGCGTGGGCGAGCTGAATTCCTGCGTGAGCCCCCTGGGAATGCAGAAACGTGGTGATCCGGGCCAGCGGTGCGATGTGCTCGTCTTTCCAGACGCCGAGATCCTGGGGACTGATGCGCCCTTCAGGCGTGACCGCAGTGGCTTCGGTAAACACCAGGGCGGCCCCACCGACGGCGCGGCTGCCGAGGTGGACCAGGTGCCAGTCGTTAGCGAAACCATCTTCACAGGCGTACTCGCACATGGGCGAGACGACGATGCGGCTGGCGAGGGAGAGCGAACCAATCTGCAGAGGAGAGAAAAGCTGGGCGGGATGTTGGGAAGTCATGCAGGTTTTTGGATGAAGTGTGCCGGAATTAGTCGCAGGGAGCGGGGCGAAGGCGATTGGAGGGGGAGGTTAGCCGGTGGTTTACTGCAAGAAAAGAGAGGCTTCGCTCGGAACGAAGCCTCTGCGGAGAGCCGGGTATGTGGGGGAGGGTTGACTTTGGCTTGCCTCGGTGGGAGCTCTTCTCCCTAAGCTCCCGGATGCCAATCCTCTACAACATCCTGGCCAATAGCCGTTAAGCCATCTATAGATTGGGGCTCGGTTACAGATCTGTCAAGGAAAAACTGCAAGAAACCGCTGCCTCGCCCGTAGCCGAGCATGGCGTGGAAAGGGAAAAGACCAGAAATTACTTGCCGGCGTTGGCGGTGAGCTCATCGCCCGCGGAGTAATTCTGTTGAGCGGGCGGAAGCGGAATCATGCGGTAGAGGATGAGGTCGTTGCGATCAGGATCGTCGAAGGCGGGGAAGTCGGCGACGCGTTCGAGTGAGTACTGGGTTTGGATGTCGACGAGACTGCCGGGGTCAAGGTCGTTCCAGGCGGCATACCAGCCGGGCTGGTAGACATGCATGCGGTATGGGAGATCCCAGGTGCCGTAGTCGTCGCAGATGGCGGGCTGGCCTGTGATCATCTGGATGTCGTCGCCGCTGATGGAAAGGAGCAGGCGATGCTGCTCTGGGTGCTGGTCGATGTAACGCGTGACGCCTTGAGCCGCGTTGATGAAGGCGTATTCAGGATGGCGAAGATAACCGGCGATGCGAACGATGCCGGCGAGCGAAATGGCGGCCATCACGACAAGCGAGCCGGCGGCGGCGATGCGGATGGGCAGCGGGCGGAATCGACGGAGGAAGTCGGCCGCGCCGAGAGCAAGGATGAAGCAGAGCGGGTAGAGGACCGTTTCGTAGTAACGCGGCTGCGGGCTGTTGTGCCAGCCAGCGAAAAAGACGTATCCGGCGGCTGCCAGCAGGGACGCGATGGTCAGGGGACTGCGGCGCAGGTCCGGGTTCGACGGGCCAGATGAGGATGCGCCAGCGGACTGCCACGGCATGAGCGCAAGCATGAGCAGCGCGATGCCGGTGATGCAAAGCGTGGAGGATATCCAGAGTGATCCGTGCAGTCCCCACCAGAATGCGCCGAGCCATCCCCAAAAGGTGGTGGGTTGCGGCCAGTGGTTGGCGTCGAAGAGGTATTGATAGTCAAACTGGTAATGAGGGCGAACGAGCAGAAAATACCAACCAGCCGAGGGAAGAGCCGCGCAGACGACGGTGATGGTCAGAGCGCGCGCCGAGGCCCGGCGAAAATCAAAAGCTCTGGCGACGAGATACAGCGTTGAGGGAAGGATGAAGATGGCGGTGGTCTTGGTAAGCACCATGAGGCAGATGAGAAGCCCGATCGCGCCGAGCATTGTTGTTTCCGCCCGCCGCGACGCACAGGGCAGGCGCAATGCGATCAGCCATGAAAGCAGCAGGAAACAAATGAGCAGCGGCTCGAGAATAGCGAGCCGGCTGAAGGCCCAGAGGAAGGGACTCGTTACCAGGAGGGTGACGGCCAGGAGCGCTGCCCATCGTTGCGCCTGGGTCCGCACAACGAAAAAGGCGAGGAGAAGATTAACTCCGAAGACGCCAAGGCCGAGGATGCGATCGGCAACGAGGCTGACTCCGGTGAAGTGAAAAACGATGGAGAGCAGGAATGGCCAGACGGGAAGCGCGATTGCTGGATTGAAGTCGCCGTGGAGATACCAGTGGCCGGTGAGGTAGTAGCGGATCGCGGCATTGCCGTACCAGCCTTCGTCGGTGTATTTGGAATAGTCCATCCACGGGGAGTTGTTGGGGAAGTCGGCGAGGAGGTGCGGGAAGTGGAGGCAGAAGAGCGCGAAGATGCCGAGGGCCCACAGAGCGTACAGCCAGGGTAAAGGAGCTTTATGCAGAGCGGGAGGACTCGAGGGTTGATCTTCTTTGGGCGCCGGGGTGGGGCCGAGCGGAGCCTCGTCGGTGCCGCGAGTCTGATCCTGCGAAAGCTTGAAGACGCGGGATCGAGACATGGGCCGACTGCTCCTTCCGCAGAAATAAACGCCAAAGCGCCGCCTTCGCTGCGCGACCAGGAACATTTATTTTCAGGGTTCAGAGCAGTATACAGACCCGATGGGTGGCGGCTGAGCGCACACGTGCGCCACCGATGCAGGCGCAAATAGCCGATCCCGCTCCTCGTGGTGAGAGCGGGATCGGAGCGTGGCTTACTGGACGGCAGCGGTGACGCCAAGCGTGTGGATCTGACTTCCAGCGGAGCCGCTGACGCCGACGGCATAATTGCCCGCAGTGGCTGAACTGCTGGCGGTGACGGTGAGTGTGACAGCGACGGAAGAATCCGTGGGCGAAGCACCGGTACCACCGCCGCCGCCGCCACCTCCTCCACCACCGCCGCCGCCTCCGCCGCCGGAACTCGAGCCGCCACCGCCGCAGCCGATGCCGAAGCCGAAAATGCATGCGAACAGAAGCAGGCTCAGCAAATTTTTCCAGGCGCGACGCTTTGCCGGGATGGTCAGGAGCAGAACACCCGCGAGCAACGCGCCTCCGCCGGTTAGGTAAACACTGGGTCGATTGCTCTGGTGATTGCGCGGAGCATTGCCCGGATCAAGGCTCGCGGTGGTGGAAGTGGTGAGTGAAGCGGTGGCCTGACTGAGCGAGCAGGTAACGCCCGTCGGCGATCCGACGACGCCGCAGCTCAGATTGACGGTTCCACTATAGCCGTTGGTGGGCGTCACGTAGACGGTGGTGGTCCCGGCTGTACCCCCGTGCGTTGACGACACGATGCTGCTGGCGGCGGTGAGGGAGAAGTCGGAAAGCGGATTGGAAATGGCGCTGCTGCTGCTCAGGTTGAAGGTCGATGGATTATAGACAGGGCTGGTGGAAGGAGGCAGGTACTGAAGGGTGACGAAATTTGCTCCCTGGAAGAGGCTCTGACTGTTGACTGTGAAGGAGAAGGTGGATGTGTCGCCGCTGCCGGGCACCACAGGCACTTCGATATCGCCGTAGCCGGAGGAGAAGAGAACCACATACCCGGTGGGCGCGGGATGGCCGCTCTGTCCGGTGACGGTGCCGGTGATGGTGACGCTGGTGGTGGGCGAGATGCTGCCGGTCATCGTAGCCGTGATCGAGGAGGCCAGCAGGCCGGAGGCGGGCGCCGTGATAGTGATGGTTCCTGAGGGCGCATTGGAACCGGTGAGCGAGTTGTAGTTGCCGTCGCCACTATAGCTGATAGTGACGGTGTAATTACCGGCAGCCGTTGCGGCGGGAATGGCAAGGCTGCCCACGCCGTCGGGGAAGAGCGTGCCCGGATCGACTCCAGCGGAAAGGGGAACCGTGAAGGGACTGCCAGTCACGTTGGGAATCGTAACGGTCAGGGTGCCGGTTGGCGGCGCGACCGGGGTCACCGCCCCTACGCTGTAGTTGGTTTCAACCGCGTCGTTGGCACTGTTGTCGAGCCAGATGTTCAAAACAGTTGCCTGACCACCGCCGAAGATGAAGCTCGTGGAACTGGTAAGGTTCGACGCGCCCAGATAAACGTCGGGCGTGTCCTTGACTACCGTGAAGGTAACGGCTGACGCTGACGACTTCTGGTAGCTCGCGTCGCCGGCGTAACTGGCGGTGACGGAATGGGCGCCGACATAGAAGGGCGCGTTGAATTCCGCGTCGCCTTCGGTATTGAGAGTTGCGGTGTTAATGGTGGTTCCATTGTCGGCAAAAACGACGGGGCCAGTCGGGGAGGTGTAGAGGGTGCAGGTGGCTGCGGTGCTTTGCGCAGTGATGCAGGTGTTGTAGTAGGTGGTGCCGTAGATTTGCGCCGCCAGCAGGGCTTGCGTGCCGTAAGGAACGCTTGTGTTGCCAGAGGAGATGGAAACTGCATTGCTGCTGGGTGTAGCGGAGTTCAGGATGTTGAAGTAGGTGGTGCTGGCTTCGGGGTTGACGGTAACCTGCGTCTTTGCAGAATCGCTGGCCGCATTGGTGCCATCGCCGCCGTAGTGTCCCCACACGTTGTAGGTACCGCCGGGGAGATAGTTCACGCTGGCCGAAGAGAACGCACCGTTGCTGAGAGTGAACAGCGACTGGCCTTGCTGGGTCGGCGTAGTCGAGTCGGTCATCAGTGCGACATTGCCAGTGGGCGTAGTCGCTCCCGTTACTGCACCGCTGACGGTGATGGCAGCGCCGTGGGTGAACGAAGTGGACGACGGTGTCAGCGTGGTCGTCGTTGCCTTAAAGGTGACACTGCCCCAGTCGGCGAGGAGCACGCTGGCGTCGACAGATCCCAGACCGGTGGCGAGGTTGTATCCGGCGCCGGCGTTGTAGTCGGGTGTCGTGCCAGTACCAATCTGGCCTTCCGTGACGCCACCGACGACGAGTGGATTGGAAACGGCAATGCAGTTCACGCTGGAGATGCTGCAAGGGACGGAGTTGGTGCCGGCAGTGACGTCGTGGAAAGCGGCGCCGAATTGAGCTTTCAACGGATAGAGGACGAAGTCTGCCTGACCCTGGCGGCCATACTTCTGATTTACGAGGGCCATGATGCCGGCAAAGGCGGGTGCTGAGGCTGAGGTGCCGCCGACACCATAGACCTGCACCGGACCACTGGAGTTGGGCTGGCAATCGCCATCCAGATAACAGACTGCGTAGTAGCTGTAGTTTGGGCCGTCGGCTGCAAACAGTGACACGTCGGGGATGTCGCGAACCTTATCGGCAGGAACGCCTGTACCCGTCTGCCATGACGGTTTCGCGTAGCCGGTAACGGCGCCGGTGCACGCTCCCGTGGTTGAGCTGTAACCGGCGGCGCAAACGGCGGCGCTTGAAGCTCCGCCGCTGCCGGCGCCAATGGTGGTGACGCCGTAAGTATTCAGGTAATCGTTGGCGTTAAGGCCGAATTGGCTGTTATTCCAGGGCTGCTCAGGAATTGTCGTCAGCATGGAAACGCCTGGCGTGTTGGAGCCTGTGGTGCTCCAGTATGTTGCGAGTTTCGCGAGGGTCAGGGTCTGATAGTTGCTGTAGTAGAAGTCGGTACCGCCCACAGCGACGTTGTAAGGCGTTGAAGCGAACCCGCTGACCGCTGCCCCGTTGATGGCATACTGCTGTGCATCGGGGTTGTCGCATCCCGCGGAGCCGTTGTCGCCGGTGGAGACGGTGACGGTGATTCCCTGAGCAGCTGCCTGTTCCCAGAGAACCTGGTCGATGAATTGGTTGGTCGACTGAAGACTCGCTTCGCAATCTCCAAAACTGGCGCTGATGATGGGAGCGATGTTGTTGTAGACAGCGTTTTCGGCGGCAAGATACAAGCCGCTTTCGAGTGCCGTGTCGGCGGCGATGACCAGGTCGACGGTCGCCCTGGGAGCTACGGCGCCGGACCACTCAACGTCAAGGTACGCTTCGCCGGAAGCGCCATTCGAGCCGTCGGGATTGTTGATCCCGTCTACGCCGGGATCGTTGCCGTCAATGATGACGTTGGGCGGATTGGCGGGAAGGCCGAAGAGCGTGCGGAACTGATTGACGAGATCGATGTTGATGTTCGATTCGTTGATGATGGCAATCGTCTGGCCCGTGCCGTCGTAAGTGGTTCCCGAGTATTTGGAGTTCAGAACCGCATTGGGCAGGTCGTACTGGATGCCGAAGTCGCCGGGAGTGATGGCGAAGTTGACGCCACCGATGGTGGGATACCCCTCACCGCCGTTGACCGTCCATTCCGGTTTGGCGATGCCGGTCTTCGGATCGTAGCTGGCTTTACCCAGCATGTGGACATGGCTCTTCAGCTGGAAGTTGTTGAGGGAGACGAATCCGGCGATGACGGGCGAAAGGGCGGCGGGAATGTCCGGTTCGCTGGCAGCGGCGTAATGGGTGCTGCCGTTGATCTGATATTTGTGAATTTGGGCGTGAAACGCGTCGCGGAGCTCGGAGACGCTGCCCGTGAACTCGATCACCTGTTTGCCCGGCTTGACTCCGGCAACTTCGAAGCCATGCGAGGCGAGCCATGATTCCACAGTGGCGATGTCCTGATCGGACGGGCCGAACTTCTGGCCGAACTGATCGGGTGTGAGCCATTTGTGATAGCTCGCGCTGCCTGGTGTGTGCACGTCGGAGATGAACTCCTGCAGGGCTGCTTCCTGGTCGGCACTGCGTTTGAGCACCAGATGCATCCGCGCGAGCGGCATTGAATCAGGGGCAGCGCCGCGATCATTCGTGGCATTGGCAAGCGGATGCACGTAGCCATGGAGCGGAACCCGGGAGCTCTCATTCACAACGCTGACAACGCGGTTGGGAACCAACACCTGGCCGGTTTGCGCCGAAAGTGCGGCGCCGAAGAGAACGATAGAGGCAGGAATTGCGATGGAAGGGATCGAGCGGACGAACGAGAAAAACATGGCCATCCTTTGAAAAGGCGAGAGAGGGAAATTCGCGCGCCGCTGCGATCCGCGGCGTGGCACCATAGGGAAACTCAACGGATCGATGCGTTCCATCATAACCCTGCTTTGTTGAACGCAGATTCCGGAGAAGCCGGCAGGTTTTCATCTGGCGATTGACCTCAGGCCTGACGCGCTACCGGCACGGATCGAAGCGAACCCTCCCTCGAATCGGAGAGGTTTTCTGGAGCCTAAAAGGAGCCGGATTCACAGGCACTGCGATGCATTAGACAAACATTTGCGAGATTAGTTGCGGCGAAGCGCAGGAAATCCTCGATCTGACGGAGAGGTGCGAGGGGCGTCAGCACTAGTCACTGCCGTCACCAGGATTCAGTGCGAGCCATCGCCCTGTCTGGAAGTAGTGCACAACGACTGAACGTTCGAGCCGCGCATCGTCAATGGCGTCGTGGTCAATGGTTGTGGTGCGGCGAAGGTTCGGAGAGGCGCGCAGTTCGGCGAGCGACCGCACGGAGATGCCCCATGAGGATCCGAAGACTGAACTGCCGGGCTCCGCTCCCAGCCAGGCAGCATCGGGCTGAGTTCGCAGCGAGACCGGGGAGTCGGACTGGCCGGAAAAGAAGACCAGCAGAGTGGTCGCGCCATGCGAGGAACAAAGCGCGGCCCAGTCGAGGCTGCTGGCTGAATGGAAGGCGCCATGGATGACGTTCTCCGGCTGTTTTGCCTCGAAGCTCTGCGGGATCATGCATTCGCGGCGGGCCAGTTCGGCGGCAACAAACGGAGGCAAATCGGGGAATGAGGAGATGGGCAGGAGGCGAATGCGATAAGGGATGACGCCGCCGTCGGCGGAGGGAGATTGCCCGCTCTCGATGCGTTCCTCGTTGAGTCCGGGGCTCTGGCCCTGTGAAGACGCCGGAGGCGGGATTTGCAAGAGGGCTGTGAGCAGCGAGAAGAATACCCCGGCAAGGACCGCAGACTTCATTGCGAGCCGAGGATATTCGGATAAGAATTATCGTCAAGCCAGGCGGAGGCGGAGCGGAGCAGGTCGTGGAAGTAGGCCAGGCCCGCTTCTGGAAGGCGCACGACGAAGCGCGGCTCGCGAAAGTCGTCGATCTCCGGAATAGGTGCGACGCAATCGAAGAACGTATCCTCTTCCGGGGGATTTTCGGCGGGATCGCCCTGGACAGCGATGGAGAGACCTTCACGAAAGCTGTAATTCAGTCCGACAAGGCGCTGATCGAGACGCTGCAATGCGGGCCGGAAACGAGCCAGACGCAGCCATGCATCGAACATGGCGAGAGCGCCGGGAATCTCGTCGGCGTCGCCGGGAACACAAACGGCTCGTTCGCCGTCGGTCAGCCAGATTTCGAAGCCTTTGGCGAAGCTGCCGCCAAGGGGGTCCGTATTGAGTTCGTCAGAAGGGGAAGTAAGAGCGTTTTCAGGATCGTTGGAGTTTTCCGGCGGTGCAGTATCGATGGGCTTGGGGGGATCGGTGAGGTTCACGGCAAGAACAGCGGCGATCCGTATGCGATTGCGAAGATGCGCGTCGTCGTGGCCGGGCGCTTGTGCGAGATAATTGCGCCGCAGCACGGCGGCGCCTGGCCGTTCAAGAAGAGCGCGAATGCGCGTGGCCGGGACGGGGTGCGGCAAGGCCGGCACTTTCATTTCGAGACAGGGCATGCGTAGCCTCGCAGGGGTTGCTGACTGGAAAGTATACGCAAGCTCCATGCTGGATTCTGCAATTTCGAGGCGCCGGTCGAGCCGGGGTGTCAACAAATGGACACACTGCGGCCGGGCGGGCGCCGAGTTTCACTCGGGTGCTGGTGAGAGCAGCGTCTGAGAGAATAGTCACGCGGTGTGAGCTTGTTACGCAGGCCCGCGCCGAAGGAGTTCTGAGAACCCATGCGACTGGGAATCGTCATCATGGCCGCGGGCAAGGGCACGCGGCTCAAATCGAAGCGCGCCAAGGTGCTGCACGAAATCGGCGGCAAAGCACTGGTGAAGCACGTGATTGCATCCGCAACGCAGGTGGTGCCGCCCCACGACATCCTGGTTGTCGTCGGCCATCAGGCGGAGGCCGTGGAAGGGGTGGTTCGCGATAGCGGAGTCCACTTCGTTGTGCAGCAGGAGCAGCGGGGGACAGGGCATGCAATTCAAACCACCGAGCCAGAGACGCGCGATTACGACCACCTCATTGTCCTGTCGGGAGATGTACCGTTGCTAAGGCCGGAAACGATCATCGCGTTGCGGGATTTCCATCTGCAGGAGCGAGCGGCCATGACGATTCTGACAGCCGAGCCGGCAGATCCTTCCGGTTACGGCCGGGTCCTGCGGGCATCAGCCAGGCCGGCGGAGGTGACGGCGATTGTCGAGCAGAAAGATCTCCAGGCGGATCAACAGGACGTGCGCGAGATCAATTCAGGGATTTATGCGTTTCGCCGGGACGCTTTGTTCAGCCACATCGGCCAGCTCAATGCCGACAATCAGCAGAAGGAACTTTACCTGACAGACATCGCACACATCCTCCACCAGGCAGGGGAGCGCGTGCTTGCGCTCAAGGCGGCGCACCCAGAGGAGGTGCTGGGCGCGAACACCATCGCCGAAATGATGCAGCTCGACAAGGAAATACGGCAGGCCACGGCGCAGCGGTTAATGGCGGCGGGGGTGACCATCCTGCAACCGGAGACGGTGATGATCGACGCGAGCGTTGAAGTGGGACCGGACACCGTGATCGAGCCCTTCGTCCAGCTGCTGGGTGAGACGCGAGTGGGAAGCGACTGCCGCATTCGCTCCTACTCGGTTCTGGAGAACGCAACGGTGGGGGATGCAGTTGTGATTCTGCAGTCGTGCGTGATTGCCGACTCGCAAATCGACAAGGGGGCGCGCATAGGGCCGCTTGCACATCTGCGGCCAGGCTGCCACATCGGCGAAGCCGCGCATATCGGCAATTTTGTTGAAGCAAAGAAGACGCGCCTGGGCCGGGGATCGAAGGCGAATCACCTGACGTATCTTGGCGACGCGGAGATCGGCATCGGTGTGAATATCGGGGCCGGCACGATCACCTGCAACTACGACGGGGTTGGGAAGCACAAGACCCTGATCGGCGACCGCGTGTTTATTGGCAGTGACACGGCACTGGTGGCTCCTGTTGTGATTGGCGAAGGCGCTTACATCGGGGCCGGATCCACGATTACCAGGGATGTCCCGGCCGATGCGCTGGCGGTGGCGCGAGCTCGCGAGGTGATCAAAGAGGGCTGGGCAAAGAACAAGCGGGCAAAGCGGGAAGTATTGAAATCAGAAGTCAGTCACGGCTGATCAAATCTACTGATCAGGCTGCTTCCTGGTTGCTGTCACGCATAGCAGCCAACTGCACACGCAGACGCATCCTGGCGGTGAGTGCGGTGCGGAGCACAACCGATTTATCCAGGCCGAGCAGCTCGGAGACGCGGCTCGCGGAATAACCCTCGACATCCATCAACAGAAAAACGATGCGCTCGCTGGAGGGAAGGAACCGAATGGCTTCTTCCAGTTCGGTGCGCAGGATGTTGTTGCGCTGCGGAAGATAGCCCGCGGTCGGAGGTGGCAGCGGAGTTTCTTCCACAAGAACCCGCTGATCGCGAAGCTGTTCGAGAAGAGCGGCGTCAACGATGGCGTGGTCGGGCTCGTCTTCCCTGAGAAATGCACGGATGAAGGCGCCGCGGAGGATCTCCTCGGCTTCCAGTTCGCTTCCGGTCATGTAGTAGGAGACGGAAAAGACGCGATGGCGATGACTGTCGTAGATGTCCCGCTGCCGGTCTTCGAGGCTCTGTGGCGCCATTTCGCGCGCCGTTATTTTTGTGAATTGGCGATCGATTTCAAACAACATGCTTGAGGTCGCTCTGGGGAATGACTCCGGCAAAAGAAGCTTAACACGAACCTTGGATGCAAAATTACACCGTTTGGGGGAGGGAGTGGATGGCAGATGTTGGCGCAGAATGTTGTTTTGCGTGGTTCGTTGCATCTTGAGGGCTGGGGCGTCTGCTGTGCGGGCCGGGACTCTGGAACAGGACGCGCGGAGGGGGTGACCCGAAATGGTCCTCCCCGGTTCCACGTTCCGGGAATTGTCCCATAGCGACAAATCCGCCAGGATAGGATAAAGCGGAATTCTTACGGGTCTCGAACAAATTCGAAGGTTTGAGCCGGGCCGTCAGGCTGGAGGGGCAGTGGCGTCAGAGCGAATCCTGATCGTAGATGACGAACCCTACGTTCGCACTCTGATGGCAGCGATGCTGGAGAAGTCTAATTACACACCGGTGCTCGCCTCGAATGGTCTGGAGGCTATCGAACACCTCGAGCGCGACCCGCCATACGATCTGATTCTCTCCGACATTGTGATGAATGGCCTCGACGGCATCGGACTGCTGGAGCGGATCCGCGAGGCGCAGCCGGATACGCCGATGGTGATGGTGACGGCGATCCACGACGTGGGTGTCGCGATTTCCGCGATGCGTAAAGGCGCCTACGACTACCTGTTAAAGCCGTTCGAAAAAGAACAGCTGCTGGTGACGGTGCGGCGCGCGCTCGATTATCGCCGGCTGGTGCAACAGAACTCCGTGTATCGGCACAACCTGGAGCAGCTGGTCTCCGCGCGCACCGAGATGCTGCGGCAGGCGATGGCGGACCTCGAACGCTCGTACGACATCACGCTCGAGGCTCTGGGCGACGCCCTGGATTTGAAGGACGCGGAGACGGAGGGTCATTCCCGCCGTGTAACCGCGTACACGATTGCGCTGGCTCGGCACTGCGGGGTAGAAATGTCGCAGACCCGGATCATCGCGCGCGGGGCTTTTCTCCACGACATCGGGAAGATGGCGATTCCGGACGCCATTCTGCTGAAACCCGGCAAACTGGACACCGAAGAGCAGCGGGTGATGCGCGAACATTGTGCGCGCGGGTATCAGATTTTGCGCAAGATTCCGTTTCTTGAAGAGGCGGCGGATATCGTCTACGCCCACCAGGAGCATTACGACGGCAACGGCTATCCCCGCAACCTGAAAGGCGAAGAGATACCTTTGGGAGCGAGAATTTTCGCCATCGCCGACACTGTCGATGCGATCACCTCGGACCGGCCGTACCGCAAAGCGCGCTCCTACGATGTGGCGCGCGCGGAAGTGGAAAAGTGCGCCGGAACCCAGTTCGATCCGAATATCGTCGAGGTGTTTCTGGGGCTGCCGGACAGCCTGTGGGAAGACTTACGCTCGGAGATGACCCGCCATCCCCGCTTCTCTCCTTTATCATTTGCAGGGGCGATCGAAGATCTGAAAGTCTGATGCCCCGGAATGTTTGAAACCCTCAGCGTGGAGTGATCCCATGCCTGTGCTGGAAGACCGAGTCGTCACGGCAAAAATGAAATCTGTACCGTTCTGGACGCTGGAACGGGGAGAACTTGTGCGTCATCGCGAGTTCGGCAACTTTGTCGAGGCCATGCACTTTGTGAACCGCGTGGCTGAGCTGGCGGAAGGCGCCGGGCACCATCCCGACATCGACATTCGCTACAGCAAGGTGCGCCTTTCCCTGGTGAGCCATGATGCCGGCGGCCTCACGGAGAGGGATTTCGATCTCGCGGCCGGGATTGACAGCCTCGAGTAAATCGCAATGCAGGCTCCGGACTGCCTAAGGACCGGGGGCCGCCGCAATGTCTACTCTGAGTCGTCTTCTGGTTGGGAAGTGGGCTTTTTTCGCGGTTCGTGTTGTTGGCGTAACCCGGAAAGAGTCTGGCGGTTCCAGAGCACGACGGCGAGGCCACCCACCAAAGCTGATCCTGCGATGATTGCGCCGGTGAGAAAGGCTTTGAGTTTCGTATCGGATTTTGGCTGATCAGGCTCTTGTGATTGATTTTGCATGAGATAGGCAGGTTTAGGAGGTCCAGAAAGGGCAGTTGAGCGCCGGGAGAAATATTAAATTGTGTATTAGACTTGTGCTTTGCGGGGTTCGCGGTTACACTATTTTGGAGATTGGGGATAAGTTTCCCCTGCGGCTGGGAACATATTGGCCGTACAGAGCATCTGAAGTATAGAGGATTTTACAGCCGGACCGGTGACCGAGAATCCCGGCGGCTAACAGGTTTATAAGTTGCGTCACTGGCCTCCCGGCACGGACAATTCAACGTTCGTGCCGTTTTTTTTCGCCATTTTCATTCAAAGTGGCCCTGCCCGGTGCCAGGTCAACAGACCGACTCCCTTGTTACGATGGAAGCGGAGACTTCGACGTTGAAGCGATCGATCCTTACTCTTTTTGCCGCCTTTCTTATCGTCGCCGCGTACAGCGTGCCGGCCAGCATGGGGCCCGGGAATGCGGTACACGCCCAATTCAGCGATCCGACCGATGAAGTTCCTGCCTATCACCCGCTGGCGCCACCAAAAGGCGAGGCATTGCCGCCGATTCTCTCCGGCAAGCAGCTCACAGGGCCATTCTTCCGCGAGAAATGGCAGGTGGAAGTCTACAAAGAGGCGGCGGATATTCCCGGGGTGCTCTACCAACTGCCCTGCTATTGCCGTTGCGATCGGGCGCTGGGACACACAAGCCTGCACAGCTGCTTTGAAGGCACCCATGGGGCGATCTGCGCGACCTGCGCCGCAGAAGGCGCCTATGCCTGGAAGATGACCAGGCAGGGCCGGACACCCGAACAGATTCGCGCAGGCATCGAACGTAAAGAATACGAGTCCATTGATCTGGACGCGCTGGGGCGGAGTTAATCAGCAGCGCCAAGTTCGTGGTTTCAATTGGATCGTGCAATCTCTGACCAGGCTGCAATAATCACGCAACGATGACGCTTCTCCTGCGCCTTGCGCCCCTGCTGTTGCTGCTCTCGTGGAGTATGGGGTCGAAGTCCGCCGATATGGAACGGCACCCCGGACCCTATGTGCTTCCGTGCGCAGGTGTGACATTACGCGCTAACTACATAGCCGAGACGGCAGCGAATGCCGGGCCGGGGTTTTCGTTTCACATCGACAACCGGACCGGCAAAGACATTCGCCTGGAGCAGCCGGTGCCTTCAAGCGCCCACTGGTATGCACGGGTGGGAATTCGATGGCTGTGGAGGGCTTCTGCCGGACGTGGTGGCGCGCTGGTCGATGCGCTTCGCGAAAACGGTCCGATGTTCGCGTACCGGCCCGCAGCGCCGCCGGAACATGCTGAGTATCTGACGGTGCCGGCCCACGGGTCGCAGGACTGGGTGGTTCGGATGCGCGACGATCCCGTCATCCAGTACCGGCCGAGCTGCGCACGCTGCAACTACCCCGGCGAGACGGAGTACCAGGCGGTGTTCGCCTATGCGTATCTGCCGAATCCGGAAGAACATGCGCCGGATTTGCTGCGTTGCGGACTGCGTTCGATTCCGGTCCCCATGCCGCCGGTAGCGCTGCGCGATACGTCCCTGAGGACGTATTAAATTCTTCATCAGCTGCATCCTGAACAAGAAATCCTCGTCTGTTCGCGTGAAAGGGAGAGATATCCGCCGCGCAACACCGCTCGTGAGAGCGGGTTCGAAAAAAGCAACAGGAGGAAGTAAAAAGAACTTCGATGAAAAGCAAACTTTTCGCATTAGCACTCGGCGGAATGCTCGCGCTCAGCGCGAACGCCGCTCTCTACGCACAGGACCAGACACCAGCCACCGACGGCCCGCAACAGGGTCAGGGAGGGCATGGTCATCGCGGAATGAACCCGGACCGGCAACTTGAGCACATGACCAAAACGCTCAATTTGTCTGCCGATCAACAGACTCAGATCAAACCGATTCTGGTGGATCGCCAGCAGAAGATGCAGGCGTTGTGGCAGGATCAGACGCTGTCGCAGCAGGATCGTCGCAGCAAGGCGCAGGCGATTCAGCAGGACACGCGCACGCGTCTGGAAGCAACACTGAACGATCAGCAGAAGCAGCAGTTCGAACAGATGCAGGCGAAGATGCAGGGCCGCCGGCAACACAGGATGGGCGGCGACAACCAGGCGCCTCCCAGCGGAGCGGCGCAGCCTGAGTAACGGCTCGCCGGTGCAAAATGCGGGCCGCCGGCAAACATGCTGGCGGCCTTCTTTAGGGCGTGACGGCGGTTACAAATCAGAGCAGTAATTCCATAAAGACATCGGCGCGCGCATATTTTGAAGGGTGCGGCGGCCCGGAAAGATGTCGAAAGCCCAGTTGTTCGTACAGATGGACCGCGGCCGCTGCCTTTGTGTTGGACTCGAGGTAAAGGCGACGGGCACCCAAACGGCGCGCCTCGTCAATGGCGAACTGCAGTAGCCTGCGACCCACTCCCCGGCCGCGCGCCGTTTCCGCAGTGGTCATCTTGGCAAGCTCGAATTCCCCAGGTGCAATTGCGATCAGCGCGCAGCAGCCAATCGCCTGGCCGTCCGCTTCGGCCATGCAAATCTGGCCTCCATCGTCGAGAATGTGCGTCTTTGGATCGCTGATGATGGCGCGATCCGCAGGCTCAAGCTCAAAATCTTTGCTGATCCAGTCTTCGTTGAGACGAAGAAAAGCGATTTCGTCACCGGGGCGAAATGTGCGGTAAAGAATTCCGTCGGCGTGCATTTCCGTCATGAGCCGAGATTAGCAACGAACGAAAGCGCCGTGGAATCGATTGCAGCGAGCGGTGGTCAGCGTTCAGCGAGCGGGGTTAATGATGCATGGGCGTCACGGTGGCGCCAGGTTGTTGCTGAGCGTCGGCGTGGAATTTCCTGTAGTCGTTGTCGGTGACCTGGATGTTGGCGCGAAATCCGATGATCCCGACAGCGTGTGCGATGAGAGAGATGCTGGCGCCAGTAGGCAGCCAGAGCTCGTTGTTGACAAGTTTCTGGTCGAAGGTGAGATTGCTGCCTTTGTTCAGAGAGAAAAGGCCAAAGCCGCCGTGAACGTTGTCGGTGAGGCGCGCCATCAGCCGGCGCACCTGACGATCCTGTTCGTCGATCCAGAAGGTGCCGGAGGTGCGGCGGGCTGCCTCTTCAGCGATGTTGTGCGCCTTCGCGTGAGGATCGCCAACAAAGTCGAAGGCGATGGTGCTGCGCCCGTCCAGTATCTCGCGACGAGGGGCTGAAACTTTTGCCATAGCGAGAATGCGGCCGACGCTGATAACCACCTCCCCATTCGGGGCCTGGCCGGGTGGCGTCTGCTGCGCCTTTTGGACGTACTTCGTCAACCGCTCCTGCTCTTTTTTCTCCTGGCTTGCATCGGGTTCCTTGCCGTCTTTCTTTAGCAGGCGACGGACCTCGTGCGTGTTGACGTAAAAAATCTCGTATTCTTCGCTCTCCCTTTTCTTCACGCTGCCGCTCTTGTTCAGCTCCTCGGTAAAGTCGGTTTCGTGAAACGTATAGTTCTCCTGGACCGACTCCATCTGGCGCTGGTGATCGCGCACCTGCGCGATGAGCGTGGGGATGTCAGGGAGTGGCGGAGCCAGAGGCGCTTGCGGCCACCCACTGTGCGTCGCGCCGAAGACGAGCGACGTCAGCGCGGCGCACAGAAATCGCCATGTCGCCTGAGGGTTGGGGCAGAGCCGCGGCACGTTTGTTCGTAAGCGGATCATAGCGTAAGCTGTCTCCACTCCGGGGGCCACCGGGAAGAAAGGGGTTTCGGCGCATGGTGCGGTTGTTGCTGAAGTGGTTGTTGTATGCGTTTGCTCTGCTGGTTACGGCAAGAGTGGTGCCGGGCTTCCATGTTCGCAGCGTTGCGTCGGCGCTGATTGCCGTGCTGGTGATTGGGCTGCTCAACATGACGCTCGGATTACTGTTGAAGCTGGTCACTCTGCCCCTTGGCATTCTTACGCTGGGCTTATTTTTCCTGGTCATCAACGCATTCATCCTGAAGCTGGCAGGGAGCGTGGCGCCGGGATTTTACGTGGCCACGTGGAGCGCAGCTTTGATCGGCGCTTTAATTCTGGCGCTTCTGCATATGCTGTTATCGCTTCTTCTGGATAAGAAGGATTGAGCGACTGATGGATGAACGGATTGGGGCGGCTACAATTGGGTGATGCCGCCAGATCAACCCTCCCGCCGCCGGCAGAAAACCCCACCCCCTGGCGAAACCGGACAGGAAGCGCTGTACCTCCGTTCGCTGAGCGACCGGCAAGTGCCGGTCCACGTGAAGCTGCATGACGGTGAGACCGTTTCAGGCTGGATCGAGTACTTCGACGACAAGATGATTCGCCTGACGCGCGAGAACAAGCCGAACCTGTTTATCTATAAACATCAGATCAAGACGATTACTGAGCACGGACGGGATGGCCGGCGCCGGCTTCGCAACGTCGCGGAGTCGCCTGGGGAGGACAGCCAGTGAGCGGCGTCCGGGTTCCACAACAAATGGAGACCGCGACGCGGGCCGCCGCGATTGCAATCGAGGCTGGCGCGCTGCTTCGTGAGTTTTTCGAGCGCGGGGTCGCGACCGAGTACAAAGGCGATGTAGATGTGGTGACGGAGGCCGATCGCAGCTCAGAAAAACTCATCACTGAACGACTAACCGTGGCGTTTCCGGGCCATGGCGTTTACGGCGAAGAAGGCGTTCGGCAGCGGATTGACAGCGAGTATCGGTGGTATGTGGATCCGCTCGACGGAACCACAAATTTCTCGCATGGATTTCCGGTGTTCTGCGTTTCGCTCGGACTGGAGCATCGTCCATCGGGGCTGGCCGCAGACCAGGACGGAAGGCTGATGGCGGGGGTGATCTACGATCCCACGCGCGATGAGCTGTTCGTGACAGAGAGGGGAAAAGGCGCGTGGCTGAATGGGCGCCGAATCCATGCATCGGGTGTGGACCATCTGGCGGAGGCGCTGCTGGCCACTGGATTTCCCAGCCGCAAGCGCCACGCCAGCCCCAATATTCATTTCTATCAGGAATTGACGCTGCGTTCTCACGGCGTACGTCGCGCCGGGTCGGCAGCGCTGGATCTGGCCTACACAGCGTGCGGGCGCATCGATGCATTCTGGGAATTCCATCTCAATCCGTGGGATACAGCCGCCGGTGCGCTGCTGGTTGAGGAAGCCGGAGGGCGAATGACGCGATTCGATGGGACGCCCTTCCAGCTGAACAGCAGCGAAACGCTGGCGACGAATGGATTACTGCACGAAGAGCTGATCGCGCAATTCGCCGCCATGTTTGCCGGCCGGGACCTGCATCCGATTCCGACGCCCGCGGAATTTGCCGCGGAGCGGGCGCGGCGGTCGGTTTGACACTCGCGCTTTCGCGCAGCGCACGGTAACGGTTCCCAAAGTTATTTTCCTTCAGGCTGCGCTTGTTTTCGCGCGGCGATCCCCTGCTAGAATGATCCGTTGTCACTCTGACGCGTGAAGAGGAATTCATGGCTTACGTGATTGCGGAACCCTGCATCGGCACTAAAGACACAGCGTGCGTCGATGCGTGTCCGGTGGACTGCATCCATCCTAAAAAAGACGAAGCGAAACATGCCGAGACGGATCAGCTTTTCATCGATCCGGTGGAGTGTATCGACTGTGGCGCGTGCGTGCCGGTGTGTCCGGTGTCGGCGATTTTCGCTGCCGACGATTTGCCGGAAAAGTGGCAGAGCTTCACTGAGAAGAACGCCGGATTTTTCGGCCGCTAGGTTTTGCCGCCAGGCACGCGCGACGGTTGAGAGCCGCGCGTGCTCAGCAGCTTTTGGCTGTAAACCCCGTCTTTTCTCACCGGAAGCAACCCTCCCTTCCCAAACTGCGTCGTAGAGGCCATATTGCTTTTCCCCGGAAAAGTTTGCCTATGAGCCTGACTGCGCAGAAAGCCACGAACAGCAGAGCCTTTGGAGCGTCCTCGCATGGAACAATTACCAAGGAAAGGTTTGTTCTGATGGCCGGACCGACACAACCGCGACCGGCGAATCAACACCTCCGCCGCAACCCTCCGATCGCCGGGGAGCAGGAGGCTATCGACAAGGCTCGGGAAGGCGACGGACGCGCCTTCGAGACGCTCTATGCCATGCACAAGCGGCGGGTTTATTCACTGTGCCTGCGCATGCTGGGCAACGTAGCGGAAGCAGAAGATCTGACCCAGGAAGCGTTTCTCCAGCTTTATCGCAAAATTGGAACCTTCCGGGGGGACTCGGCTTTTTCGACGTGGCTGCACCGCCTGGCCGTCAACGTGGTGCTCATGCACCTCCGCCGCAAGGGACTACCCCAGGTTTCGCTCGAAGAAACTCTGGAACCTTCGCAGGACGATGGACCACGCAAGGATATCGGCGCGCGCGACCTTACACTCTCCGGATCCATTGACCGCGTGACTTTGGAACGCGCTATTGAGAATTTGCCGCCTGGGTACCGCTTGGTTTTTGTTCTGCACGATGTGGAAGGGTACGAGCATAATGAGATAGCGGAGATGCTCGATTGCTCCATTGGGAACAGCAAGTCACAGCTGCACAAGGCAAGGATGAAACTACGCGACCTGTTGCGGACGGGCCAACGGAAGGAGCAGATCGCGTGATTGTGATGCGCGCCATGGACAAAACCATGACCTGTGCTGAATTTCAGGACGCCCTTCCCGAGCTATTCGAGTCGCAGAGCGACTTCAGTGGACACGAACATCTGAAGACGTGCGAAAACTGCGCGGCCCTGGTTCGCGACCTTGAATACATCGCATCGCAGGCAAGGCTGTTGCTGCCGATTCACGACCCCAGCCCTGCGGTCTGGGATCACATCCAGCAGGCGATTCGGCAGGACAAACCAGAGCCGCCGGCGACCGCTGCCCGGAAATAAGCCCCGCACACTCCCGGGCGTTCATATAATCAACGAAGCATGAGCGATCCGGCTTCGTTTCCGGAAAATCCATCGCGCATTATCCTCACCGGCTTTATGGGTGCGGGCAAAACGACGGTTGGCGCGCTGCTCGCCAAACGCCTGGGCTGGGCGTTCGTCGATTCCGATCACGTGGTGGAAAAGCGTGCGGCGATGACCGTCGCGCAGATCTTTGAGCAGCGGGGCGAGGCTGCTTTCCGCGAACTGGAAGCCGCGGCCGTTCGAGAGGCCGGCTGCGAACACAGGCTGATCCTGGCGTTGGGAGGTGGCGCGCTTGAAATCCCCGCCACTCGCGAATTTCTGGCATCGCTAACGGAGATTATGATCGTTTTTCTTGAAGCCCCACTGGAAACGATGATCACCCGCTGCGCCAGGCACGACAGCGGCCCGGTGCGCCCCGTTCTGGCGGATCAGGCACGGCTGGCCGAACGCTGGCGCCAGCGTCTGCCGTGGTACCGGCGTGCGCATCTCACCGTCCAAACCGAAAAGCTTTCGCCGCAGGCGGTTGTGGAGTGCATCATGGAGAGTCTGAAGTCCTGGCCCGACGCCGGCGATCGAGTGACGCCGTCTTCCTCGGCTCAGGCGTGTGACAAGCGAGGAATTCTCGCATGATGATGACGAAGCCGATGGGTCCGCGTGGCGTAGTTTTGTTTGCTTTCGGCGTAGCCCTCGCCCTTTATCTTGCCTACCTTTTGCACGACGATCTGGTCGTGATTTACGTCAGCGCTCTTTTTGCGGTGGTTCTGATGCCGCTGGTGCGGGGCGTAATGAAGCTGCACATCGGCAGGTGGCACCCGGGCCGGGGCATTGCGGTGTTGATCATCGTTCTGCTCACGGCGGGCAGCCTGACTCTCTTTGTTACTGTGGCCCTTCGACCCGCGTTCAGAGACCTGCGGGAGTTTATTCGAGAGCTGCCGCAGCGTGGACCGCAGTTTTTCGCCCGCATGCAACAGGTGCCGCTGTTGCATGATCTGGACATGGATGCGCTGCAGGAGAAGGTGCAGGACGTCACCGCCAACACGGCCAGCTACGCGCTGCGTTTCGCCAGCAACGGGGCCGCCCTGGCCGTCCGCATCATCACCGGCATCGTACTCACCGTCTACTTCATCATCGAAGGCGATGAGGCTTACGGCTGGTTCCTCTCGCTGTTTCCCGTGGAGCGCCGGCTGCGTCTCGATCAGACGCTGGCTCGCGCCTCGGCCCGCATGGGACGCTGGCTGCTGGGACAGGGCACACTGATGCTGATCCTCGGAATCTGCAGCGCCATCGTCTTCCGGCTGCTGCATGTCCGGTACGCCTATGCGCTGGGCGTGATCATGGGGATGTTCAACCTGGTCCCTGTGGCCGGCGCTCTGATATCGGTGTCCCTCGTGGTTCTGGTGGCCGCGCTCGACTCGTGGAGCAAGGTCGTCGGCGTGCTCATCTTCTATTTCATTTATCTTCAGATCGAAAACACCTGGCTGGTTCCGAGGATCATGCGGACCCAGGTCGACCTTGCGGGGCTGACAATCCTGATTGCCCTGCTCCTTGGCTCTTCGCTGGCCGGCATTATCGGAGCCATGGTCGCCGTGCCCACGGCTGTGCTGATCGCGGTGGTTCTGAACGAATATGCGGTACATGAAGAGGGCATCATCGAGGAGCCGCACCCGGTGTCCGTGAACCCGCCCGTGACGTTGTCGTAGATTGTTTTGATCGCCACCCTGGCGGGTCGCCACTTGTGTTCGCGCCTTGTATCATTGAAAGCAGGCAATTTCCGCCTGCTCTCCGGAAACCTTCACCGCATGATCTCTCGTATCGATTTCCACGTATCCTCCGGCCAGGAGCCCCTATGGCGGTAACCTCGGCTGCGTCCGGGATGGAGCCGGAGATGGTTTCGCGTGACGCAAACGCCGGCGCTGAGGTACCACATCTGCATGCGCCCCGGGCCGGCGAGACAGCTTCGCTGCTGGTCGACTACCGCGAGCTGTTCAAGCTGCGTGTCACGCTCATGGTCACGCTCACTGGATTTGCCGGTTTCTATCTGGGCTCAATGCGCTCAGGCATCAGCAGCATGCAGCCGGGTTTGCTGAACACGCTGATCGGCATCAGCGTTGTCTCTTCGGGGTCCGCCGCCCTGAACCAGGCGATCGAACGCAGGCTGGATGCGAAGATGCTCCGCACCGCGGACCGTCCGATGGCTGCGGGACGCATTGGTCTGGCACATGGCATCGCGATTGGGTTACTGGCGATCATCGCCGGAGGCCTGTGGCTCACGTTCGAAACCAATCTGGTGACCGGGGGCCTGACCCTGCTGACGGCGTTTCTTTACGTCGCGGTGTACACGCCGCTGAAGAGGTTTACCACGCTGGCCACCTTTGTGGGGGCGTTCCCTGGCGCGATGCCACCTTTACTGGGCTGGACTGCCGCTCGGGGAGGCGTCATCGAATGGCAGGGCGTGGCTCTGTTCGCAATTCTGTTTGTCTGGCAGTTCCCGCACTTCATGTCGATCGCGTGGCTGTATCGCGAAGATTACGCGCGGGCCGGTATTCGCATGTTGCCGGTAGCGCAGCCGGATGGATGGTCGACCGCGCTCGAGGCTCTGACCTATGCAGTCCTGATGATTCCAGCGAGCCTGTTGCCTTTCTGGCTGCACATGGACGGAAAGATCTATGCCGGTGTGGCACTGGTGCTCGGACTGCTCTATCTCGGCTACACGATTCGTTTTTCGCGCATCGTGCGCGCGCGCAGCGAAACGGAATCCAGGATGTACGCGCGCGATCTGCTCAAGGTCAGCGTAATTTATCTTCCCTTGCTGTTGACCGTGCTGATGCTGAACGCGAAGTAGAGCTGAGGAAAGAGCCAAAGGGGTGGGTAAGAGATCGACGTTATGCCGGCCGTTACGACCAGTCCGAAGCCTGATCCCAAATCGAAGCAATCGGTATCTGCGCCGATCGCGGCAATTATCGGCGTCAGCATCATCGCGACGCTGTTTCTCTTCTGGCTGATCTATGTTCACCCGGCGTCGGACGCCGCTGCCGTTCACTACACGTTTCTGCCCAATCTCAACGCGCTGTTGAATGGGTTGAGCGCTGTCGCGCTGCTGACAGGCTTTTATTTCATTCGCACGCATCGCATCGCCGCGCATCGCGCCAGCATGATGACGGCATTTGTGTTCAGTTCGTTGTTCCTTGTCTGCTATATCGCCAACCATGCGCTGCACGGCGACACGCTTTACCCCATCCATAACCGTGTTTACTATGACGCGTACCTGCCCATTCTGATCAGCCACATTATTCTCGCGATTGTCGCGTTGCCGATCGTTCTGATCACTTTCTTCCTGTCGCTTTCGCGGCGATTCGCAGCTCATCGCAAGCTGGCACGCTTCACGTTTCCCCTGTGGCTCTATGTTTCGGTCACGGGGGTGGTGGTGCGTGTGATGCTGGTTGGGGCGCTGCGCTAGTCCGGCAGGCGCCCGAGATTCGATGGTGGAACGAATTCCAATTCCCGAACTGACCGACGATGGGACCCGCGCCCTGCTGCGAGCCGGCGGCGGGATGCTCGTCGCCGGCGCCGTGGCCGCACTTCTCACCGCGACGGTTTTCGGTGGGATCAGCCGGCAAGGTCCGCATTCCAACACGGGATGGCTTCTGCTGATGGTGGCGATGTCATGCCTGCCCTTTGGGTTGATGCTTTTCGCGCTGGGCGCTGCGAAGTGGTTCCGCAACCGGCGTCTTGCTCGCGAAGCCCACGACCGAACGGCAAGGTAACCGCTGTGGTTCGGGCAAACCTCTGAATCGGTGGCGCTGGCTCGCCTCGCCAGGATAGGCTCGTCAACAGGATGGGCCTTTTGCCGGGTTGATGACCGGCCTGTGGTCCCAACGGCACCGGACCATCGCGACTTTCAGGTGCGGTTCGGGTTGAAAAAAGATTAAGCCGGATTCCCGGTCAGGTTCCCTGCAAGGAGAGAGCATATGAATTTCACGAGTCGATTCGCTACGCTGGCGGTGTTCGCCAGTTGCCTTGTTCTTTCGAACGCGTTTGCGCAATCGACTCCGCCGGCGCAGGACCAGAGCCAGCCTCCCGCGACAGGGGTTTCGCACCCGCCGGCGGATGACACGATTCAGGCGGACGAAGATGCGCCGCCTCCGGTTGTAACTCCGGCGCCCAAGCCGTCTGCGGCGATCCCGATGACGCCGGCGAGGCCGGTGGTTGCCACGCCGCGGACCGACGACCCGGATTACGGGATGGTCACTTCGGTTCCTGCCACGACCACGGCTTCTCTTGCCCCGCGCTGGAATCCCGACGATGAAATGGTCAACGTAGTTCCCTCTGATCCGAATGAACTGGCTTCGGGCACGAACATTCGCGTGCGGCTCTCGCAGGATCTGTCAACGAAAGACACGCAGCCGGGCACGCGGTTTCGCGCTGTTGTGGACCGGGATGTCTATAAGGAAGGACGCGTCATCATCCCCGCCGGTGCGGAGATGCGCGGTCGAGTGGTTGGGGTATCGCAGGGGCATCGGTTGGGTCTGCACGCCACGATTCGGCTGCGTCCGGAAATGATCATGCTGCCGGATGGAACGGCCTATCACCTGTATGCAGAGGCGGTGCAATCGAAAGCGCCCAACACACGCACGGACGAAGAGGGTGGGATTCAGGCCAGCCCGCATTACAAGAAGGATGCCATTGAGTACGGTGCGGGCGCAGGCGCAGGCGCCATCGCAGGCGGCGAGATTGCAGGTCCTGTGGGGGCCGGCGTCGGATCGCTGGTGGGCGCAGGCGTGATAACGGCGCACATGATGATGGCCAAGCCTGCAGCCGCTAATCTTCCGCAGGGCTCGATGCTGGTCTTCAGTCTTTCGGAGCCGATGGAACTGACACCGACCAGAAACTAAACAACTCCGCGCTCGAGGATCTCCAGCCTGATCCGCAACTCTGCTGTTTCTTCGCGAAGGGCTGATACTTCTCCGCTGAGAGCTTCGATGAGCGAAGCGCCGGGGCCAGTGGTGCGGGTGCGCGTCCATGTATCGAGTTCGTCCGGGAAAGCCATCACGGCGCGGCGTGAAGGGGGTGGGGGCCGACGGATGGGCAGGGCAGATTCCCGCTCCCACCGCTGGACCGTGCGGACTCCTTTGCCGAGATACTGGCTGATTTCCTTCCACGAAGTGAGAACAATTGGCATCGTGCGGCCCAGTCCTGTTCGCGAGGATACGCGGGTAAAGAAGCGGAAAACATGAGGACATGTGATCAGCAGGCCACTGAATTTCGGAGTGGCTCAATTATGCCCAAACGATCGGAATCCGACGAATATTCCGCAGGGTTAATGATTGGTCATTTTATACCGTAATAAGTCAACTTCCCAAAATGGGCGTCAGGACAGCGAACGTCACTTCGTGGCGCATGTTAACGCGATCTTTCTGCTGTACTGTCTTGACACCCACTCCTTAGCGCCAACATACTGCGAAACATCAACAGCCTGACAGAGAGTTAGCCGGTCTGAAGAGATTCTCTTTTCCCCGGGTGTGAATGGGACCGCGCGCCGCTTCAGGCGGCGCTGCATGAATGCTGGATCTTCACTGTGTTCGGCGGGAAAAAGCGAACGGATGCGGAGTTCTTTTTGCTGACCGCCCCCTTTCTCTCTTCTCCAGCCTTGACAGCGGCGTGCGGTTCCGGGCCCATCAACGCTGGTCAACCCGCTTAAGAAGGAAGGCATCCCCCATGGTGAGCAACTGCGCGAATGCAGGATGCGGCAAGCCTCTGCACTACCTGCGCGAGGGACGGATTTATATTTTCGAAGGATCGGCCAGGAGAAGCGAGCCAGGCACGAAGCGTTTGCGATGTCTGGAGCACTACTGGCTCTGTGGTGTGTGTGCGGAAACCCTGATGCTGGTGCAGGATGCGCAGGGGATCGTCCGCCTTTCCGGCAAGCCACTGGTGATTCCTGAGGTGGGCGACGCGCCTCGTACGATCCACTCGACCTTGGCGTCGTAGAGCAGCCCTCCCCTGCCTGACGGGTGTTCCGTGCGACAGCGGAACACCTGTTGAGGCTTGCGCAAGGCCTGGGATTTGCGGCAAGCTGGCTGCAGGCCGAATCGTGCATCGCCTCCATCATCCCGCACCGCCGCTGGCTTCGTTCATCCGCTGTTTTTGGTACTGGGAGGGCGCGCCGCAGCCGCACACCCGCGAACGGCTGATGCCCAACGGAGAAGCTTCCATCGTCTTCAATCTGCGCGACGAGGAAATGCGTCTCTATGACGCAGACCATCCGGAGCGATTTACCTCCTGTGGACTGGTGGGCATCACGGGCGCGCGCACGAACTGCTTTGCGATCGACACGGCGACAGAGGATTGCGTGGTTGGAATTCAGTTCCAGCCAGGAGGGGCATTTCCGTTTTTTCGCGAGCCGGCGAGCGCTGTGGCCAATCAGTCGGGTCCACTGGATGATCTGTGGCGCGGCGCGGCGGGTGAAATTCGCGAACAGCTGCTGGCCGCTGCTTCGCCCGACGCGATGTTCGCCGTTCTTGAGCGCAGTATGCTGGCGCGGCTTATGCGCCCGCGGGAACTGCATCCGGCGATCCGCTTCGCGCGGGGTCACATTTGCCGTGCGCCGCAGGTGGTGACTGTTTCCAGCGTGATGGAACGCATTGGAATGAGCCAGCGGCGATTCATTGAAATATTTCGGGACCAGATTGGACTGACGCCAAAAGCATTTTGCCGGGTGCGTCGTTTCCAGCGGGTACTGGAGAATGTGCACCGGAAGAACGCCGTGGATTGGGTGCAGGTGGCGCTCGATGGCGGCTATTACGACCAGGCGCATTTCATTCACGACTTCCAGGGCTTCTCCGGATTGACGCCAGCGACATACCTGGCTCGCGCCACGGAACACCTGAACCACGTGCCGATGGACTGATCGTGAGACGCGGGTCAATTTTTTACAATCCCTTTCCAGGCAAAGAAGCCACAATGGTTGCATTGAGAGGAACCCATGTCTCCAGTCAAAGCAATTCCTGAGGGCTACAACAGCGTTCAACCTTACCTGCACATCCGTGGAGCAGCGCAGGCCATCGACTTCTACAAACAGGTGTTTGGCGCAAGCGAGATCATGCGCATGCAGCAGCCGGATGGCCGTCTGGGCCATGCGGAGATTCGCATCGGCAATTCGGTGGTGATGCTGGCCGATGAATTTCCTGAGCGCGGAATCCACGGGCCTGCGCATTACGGCGGCGCGCCGATGACTTTGATGTTCTACACGGAAGACTGCGATGCGACGTATCAGAAGGCAGTGGCAGCGGGGTCAAAGAGCGTGCGCGAGCCCAGCGATCAATTTTATGGCGACCGCATGGCTGGAATCGAAGATCCTTTCGGCTTTCAGTGGTACATCGCGACGCATGTCAGGGATGTATCGCCTGCAGAAATGAAGGCCGCGATGGCGGAGCAGCCGTCATGACGGCGGCAGAGTTTCGCCGCATGGCGCTGAGCCTGCCGGAAACGGAAGAGCGCAGCCACATGAACCATCCCGACTTTCGCGTAGGCGGAAAGATTTTCGCGACGCTGAGTTATCCGAACGAGTCATTCGGGATGGTGAAACTGTTTCCCGACCAGCAGGCGGAGTTCGTGGCCGGCGACCCGAAGACCTTTGCCGCGGTACCAGGCGGCTGGGGTGCCCAGGGTTGCACGCATGTTCTGCTGAAGACTGCGAACGAGGAAAAGGTAAAGGAAGCGATGCGCGCCGCGTGGGAGAAGACTGCGGCGAAATCCGGGAAGCGCTCTCGGCGCGTCGCTGCAAAGAGCTGAAGTTGCGGCGATTTGCCCGGCTGATAAATTTCCTGGGGCGGCCGGTGCTTTGTTTTCTTTGACCTGGGATGGTATTACCGGGGACCGCTGAGGCAAGTCGTGGAAGGGAAAGCAGTTCGGCGAGGGCGGCAGTGCAGCATTGGTGCACTCGAATGCTGCATAAGGGGACGCGAGACATCCAGATGATTGAGCGCGGGGCAGTTGCGGAGACGGCGGGAATGCGGCATTCGTGACCGGCAATGCCGGGTTGCTGACCTCGAATGCCGCATTCCCGGCCGTGAGTGCTGCATTGGTAGGCGCGAAGAGAGA
>DASXDF010000031.1:0-32011 GCA_036490815.1 Acidobacteriaceae bacterium
CCATTAAAGTCAGTAGTGGCCCGCTCTGCGGTTGAGCCTTCCTTCTGGCCCCCGCAAATAGCGTCCCCGTCGTCTAGCCCGGCCCAGGACACCGCCCTTTCACGGCGATAACACGGGTTCAAATCCCGTCGGGGACGCCAAAACAAATACCTTGCAGGTTTCGGACCGAAAAAACGTGGGTTTGAAAAGGTTCGATAAGAATTTCCACCTCTGGATATCCGAAATTACTCGTCATTGCTTTCTCCTCCTTCCGTGCCCATGATCTGCCGCACAACGCGAGCGTGCGCGCTGCGCCTGATTTCCGCAGTGCCCTGCGCGTACACGTCCATGGTCACCTTGAAGTTGGCGTGGCGGAGTGTTTCCTGGATGGTTTTCACGTCCTCTCCGTTCGCCTTCATCAGTGTGCCGAGGCTGTGCCGCAGCGTATGCCAGCCGACCGGTTCTTTGATCTTCAGGTCGTTTTCGAGAACCGGCTTGAGATAGACCCGGTAGATGGAATTCGGCCAGTAAGGCTGTTTGCCTTTCCGTGCCGGACTGGCAAAGACCCAGTCACTTGGCTGGTTGTAGGCGCAGCGAAGCCGCCACGCCCACAGAATCTCCGCTACGGCAGCATCGATCAGCACCGGCTTTCGCGAAGCTTCCGTCTTGCAGCGCTCGATCCGCTGTTTGACAACATCGCGGGTTATACGAAGTTCAAGGTTCTCGAAATCGACATCTTCCCATTTGAGCCCGAGGAGTTCGCCGACCCGCAGGCCCGTCGAGGCGCCGAGCAGGACCGCCATCCTGGGAAGATCCACCAGCTTCTCCAGCAGCTCTTTCAATTGCTGCGGCGAGAGGATGGTGGGAATGCGGGAACGCTTAGCGCTCTGGCGCACGTGGCGGATGGGGTTTTGTGTTATCCACTCCCACCGCTGCGCGTGACTGTAGATTGCGCTCATGATGTTCCTGATTTTCGCCTTCGACCCTTTCGACAAAGGCAGTGATTTCAGCCATTGCTCGACCTGCACCGGTTTGATATCGGTCAGCCGGTAGGAGCGCCAGCGCGGCAGGATCCACTTGGTCAGGTATCCCTGGTAAGTGAACTGGGTCGAATACGATTTTCGCGTTTCGTCGTCTCCGGCCTCGCTGCCCGGTGGTCTCGTTGCGTGCACGATGTCGGGCAACTCATGCTGCCTGTAATGCTCCACCACCGTCTCGAAGCTGATGGCCTGCAATTTCTGTCGCGGTGTTTGTTCGTTTACTTCCAATCGCAGCGCGTCGGCCGCCTTCTGTGCTTCCGCTTCGTTCCTGAACTCCCCGGTCGTACCGATGACTGCCTTTCGGTACTTCCTGGTTCCGTCCAGCTGGACTTCGTACCATCTGAAGACCCACACGGTTTCACCGGATCTTGCGCGTTTTTCCCGCTGCAAACTTCCCTGTTGATGTCGTACTCGCCTCATCTTCCTCTCCTTTCGGCTGGCGAGCACGGTTGGCTGTCTCAAGCGTAGCTGAGGCATCGGTGCATCGCCGGAGGATTTGCGATCAGAAGTCAGACGGATTCAGCTTGCAAGTTCGCGTCGAATCCATTCCTCGATGGTGGAGGCGCGGAATCTCCACAGCTTCCCGATATGGATTCCGCGGATCAGTCGCTGACGGGCGTATCTCTGGAGAGTCTTGGGATGGATGCCGATGATGGCGGCTGCTTGCTCGCTGTCGAGCAGCGGTTCGGGAAACTCGCGAACAGGCGGCCGTTTCGGAGGCAGCGGCTGGTCTTCCTGCGGGGAGGATATGGGACACATGGCGGGACCTCTGAGGGTGATCGAAAGCGCCCAATCGACCTCTGCGCTCTCTCTGGGCTTAAACTGCGCCATCCGCGTCTCGCGCGTCCAATAACCTTCGGGAAATTGACAGTAACCATTTGTATAACACACAGAGCAACCGGAGTCCGGTTCGGCGTTCAGATCTGCGAGTCCGGCTTTGCGCAGCACTCGCGGATCTTGAAATGTGTGCTGCTTTTTTGCATTGGAATAATGATTCCCTCCGCGTTCTGCGCATCATCGGTTTATTCACTCTCAATGGATGCAAACGCCTTCCTGGGCCTCACTGCGTGCAACGGAAAGAACTCGAAATAGTCCTGTTCGTCGAACCAGGCGCATTTCAACATTTTCACCGGTAGTTTGGTGCGCGACGCGAACGCCAGCGCGTAGACAACCAGCTGGCTGACCGGGTCGGTGTCGCGTGCTTTGGGCTTGTAGTCCAGCAGATGAATCAGCCCGTTTCTCGCCTGTACGAGATCGATATGCCCGGTGATCGGTCTGTTGAAATTCGGCAGGTCTATGAAGAATCCCTCCGATTTGTAATAAGCGATCTCCTCGGCGGTGAGATAAACCGGAACTTCGCAGGCGATCGTACAGGAATCATTCGCCAGCATGAAGTCCTGCACGCAAGGGTGACGGTCCCTGTTTCTGCGAGCCTGGAGCAGGCCCAGAGCTGCCAGATCGTTGGCCAGGTTCTGCTTGGCGATGCGCGCAAGCGGCAGCGTTTCAAACCTCGCTTTCGAGGATCGCAGACCCTCAGGCGGTCCGGGCGCATGGTTGCCGATTCCGGACTGTTGTTGATCACTCGCAGATGTGTCGTCCTGGAACAGCGCATCGGGGAAATCATGCCCGAAGATGCTGGACAGGTAGGTCCTCACTTTCGTCGCGACCTGGGGAGCGAGATCGTCCAGGGCGAGCGCGAGTTTTGCCTGGTGGACCTTATATTGATAGACCTGCTGGTGTTCGAGGGTTCGTTCCTTCACCATCGTCCGAGAAAATTCAAGGATTGCGGTCGAACGAAGGCGATGGAAGGTGGTAATCGGCCGGTAACCGCAAATCCATTCTGAGAGAGTTCGCTCGGGCACACGAATGCGGTGTTCAGCGGCGATATGGCGCACGGTTTCTCCCTGAGAATGGCCCAGGTTATAGAGGCAGAGGGCCCGCGCGATGACGTGCGGCGGATACTTGACTCGTTTGAGGCCCGCCAGGAACGAAAAGTACTTCCCGCAATCCCGGCACCAGTAGATCTGCAGGTGGCGATAGCTGTTCCTGCGCAGCCCGCGCTTGATGATCTGCCGCCCGTCGCAATTCGGACAGAAACCCGGTTTCGACTGAATGACCGACCCTACGTCGGCGCATCGGATGGAACGTGGCATGTGTGTCTCCTCGCGATTGGAAGGGTGATGAGGTTTCGCGCCTGCGGGTCAGCCGTTTCCGCCGCCCCGCTCAGTCCGCCACGCGGTCCTGTACCAGGCTGTTGAGTGCCTGCCATTGGTCCAGGCTCAGGCGATAATTCGTTCCTCGCGGAAAACGCAGAACGCCTAATTCCTGCAAGTCAGGGTTGGACACGATGGATCGACGTGGGATGACGGGTTCGATGACGGTCAGGATTCTCAGTCGGGCCCGGGCTCGGTCGCCGGCGAAGGCTGCGGCGACCCTGGCAAAAGGCAGCTGTGCCGACGGTTCCGGCAGCAGTCGGGGCGGTTCGCTGATCTCCGCCACCGCTGCCACCCCTCCCTCGCGGCCTGCTTCCCAGAGATACACGCGATCTCCAGTTCCGATTTGGTTCGCGTATCTCGAGACCGACCAAACCTGTTCCCTGAGGCAACGGAGCGCACCACGCAGGTCGTAGAGCGTCGGGTTCGATTGAAACAGCCAGGCGTTGCGCGAAACCACTGTGGCCGCCGGCGATTTGCTGGTACGGTCTGCCCGGGCATCCTGTTTGTTCAGTTTGCGTTCCCGCGGTCTGCCGGTCCTGAGACAGAGCTCGAACCGCGGCCACGGGCGCGATACTCACGATATAGAAAACCGGATCTGCCATTTCATCTCTCCAGATGGGGCGTTGCGGCGCCGCCGAAATTCAGGCGTTTCCGCTGATGGTCCCACTGCGAGTCGGAATAAGGAGATTTGGCCATCGAGCGGCCAAAAAATATATCACTGATCTGTGGCGAAAAGCCGACGGCTTCTTCGCTTTATTTCTGAGAGGCAACGATGGATCGAGCGATCCCCTTCGTGTTAGAAGGAAATATGTCCGCAAGTCGACTGACCGGGAGACCCGTTCCCGGTCTCCCGAGGGGCTTGCCTTGGAGACGCAGCCGGATATCAATTTCGGAGAACTGGCCGTCCGCCTCGCCAGCTATGGCATGCGCATCTTTGCGGAATTTGGTCTTGGCGGTCAGAGCGCGACGGTGTCTGGGGTTGGCCTGTCTGTTGAGGACTTCGTCTGGAACGTCCTGTCAGAGTTCGCCGAGGGCGGACTCGCCTATGAGGCGGCGCGAGGAGAGCTGTTCTCCCTGCTGGCCAGAGCGTTGCGGAATGACATTATCGACGCGCTGCGCAAGGCGGCACACTCCCGGGAGGAAACGCGATCTACGCTTCCGCGCGAGAACACATCGGAGAACACCCCCCCGGCCCTCGATGAGATGCCCAGCCGCGTATCCGCTGTGGAGTCTCTTCTGGCGGAAGGGAGCTATCGTGAGCGGCTGCTGCAGGCCTTTGCCGAGGAGCCTGAACTGGCCGACGTGGTCAGGGCGGTCATCGATCTCGACCTCACGAAACCGAGGGAGATCGCTGCCTCACTGGGCATCTCTGTTGAGGAGTTTCAGAATCGGAAGAAGCGTCTCCGGCGGAGGCTGATCGAATATCGTGCCGTGGAGGTAAGCCAGACATGAGCACAGAACGGATGAATCAACGCATCAACCGACTGGACAAGCTGTCGGAGCGGCTGTTCGGCGAACCGGGGGAGGTTGAATATGCCGAAGCAGAGGAACTGCTGAAGACGGCGGGTATCGATCCGAGCCAACTGAAGAACGATCTGTATCAGAGGATGCTGGAGCGGAGCGAGAAATACCAAGGCGCGGGAAAGCCGCTGCCGCTGCGTCTCCGGCAGGCGCTCGAGGATTTGCGACCCGGTTCGGAAAAGCCAGCCGATCAGGCGACTGTCGCCCGGACGACGGCAAGGTCTGCGATCGTGCGTCTCTTCCGGGAGATCCAGGAGCTTCCGGCGCGTCTCGAGAGCGGTATCAAACCTGAATTCTCTGCAGCGTATCGCAAGCGAACCGAGCTCTCTGTCCGCGACAAGAAGGTTCTCGACGAAATCATGGATGAATTGCGAAAACAAACCCATGGCTGATCCGCGGGAAGCGAACCGGCCGAGTCGGGAAAGGAGAGAGTCGCGAAACGAACCGCGGCTCGGGCCGGCCTGCGCGCAGGCGCTTCTTGCGGAGCTCCCGCCAGGAATCCACGGCGTGCGGGAGATTGCGGGAGCTCTCCGGCTGAGCATTCGCGAGGTCGGCGCGGATGGCTTTGAGGGAGCTTTGATTCGCGCCAAAGATCTGGCGATGGGCGCGATCGTCGTGCGCGAATCGATCCGTGAGGCAGGCCGGAAGAATTTCACGATCGCTCACGAAATCGGCCACTTTGTGCTGCCCAGCCACGACCGGGTCAGTCTTGCCTGCACGGCCGCTGAAGTCGGCGACTGGTCTGACGTTCCAGCAGGAAGGAAGTTCGAACGCGAAGCCGATGAGTTTGCCGCAGAGTTGCTCATGCCGGCGTCGGCTGTCGAGGCCGCCGGCAAAGACGTTATGCCTTCCCTACGGGTCATCGAAAAGATCGCTCAAGTATCGGGCGCCTCGCTCTCTGCTGCTGCCTGGCGATATTGCGATCTGTCCGCCGAGAAATGCGCCGTGGTCTGGAGCACGGACGGAGCAATTCAGTGGGTGAAGCGGTCCGCGGGTTTCCCGTTCTTTTTGCCCAGAGAAAAGCCGGTCAGGCTGGGCAGCTTCGCGGCCGCTTGTTTTGCCGGAGAGAGAGTCCCCAGTTGGCCGCGCAGTGTTTCAGCCCATCTCTGGATATCCGCGACAAACCCTGACACGTCCGTTCCCATGCTGGAGCAGTCGAAGGCGCTCCCTTCCTATCGCAGTGTTATTACGCTGCTCTGGATCGGGGAGGAAGAGGAGCACCGCTGAACTGGGAGCGGGGAGGCGGAAGATCGCTGCGGGCGGCCAAATCCGGGGAGGCGATCCCGGATTTGGCCGCTGCCACTAGACGGGGAGGTGGATCTGCCCGTATCGTTATGCGTCCGCGAGGTCCAGAAAGCGCACGCTCCTCGCCACCAGTTCGGTCGCCGTTCTGAGATTGTTTTCCTTGTCTGTCCATTCCCGGGTCTTGAACCTTCCCTCGACGGAGACCCGCGCCCCCTTTTGCAGCAATTCGCTGAGTGAGCGCGCAGTCTCTTCCCACGCCACGATCCGCTGCCACACCGTCCTCTTGGACCAGTTTCCCGTCTCGTCCTTGTAGGGCTGCATGGTCGCGAGCGAGAAAGTCGCCAGCGATTTGCCGCTCTGTGTCTGCCTGACCTCGAAGTAGCGGCCAATCCGTCCGAAGAGGCGGACGCGCCCGTTCCTCTTCGCATCCGAGCGTGGCGCGGGAGATGTCGCAGCATTCCCATACGTATCGCCTGGGTGCTGCTTTTGGGTCTGGTCGAATCGTGCAGGCCGGTTCTGGAGTGTACTGGCCTGGTTGTTTGTGCCCGCCGGGGGCTGGTTCGTCCGTGCCGCATTGGCGGCACGTTGTGACTGCTTGCCGTTTCTGACTTCGTTGGGAAACATATTCTGCTGCACCATGATGGATCTCCGATTCGACTCTCTTGAGTCTGGATTTCAGCATTGACGCTGATATCCCCATAGCGCAGCGCAGATTGAAAATTGGCCGTCGCCGGCAAGAATTAAATTGTTGATCGCCGTGGACAAAAAAGGCTTGGCTCTTCGCATACCGAAGGCTGCGAGTCTTACTATCGGTTGTTGTCGCCGCCGATATTCGGGAGACTGAGCTGTGCGCCGATTCTCTTCGATTCGAATCGCTTCACAAAGCTTCGAACGAACTCGCTGACCAGCAGCGAATTATTGCTGGCCAGGGTAGCGATATGTGTTTCCAGTCGAATCTCGGAATCGAGCAACGGGACACACGTCAGACCGGTACCTGTCACCCGTTCTGCAGCAGTGGGAGTCAGCCACGCTACAAGGGAATCATCCGTCAGTACGGGCGCCGCATAGTCCTCGTGACCAATGTAGTGGAGGATGCGCGGCTCATGGCCGCCTGCCTGCGTCCGGTGAAGAATCAGGTCGTACAGAGGCGGATGGACATTCCGGTTGAAAAAGATCCATGGGTAGCTGGCAACGTCGTTCAACGTGGCGGATAACTTGGCGGCCAGAGGATGCCCCTTTCGAAAAACGAGCATAAAGGAACTGGTCGCAATACGTACGCTAGTGATCGCCGCTGTATCGGGAGGCGACGTCACCAGCGCAAGGTCGATCTGATGTCGCTGAAGCTGCAACAGGAGGTCGAAGCAGTATTCGGCGACGACTTCGATCGAAAAGTTTCGGTAGAGGCGCAGTTCAATGGGGCGCAGCAGTTCGATCAGGGAGGGCGGAAGGAACGCTGATGTACCGATCCGCAAGGTGTGGCGTTCTGCCTGCTGGGTTTCGCGAGCCTCATGCAGCGCCCGGTGATATTCCTGGATACTGACGCGGGCGTGTTCCACGAAGGCCCGTCCGGCCTCAGTGAGTGCGGCTCCGCCGCGTCCGCGGTCGAAAAAGCGCAGCCGGCTGCGGCGCTCGATGACCTGAAGCTGCTTGCTGAGGCCAGGCTCGGACATTCCCACTTGTCGCGCAGCCAGGGTAAGGTTGCCCGATTCGTACACTGCCACGATGAGTTCGAGGTCGCGAATTCTCATGATCGCTTACTCAGCGATGCCCTCTCCGGTTGCTCTGACTCCGGGATTCGGTATACATGGGATGGTGACGCTCCCCTGGGCCTGCGCCAAGCAGTGAGATCCCGCGCCCCGGCAGCTGTTCTCGACGCGGCGACCTGCATGGAGTGGAGCGTCGCTCATCCTCCCCAGACACAGGAACCAGCTTCGGCAAGAGCGAGGCGCGAGAATCCCGATGGTCCCGGTGTATTCGTTGCAATCCATGCGTGCGGCACGGGGACGTGCGTTGCGCGATGCGGATCGCCGGCGGGGAGAGCGATCGGGAGTGCCGCGTTCGATGTACCTGGATAAGCAATCTTCATCGGTTACGTTTCCCCTTTCCTCCGCGTGTATGCCTGCTCTCGCCGAGCCTGGAGGCCAGGTCGGTGGGAGACAGCGACAGGTTTCTCATGTCCAAATTAGGCCGCTTCTCAGGACGGGAATGCATTTTTCCGCGGAGTGGCTGCTCCCGTGACCGGCAATTGGTTGCCGACGCTTCTGTGAACTTTCCGGGTCGTCGGGCAAGAGAGGGTGGTCGCCGACGAAGACACTTCGGAACGACGCTGCCAAGGTTCAGGCGTGGTGCGGTGCGCGCAAATCAGGATTGCCTTCGCAGGGGAGGGGCGGCCGGACTCATCTCAGGGCTCATGAGAGCCGCTTCAATTGACATCGAATCCGGATGGCTTGCCTATCCGGCGCAGCTCTCCGAGCCGCTTTTCCAGCTCCGCGCTGTAAATTTCAGCTCGCTCGTACTGTCGGGCGTTCTCGATGGCGACGGTGGCCGGCACCGCGAGTGACGCGGCCAGCCGCAGATGTTCCGGGGTGAACCGATCGGGCCTGCTATGCATCAGGGACAACAGGCCAATCACCCGGTTGCCTGCACACATGGGGACACCGATCCAGGATCCCGCGCCGCGCTCGAGCGAGAAATCCCGCCAGCTGTCGTTGCCGCGGGTATCAGCCAGAAGCACCCCTAAGCGGTTCCCCAGCGCTCGCTCGACTGCAGGAACGGTTGCGGAGTCCAGAGTTTCAGAGCAATGCGGAACTTCTCTATCCTGAAGCGGCATCTCCCGGGCCAGAAACAGCCGGGTCGAAGTCTCAAGCAGGAGCACCTGGGCCGATTCATAAGGAACCAGGGTGCGGAGGGTTGCCAGCAGCGTATCGAGGACCGAGTTCAGGTGAAGATCCTGGGTGAGCGCGAGGGTAGCGCCGCGCAGTGCCCGCGCTTCTTCGAGAGCCGCCCGGGCGACGCTGAGGCTGCGGCTTTTCACCTCGTCGGCGGCGAGCCGGTCGGTCGCATCGCGCAGGATGAGCAGATGGCGACCCGGCAGCATATGCGTGGTCGCAGCAAACTCGGCTGCGAGCTTCGCGCCGTCGGCCCGCAGCAACTCCACCTGTCCGCGGTTCAGGTCACCGGCGAGCAGGCGTGGCCATATTACGCCGAGCGAGGCCGGTTCGGCCTCGAAGCGAGACAGCGCTTGCCCGACGAGTTGCTCGGGGCGTGCGCCCAGCAGCGCAAGCGCAGCCGGGTTGGCTTCCCGGCAGATCCTCTGGTCATCGAGGATGATCAGGGCGTCGAGGGCACCGGCGAAGATCGCGCTGAGCTCCTGCTCCCGGGTGGCGAGCGAGTGGCTGGTGGCGAGCAGGCGCGAACGGGCGAACTCGAGAAAGCGCGCGTGCAGAAGGGCCATGACTCCCAGCACGATCAGGGCAGTGCTGAGGATCAGGAGATCCGGGCGATTGTGGCGGAAAATAAAGAGGGCGCCGGCAAGTGCCAGAGCCAGCGCGCCCAGGGCGGCGGAAGCGATGCGCCAGCCGCGGGCCGGGAGGGGGTGACGGGAGCCGATCGTAGCTCGATGATGGAGGGCAAACTGCATAGGACGGAACTCTGGGAAGCCCGTGGATGTGCGAACGTCTGCTGGAGCTATTCTGCCACTGTGCCGAGTTACAGAAACAGGCTTGCCTTGCGTTTTCGGCGTTCCTTGCAGCAGTAGCAAAATTTTGCCATGAACGCGGAAGGCAATTTTTACACGGCCATCCTGTTGTGACGGCCAACACACCGTCATACTTTCCACTTGCTTGGAATCCCCGCTGTGCCGCCTACACCGCAGGGAAGACCATGTTGTGGGCCAGCCTGGGAACCTCAAGACCACGGAAAACGAACTGACCTGCAAGGTTTGCCATCAGCCAATGAAGATCACAAAGACAAAGGAGGACGCTGGAACACACCGCGTCGTGGTCTCCAGGAAGCGGAAACAACGGAAGCGCTTCCCATGCTCTTCTACATGTATCTCCCCTGCTCGTAATGGCTAACTACAGGAACAAAACGGTTCAATCACGAAGGCTCGTTCGATTCGGTTATCGTTGTCCCGCGCGGGACTCGAAGAAAGCGGCGCTATATTGCGACTCATTGAGGAGAACCCAGGCCCCGCCTGCCGATTCTCCTTCAGACCGAGGGCGCGTGTTCGTCCCGCCCGGCTCTCCAAGCCTCAGAACTGAGAGGGAACCCCGGCAGACGTTGATTCGGAGATTGCCGGAATGCCAGCTCGCAGCAGCTCACATTTTTGACGTGAGAATTCCGGTCAAATAAATCGAATCGTATCCAGATTGCGCAGGAAAAAGCGCACACCACCAATGGGAGGGAGGAATCCAATCACTACACTCACGCTGAATGATTTCCCTGCGTTGCTCGAGACTTGTCTTCGCAAGTTGTGGCCCATCCCAATGCCCCCTTCGGGGTGCTGATGTATTGAGCCCGGGTTCCGGAAGGTCTGTCCACAAAATCGCCATAGTGTTCACGTCTTCCAGTGCGGTACTTTCCACTCGGGCGAAGAGTCGCCATCTCCGACACTTCGAACCTGTTCTGAAACTAATGCCATGGTCCGCCGCCTCAAGCCCTTCGGGGCTATAAGAGGCAGACAGGAGGCGGTCCATGCCATTAGTTTCGCCCCCCGGCTCTGCCTGGTTCGGCTACCGGGCAGCCGATGCTCCCATGTTGCCGGTCGTTCAGTCGGGATGGCAAAATAACAGACAACCATCTCTCTCTCATGTCTTCGATCGGTCTCCAACGTCGGCACCGCCGGAAATTTCTTAGCCTGACCGCTTCTGCAGCGGGAGCCACGATTCTGTCACGCATCCGGCCATTGCATGCATTGACAGAAACCACCGAGATGATGGCTGTCAGACTGGCGGACGCGGCTCCGATCGCACATATCCCCTCTGACTTCATCGGGCTGGGATATGAGATGTCGTCGGCTGCGAAACTCGGCCTGCTGAGCGTGAGCAACGACCGCTACGTGCGCCTTGTGCGTCATTTGAGCGGCAATGGTGTCTTCCGCATCGGCGGGATTGTAGCCGATCACAGCCGTTACACGCGCGAGGGGACGGTCAGCACGGAGCCGACGAATACCGTCGTCACACGCGCGAGCCTGGAGCAGTTTGCCGCATTTCTGAGGAAGACAGGATGGAGCGCGATCTGGAGTGTCGATTTTGCGACGGGAACGCTGGAGAATGCAGTGGCGGAGGCGAAGGACGTTGCACGGATTCTTGGGCCGCATCTGCTCGCGCTTGAGATTGGCAACGAGGTGGAGAACTATGGACGCGGCAATCCACCTTCACGCACGCCGCCTTATACCTATCAGGAATACCGGGAAGAATACAGAAGATGGCACGCCGGTATCTCGGGCGCCGTGCCGGGCGTGCGCTTCGCTGCGCCGGACACCGCAGCTTCGGTGGAATGGGTGCAACGGATGGCAGCCGACGCCAAGAAAGATGTGCAACTGCTGACGACCCACTATTATCGCGGTGCGCAGGCCAAAGGAACTATGGAACAGCTGGCCACACCGGATCCGGAGCTGAGCGGGAAACTAGAGAAACTGCGGCAGGCGGCGAGAGAGAGCGGCATCCCTTACCGCATCTGCGAGACGAACTCATTTTTCGGAGGCGGCCGCCCCGGGCTCAGCGATACGCTGCTGGGTGCACTCTGGCTGCTGGATTACATGATGCTGCTGGCGCGATACGGATGTGCCGGCGTCAACGTAGAAACGGGCGTGAACCAACTCGGGTTCGTCAGTTCTTACTCGCCGATCCAGGACGATGGGAAGGGCAGGAATTACGCGGGCGTGCCTTACTACGGCATGCTGGCCTGCGCGATGGCGTTACGCGATGCGCCGGAGGTGTTGCCGCTGGATGTCGATGCGCAAGGCAGAAACGTCACAGTCTATGCACTCGGCCATTTGCGAACGTTGCGCTCGCTGACGATTGTGAACAGGGATAGTGGCGTTGCCGTCGTGGGGCTTCCGAAGATTCAGCTCACTCCGGCCCGTGCCTACCGGCTCGCAGGCCCATCGGCGCTCAGCCAAAGCGGCGTTACCTTCGCAGGAACCGCAGTGGACGGAAGCGGAAGCTGGATACCAAAACAGCCGGAGGCTCTGCGCGAGAGCAAGGTTGCTGTACCGACTATGAGCGCCGTTGTCCTGCGTTTCGCCTGAATCCCGTGAGCTTCGCGTGCGTGCGGCGTCGGCACCGATCGGTGACTCACCGGAACCAAGTTATCTCCGGTTGGTCGGCTATGCGGAAGTTTCGACCCGGATCCCCTGGACCTAAGTTCAAAGACCTGGCACCCGCAGGCGCCGCTGGCAGGGACTAGATTGGCCTCAACACACGCCCGAGACGTGGTGTGACCCCTGGTCGAGCTGCCGCGGGATCGGCCGCCGCGCCGCGCCCCGGCTTTTTTGCAGAATCCCGGTGGTTCGCCGCTGCCGGGGCAGGAAGATCGGCAGGGGGTTCCAGATCCTGAGCGGATTGGGCCATGCTGAGATGGCGCTCCATAACCGAACGAGCCTCGGACGAACTGCGAGATCGGATGGCCCGGTAGATTTCGCGGTGCAGCTCAGCTGACTGGCGCAGATCAGAGGAGCGTTCTGCCGTTTTGCGCCGTTCGTCGTAAAGAGCTGCGGTGATCGGCTCCATCAGCGCCGCGAGGATCGGATTGCCGGACGCCTGGGCGATAACGCGATGGAAACGAACATCGTGGATCAGGTATTCCATCGGGTCGTCCATGGTTGCATACATCTCGGCGACTTCCTCCGATAAGGCCGCCATATGCTGCTCGCATCCGCGCCTGGCGGCCAGGGCGGCGAGTTCACTCTCCAAAATGCGCCGAGCCTCGAACATCTGCCACGATTGGAAACCGTGGAGCGCGCCCAGGAGGTTCAGGGAAGACTTTCCGATTTCGGGCGGCCCATCGGCAACGAAGGTGCCAACACCATGGCGAACGTCCATAACACCCATGGCGGCGAGATAGCCAATGCCGGTGCGCAGGCTGGCGCGGCTGATGCGCAGCTTGCGAGCAAACTCGCGCTCCGGGGGTATACGATCCCCGGGCTGGAGTTCGCCCGCCTCGATCAAATTGCGAATGTGATTGACCACTCGCATCGTCATGTGTGTATCTGTTTTGGGCATCACGCTCCCAGCGCCGCCGAAATGCGGAACACCTATGAAGGTTAGCTATCTCACCCTAAAGCTATCATTAGTTTGCGTCGTTGGATGTCGAGCTCTCTGATCAACTCTTTTCTACGCAATTCGAACATTTGCTCTTGATTGCAGTGCGATTCTGGAAAGTGTAGAACATCTCCAGGCGCAGTACCCATTTCTCGGATAAATAAAACTATAACGCTAATTACAGTTCAAGCTTCACCCAAGCCAGATCACGCAGCGTCGTCACCAAACCCGGGGTTACCAAAACGACAAATGCATATTGCGAAAGCCATCGGGTAAATCAGCTTTGAACTGGAAAGCTGTTTTGGCGGCGTCTCCGGTCAGTCAGATATCCGCATAGCTTTCGAATCCTGGTGCCCGATCAAGTTCGAAACCCTGAGACCTCTCGTGATCGATGCGCGATTTCCACCAACTATCGTCATACAAAAGTTACGTTCTATCGGTTTTCGAATCTCCATTCCGTCGTAGAATCGAGACGAACGCCTGGCATCAGCACCGTGGACGGAAACTCGGGATGATTCGGTGAATCGGGAAAATGCTGCGCCTCGAGGCATAGAGCCGAATGCTTCTCGAATCGCTGGCCGTGACGTCCTGTGAAACTGCCGTCAAGGAAATTTCCCGTATAGAACTGGATTCCGGGCTCCGTCGTCGAAACAGTCAGCGACCGACCGCTTTGCGGTGAATAAACACGGGCAGCTACTCTGAGAGCTCCACTCCTGCCATTGAGCACAAAATTATGGTCGTAGCCCCCGGCGAGCCGGAGCTGTTCGTTCTGATCGCTGATGTGGAGACCAACGGGCGTTGCCATACGAAAATCCATCGGGGTTCCGGCGACGGTCGCTTCAGTACCTGTAGGAATGAGAGCAGCGTTGACCGGCGTATAACGATCTGCATTCAGAAAGATCAGATTCCCCAAAATATCGCCCACTCCGTCCCCATTCAGGTTGAAGTATGTGTGATTAGTCAGGTTCACAACCGTGGGCTTGTCCGTAGAGGCTTCGTAGTGGATGAGAAGGGCGCCGGCGTTCACCGTGTAGCTGACCTTAGCGCTCAATGTCCCCGGAAAACCCATATCGCCGTCCTGACTCGTCAGGGTGAACTCCACACCACTGGCCGTTGGTTGGCCCTTCCACATTCGCTGGTCGAATCCGACCGTCCCGCCGTGCAGAGCATTCGTCCCACTGTTGACCGGGATCGCATAATGCTGGCCATTCAACACAAAATGGCCGCCGGCGATACGGTTGGCATAGCGTCCCACGGTCGCGCCCAAATGAGTTTTCTTGTCCAGAAGATATTGCTGAGAGGTGTCATAACCAAGAGCAACGTCTCCCATAGTTCCGGCCCTGTCCGGAGTCCTGATCGCCACAACTCTGGCGCCGTAATTCGTAAATTGCGCTACGATGCGCCCGTTGTTTACGGTGTAAAGATAGATGGGCGAACCGTCAGGGCTATTTCCCCATCGCTGCTGTCGCACTGACGTATTCGCCGCCGACGCCGCTGTGCTCCCGATCAGAAATATACTCATAGCTACTCGCCACACCGCATTCATCTGTCCTCCGAACCGCGCTAGACGCCTTCTTTCTTTTTCGCTGGATGGTGCAATCAGATGTCGATGTACATCCAGTAAGGCACGTTCTCCTCAAAACTGTAGAAAGGGCGAAAGCGGTTTTTGGCGCCGGCCACTGTAAATTCAAGCGGATGGTCACCGGCGAGGAGCTGCTTTTCCAGAGACTCGGGTGATGGGCTGAATCGGGTATGGGTGCGACCATCCTCGGCCAGAACGACGGGCCCCGCCATGACGGCGATCCGACCGGGATGATATGTGTCAATTGCGGATGTGCGGAGCTTCATAGGCAAGGTCAGTTTGACCGTGTCGCCATCTCTCCAGGTTCGAGCGATAGTGGCCCATGTGCCCGGGGTGCAGGATATGGTCTGACGCTCCCCGTTCACGTCCAGGGTCGCTTCATCACACCATCCTGGGATACGGAAGCGGAGCGAGCCAGCGACAGGCTCTGCGCCCTGAATCCGAAACATAATGTTGTCCGATTCCGGGTAAGTGGAAGTCTGTCGCACAAGCATGGACTTCCAGGTCACTTCACTCGGCACATAAAGATTGACGAAGAGGCTTTGGTGATCCTGGTAGTAGATGAAGTTTGTATAACTAGCGACATTCTGAATATAAGTGCCGGAACAGCAGGGCCATGTGTCCCATCGATATGTCTTCATGCCGCCGCCGACGCGGTAATCGGCGTAATAGAAGGTTTTGCCATTGCCGTCCATCGGCAGAGCCGGGAGCATCACGTTGTAAATCAGCAGCTCAGCAAGATCGCCAAACCGGGCCTGGCCTGTCAGCATCGTGAGGTATTGGCTCAATTTGAATCCTCCCCACGCGCCGCAGGGGCACTCTGCGGAATCAGAACGCATTTCGAGGGACGCGCCAAGTTCATTGCCGGTCACCAGGGTTTCAGCGGGACCATATCCGCCGGTCGCGTAACACTGTGTGCTCCGAAAATAATCGAAGGCATTTTCTGCGGCTTTCAGATAGCGAGGATCACGGCGCGCCGCGTAGGCCATGGCAGCGCTGTTGAAGGTATTCAGATGGCTGTAGGCATGAACTCCGTGAGCATCATGCGGTGCGGGAGTGTCGTAGAACTTGCTCCAGTACTGCTCATATCGCCAGACATCACCGAACGTCTGATACCGTGATTGTCCGCTCGCTGCAGCTGCGCGATAGAGATTCTCCGACAGCGTGTACCACTCCATGGAGTGGCCGTCGAAATTGGCCTGGCGCTGACCGGAGGTCGCCAACATGCGCTGGCGGCTAAGGTTTACTTCAGCCCAATCTGTGATTTTTTCCAGAAGAGGCCACGCATCGGATACTTCGGCGTAGAGCGCCATGTCGGTCAGGCCGCCGACATTTTTGTCGTACAGGTAGTGTCCCTTCCGCTCGGTATAGTACGCAATGCCCGATGCGTTCCTTCCCGTCAGAGTCCTGCCCCATTCGGTCATCAGAGAAACGGCCTTATCTTTTATGGCTGTGTCGTTGTGAGCGCGGGCGATGCGCGCCATGCCACTCAGCCACTGCCCAAACACCTCCGACGAGTCGCGAGCACACCAACCGCCCATCTCATTCCCGGGCGCGGGGAGCCCCGCGATCTCACGGAATCCTTTGAGAATGGCATCGTCGTCAACATTGAAATAGAAGTCGCGCGTCCTCTCATACTGCGTGAGCAGCGGGCCAGGAAGGAGCCTGACATCCCGGAGATCGAAAGCAGATACCTTGAACGCATCTTGCCCCCCATCCGGGTCATGACCACCGTCAAAGAAGCCCCGGGCCGCTTTGGACGCAAGCGGAAGTGCAACCAAACTGTGGACAAAGCGACGCCGATTGACTCGCATTCTGACCTCTCAGCCTTGCAGCTGATCCTAGCAGAAGCGCGGTCTGACCTCAAAAACGGCTTGACAGACGCGGTCTGACCACTATAGGGTTTGTTCCCGCAGAGGCAATGCGAGAAAAATGGATCGTGAAATTCGACAAGCGTGATGCAAATCGCGCAGGAGTTTGCTGCAGCAGCATGAAGAGCTTGAAAGTCACTGGGCATCATGGCTCTCATGAAGAGAGCTTTTTCGCAGTGGACAAACCACCGATCCACATCGACGGCGACCGTAGAAACCACAATCTGGCAGAAAGTTCGCATTCACTGGAGGATTATGTGAGACACCCCAACTTCCCCACAGGATGGAGAAGTCGCTTTCACCTTACAATTCTGGCAATGGTCTTTGCCATTCCAGGTGTCGCTTTTTGCCAGTTCAGTTCCAGTATTGAGGGAACCGTTACCGAACAGTCAGGTGCAGTCGTTCCGGCCGCGACCATTGACTTGCGGAGCCTTGACACCGGCGTTATCCGGACGACCACTTCAGGGACCGACGGCATTTATCACTTTGTCAGTCTGGGTGCCGGCCGGTATGAAGCCAAGGCCACCGCCAAGGGCTTTGCAGTCGCAGCCGTGACCATTGAACTCGTCACTGGGCAAACGCTGAACCTGCCGATCCAACTCCATGTAGGTACCGTCAGCCAGGCTATCGTGGTTACGGATCACCCACCGACGCTGGACACTGCCGAAACCCGCACCGAAGCGACCATCGGGGATGAGGCGATTGAGACCGCACCCCTGGCTTCTCGCAGCGTTTTTCCACTCATGGCAGACGCCCCCGGCGCCGTCGGTCTGGGTACCGATCTTGACAGCAAGTTGGGAACCTCGACCGCGAATTTCGGCGAGCAGATGACCTTTGACTTGTCGGCCAACGGTCGGGGACCCAATGGCAATATGTTTGTGCTGGATGGATTGGACGTCACCAGCGTTGTCTGCGACGGCTGCGTCAATATGGAACCGAATCCGGACTCCATCCAGGAAATCAGCGTACAAAGCAACACATTCAGCGTCGAGTATGGTCGCGCCAGCGGGCTCGAAGTGGCAATGACGACAAAGGCCGGAACCGATGAGTATCACGGAGACGTGGACGAGATCTATAACTATCAGGGCCTCTGGGCAGGAACCGAATTCGTCCATAACTACGCCCCTTTTCATACAAATAACGGTTCGGCCGCGATGGGCGGACCAATACTCAGGAAAAGTAACCTCTTCTTTTTTGCCTCAGCCGAGATTCTTCGCAGCCTCTCTGCCACAGGAAATACCAGCATTACCTACGAGGATCCGGCCTTCGTATCCTGGGCCAAGGTTAATTTCCCTAATACGGTGGGTACGCAATTGTTAACCAAGTATCCTGCGAGTCTGGCGACCACCACCTCCGTGGCCAAGACCGCGGCTAACGTCTTCCCCACGACCTGTGGAACACCTGCTACTGCGAATCTGCCGTGCACCACCCCCATGATCGACAACGGCATCTTTAACGCCTCCGACTACACGAACGGGGAGGAATATAACGTCCGCATCGATAAATATTTCTCCAAAGACCGTCTTTACGGCAGTTACTACCGGATGAACAACAGTTTTGGAGGCCCATCGGCGCGTCCTGCCAACGCGACTACCAACCCTATTTCCTCGCAGGCCGTTCAGGCTGATGAGACCCACCCCTTTTCACCGAGACTGTTGAATGAAGCCGAGTTTGGATTCGATCGCCCATTCGGCAATACGGAGGCGACGGGCGACCTTGCCATACCAGGAATTACGATCACAGGAATCAATACCGGATATACGTTTACCGGTGTCGAAGAAGACTACGCTCAGCCCAATTACCACTGGAGAGACGTCCTCACCCTGGTGCGTGGCGCCCACACGCTTATGTTTGGTTATGACGGCACGCGTGGAGATGAGTACGACTGGCGGAGCGCTACATATGGCCACCCCAACTTCACCTTTACCAACCTGCTTAATGTCGTTGAGGACAACCCATACAGCGAGACACAGTTGTCTTATTCCCCGACTACGGGAAAGGCTTCGCCGGGTATCTATTTCCGAACGACTTACCTGGGTTCTGGATTTGCACAGGATAGCTGGAAGGCGACCAACAGACTTAGCTTGACGTATGGATTGCGATGGGATGAATTTGGAAATCCGTTTCACCACAGCATGCCAGCTCTCCCCGGAAACTTCTACCTTGGAGCAGGAACGACCTGGGATGAGAAGGTGGCCAACGGATCGGTCATCCAGACCTCCCATTTGCTGACGCACGCGCCTTCAGCCTTCAGTCCCCGGATCGGGTTTGCGTATGATCTGACGGGCGATTCGAAATGGGTAGTGCGCGGCGGCGCCGGCGTTTATCACGACTGGTTAACGCTGGGAGCCAGTTCAGACGGTGTGAGTACGAATCCTCCTGCGTTTCTGGTACCGACATTCCTGACGGGTACAACAACTCCGCCGATCTTTGCATTGGGCACGAGTAATTCATACCCGTTCGGATTTCCATACCCAATATTGACCACCGTTGGGCTGAATGCTCAAGGCGGTGTCGTGGGAGATCAGCTCAATATTACCGGCACAGATCCCAACGTACGTGCATCCGAGATTTATATTTACACGGCTACTCTGGAGCGAGCGCTCGGTCACGCCTTTTCGGCCAGCGTTGGTTACGACGGCTCTCGCGGTACAGGCCTGGTTACCGATTCGGATCAAAACGCCGAGCAAAGCTTTGGGATTGACATTAATCGCTTTGCCGGTGATCTCATCCAAAACAATGACGTCCTGCATCGTCTCAATCCATCCTTTGGGAGCATCAAGTATTCTTTTAATCAAAGCATGTCGCGTTATAATGCGCTGATTCTGTCCCTGAGGGGAAGCGTGACGAACAAGGGATTTATTAGCGCCAACTACACGCTATCGAGATCCTCGGACGATGCTAATCAGTACCCCACTCCCCTGATTGTCCCCAGTCAGGATTGGGGACCTTCACCCGAGAACGCGACCAATCACTTCTCTTTGCTTGAAACCTACTTCATTCCTTCTCTTGGCGGGAACAATCAATTTGCAAGACGTGTGACCGGCGGATGGGATATATCAGGCAATACCATCCTGCAGAGCGGGTACCCGTTCAGCGTTTATACCAGCGCTCAGTTCGAGCCGATCTTCAATTCTACGCACACTGCAGTGATTGGGGAGGAACCAGGAGGTGGCGACTATAACGGGGATGGCGACAATTACAGCTATCCGAATGTCACTTCTTACTCGCAGCCGCACGACCGACAGGCATATTTGAAGGGCCTTTTTCCGTCTTCTCAATTTACCACCCCAACTTTGGGTACTGAGGGAAATGAGGCCTCCGATCGCTTTACCGGACCCGGCTTCGCTCAAACCGACATAGTGATGCGGAAGAACAACAACTTTCTAAACCATGATCGTATGAATCTGCAACTGCGTTTTGAGTTTTACAACATTTTCAATCGCCCCAATCTCTGGGATGGCGCGGTGTCTGCTACAAATGGCGTGGTGGGTGACCTTTCCAACGCCAACTTCGGCAAAGCAACGGCTCAGCACAGCCCTCGTTACATACAATTCGGCGGGAGATTAACATTTTGAGCATGACCCAATCGGCGGCGCGGTGCCTGGAGGCATCCTGGGACAATTGAACCACTTGAATTGTTTGACGTGTGCGTTCGGCTCCTGCTGCTTCACGGCCTCCCGGACATCGCCGCTCGCGCAAAAGGCGGGAGCTGGCTCAAGGGTGTGGGAGCCTGTCGCCTAACCGAACGTAGATTGGCAGTTATTCGCCCCGAAAACGATAGCAGAAGCACAACAGGATATGAAACGAGTCATTTGTTCACGGCTGGGATTGCGCGCGGCAGGAGGCCTGCTTCCTGTACTAGCCACAGGGATTGTGCTTAGTGTGCTACCGTGCGTGGCACAGTCCCAAACAAACGCAGCCTCCGTCGCAGCCACAGTGGAAGCCGTGCGTGAACGAAAGTTTCCGGAAGCGCTCCGGCTATCGGAGGCGCTTACCGCCGCGAGTCCGCACAACCCTCAGGCCTGGACACTAAACGGGTTGGCGTTGATGAACCTCGGGCGGCAGCAGCAAGCCCTGAAGGCCTTTCGTCGGGCCTTGGCTATCGAGCCTAACTACACCCCGGCTCTCGAAGCCGCCGCGCAGCTCGAATACGATTCAGGCTCACCCGAGGCCGAGGAAACGCTTGGCAGGGTGCTGCGTCTGAATCCCCTGGATCAAACGGCGCACGCTATGCTGGGTGTTCTGGCATACAGACGCAATGATTGTACCGCCGCGATTGAGCACTTCAAAGTAAGCGCACAGTTGATTGATGATCAGCCTATTGCGCTCAGAGAATTCGGAATCTGCCTGCTTCGTGAGAAACGTCCTGGAGACGCGGTTCCGGTCTTCAAGCGTCTCCAACAGTTGCGGCCGGACGAGTGGCGTTCGACCTATAACCTCGGGCTCGTGCAATATTTGGCGCACGACAACGCGAATGCGATCGATACTCTCAAACCGATTGCCGAAGACGCCTCTCCAAGCGCTGATGCTCTCAACCTCATTTCCGCCGTTTATGCTGCCAACCAGCAGGTGCCGGAAGCGGTCGCTGCCCTGCAGCGAGCAATCCAGGTCTCTCCGGACAATGTCGACAATTACTTCGACCTTGCCGCCCTGAGTTTGGTGTATGGCCCATTCCAGGTTGGCGTCGACGTTCTGAACGCCGCAGTCAAAATAGTGCCCGGCTCCGCCGCTCTGTACATCGAGCGAGGCGTGCTTTACGTGCAACTCGGGCAGTATGAGCAGGCGGATCAGGATTTCCAGCGAGCAAACGCATTGCAGCCGGGTCAGAATTTTGGCACGGTTGCCCGTGGAATTTCGATGATGCAGGAAAACAGGGTCGGGCAATCGCTCGAAATTCTGCGGAGCCGGCTTAAAGAAGCCCCCAATGATCCTGCCTTGAACTATGCGCTCGCAGAAGCGCTGCTCCGCAAGGGCGTGGAGCCCGGAACGGCAGACTTTCGGGAAGCCAGGAGCGCCGCGCAAACCGCCGTGCGTAATAAGCCGGACTTCGCGCTGGCCTATGACGCTCTGAGTGTGCTCGATCTGAGTGCGGGACTTATCAGCCAGGCTGCCGATGCGGACCGTCATGCGCTTCAATCCGATCCCGACAATTTCAGTGCGGCTTACCACTTGCTCCTCTGCCTGCGAAAGCAAGGAGACGGGGATGAAGTGCGGGAACTTGCCAAAAAGATTGCCTCCATGAGCGCTGACCGAGCAAAGGCGGCAGCCGGCAACCGCTTTCGCATGGCCGAAGAGACGCCCGATGCCGCTGCATCTCCACCATCAAAGTGATTGGTATACGCAGAACCATGCACGCATGGAGGGGAGAAACGGCTACGCAGGTTTCAGAAGCGAATCATCGATAGCGACGGACCAGGTTTGCGTAAGTCCGTCTCTGGATCACGATAAGGCGCAGCGACATTTGCAGGAGGAATTATTCGATGAAAAGCAAACTCTCACGTCGCATGTTTCTGACCTCCGCGGCTGCTACCGTTCCTTCCGCTCTCGCGCAGCCCCGTCCCGGCGGCCTTCTTTCGCTGCTGGCTAATGCTGGTGGCATTGCGGCTTCGTCGGAGCACCCGAGCGACAGGGGTGTGATTGATGTTTCGCGCTCTCCCTTTGCCAAAATCAGGAGCGTGCCCATCCGAGCTGTCGAAGTTCGGGATGGATTTTGGTCCAGGCGCCGCGCGACAAATATAAAAACCAGCATCCCTTCCATGCATGACGAGCTCGTCTCCCATGGGCGCATGACCAACTTTCAGCGACTGGCGGGTAAGTCTTCGGCCCCCCAGGTTGGGCGCAACGGTTCTGACTCGGACATTTATAAGTGGACGGAGGCCGTGGCCTTCTGCCTGCAATCGAGCGATCAGCCAGAGCTCAGACAAACCGCCACCGCCATCATTCGCGACGTAGTCGCGAGCCAGGAGCCGAGTGGCTATCTGAACACCTACTTTGTCGACGATCGCAAGCCATTGCGAATGTTGTACGAAACGCAGATAACTGGCCAGGAACTCTATTGCATGGGCCACCTGTTGCAGGGCGCCGTCGCTTACTATCGTGCCACCGGAGACCGTAACCTGCTCGATGCAGGCATGCGGTTCCTCGACGACTTCCTCCTTCCAGGCTACGGACCGAGTCCCAATCAAAAAGCACTTGTCGTCGGTCATCCTGAAATTGAGATGGCTCTGGTCGAACTTTATCGCACCACGGGTAAGCGTCAGTATCTCGATCTGGCCGGCTACCTTTTGCGTGGTGACGACCGTATCCCTCTGCGTCCTCAGCAGATTGTATATTTATTCTGTGGGAGTCCCTTCACGTCTCGCACAAAACTCGAAGGACATGCGGTTCGCGCACTCTACGCATGTTGCGGTGCCACAGACTACTACCTTGAAACTGGAGATCAGAGCTATTGGAAGACCCTGAATGTGCTCTGGAACGATTTGGCAAAGGACCAGATGTACGTTACAGGCGGGGTAGGAGCCCGCGATAGCGGGGAGAGCTTTGGAGACCCCTGGGAGTTGCCGAACGCCCGCGCGTACTGCGAGAGTTGTGCCGCGATCGCCAACATGATGTGGAACTGGCGCATGCTTGCAGCGTCAGGAGAAGCACGCTTCACCGACGTGATCGAACGCGCTCTGTATAACGGAATCAACTCCGGAATGTCGCTCGATGGCACGAGTTATTGCTACCGCAATCCTTTGGCATTCGATCCGAGCGGCAATCAAAATGACCGCCATGCGCCGGAAGGCAGAATTCGCAACCCATGGTACGACACCACCTGCTGTCCTCCTAATCTCGAACGCACCTTCGCGTCGCTGCCGGGCTACTTTTACAGCACCGGATCCGACGGCGTCTATGTGCATCTCTACGACAATTCGGAGCTGAACTGGCATCTGCAGGACGGCACAGCTCTGAAACTTCAGCAACACACCCAATATCCATGGAGCGGCGACGTAAAGCTTGTCGTTACTCCGGCTGTGGAGAGCGAGTTTTCCGTGTACGTGCGCATTCCGGGGTGGTCGGCGCGGAACATCGTTAAGGTCAATGGCAATCCGATCGCCGGCGCACGGCCCGGAGAGTATCTGTGTATCCGCCGCCGCTGGTTGGCAAGCGACACCATCGATTTGAGCTTTGATATGACTGTGCAGGCGCTGCGAGCCAATCCCGCAGTGAGCGAAGACAGCGGCCGTGTGGCTTTTCAACGTGGCCCGCTGGTTTTTTGTATGGAGGGGGTGGATCAGGCACCCGCGGAGCCGGGATTCGGCTTATCGGATTATATGGCCCATTTAGAAGCGCCGACTGCCTCGCGCTTCGATGCGGAACTGCTTGGGGGCGTCATGGTGCTCGATCATGCCGGTGCTGTCGTTCACCCCACCGCCGACCATGGACTGTACTTCCCGGCGACGGAGTCCGAGCATCTCCGGGAAACAAGCAGCGCACTCAAGCTGATTCCTTATTTCGCGTGGGCCAACCGAACTCCATCCATCATGCAAGTGTGGATTCCGGTTACCGTATCGTAGAATGGCTTATATCGAAGACCAGGGATAATAGGGAATCTTGTTGGCAACGGCCGTCGTGTACGCGCGATCACAATACGCGATTGGATCCACACCGAACTGCTTGCCCGGCTCAGTTTCGCTTCTTTCAATCGCGGCAGGTCTTTCGCCGTCTCAGCCGAACGGCTTGAGTGCTCGGGACGGCATCAGCGAAAAGGCCATATGGGCACCTGGTAAAGTCTTCCGCTTCGATGGGGGTGTCCCGCCCTTGCGCCACATGGTTTAAGACGAACATGCACACGGCTCTGCCGGAATGCGCGGGTGACCTCGATCAGATCCAGCTTCTGCGACGCCGTGTCTCGATTCGGACGACCGAGCAGTACCTCGGATCATCATCCAGCGATGGCATTACCTTAGTGAAATCAGCCTTTCGGCCACTCAATCGGCATTTTGGCCCGCCCCTTGGGCCGGGCGAACTGAGGACACGGACAGGGATCAGGCAGCATCGACAATACGTTCAGGCGGGGGGCCATCTGTGTCAAAATGCCAGCCCAATCGCCAGAGCCCGACCCATTGGACGTTTCTGGCAGTAAGGTCGTTCCGGGATTGCGGTGGCATCGGCACGATGACGCAGCACACCTCAGGACACCAGCCGGCCAAAAGAGCCGTTCGCGCCGAGCGGCATAACCGGGAGATCGCTTGCTCGTCGATTATTTTGTCCGCCGTCCGGAAAGCCGGCGGCCCGAGCGGCGCGATCGGAATGTAGCGGAGACGTGACGAAGATCGCCGGCGGCCCAAGCGACGGCAATCGCCGCGCTGAAGCCGGTTTGGAATTTTCCGTCAATACGATAGGCGGCTCAGTTCCCCCAACTCAGCGGGGGCCAGGACACTCTCACAAAACCCCATCTTTTCCGACCGCATCGACGACATTTTCCGCCGACGACCTTTCTGCGCACGGTGGGCGAGGGGATTGCCGGGGAGGCCCTCGGCGGCGGGAAAGGCGGCCGATCGTGGCCACCGGGCATCAACCAGTAAGCCGGGGCCCGGCAGGCAAGTCTTCCGCATTTTTTCAAGACCGCGATAGAAGCGATGCCGGGTGTTGGGGAGGCTCTCGCCGCGCCGGGCGCTGACTTCGCGGAGCGGGCAGCCTTCGAGGAAGTGCGGCGGAGGGTCGCCGAACCGCGGGCGTTCAGTACCGGATTACCCATTCAGCGGTGGCTCGGCGAATCCGGCACCCTAATCCTTCTCACAAAAGAGCGTCCGCGTCGCAACCGGACGCTTCAAAAGGAAAAGGAGGGCGCGGCAAACGACGCTGTCTGAGGATCGCATCGGGAAAATGGTCAGAATGCGGGTTTCCGGATCGCGTGCCTTCGGCAATTCCAGATCGCGCCGCAGGCCGGCGACTTGGCTGGGAATCGTCGTGGAAGATTCGCACTCAGCCGGCACCTGACTCACTCGAGCGTAGAGCTCCGGGGAGATTGCCTCGCGCGCGGAATTTGATTTCGGCCTGCCGGTACAGCGGTTCGGCCTGAACCCAGGCATTGAGCCAAGAGAGATCGTCGGCTCGCTTCAGCAGCGCCTCTGGAGCCTGAGAACTGCGACGCCGGAAGTCTGGATACCCGACAAGGCTCAGCAGGGCGGCCAAAAGCAAACCCGTAGCGATGCGAATGGTGGGGGAACCGGGGATTCGCACGGCACATCGTTTACTTGGGAGTTAATAGTGCAAGAATATATTCTCCAGGTCAAATTGCGAATCCATGTTGGCCCTCGTGTTTCAGCGCGGGCCTGCAGGCCTTCCGGAATCATGCTCTCGCCTGGACTAAGGTCTTTCGGACGTTAATATGGCGATAACTGTTACTTAAGGTTACATACTTTCGCTATCTTGACTGAAACTGTTGTCGTGTCTAACTTTCCTCTTCACCGCTGTGCTGGCTAATTTGCTGTCAGTCAAAGTATACGCGGCGCCGTCCCCTGCTTCTCGTATCCGGCATTGCTGATCGTTCTTTCAAGCGAGGAAGACGCGATGAGCTTTTTGTGTCTTTTGTCGAGGGTATTGCTGTCTCTGATCGCTATGGTCAACATCGGTCTGGCGTGGTCCGGGGCTAATTGTCAGAGCACTCCGCCTCCCGGCAGCCATCCGCCGGTACCAAATAAGATTTTTCCTGGGCCATCTCCGCTCCCGCCGATCCAGCAGCAGCAGTTTATCTCCTACTGGACCAGCGAGACGGGATGGATGAGCGAACTCCAGCTGCGGAACAATGGTCCTCAGGACCTGACGGTAACGCCGGTACTCCGGTTGAGCGATGGGACCGAAACGCCACTGAGTGCGATTACCATTAAATCCGAAGAGGCTGCATCGGTGGACCTCGATCAGGCGATCTCGGCGTCCGGAGTACCGAATCTTGTTGGAGCCTATGGATCTGCGGTGCTTCGCTATACCTCGCCAACCCAGGCAACGCTTTACGCCGCTATGATGGTGAGCAAACCGGGGCATCCCATTATGTTTCACATCGATGCCACTGGAGACGATGAGAGTCGTCAGGGTGGGGGCCGCGAAGGAATATGGTGGCTTCCCAACAAAAACGCGGACGGCTATCTCGTCGAGACCAATCTTGGGCCCAACCCCATCCCGCTTGTCCTTTCTGTTTACGATCCTTCTGGACGGGAAAGCAGGCAAATGCACTCCATTCTCGGCCATCAGACGCTTCGTTTCTCGATCCGCAGCCTCGTCAGCGCCGCTGGGTTCACTGGTTCCTACGGCGGCATCAAGGTTGCGGCGGTCGCCCATGCCGGGTCACTGGATACGGTTCACTTCCTGTATGACGAAGGCGCGGGGTTCTCCGCGCTTATGAAGATGTTCGACTACGATCCGCAGGCCACGCTAACAGCACGAGATTATGCCCGGACCGGGTCCTGGACTGTCCGAGCACCGATGCTGGCCCTTTCGGTACCCGATCCCGCCCTGGCCTTTCCTTCAGGAACAGAGCTCGAGCCGCTGCTCATGATCCGCAACACTACTGCTAAAACGATCACCGCAACGCTCCGTTTCACCTGGCGTTCGGCCACAGCCACAGGGAAGGCGGCGGGGGGAAGTCTTCAACTCGCCCCCTTCCAGACGCAGGAGGTCGATGTGGCGGCTCTCCAAAAAGCGGGGACAATTCCCCTGGACGCCAACTGGGCGCTCGTCACGCTCACCACGAATTCTCTTCCCGACGAGGTAGTCGCCGTCGCCGCCAGCTACGACAGCACGCTTCGCTACGGCGCGCAAACCCCTTTTAGCGATCAGCTCACGTTCCGCTGGGAAGGCGGAATGTGGCAATACGATGCCTTCCATGATTCCATCATCGCGGCCGGGAACGGCGGAACACGACCTATCCGTGCCCGGTTCACGATCTTCTACGATCAAGGGACAAAACGATACGACCTGGAACAGCCCCTGCTGCCAGACGAGGAGATGTGGATCGACGTTGGCCAGCTGATTCAGCAGCAGAGTCCTGACAAGAACGGGAGAACGCTTCCGCTCAATCTGACTACCGGCTCTTACGAAATCGCAGATCTGAGCCACAAAGGAGCCGGCACAGTCTTTGAAGGCAAAGTGATCTACGATAAGACCTATGGGCACGTCGCCTATGGCTGTGCCGCGTGCTGCGGCTACGCCCTAACCACCACTCTCTGGTATGACCCATTGGGAATTCCTGACGGCAGTGGCGCATATCAGGGTGTTCAGGTGCCTGATATGTGCCAGGGCGGAGCGCTCGCTGATGTAAGCGATTCCTTCTATGGGAACTGGTCCGTTCAAAATACCGGAATCGCAACGGCAGACTATTACGGCACTCACACTGGAGTTTCGGTCGGCTCAACCACGTCATCCACCTCCGGCTACATCAATAGCAACGATTCACACATCCACTGTCCCCTCGTCCACAAGACGCCTAGTGGCGACGACAACACGAGTCCGCAGATTACGTCCATAAGTCCCACAACCGCTATGATCGGAAGCAATTCCAAACAAATCACGATTAATGGCGCCGGCTTCGGTACTTCTCCAACCGTGAACCTTCCTACCGGATTCACGAAGTCGGCGCAGACTGCAAGTGATACGCAGATACAAATCACTGTCAACATAGGTTTTACAGCGATAATTGGCAATAACAGTATCAGCGTGACGGCCAATGGTCTTCCAAGCAATTCTGTCAGCTTTCAGGTTGATGGCCCCTATCACCTTGTTGTCGTGTCGGATGTGACTGGACCCTGCTCGGGCTGCGTAACAACGGTCCAGCGGACGGTCGAATATCAGGTACAAGATTTCAATCCCTCAACCGTGGGCCAGTGGACTTTAGGAGAATCCATCGCCTTCAACGGCTGGAATTGCCAGCAGACCGAGAGTCACGCTACCAACAATTGTAGTAGCAACCCCTCAACTACCGGGGCCAGCGGTCTTTTTTTTGACACCTGGAGCATCAATTCTGACGCTTATACACCGACTGGATGCGGCTTTAACACTACCGATCACTGGCAGTGGTGTGGCCACAGTCCCAACCCAACTCTGGGAACGCTGACTGGATATGTGCACACTGATCATATCAGCATTAATGGGACAGTTAGCCCGAGCCAGATGACGCCTGGAACAGTCGTACCATTCTGAGGTCGCAATGAAGATTATATCTGCCACATGTGGTCTCCTAATTACGTTTCTTCCCTGCCTTGCTGGATTTGGGCAACAACAGGGAAAAATAGAGGGTGTTGTAAGAAATGAACAAGGGATCGCTGTTGCTGGCGCCACAGTGAAGGCGCAGCCAGAAGGCGTGGTCCTTAGTTCCGCCGTTCCTCAAATCGAGACGGATGCAGGGGGGCGGTTTGAGATGGATCACTTGCCGTCAGGCACTTACAAGATCTTTGCGATGAAGGAATCTGCTGGTTATCCTGACACATCGTTCGCATTTTATAGTAACCAACGTTTTCCGAAACTGGTACTACGCTCCGACGCACAACCCGCCGAAATAGTCCTTCGGATAGGACCTCCGGGGGGAATTATGACCGGGATTGTCTCTGACGCGGTGACAGGGCGGCCGGTTGCTGCGAGCTTTATCCTTCGCAGAGTCAGTGACTCGAGGCTCTGGATATCAATGGCGCAACGGTCGGACTACAGGGTGCTGCTACCTCCCGACGTTGAAGTCGCCGTGGAGGTATCGGCCGATGGTTATTCTGCCTGGCACTATGGGGATTCCGTCGACAGAATGCACAGACGGCCCATTCGATTGCGGCCCGGCGAGGAAAAGAAGCTTAATGTTTCACTTCAGCCATCAGCCACGAAGGCGGGCAACTAGATCATAAGAAGAAGCGCACTCTGAGTCATGAGGCACAGGCGAGGCAGCGCATATTCGCCGAGCTTGCGGTCGAGAAGCGGTTGATCGTATCGAACGGTTCGCGGTGAGGCCCCACGAATAGCCACCTGATGTGGGGCCGCCAATCTGCTGCGGGCTAGGCGATAGAGGTGTGCTAGACTCCGCCGCATGGGTTTAATCATCGTCCTGATTATCATTCTCCTCCTAGTGGGCGGGGGCGGATATTACATGGGTCCGGGTGTTGGCTACTACGGCGGCGGAGGCTTGGATCTCATCCTTCTCATTGTGATTCTCTACCTGGTCTTTGGCAGAGGGCGGCGCATCTAGGTCTGCAAAAGGGAAAGGGCGAGCCAAAGCCCGCCCCTCCATGCGTATCAAGCCAGCAAGGTTTCCCACTCTGCCGATAGCGATTCTCCGTCATCGTGAAGCCACGCCCCAGCGTTCAGCGTCGCGTTGAGGATGAATGGGTGCTCATCCTCGAGCCTCTCCTCGGCTTGGTCGGTAGCCAGCCGCCCTTTCAGGACGGCAATCTGGGCACGTATGGCAGCGTCTAACGTGGCGGCGTGATCGGCTGCCCCAGTTCGGTGACGACGGGCGTCTGGTTCGCGAGGGCATGGAGGCTGAACAACTCGGCGTCGATGTCAACAGTTGAGCGGGTCAGTTCAGAAACGGACGAGATTGGCAGGAGGGAGACGTGCATTTGTGTCCTCTTTTAGGGTTTGTGGAGCATTGACGTTGTGCCCGGCGCCAACGAACGCGGGCGATCCTTGAATCTCAGGTTGTCGGCTTCTGATTCAGGCCAACGATTATGAGGGTGGCAAAATAGAGCACGCCGACCAGAACGACCGTCACCGTGGATGCGTGACTGAGCGCTATTACCGCGCCAGCGTTATCGAAACGAATGTCAGTGGAAACCCCTTCATAATTTCCTCAGAGGTACGGCGTTAGTTTCTTGACCATCTGGCGGGCTTGTTTGCGGGCAGTCGCGTCCGGCCCGGCGCTCACTTGTTGCTGCCAATACCGATAGGCGGCCTTAACGGTGGCGTGCTCACGTAACCGTGGATCCAAGCAAGACACGGTTTTCCCATGATGGCCAACGGGCCGAACAGAACCAAGCGTCATGACACGACACGGAAGTTTCTTCCGCCTAGCCTAGCCCCTCCATCGCCCACCAGCCGCCCTGCTTTTTAGCAGGGACGGTCCGACCATCGAACAGTAGAACGTACTCGCCGTCAGGAAGATCGAGCGGCGCGGTGACCACTCTGCATTGTGAGTAGACAGGCCTGTTGCCGACGGTTTCTTTCCACACCAACAGCTCACACAAGACCTCACGGCCCATCCCCCTTAGAACACCCTTCATCAGAGCTGCGCTCATCCCGATTCTCAACTTGACTTGGAATGCTCGAAAGCGGGCCGACTGGCCCAGCAATTTGGATTATACTTTCCGCTCAGCCGTAGAAGGAACGTTGGCACGATAGTGGATCAGGCTTCGACGGACCACATCCCGCGCAAAGTGCTCGTTGCCGATAATGAGAGGGTGATCGCCGATACCCTCTCTCGCATAACGGGTTCGAGGCCGTTGCCGTCTATGACGGGCAAGAGGCAGTGGACGCTGCTCGTGCCTGGCAGCCGGACATTGTGCTGACCGATGTGGTTATGCTTGGAGGACCAGCCCTCCGTCCGCTGTAAACTGGAAAACCTGGCGAAGCTGTTTGCCGAGAGACGGGCGCAGCTATTGAATGGGCTGAATCAGGCACTTGAGGTCAAGGAATAGGACTAGCTATGATGGGCGCCGGTGATAGTCGCCCGCGCGGGCCGGGACGCACATGCGGCAACGCAGAGATCAGTCTGCGAAGGAGGCACGCCGGACAACCGCAGGTTTCTTCCCCAACAGATATATGCGTCTCGGCTGAGGAATACCGATGCATGGACTGTCCTCTTGTCTCTGGTCCTAAAGCTCAGTGATTTTGTTAAGATCTTCGGCGCGCAACGACGGCAGAGGACTTTCCGACCAGATCGTTGGCCATACGCTGGATGGGAAGTGAGTGCAGAAACGGAACCCCTGCAGCATCTCCCTGCCCAGGCCGAGTTCGGCCACCAGGCGCTTCAGACGCGAGTTCTTATCCTCCAACGGAGACGGTCGCCGCGGCTCGATCGCATCCATTGAAGCACAGGCTTCAAAGGCTTCGCAGTTTTTCAATGAGATCGTCAGGATGTATCGGCTTGGAAATCAGCTCGAAGTCGCAACCGCTTGAGCGGGCTTCGGCTAGTGACGTGCCCCCGGAAAACTCAGCCAGGTAAAACTGGAGTTCTCTCGTAAATTGAACGGGAGGACGGAGTATGAAGAAGAGCCGGTACAGCGAAGAGCAGATCATTGGCATCCTGAAGCAGCACGAGGCGGGCGTAAAG
>DASXDF010000032.1:0-3329 GCA_036490815.1 Acidobacteriaceae bacterium
GTGCCTACGATGCTCACCACTCGCTCCGCTCCCGCGGCATTGGCATAGCGCACGGTCGCTCCGAAGAATGCCCTCGGCTGCCCCGCTCTCGGAGCTTCCGGGTCCACCACTTCCGCGGCTTCGATTCGCTTCGTGAGAAAGCGAATCCGCCCATCGATCTGCCGCAGCCGCCGCTTGCCGTACTGATAGTCGGCGTTTTCGCTGCGATCGCCATTGCTGGCAGCCCACGCCACTACCTCCACCACGGCCGGCCGGTCCCTGGTGAGCAGAAACCCGTGCTCATCTTTCAGGCGCTGCAGCCCGCTTGGCGTTATGTAGTTCTTGCCTCCCGTCGCGGGCTCGTCCGGTTGTGGATTTCTCGTAGACCCTTTCCGCATCTCGCAGTCCTCCCAGCGCAAATCCGGGGTGCCCCAATGAATGCAGATGAACGCCGATGGAAAACACTGTAGGTCATCCACGTTCATGGGAGTTCATCTGCGGCCCCAACTGATTTTTTCACGTCTTCCGAATCACTGACGAGAAGCGCTTTCTCGTTACGAATGCCAGATGAGTCTCGGCACATGGCCCGCGAACTGTTCCTGTTTCATGACAGCACTGGAAGCAAAAGCCGCGATGAGGAGAAAACAGTGTTGCAAGAGCTGGTGCCGATGCTCGCGTGCCTGAATTCGAGTGGTGCCGGGGTCTCTTTGTTCTGATCGTCTGTGGTGAGAGACAGCAGCAGTTTGTGACCGGCGCGGAAGCGTCGCGCATTGGGGACGAGAGGAATGCGGTAGGTGACTCGCTCGCTGATGGGCACAGGCTCGAAGACCCTACACGGAAGCACGGGTGCGCCCGGCTTGCTCGCGGCGTCGTCTACCTCGCGCAAGCCAGCGCGCAGATATCCCGATGTGATGTTGACGGCATTCTCGTGTTCGTCCACATCTTGCAGGACTGCAATGAAGGCGGTGTCCGGGGCGGTGCAGGCAGCATCCAGTTGCAACTCGATGGGACCGACCAAGTCGAGGTCGTGGGGCAGCGGCGGTGTAGTCCAATGCAGAAACGACGGCGGATCGGTTTCGCTTGGATGCGGACGATTGAGTCCGCCGCCGAGGTTCATGTAGGTTCTGGATCCGGGTTCGCCTTCGTCTTCGCCGAGAGTTCCGTCAGCACGAAGTGCGTAGGCTTGAGACATAACTTCGGGAAGCGGCCATGCGTCGGTGGTTCGCCAGCCCTCAACCTCGGGGATGACGTAGCGGAAGTGCGGACCGTCGAGAATGCCGGTATCCCGTCCCTTGAGCCATTGATCGAACCATGCAAGCGCCTCGATATGAAGGCTTTCCCACGGCCATGCGAGACCGTGTTCTCCCATCATCGCAACCCGCAGATGTTTGGAGTTGCGAATCCGCTGATAGCCGGTGAAGGTATGGGGCAGGTGAAGCGGCACATTCTGCCAGTCGCAGCCCATGTAGACGGGCACTTCAACGCGATCAAGCAGAGGAAGCAGATTGCGGTCCTCCCACCAGGCATCGCGGAACGGGTGTTCCGCGACGATGGCCCGCCACAGATCGTCCCAGGGATGAGGGTCATGGTGAAGTTTCAACAGGGCCTTGATGCCGGCGATTGCTGCTTCGCCATTTGCCATCTCAAATTTCTTGTGGATACCGGGCGTGAGCAGGATCGTTCGCACTGCGTCAATCAACTTGCTTCGCCAGAGCTTGTTGGTATGGCTGGATGTCATCCCGACCATGAAGAGGAAGGGGGTAAGAAAGCTGCTGCTTACCAGTCCGTGGTGGGTCGCCGACTCATAGAGATCGAAGGTGCCGGCGATGGGCATGATGGCTTTCAGGTGTGGAGGTCTTTCAACAGCAGCCTCCATCTGCGTCATGGCGAAGTAGCTGATACCGATCATGCCGACGTTGCCGTCCGACCAGGGCTGTTGTGCTGCCCACTCGACGAGGTCGTGCATATCGTGACGCTCCTGGCTGTCAAAGAAACCGAAGGTTCCCCCGGAGCCGCCGGTTCCGCGACAGTTTGCGATGACGTGAACGTAACCTCGCGGCACGAAGAAGTCGCTGGCACCGGCTTCAATGAAGCCTGCGGGCGCGCCGATGTTTTGGATTTGACGCGGGTACGGAGAAGCAGCGACCAAGACAGGATAGCGACCCGGTTGCGCGGGTCGATGCACATCGGCAAGCAACGTGACACCGTCCCGCATGGCCACGAGAACATCGTCATCGTCCGCCATCACATACGTGGGTTGCGAGAGATTGCGATACTCCCGACCTGTAGTCTGTGGACCGTTCAAGCGACGCTGTCCGGGTTCGATTCCCGAAGCCTTGATGTCCAATTGGCCTTATCTCCTCGTCTAACAGGCTGACGCTGAAAGAAGCATAGAGGCGATAGCATTCGTTGAAAATGTATATTCCTACACAAAAACCTGTGTGGCACCCCACAAATCCGTCTCGCAAAGTCGACTTGGGAGCCCTTTAAATTCCAAAATCAGTACCGATATGTCGGCTTAGCGGAAGTTACTTGCGTAGCGGGGGCCTGCAGTCGTTCCACCCGAAAACATGGGCGATCCAGCCCCCTACAAGTAGTCAGTGTTTCAATTTGAAACTGCGTCAGGAACGTTTTCAAAGAAATCTGCCAAATCACCCCATCGAATTCGCTACACTGGAAATAGAGAGATAGACGAAGCGCCCGCGATCATTCGCGGGCGTTTTTATTTGCTGGTGATCCATCACTGCATCCGGTGTGAAATGGAGGTCGTAACCCGTTTGGAAAGACGAATTTAGCGATAAGCCCTTTGGATGGACGAATTTAGCCGCCGGGAGACACCCTAACCCGTTGATGTGCAAGCACTTCCAGACCAGTCTCCCGCAGCGGGAGGGGGAGGGGGGTGGCGGGGTTGGCTAGTACGCGCCGGTCTGCTGCAACGGCAGCCCAACCTGGAAGCAGGTCTTTCCCGGCGAGCTTAGGACGTTGAGATAGCCGCGGTGCATGCGCACGATGCGCTGCGCGGTGTCGAGCCCCAGGCCGAGGCCGTGTCCCGGAGCCTTGGTGGTGAAGAAGGGTTCGAAGATGCGCCCCTGCTGATCCTTGGGAATGCCGGGACCGTCGTCTTCCACCTCGACCAGAAGCAGATCGGAGGCGCGGCGAACCCTCAGGGTGATTCGTCCGCGATTCTTTATCGCGTCCAGTGCGTTTTCCAGCAATGCCGTCCAAACCTGATTCAGTTCGCTGCCATACGCGGAGATGATGGGCAGATTGGGATCGTAGTGGCGCTCCACCACGACGTGCTGCAGCCGCGATTGCAGCATGGCCAGCGTGTTTTCCAGGCTCTGCGGCAC